>CAVSQK010000001.1:0-101099 GCA_963729885.1 uncultured Actinomycetes bacterium
CCGGTATCGTGGCCCCTCATGCACCCTGAGCCCTCCCCTGCCCCCCTCCCGTTCTGGATCGCGGGGCGGCCCGCGACCAGCGACATCGTCGCCGATGTCCTCAACCCGTACGACGGCTCCGTGGTCGGCCGCCATGCCGTTCCGACCGCCGACCAGGTCGAGCAGGCGGTGGCCGCGGCCTGGGCTGCGCGCCACGTGACCGCCGCCCAGCCGGCAGCCGTGCGCGCCGAGGCGCTGATGCACGTCTCCACCAGCGTCACGCAGCGCGCCGAGGAGATCGCGCGCCTGATCACCGCCGAGAACGGCAAGCCGCTGATGTGGGCCCGGGCCGAGACCCACCGCGTGGCCTCGACCTTCCGGTGGGCAGCCGAGGAGGCCCGGCGCTTCAACGGCGAGTTCCAGCGACTGGACACCGACCCGGCTGCCGCGGGCAGGGCCGCCCTGGTGCGCCGGTTCCCGATCGGGCCGGTCCTGGGGATCGCCCCGTTCAACTTCCCGCTGAACCTGACCGCGCACAAGGTGGCCCCGGCGATCGCGGTCGGGGCGCCGATCATCATCAAGCCGGCCCCGTCCACGCCGCTGTCAGCGCTGCTGCTCGGTGAGCTGCTGGCCGAGACCGGCCTGCCCGAGGGATCCTGGTCGGTCCTGCCGGTGGGCAACGACGCCGCCCCGGGGCTGGTCGCCGACCCCCGGCTCCCGGTGGTGTCCTTCACGGGCTCGGACGTCGTCGGCTACCAGATCCAGGCCTCCGTCCCCGCCAAGCACGTGACCCTCGAGCTCGGCGGCAACGCCGCGGCGGTGGTCCTGGCCGACTGGAGCTCGCCGGCGGACCTGGAGTGGGCGGCGTCGCGGATCGCGACGTTCGCCAACTACCAGGCCGGGCAGTCCTGCATCTCGGTGCAGCGGGTGATCGTCGATCGGAGCCTGCTGGACCAGCTCGTCCCGATGATCGTGGAGAAGGTCCGGGGTCTGCCGACCGGATCCCCGTGGGACGACGAGACCGTGGTGGGGCCCCTGGTCAACGAGGCGGCGGCGATCCGCGTCCAGTCGTGGGTCGAGGAGGCCGTCGCCTCGGGCGCCAGGCTGCTGGCCGGCGGCACCCGGGACGGCGCGACGGTCGCGCCGACCGTGCTGATCGACGCCCCGGCCGACGCCAAGGTGTGCGCCGAGGAGGTGTTCGGCCCCGTGCTGGTGATCGTCCCGGTCGACGGTGTCGACGAGGCGTTCGCCACGGTCAACGACTCGCGCTTCGGCCTGCAGACCGGCGTCTTCACGCACAACATGGTCACGGCGTTCCGGGCGCACAGCGAGCTCGAGGTCGGGGGAGTGGTCATCGGTGATGTCCCCTCGTTCCGGGCCGACCAGATGCCCTACGGCGGGGTGAAGGCCTCGGGGTTCGGTCGCGAGGGGCTGAAGTCGGCCATGGCCGACTTCACCTACGAGAAGGTCATGGTCCTGACCGGCCTGCCGCTCTGAGGGCTCGGCTCGCCGGCCGGGATCACGTCGCCCGCAGACGGGCCGCGTCGTCGGCCAGCTGGTCACGGAAGTCGGGGTGGGCGATGTCGATCAGCGCCCTCGCGCGCTCCCGGGCCGAGCGTCCCCGCAGCTGGGCCACCCCGTACTCGGTGACCACGTAGTCCACGTCGTTCTTGCCCGTCGTGACGTGCGTCCCCGGCGCCAGCGTGGCCACGATCCGTGACACGGTGCCCTGGCGAGCGGTCGAGGGCACCACGATGATCGCCCTGCCACCCCTCGAGCGGTTCGCGGCTCGCACGAAGTCGACCTGCCCGCCGCTTCCCGAGTACGGCAGGTGCCCCAGGGTCTCCGAGCCGCACTGCCCGATCAGGTCCACCGCCAGCGTGCCGTTGATCGAGTGCAGGTTGTCGTTCTGCCCGGCGAGGAACGGGTCGTTGGTCACGTCCACCGGGTGCATCTCGAGTGCCGGGTTGCGGTGCATGAACTCGTAGAGGTGGCGCGACCCGAGGGCGAACGTGGCCAGCATCTTGCCGTGGTGGACGTTCTTGCGGGCGTTGGTGATGACCCCGGCCTCGAGCAGCGACAGGATCCCGTCGCCGAACATCTCGGTGTGGACCCCGAGGTCGTTCTTGTCACCGAGCTGCTGCACCACGGCGTCGGGGATGGCGCCGATGCCGATCTGCAGCGTGGCGCCGTCGGGGATCAGCTCGGCGACGAACCGACCGATGCCCAGCTCGACGGGCCCGAGTGACGGATGGGGCAGCTCGACGATCGGGTCCGAGCTCTCGACGAGGGCGGCGACCTGGGAGATGTGCACGTGGCAGTCCCCGAAGCAGAACGGGACGCCCGGGTTCACCTCCAGCACCACCGCGCGGGCCCGCTCGATCGCGGCCATCGTGTAGTCGGCAGACAGGCCCAGGGAGAAGTACCCGTGCTCATCCATGGCCGAGGCCCGGGCGAAGACGACGTCGCAGGGCAGCAGGCCACGGCGGATCAGCTCCGGGATCTCCGAGAAGTGCGCCGGGCAGTAGTCCACCCATCCCTGGGCCGCCCCTTGCGGCTGGTCCCGCCCAGGAAGGCGGTGCTGTGCCGCACGTGCTCGGTCGTGTCCGGGTCGAAGTACCCCGCATCGACCAGGGGCAGGAGCTGGAACACCGTCACGCCCGCGCAGGTCCGACGCCGCTCGGACAGGGCGTGGAGCAGGGCTGGTGCCTCGCCCGCCCCGATCGGCAGGACGACCGTGTCGCCGTCACCGACAAGGGCCACCGCATCCGGTGGGTCCATGCGCCTCTCGTCGTACTCGCCTTCACGGACATGTCGCCTCCGCGCTGTGATGGGACATGCCCACAGTACGTCCGGTGGCGTCGGGTCTCCTGTTCGCGCGGCCGGCACCCGCGCGGCTCAGAGCGGGGTGTTGCCCGTCGTGCCGACCAGCCGCTCGCGGTACTGCGGACCGGCCAGCCGCTCGGCCTCCGCCCGGGCCGCGGCAACCCTCGCCGGCATGTCCAGCCGGGCGGTGGGCTCCTCGTTGCCGGGGGTGGTCACGAACTTCTCGATCGCGGCGAGCCCAGCGTCAGCTCGACCGCGGGCCGCGGCCTGCTTGGCGTCCAGCCGGGCTGCGTACCAGTCCGAGGCCAGGACGGACTCGCGCGTGAACATCTCCCGGAACTCCGGCGTGTCCAGGCTCCACCCCTGCGCGGTGACGCCGTGGGCCATGATCTCCAGCAGCGCCCGCAGCGGCGGGATGGCCAGGGAGACGGTCCCGTCGTCGAAGTAGGACCGGGCGACCCGCTCGTGGGTGGCCACGATCGTGGCCACCGACTGGGCGAATACCGCGACGTCCTGCAGCTCGGGACGCAGCATCTCCGGGGTGAGCACCATGTGCGGGTGCAGGAAGATCCGGCCGAAGTACTCGGTGGCGAAGGTCTCGGTGATCCGGTAGCCCAGCCGGCTGGCCGCGACCACGGTGCCCTCGTGCTCGAAGTCGTCCAGCTTCTCCAGGGCGCCCTCGGCGATGAGGTTCCTCGCGTCCCGCTCCTGCGGGCTCATCCGGGAGAAGGTCTCGGGGATGAGCATGGAGATGTCGTGGTCCACGCGCACCTTCGGCCCGACGTAGCCGGCTGCGGACAGCCAGCCGTCGTAGCCGGTGAGGATGTAGCCCAGCAGCGAGGAGTTCAGGTCGACGACCGCCGGCATCGCGTTGAACGGGCCCTTGGTCAGCGCCCCCTCGGACCCGGCGCCCGTCGTGGACGGGGACTTGCCGGTCATCGAGGAGATGAACTCCATGAACAGCTCGGGCAGCTCCATGTAGTGCAGCGGGTTGAACGAGCACAGGGGAGGGACCGGGCCGTCCGGCGGGTTGTTGCGACGTCCTGCGGCGACGACGTCCACCGGCTGGATCAGCGGTGCGTCGCAGGGCAGGCGGCGGGCCAGCCGGGACGAGAGCTCGGCCGACCGCGGTCGCCGGCGCGTTGGCCCGGTCGGGTCGGGGCTGCAGGTACCGGGGGTTCTTCGTGGGCTTGCCGTCGACGATCCGCGGGTTGGCCGAGCTGACGAAGTACGTGGGTCCCTGGTCCTCGGGGGAGTCGGCGAATGCGCTGATCATCCCGGCCATCGGGGCGGAGAACGCGCTGAAGGCGACCGCGTCGTCGCGCATGGCGACGGCATCGGCACGGGTCAGCGGCTGCCAGTTGGACAGGAACGTCCCGGGTGAGGCGATGTCGCGCTCGGCCTGCTTGTCGTACCCGCGGTGGATCGCGTCGTCCGGTCGCTGGAACAGCAGGTTCTCGCAGTTCTCCACGAGCCGGTACGAGCGGCTCGGGTCGAGGCCGATGATGGAGCCGGGCACGACCGTCGAGGCCGTGATGTCGTCCTGGGTCTGGACCTTGGTCGCCGGGGAGAAGTCGTGGCGCAGGCCGAACAGCCGCCAGGAGCCGTCGGTGTTGAACCCGACGCGCAGCATGTTGACGGTGATCTTGCTCCCGTCCAGGCGCAGCGAGTTGCCCTGCCGGCCGTTGATGATCACGACGCTGAAGTGGCTGCGCCAGTCGTCGCCCCACTCCGGGCGGTAGGCGCGCTTGATCACGTAGACGAGCTCCTTGACGTGGACGGGGATGCGCTCCAGCCACGCGTTGTGCTCCGCCGTGTACATGGCCGGCGACGGCGTGAGCAGCTTGATGACCGACCCGATCGAGCGGTCCTCGGCGAGGATCCGCCGGTGGTCCACGCCGTTGCGCGCCGGGTCGAGGAACCGCTGGGAGTAGTCCCGCTCGAGGATCGCCGCGACCCGGTCCATGTCGTCGTCGAAGTCCGCGACGTAGGCCGAGCCGTAGATGAACGCGTCGGTGATGGCCTTGGAGATCTCCGACTTGCCGCCGCCGGACACCGTCGCCGGCTTGTGGCACGACGTCGGCTCGGCCACGGTCCCGGTCAGGTTCCACACCGTCGGGTCGAAGGGCTGCTGGTGCATCTGGACCCGGTAGCCGTTCGGGCTGAGGTAGCACGTGTCGGCGCGCATGGGGATCGAGGCGCGCTGGCCGTCCTCTCCCGGCCACGAGACCGTCATGTCGCGCATCGAGTAGCGCGCCCCGCCGGGGACCAGGACGATGTGCGGCTGCTGCAGGTCGAGCGCATGGCCCTCCGGCTGTGCGGCGAACCGCTGCGGGTCGCGGTCGAGGACCTGGGCGAGGGTGTAGGAGTCGCGGCACTGGTTCTCGGTGTACTCCTGGCCCAGGTTGTAGCTGGGGAAGACCAGCGCCCCGCCGGCGTGCTCCTCCTCGGCGTTGCCGAAGAGGTTGGCCGAGTAGGAGATCTGGGTCTTGACCTCCTTCTTGCAGTAGCCGAAGTAGTTGTCGGCGATGACCGTGACGATCACGCCGCGCGCGTCGCGGGCGCAGATCTTGAAGGCCTGCCCGTTGTTGTAGCGCTCGTCCTCGTCGGCCCAGCAGACGCCGTCGCGCTTCTGGCGGTCGGTGGCGTCGTCGACGTGGGGCAGGCCGAGCTCCTTCTTCGTCACGCGGGTCAGGTGCGGGGCGAGGATGACGCAGCCGGTGTGGCCGGTCCAGGTCTCGGGCGCCAGGGAGGCGTCGTTCTCCGGCAGGTAGGGATCGCCGCCGTTGCCGAAGATCCCCTCCACGAAGTCGAGGTTGCTGACCAGGCCGCCGGGCACGATGAACCGGGTCTCCATCCGCTTCTCCTGCACGGAGCCCGGGACCTGCGGGGCGACCAGGGGGCGCAGCTGCAGGGACACGAAGCACGCGGCCGGCTCCGGCTGGTTGGCCGTGTAGGGCAGGACCATGTCCACGTGCGGCGGCTCGAACGCGCGCGCCAGCAGTCGGGCGAAGGCCACCTTCGGCACGGCGATCTTGTCGTCGGGGATCGGCAGGCCGCCCTCGGCGATGTGGAACACCCCGGCGGTGGTCCGGCGGTCGTTGGCCGGGTTGTGCAGCACCCCGTTGACCAGCCGGTAGCTGGTGAGCAGCGGCGAGGTGAAGGTGTCGCCGTCGAAGGGCAGGGACAGCTCGCGGGCCATGCCGGGCTCATCGAGGACGAACGTGCGCCGGGGGAGCTTCGGCAGCTCGCCGGTGTCGGCCAGGTAGTCGTCGAGGAAGGCCTGGATGCGCCCGTCGGCGGCACACAGCCGGTCGGCGAGGCGCCGGCTCAGCTCACGCTGCCGGGCGAGGATCGGCTGGGCGAGCTGGGCGGCCTCGGAGTCCCCGGCGCCGACGGGCAGCGGGAGCCCGAGCAGGGCCAGGCGGAGGTTGATGGCGTCGTTCTGGTGGCGGGTCACACACATGATTCTCCTGCCTCGCGCGGTGCGCACGCCAGTCACGCCGATGGATCGGAGTTGAACCGCAGTCGAACGCGCACCGACGACGGTGCGGGTCAGCATCTGCCTGACATGGCTGCCCGTAGTCGCTGTGATCGGCGACAATGGCGCCATGACCGCGCGCAGGGACGTCATCCTCCTGGGCAGCACCGGCTCGATCGGCACCCAGGCCCTCGACGTCATCGTGCGCAACCCGGGGCGGTTCCGCGTGGTCGGGCTGGCCGCCGGTGGTGGGAACGTGGCCCTGCTGGCCGAGCAGGCGATCACCTTCGACGTGCCTGTCGTTGCCGTCGCCGACGCCTCCGCGGCTCCCGCCCTGGAGGCCGAGTTGGCGGCGCTGCGTCCGGCGGGGCGACGCCCCGAGGTCCTCGCCGGCCCGGAGGCAGCCACCGAGCTGGCCGGCCGCGCCTGCGACGTCGTCCTCAACGGGATGACCGGCGCCGTCGGGCTCGAACCCACCCTGGCCGCCCTGCGCGCCGGGCACAGCCTGGCCCTGGCCAACAAGGAGTCGCTGATCATCGGCGGCCCGCTGGTGACCGCCGCGGCCGCCCCGGGGCAGATCGTCCCGGTCGACTCCGAGCACTCCGCCCTGGCCCAGTGCCTGGTCGGCGGGCGTGCCGACGAGGTGCGCCGCCTGGTGCTGACGGCCAGCGGGGGACCGTTCCGGGGGCGCACCCGGGCCGAGCTCGCCGGGGTGACCCCCGAGCAGGCCATGGCCCACCCGACGTGGGACATGGGCCCGGTCATCACGATCAACTCCGCGACCCTGGTCAACAAGGGCCTCGAGGTGATCGAGGCGCACCTGCTCTTCGACATCCCGATGGAGCGGATCACGGTGATGGTGCACCCCCAGTCGGTGGTCCACTCGATGGTGGAGTTCGTCGACGGGTCCACGCTGGCCCAG
Source organism: uncultured Actinomycetes bacterium (assembly GCA_963729885.1). Lineage (GTDB taxonomy): Bacteria > Actinomycetota > Actinomycetes > S36-B12 > CAIYMF01 > Prado023. The sequence continues at coordinate 7,209 of CAVSQK010000001.1, forward strand.
GCCAGCCCGCCGGACATGCGCCTGCCGATCGCCCTCGGGCTCACCTGGCCCGAGCGCGTGCCCGACGCGTCGCCGGCGTGTGACTGGACCTCGTCGCACACCTGGACCTTCGACCCCCTGGACGACGACGCGTTCCCCGCGGTGCGCCTGGCCCGCGCCGCCGGGCGCCACCGGCGGCACGGCGCCCGCGGTCTTCAACGCGGCCAACGAGGTGGCGGTCGACGCCTTCCGGTCGGGCGCGCTGGGCTTCACCGGGATCGTCGACACGATCGAGGCGGTCCTGGCCGCGCACACCCCGGTGGTCGGGGATGACTTCACGCTGGCAGCGGTCAGCGCCGCAGACGGCTGGGCCCGGACCGAGGCCCGGTCGCGGATCGCGACGGGGGTGCACTGATGGAATCCATGTTGTTCGTGCTGGGGGTGCTCCTGGCCGCACTCGGCGTCGGGCTGTCGATCGGGCTGCACGAGGTCGGGCACATGGTGCCGGCCAAGAGGTTCGGGGTGCGCGTCCCGCAGTACATGGTGGGGTTCGGCCCGACCCTGTGGTCCAAGCACGGCCAGGAGACCGAGTACGGGATCAAGTGGATCCCGCTCGGTGGCTACATCCGGATGATCGGCATGTACCCGCCGCCGAAGGGCGCCCCCGAGGGGACGGCAGGTCGCGGCACGACGGGCCGGTTCCAGATGCTCGCCGAGGAGGCGCGGGCCGCTGCGTGGGAGGAGGTCCGTCCCGGTGACGAGAACCGGCTGTTCTACCGCCTGAGCGCGCCGAAGAAGGTCGTGGTCATGCTGGGCGGACCCACCATGAACCTGCTCCTGGCCATCGTCTTCTTCTTCCTGCTGCTCGTCGGCATCGGCATCCCCACCCCCACCACGACCGTGGCCGAGGTGGGCAAGTGCGTGCCGTCGTACATGGCCACCCAGGAGGCCGCCACCGCCGCGCTGGCCGACCCGACCCTCGTCCGCGATGCGCCCGAGTGCGGCCCTGAGGACCAGGTCTCGCCCGCCGTCGTGGCCGGGATCGTCGCCGGTGACCGGATCACCTCGATCAACGGCCAGCCCGTCTCGGTCTGGACCGAGCTGACCGACGTGACGCGCACCAGCCCGGGCCAGACGGTCGTCCTCGGCCTGGAGACCGCCACCGGCCAGCGCGAGGTCGAGGTCCCGATGGCCACGGCCTACCGCCCCGTCGTCGACGACCAGGGCATGGTCGGCGAGGAGATCGTCGCCACCGGCTACATCGGCGTCACCCCGCAGACGCAGTACGTGTCCCAGCCGGTGAGCTCCGTCCCGGCGACCATGTGGGACGTCGCGGTGCGCAGCGCGCAGGCCATGATCACCCTGCCCGTGCGCGTCTACGAGCTCGCCGCGGACATGATCGCCGGCGAGGAGCGCGATCCCGAGAGCCCGGTCAGCGTCGTGGGCGTGGGGCGGATCTCCGGGGAGGTCGTCGCGGCCGAGGAGCCGGTCAAGGCGAAGTTCGCGATCCTGATCAGCCTGATGGCCAGCCTCAACCTGTTCCTGTTCCTGTTCAACCTGCTCCCGGTCCTGCCCCTGGACGGCGGGCACGTCGTGGGTGCGACGTACGAGGGCGGCCGGCGGACGTGGGCGCGCCGTCGGGGCAGCCCCGACCCCGGGCCGGTCGACGTGTCCCGGCTGCTGCCGGTCTCCTACGGGGTCGGGATCGTGCTGATCGCGGTGTCGTCCGTGGTGATCCTCGCCGACGTCATCAACCCGATCTCGATCTACGGCTGAGCCGGCCGATGCCGGACGCCGAGCCCCTGCCGGGCGCCGACCGCCCCCCGGGCGCCGACCGCCGGACGGCTGCCGGATCAGCCACCGGCGGCGCCGCCGAGGGATCCCACAGCCGCGCACGCGACCCCGTGGTGGCTGCGGGCCGCGGCGATCGGCGTGGCCGCCGGGATCCTCTCGGGGCTGTTCGGCGTCGGCGGCGGGATCATCATGGTCCCGCTGCTCGTGGCGTGGTTCGCCCTGGACCAGCGCCGGGCCAGCGCCACGAGCCTGCTGGCGATCGTGCCCATCGCGACCGCGTCGGCGGCGGGGTACGCGCGCAACGGCAACGTCGATCTCGCGGCCGGCCTGCTGCTCCTGGTCGGCGGGGTCGTCGGCGGGCAGCTCGGCACCCGCCTGCTGCCCCGGACCCCGATCGCGACCCTGCAGCTGTGGTTCGGCATCCTCAGCCTCGCCACGGCAGCCCGGCTCGTGGTCGGCGGGAGCTCCAGCGCCCTGGCCGGGCTCGGCGACCTCTGGGAGGGCGGGCTGCTGGTCCTGGTCGGGGTGGCGGCCGGCATGCTCGCCGGGCTGCTGGGTGTCGGCGGCGGGATCATCATGGTCCCCGGGCTGGTGCTGCTGACCGGGGACGACGCGGACACCGCGCGGGGGACCAGCCTGCTCGTCGTGATCTTCACGGCCCTGACCGCGACGGTGACCAACGTGCGCAACGGGCTGGTCGAGGTGCGGCTGGCGCTCGTGGCCGGGCTCGTCGGGGCCCCGGCGGGCCTGGTCGGCGCCGCCCTCGGCCAGTGGCTGCCCGAGCGGATCGCCCTGGTGCTGTTCGCCGGGCTGCTCGCCTGGTCCGGCGTCCAGATGATCCTGCGCAGCCGCCACTCCCGGCGTGAGGCGTCAACCGCCCCGGCACGGGATACTTGACCCCATGAGCGTCAACCTGGGGATGCCCCCGCTTCCGCCGCCCGTGCTCGCCCCCCGCCGGCCCACCCGGCAGATCCTGCTCAAGCACCCGACCCACCCGGTCGCGGTCGGCGGCGATGCCCCGATCAGCGTGCAGTCGATGGCCACCACGCTCACCGCCGACGTGAACTCCACGCTGCAGCAGATCGCCGAGCTGACCGCCTCGGGCTGCCAGGTGGTGCGCGTGGCCGTACCCAGCCAGGACGACGCCGACGCCCTGCCGGACATCGCCCGCAAGTCCGGCATCCCGGTGATCGCCGACATCCACTTCCAGCCCAAGTACGTGTTCGCCGCCATCGAGGCCGGCTGCGCCGGGGTGCGGGTGAACCCGGGCAACATCAAGCAGTTCGACGACAAGGTGAAGGAGATCGCCGCCGCGGCGCGCGACCACGGCACGCCGATCCGCATCGGCGTCAACGCAGGTTCGCTGGACCCCCGGCTGCTCAAGAAGCACGGCAAGGCCACGCCCGAGGCCCTGGTCGAGTCCGCGCTGTGGGAGGCGAGCCTGTTCGAGGAGCACGACTTCCGCGACATCAAGATCTCGGTCAAGCACCACGACCCCGTCGTGATGGTGCGGGCCTACGAGCTGCTCTCCGAGCAGTGCGACTACCCGCTGCACCTCGGGGTCACCGAGGCCGGTCCCATGTTCCAGGGCACCATCAAGTCCGCCGTGGCGTTCGGCGCGCTGCTGAGCAAGGGCATCGGGGACACCATCCGGGTCTCGCTGTCCGCTCCTCCGGTGGAGGAGGTCAAGGTCGGGATGCAGATCCTGGAGAGCCTCAACCTGCGCCAGCGCGGGCTGGAGATCGTCTCGTGCCCCTCGTGCGGTCGGGCCCAGGTGGACGTGTACACCCTGGCCGAGCAGGTCACCGCCGGGCTCGAGGGCCTCGAGGTCCCGCTGCGCGTGGCCGTCATGGGCTGCGTCGTCAACGGTCCGGGTGAGGCGCGCGAGGCCGACCTGGGCGTGGCCAGCGGCAACGGCAAGGGCCAGATCTTCGTCAAGGGCCAGGTCATCAAGACGGTGCCCGAGGCGCTGATCGTGGAGACCCTGATCGAGGAGGCCATGCGCCTGGCCGAGGAGATGGACACCGAGGGCAGCCCGTCGGTGTCGGTGAGCTGACCCGGTGACCAGCCCAGCCGACCCCGGCCCGGCGGCGCACCCCCGGCATCCCGGGGGCGGCCGCCACCCCCGGCACCCCGGCGGCGTCGCCCACGGCGGCTCCCAGCCAGCCGGGTCAGGTCCCCGAGTGGTCCCAGGAGGCCTTCGAGGCGGCCTTCGCCGACGCGGAGGTGAAGATCGGCCGGTTCAACCTGGCGGTGTTCGGCAAGACCGGCGTCGGGAAGTCCACGCTGGTCAACGCGATCTTCGGCGAGTCGGTCGCGGCCACGGGCATCGGCCGCCCGGTCACCCTCGGCAGCCACCTGTACGTCCATCGCACCGGGAAGCTCGGGATCTACGACACGCAGGGACTCGAGGTCGGTCGCGACACGAGCCGGATCATCTCCGAGCTGAAGAAGTTCATCGACACCAGCCGGGCGATGCCCTTCGCCGAGCAGGTCCACCTCGCCTGGTACTGCGTGCGCGCCACCGACCGGCGCTTCGAGGAGACCGAGGCCGAGTTCATCCGCGAGCTGGCCGGCGTGGGCCTGCCGGTGATCCTGGTCCTGACCCAGGTCCCCGGCCGGCGCGACGCGCACGGGCAGCTGTTCGTCGCCCCCGACGTGATCGAGCTGGCCACCCTGATCGAGGGCATGGGCCTGCCGATCCACGAGGGCCGTCCCGTCATGGTCAACGCCCTGGCCGACCCCTTCACCGGCGTCGAGCAGCACGGACTGCTGGACCTGCTCGATGCCACCTTTCGCTGCGCTCCGGATGAGGCCGCCGAGGCCCTTACCGCCGCGCAGAAGATTGACCCCGCGCGAAAGGCTCAGGCTGCCGAGAAGGCGGTGAATGCCGCGACCGCGGCGGCCACGGCAGCCGGGTTCACGCCCATCCCGTTCGCGGATGCGGCGGTGCTCGTGCCCATCCAGATCGGGATGATGGCCAAGATCGCCACCATCTACGACATCCCCATGCAGCGCGCCACCGTGGCCAGCCTGGCTGCGACGACCGTGACCACCCAGGCCGGCCGGGCGGCCGCGACGGGCCTGCTCAAGCTCATCCCCGGGATCGGGACGATCGCCGGCGGGGCGATCACCGGTGGGGTGGCCGGGACGATCACGTTCGCGGTCGGGACGGCGTGGCACCGTGTCTGCATCGGGATGGCCGAGGGCAAGTACGAGACCGTCTCCGGGACCCTGGACTCCGAGACCATCCAGCGCGTGTTCAACCAGGAGGTGTCGGCGATCATGCGCAGCCGCGGCTTCGGGGCGAGGAAGTAGCTCGAGCGCGGGGCGTCGCGGGTCAGAACGCGACCACGCCGAACAGGACGAGCAGGAAGGGCAGGAGCATGGCGAACACGACGATGAGGCCGATGGCCGTCATGTTCCGGCGGATCCAGTCCATGGGCACGATTATGGCCGAGGTGGGGGCATCGCGGTGATCGCCATGGAGCTGGCGTCGCCGGACCCCTCCCCGGTTGCGAGGTGGCTGACCCGGGTGGTGCGCCCGGATCCCGCCCCCGGGCCCGGGGAGGTCCTGCTCGATGTCATCGCGTGCGCGGTCTGCCGGACGGACCTGCAGATCGTGACCGGCGACCTTCCGCCCCGGCTCCAGCCGGTCGTGCCCGGCCACCAGGTCGTCGGGCGGATCGCGGCCCTCGGCGCCGGGGTGGACCCCGATGCGCACCCCGTCGGCCAGCGCGTGGGGGTCGCGTGGACGGGGGGCTGCTGCGGGACCTGCCGGTTCTGCACCTCGGGACGCGAGAACCTGTGTGCCGACCTGGTGTTCACCGGGTGGGACCGCGACGGCGGCTTCGCGACCGCCATGACGGCACGCGCGGACTTCGTGCACCCGCTTCCCGACGGGTTCGACGACCTGTCGGCGGCACCACTGCTGTGCGGCGGCGTGATCGGCTACCGCTCGCTGCGTGTGGCCGGTGTCGACCTGGACTCGGCCCGCGGCACGCGACTCGGGCTGTACGGGTTCGGGGCCTCGGCGACGATCGTCATCCAGCTGGCGGTCCAGGCCGGGTGCGAGGTGCACGTGGTCACGCGCTCGGAGGCCGAGCAGCGCGCGGCGCTCGACCTCGGCGCCGCGTGGGCCGGCGGCTACGGCGACACGCCGCCCGTCGCCCTCGATGCGGCCATCACCTTCGCGCCGTCCGGGGACGTGGTCGTGGCCGCCCTGGCTGCCGTCGACCGCGGCGGCATCGTGGCGGTCAACGCGATCCACCTCGACCGGATCCCCCAGTTCGACTACGACCTGCTGTGGGGCGAGCGGTCGCTGCGGTCGGTCGCGAACGTCACCCGGGCCGACGCCCGCGAGTTCCTGGCCCTCGCGGCCGCCATCCCGATCCGGACCCGGACCGAGGTGTTCGACCTCACCGCGGCCAACGAGGCCCTGGCCCGCCTCCACGCCGGGCAGGTCGCAGGTGCCGCGGTCCTGGCCGTCGGCTGAGCCCCGCCGAGCGCGCGTTCCCGGCCACATCCGCTCGCCTGCGCGCATTGCGCGCCGCATGTGGCCGGCAATGCGCGGACCGGTGCCTGGGTGGCCGCGAATGCGCGGGATCGGGGGTCGGGGTCGGGCCGCCCCCGCGAGGGTCACGGGTGCTCGGGATCGCTGGTGGCTCAGAAGAGGACGGTCGCGAACGTCCCGACGGTCTGGAAACCGACCTTGAGGTAGGTGCCGACCGCGACGTGGTTGTAGTCGTTGACGTAGAGGCTGACGATGGGCGCGATCTGCGTGCGGGCGTGCTCGACAACGGCAGCCATGCCGGCGATGCCCAGCCCCCGCCCGCGCAGCGCGGGGTCGACCCAGACGCCCTGGATCTGGCAGGCCCGTGCCGTGGCCGATCCGACCTCGGCCTTGAAGATGAGGCGGCCCTCCTCGACCACGCCCAGGGCCCGCCCGGAGCGGACGATCTCGGCCAGCCTGGCGCGGTAGCCCGGACCGCCGCCGTGGGCCACCGGTGACATCCCGACCTCCTCGGTGAACATGGCGATCGCGGCCGGCAGCAGCAGGTCCAGCTCGTCGAGGCGCAGGGCCCGCAGCCCGGGATGCGCGGGACGCGTGGGGGGAGCTGATGTGGCCATCAGGTACTGCGTCGAGCGGACCTCGCGGGCCGGCCCCCAGGCGGGCGCCAGCAGGCGCCACAGGTCGAGCACCTCGTCGGCGGGGCCCACGATCGAGGAGCAGCGCCGGCCCAGCCGCCGGGCGTTGTCGGCGAAGGCCGCGCGGGCCAGGGGCGTGGTCTCGATCGGGATCAGGTTGGCCCCGGTGTACATCGCCGAGCGGAGCTGGCCCGCCTCGAACCAGCCCCAGACCAGGCCGCCGAGTGCCCAGGGGTCCATCGGGTCGGCCAGGCGGGAGGCCACGAAGCAGTGGGCGACCGGGTCGCGGTCCACGAGCGCGAGCAGTCCCGGCAGGTGGCGCGATGTCAGCACCTTCAGCTCGCCGGGCACGGCGGCCATCCTGCCACGCCGGGATATCCTTGCCGCGACTCTGCGACCTGCCCGGTCCACCCGGGCGGGGTCGCCACTGCCCGGACCTGGAGGAGACCCCTCGTGCTGACCCGTATGTCCACGCTGTTCCTGCGCACGCTCCGCGAGGACCCGGCGGACGCCGAGGTCCCGTCGCACCGTCTCCTGGTCCGTGCCGGATACGTGCGCCGCGTCGCCCCGGGCGTGTTCTCGTGGTTGCCGCTCGGGTACCGCGTGCTGCGCAACGTCGAGCGGGTCGTGCGCGAGGAGATGGACGCCGCGGGCTTCCAGGAGGTGCACTTCCCGGCGCTGCTGCCACGCGAGCCCTACGAGCGGACCAACCGCTGGACCGAGTACGGCCCCAACCTGTTCCGCCTGCAGGACCGGCGCGGCGCGGACTACCTGCTCGGCCCGACGCACGAGGAGATGTTCACGCTCACCGTGAAGGACCTGTACTCGTCGTACAAGGACCTCCCGCTGAGCCTGTACCAGATCCAGACCAAGTACCGCGACGAGGCCCGGCCCCGCGCGGGCATCCTGCGCGGGCGGGAGTTCGTGATGAAGGACTCCTACTCGTTCGACACCTCCGACGAGGGCCTGGTCGCCTCGTACGCGCGGCACCGCGACGCCTACATCTCCACCTTCGACCGCCTGCGCATGCAGTACACGATCGTCTCGGCGATGTCCGGCGCGATGGGCGGCTCGGCCTCGGAGGAGTTCCTCGCCGTGTGCCCCGTCGGTGAGGACACCTACGTGCAGTGCACGACCTGCGAGTACGCGGCCAACGTCGAGGCGGTGGCCAGCGTGCCGCCGGCCGCCATCGCCCTCGAGGGGCTGCCGGCCGCGCACGTCGAGGACACCCCGGACACGCCCACGATCGAGACGCTGGTCGACCTGGCCAACGCCCGCCCGGAGCTGGCCCGCGGCGACCGCCCCTGGGAGGCCGGCGACACGCTGAAGAACGTCGTCGTCAAGGTCGCCATGCCCGATGGCACCTCCTACCCGCTGATCATCGGGCTGCCCGGGCGACCGTGAGGTCGACATGAAGCGGCTGGAGGCCGTCGTCCTCCCGGGCGAGCCGGTGGCCTTCGAGGAGGCCGACTTCGCCGCGCACCCGCTCCTGGTCAAGGGCTACATCGGCCCCGAGCTCCTCGGCGAGGACTCCCCGTCGTTCATCCGCTACCTGCTGGACCCGCGCGTGGTCCCCGGCACCCGCTGGATCACCGGGGCCAACGAGCCCGGGCGGCACGTGTTCGACCTGGTCGCGGGGCGCGACTTCACCGGTGACGGGACGATCGACGTCGCGGAGGTGCGCGAGGGGGACCGGTGCCCGCAGTGCGCCGCCGCCGGTCGCGACGGGGTGCTCACCCAGGCCCGGGGGATCGAGATCGGCCACATCTTCCAGCTCGGTCGCAAGTACGCCGAGGCCCTGGACCTCAAGGTGCTCGACGAGAACGGCAAGCAGGTCGTGGTCACGATGGGCTCCTACGGGATCGGCGTCTCGCGGGCGGTCGCGGCCATCGCCGAGCAGCACCACGACGACCGTGGGCTGATCTGGCCGCGTGAGGTGTCGCCGGCGGACGTGCACATCGTGGCCACCGGCAAGGACGAGGCGGTCTTCGAGGCCGCCGAGGGGATCGCCGCCGAGCTGGAGCAGGGCGGCTTCCGCGTGCTGCTCGACGACCGCAGGGGCGTGTCCCCGGGGGTGAAGTTCAACGACTCCGAGCTGATCGGGGTGCCGCTGATCGTGGTGGTCGGCAAGAAGCTGGCCGAGGGCCTCGTCGAGGTCAAGGACCGGGCCAGCGGCGAGCGGGTCGACGTGACAGTCGCCGACGCCGTGGCGACCATCAGCGAGCGCATCCGGGCGCTGCCGTGACGCAGTCCGACCCCGGTGCGGGCTCGGGCGACGCCAGCTCGGCCCGCGCCCGGGTCGAGGCCGTCATCTTCGACTGGGGCGGCACCCTGACCCCGTGGCACGAGGTCGACCTCACTGCGGGGTGGTACGCCTACGCCAGCGTGTACGACGCCCGGCATGCTGCCAGCCTCGCGTCCCGGCTGTACTCCGCGGAGATCCAGCGGTGGCAGGACCAGCACCACAGCGCCGGCAGCACGGGCGCAGGCCACCTGGACCAGATGCTGCTCGACTGCGGCATCGACCTGGACAGCGCGCGGCACCGCGACGCCCTGGCCGCCTACCTGCGCTTCTGGGACCCGCACACCGACGCCGACCCGGACGCCGTGCCCCTGATGCAGGCGCTGCGCGAGCGGGGGATCCGCATCGGGGTCCTCTCGAACACCCTGTGGCCGCGGGCGCACCACGAGGAGGTCTTCGCCCGCGACGGCCTGCTGGACCTCATCGACGGGGCGGTCTACTCCTCCGAGCTGCCGGTCGGCAAGCCCCACGAGCACGCGTTCGCGGCTGCGCTGCGTGCGGTGGGCGTGAGCGATCCCGCGCGTGCGGTCTTCGTCGGCGATCGGGCGTGGGACGACGTGCACGGCGCCCAGCAGGTCGGGATGCGCGCGATCCTCGTGCCGCACAGCGACATCCCGCACGACCAGCTCGGCCCCGTGGAGGGGGAGCCTGACGCCGTGGTGCAGCGCCTGGGCGAGGTCCTGGAGCACGTGGACCGGTGGAACGGCCGCCCGGTCAGCTGACCTCGGCCCCTGCAGGGTCGATGACGTGGATCCGGGCGTGCAGGAGTGCGTCGCTGCCGCTGGCGAGGGCGGCGCGCAGGGCCCGGTGCAGGCCGTCCTCGAGGTAGAGCTCCCCCCGGTACTCGACCACGTGGGCGAACAGGTCCCCGTAGAAGGTGGAGTCGTCGGCGAGCACGACCTCGAGGTCCAGCTGCTTCTTGGTGGTGGTCAGCGCCGACAGGCGCACGCGCGTGGGCCGGATGGCCGCCCAGTCCTTCGAGGTCAGCCCGTGGTCCGGGTATGGACGGGTGTCACCGACGCGCTTGAAGAGCATGTGCCCACCCTGCCCCTCGGCCCGGCGCATGAAACCCGCGGTCCGAGCGCCGGCGGTCTGCGGGCAGTCCTGGGCCTCGGGTCGGCGGGGCCCGGGGTCAGGTGGCCGGCTCCTCGGCCGCGGACCCGCTCGGGATGTCCTCGGACTCCTCGGGGCGCCGACCCTCGCCGCGGATCAGCCGCCACCAGCCCACGATCCCGACGAGGCCGAACAGCAGCCACTGCACCGAGTAGACCAGGTTGTTGAGCCCTCGGTGACCGGGGACGGGCAGCCCGGTGAGCTCGGCGTCGGCGGGCGGGGTGCTCGACGTGAGCTCCACGTAGGCGTTGTAGCGGGGGGTGGCCTCCGGTGCGATGAGCACCTGCGGATCGGCGGCCCAGGCCTGGCCGGGCGGCGGGGTGTCAGTGGGCTCGGTCACCTCCGACGGTCGAAGGTGCCCGGTGACCGTCACCTCACCCGCCGGTGGGGCGGGGATGTCCGGGCTCGCGGTGGCGTCGGTGGCGCCGCTCGCGGCAGGTGTCCATCCCCGGTTGACCAGCAGGACGCCGGACTCGGTCACCAGCGGCGTGACGATCCAGAACCCGTTGCGCCCGTCCATCGGACGGCGGCGGACGGCGGTCTCCGCCTCGGAGTCGAAGGTCCCGGTGGCGGTGACGGAGCGCCACTCGAGCTCCTGCGGCAGCGCCGTGGTGTCCGAGCCCGCAGGAGCGGCGTCGAGCAGCTGGTCGACCGGCACGGCGGGCGCGGACAGGGCGGCGTCGAGGCGATCGTTCTCCGCGAGCCGGACCTGGTAGCGGCTCCACTGCCAGCGCGCGAGGACGGCGCACAGGACCAGCATCGCCACGACGAAGGCGGTGAAGCCCAGCCATCGACGCTGCCGGAGGATCGCGAGCACGGCCCCAGCCTACGTCGATCCCTGCGGAGCGTCGGCGCGTGTGCCGATCAGGGCCTAGGGTGTGGACCCGTGGAGTCGTGGTCCGGGCGGGAGCCCGTCGAGCTGCCCGGTCGGGGCCCTGTCCTGAACCTGTTCGACACCCGTGGTCGGGAGGTCCGGCCCACTGCCCCGGGACCTGTGGCCCGGATGTACGTCTGCGGGATCACGCCCTACGACGCCACCCACATGGGGCACGCCGCGACCTATGTGGCCTTCGACCTGGTCAACAGGTACTGGCGCGACCTCGGCCACGAGGTCCACTACGTCCAGAACGTGACCGACATCGACGACCCCCTCCTCGAGCGGGCTGTGGCCACCGGCCAGGACTGGCGGGAGCTGGCGCGCTCGGAGACTGCGCTGTTCGCCGAGGACATGCAGGCGCTCAACGTGCTCCCGCCGCGGGACTACATCGGGGCCGTCGAGTCGATCCCCTCGGTGGTGCAGTGGATCGGCCGGCTGCGCGACGCCGGCGCGGTGTACGACGTGGACGGCGACCTGTACTTCACGACGTCGGCGGCTGCCGGGTTCGGTGAGGTCTCGGGGCTCGACGCGGCGGCGATGCGTGCGATCTTCGCCGAGCGTGGGGGGGACCCGAACCGTCCGGGCAAGCGCACGCCGCTGGACTGCATGCTGTGGCAGGCGGCGCGCCCCGACGAGCCGGCGTGGGACACCGCGCTCGGGCACGGTCGGCCCGGATGGCACATCGAGTGCACGGCCATCGCCCTGGACCACCTGGGGATGGGCTTCGACGTGCAGGGGGGCGGATCGGACCTCGCGTTCCCGCACCACGAGATGTGCTCGGCCCAGGCCGGCATCGCCACGGGGGAGACGCCGTTCGCCCAGCACTTCGTGCACGCCGGGATGGTCGGCTACGAGGGCCACAAGATGAGCAAGTCCCGCGGGAACCTGGTGTTCGTCTCCCGCCTGCGCCTGGCGGGGGTCTCCTCGGCCTCCGTGCGGCTGGCGCTGCTGGCGCACCACTACCGCAGCGACTGGGAGTGGACGCCGGCGGACCTGGAGCGGGCTGAGCGCCGCGAGCTGGCCCTGCGCGCCGGTGTACGGGCAGCCCGCGGTCCCTCGTTCGACGTGCTGCTGGCCGGCGTGCGCGACGCGGATCGCCGACGACCTCGACGCACCCGGCGCGCTGGCGCTGCTCGACGCCTGGGCTGCTGCCGCCGCTGAGGGCGTGGGCTCGGACCCGGACGCCCCCGGCAGGGTCCGGGTGCTGCTCGACACGCTTCTCGGGGTCGACCTCTCCTAGTCTTGGGCGGTCGAAGGAGGCACCCCCATGACCCAGTCGCCGCTCACCTCTGCCGCTGCGTGGCAGGCCCTGTCCGCGCATGCCGAGACCATGTCCGCCACGACCATCCGCGCGCTCTTCGACGCCTCGGCCGACGTGGATCGGGCGTCGCTGCTCTCCGCTGACGGCGCGGGCTGGCACATGGACTTCGCCAAGCAGCGGGTCACGGGCGAGACGGTGGACCTGCTGATCGCCCTCGCTGAGGAGCGCGACCTGGCCGGCCGACGCGAGGCGATGTTCACGGGCGTGCACATCAACAACACCGAGGACCGCGCCGTCCTGCACACCGCCCTTCGGCTGCCCGCCGACCGCGACGCTGGTCGTCGACGGCCAGGACGTCGTGGCCGACGTGCATGCGGTCCTGGAGAAGATGGGGGCCTTCGCCGAGCAGGTGCGCGTCCGGGGGGTGGCTGGGCTTCACTGGCCGGCCGATCCGCACCGTGGTCAACATCGGCATCGGGGGCTCGGACCTCGGCCCGGTCATGGCCTACCATGGCGCTGCGGCACGTGTCGGACCGCGACCTGGTGATGCGGTTCGTGTCGAACGTCGACGGCTCGGACTTCGTCGAGCAGACCCGTGACCTGGACCCGGCTGAGACGCTGTTCCTCGTCGCCTCCAAGACGTTCACCACGCAGGAGACGATGACGAACGCCCGGACCGCGCGTGACTGGTTGGTCTCCGGCCTGGGCGGGGACCCCGCGGCCGTGGCCCGGCACTTCGTGGCGATCTCGACGAACGCCGAGAAGGTGGCCGAGTTCGGCATCGACACGGCGAACATGTTCGGGTTCTGGGACTGGGTCGGCGGGCGCTACTCGATGAGCTCGGCGATCGGCCTGTCGACGATGATCGCGATCGGCCCGGAGCACTTCGGCGAGCTGCTGGCCGGCCTGCACGCGATGGACATGCACTTCCGGACCGCCCCGATGCGCGAGAACCTGCCGGTGCTGCACGGACTGCTGTGCGTGTGGAACCGCAACTTCCTCGGGACGGCCGACCACGTCGTGCTGCCCTACGACCAGTACCTCCTGCGGTTCCCCGCCTACCTGCAGCAGATGATCATGGAGAGCAACGGCAAGCGGGTGACCGCGGCCGGCGAGCCGGTCGACTACGACACCTCGGCGTCGTTCTGGGGCGAGCCCGGGACCAACGGCCAGCACTCCTTCTACCAGATGCTGCACCAGGGCACGACGATCATCGCTGCCGACTTCGTCTTCTTCTCCCGGCCGGTCAACGACGTGGGCAACCACCACGACCTGCTCGTCGCCAACTGCCTCGCGCAGGCCGGCGTGATGGCGTTCGGTCGGACGGCGGCGGAGGTCGCGGCCGACGGGACGCCGGCGCACCTGGTCGAGCACAAGGTGATGCCCGGCAACCGGCCCAACAGCACGCTGGTCGCCGAGTCGCTGACCCCGTTCACGCTCGGCGCGCTCATCGCGCTGTACGAGCACTCCACATTCGTGCAGGGGATGATCTGGGACCTGAACCCCTACGACCAGTGGGGTGTCCAGCTCGGCAAGGTCGTCGCGGACTCGATCGCCCCGATGCTGACCGGGGAGGCCGAGGCGACGCTGGACTCCTCGACGAACGCCCTGATCGCCCGGTACCGGGCCGCGCGGGGCCGTTGAGGCCGGTTCGGCTGGGCGGTTCGCGCTGGTCGGTTCGGGCTGGTCGTTCGGGCTGGTCGGTTCCGCGGTGCGTTCGTGCTGGTCGGTTCTGCGCTGCCTGTCGGTCCTACCCGATGGTGAACCCGGTGACGGTGCCCCCGGAGATGACCAGGTTGATCCACGATGCCGACGATCCGGCGTTGTCGCGGGTGATCCCGTCCCGCTCGCCGACGCGCACCCGCCAGCCCGCGGCTCGCAGGGCATCGGCCGCGTCCCCCTCGGGAAGGCCCACGATCGCGCCGGACATCGCGGCCAGGAAGCCCGCGTTGGCGGGGTCGTTGAGGGACTCGGCCGACGTGGCGCCCTCCGACGTGAGGTCCGTGTAGCGGTCCGGGCCCGGGGGCTGGGCGGCGACGCAGAGCTGGTTCACGGATGCCACCCACTCGGGGGCATCCGGGTCCGGTCGGCCCACTGTCGCGGTGCCGTACCCGCGTCCGGTGGCCGTGTGGAGCAGCCAGGTGGAGGGATCGGTCAGGGCGGGTGATCCGGACTCGGGGGTGGCGTCCTCGGGTGCGCCCGGCTGCGTGGTGGCCGTGTCGTCGGGCTGTCCGGTCGGATCAGGCCACGGAGTGATGCTGCTGATCGGCGGGTACCAGCGCGCGAGGTCGGCCACCGCCTCCCCTTCTGACGGGCCCCGTCCGGCGGAGTAGGTGGTGTTGTCGATGAGGAAGCAGTCCAGCTCGACCTCCAGGTCGGAGCGAACTGGGCGTGCGGTGGAGGTGGGGGTGGTGGGGGTGGTGGGGCCCGAGGCGGGGGCGGCGGCGCTTGTGGCGGAGCTGGGGAAGGCGGTGGAGATGGCGTTCGGCGAGCCGTCCGGCGCGGCGGACGGCTCCGCCAGGCTGCAGGCGGCCACGCCGGCCAGAACCGCGATGATGGCAAGCGCGGTCATGGAGGCAGGGTGTCTGCGCAGCACGGCGTCGTCCTCAGGATCGATCCACGGCCGCCGGGTCGGTGGCCGGGCCACTATGGCACGCGCACGGGAGCGGGCCGGCTCCTCCCCATGGCCGGACCTCGCCCGGACTGGGGTCGCCGGGGGCGTTTCGGCCGCGCTCGTGGTGGGATGGTCCACGTGAGTCGACCGAGGGCGCGGCGCTGGGGGGTTCCCTGTGTCTGAGGACACCGGCAGCTACGGCTGGCCCGAGGATCCCGAGGAGTCGGTCGTCCCCTCGACCCGGAGGGCGACGCTCATCCTGCTGTACGGGCTGCCGTTCGTCATCCTCCTGGTCTTCCCGGCCGTTGCCTGGATCGGCCTGCTCCCCGGTGCGGTGGGCCTTCGTTGGACCACGCACCCACCGCATCGCCGGAGACTCGTGATCCTCTACGTGGTCGCGGGGCTCATCTCCGTCGCCCCGTGGATCGCCTGGCTCTTGGGACGCGACAGCGTCGCGGGTGGCTGACCGACCCACCCGGCGGAGCCGTTCAGATCGTTCGGGGCTCGTCCCATGGTGGCGACGGATGGCTCCCGCCGCGGCCGCACGACGGGCCAGTTGGGCCGCCGTTGCCGTGCTCGATGCCCGGCCTGGGTGATCCGCACATCTCCTACGGTCGAGGGCGGCGCCCTGTCCACAGGTGCAACTCGCGAGGGTTGTGATGTCGGACCCGTTCGATAGAGTAGGCGCAGTGGTCGAACATATGTACGAACTGAGCGCCAGGGGGAGCGATGGGGGTACGGGGGTTGGGGGGCAGGACGTTGCTGGTTGACGACCGGGCGCTGGCTGCGGCACCGGCGGCGTCCGCCGATGTGGCGGACGTGTGGCGCGCCCTGTCGATCCATGCCGGTGACGAGCTTCCGGCGATGGGCCTGACGGCTGGGGAGAGGCCGGCCGCGGACGTGGAGGTGTTGTGCTCGTCGGTCGCGATCGCGGAGTTCGAGCTCGCGCGCCGGATGGTCGCCGCCGCGCGGTCGGGGAGCCTGCCGCTGGTCGGGGACGGCGCGATGCTGCTGGCGCGGGGGTGGTCCTCGGCATGGGCGCGCAGGTTGGCCCGGGCCGGGGCGTTCGTCGACGTGCACCCGGACCTTGCGACGGTGTGGGGCTCGGGGGTGATCGCCAGCGAGCACGTGGACGCCCTTGCCCGCCGGTCCGACCACCTGACCGAGGCGCAGATGGCCGCAGTGATCGCCGAACTGGCCCCGCTGTGGGGCACGCTGTCGCCGCAGGCGGTGGCAGCGTTCATGGCCCGGGTGATCCGCATGCTCGACGCCACCGGAGGACCCTGAGCCCGACGAGTCCGCCGCCTACGAGTCGCGGTCGTTGTCGTTCGCCCTCACCTCTGACTCGGTGATCCTCTCCGGCGTCCTGCCCCGGGTGGAGGGTGAGGCGGTGATCGCGGCGGTGGAGGCCTTCGCCGAGCGGTTGCGCTCGGAGGCCGACCACGTCCCCGCCTCGGCGCGCCGCGCGGATGGGTTGGTGGCCCTGGTCAACGCCGCGCACGCCACCGGGTCGATCCCGACGCGCGGAGGGCTGCCGGTGTCGGTGTCGGTCACCCTGGACTCGACCGTTGTGGGGGACCAGGTGTGGTCCACCTCCCGTGGTCACACCCTGACGCCCGCGGAGCAGCGGTTCACCTCGTGCGACGCGATGGTCACCCCGATCCTGATGGACGAGGGCCACTGTCCCGACACCGTCGCTGAGTTCCTCGCCGCCACCGGTCAACGCGAGGCGTGCGGGCCCGGCGGAGTCGGCGACTCGGTGCGCGAAGGGGTGGGGCGGTCCGTCCTCCCGTCGGCCGAGGTGCGGGTGGCAGCCCTGGCCGCAACCCTTCTCGGGACCCGGATTCCCCTGGCTGTCGGGCGCACTGCCCGCACCGCGACACCCGCCCAGCGCCGAGCGCTGGCTGCCCGGGACAAGGGCTGCATCATCCCGGGCTGCGGGATCCCGGCTGAGGCGTGCCAGAGCCACCATGTCGAGGACTGGGCGGCAGGCGGCAGCACCGACCTGCCCTCCCTGGCCCTGCTCTGCTGGGCCCATCACCGCCAGGTCGACCTCGGGATGTGGACCATCGTGGCCGCCACGGACGACGACCCGGTACCCCGACCCGAGCCCGGCGCACCTCCGGGGACGCCGTGGCCCGCCAACAACGCAGCCCCCTGGGTCATCACCCGCACTCCGCGAACCCGCTGGCGGCTGTGAGGGCCGGGAGTTCCCCGTACCCGGGCGCTAGCTCGTCTGGAGGACCTGGACCTCGGTGACCGGCTGCTGCCTCTCGCCGTCCATCGTGAAGGTGATCTCGCCGGCCTGTCCGGCACCGGTCCATTCGACCTGCCAGTGGGCGGTCGCGCGCACCCTGAACGTGCCATCGGGCTCCGCCGTGGACGGGGTGAGGTACCGGTGGCCGCAGGTCGGGGAGGGTCCGGTGCCCTTCTCCGGCGACCACGGGGTCCCGGCGCTGCGGCAGGTGAGCCGGGTGCCGTCCCCGAGGTCCCAGACGACCTTGGTGACCCGTGCGGTGGCCGTCACGGACACCGGCCCCGCGGTGGCAGTGCGGGTGATCGGTCCGTACCCATGCGGACCGGCGTTGTCGATCCAGAGCCAGGCGTCCATCCCGACGAGCAGCGGCGCGCCCGCTGTGAGCGGTGTCATGCCGATGGTGGGGGACACCAGGTCCATGCGCTCGACGGCCTTCTCAGCGAGGGTGACGGGATCCACCAGGACGGGGGCACCCGCAGCGCCGGCGCTGGGCGCCCAGAACCAGAACCCGTTGCCGATGCCCGCGCTGAACGCCGAACCCGGCGCGACGCACTGGTAGATCGTGCCCTCGTCGCGTCCCTCCCAGATCGCGTGGTCCGCCGGAGGTTGCGGGGAGACCCGCTGCACGAAGCACTGACGCTCCTGGGACCACACACCCAAGTCCGAGGTGCACGTGATCTCGTCGCCCTTGTACGTGCAGACCCGCGTGCCCCGGGACTTCGAGCCGGTCTGGGTGGTGCCCGAACCGCCCCGCGGGGGCGCCCGGGGATGAGGTGGAGTGCTCGGCGTTGACGTCGACCGTGGCCCCGCCGATGCCTCGGCGCCTATGTCGACGCTGACGCTCCCACCGCCGCCGTCTGGTCGCGTGCTGACTGCGGCCAGGCAGGACAACGCAGCCACAGAAGCAGCGCGATGGCGGCCAGACCCGGTCAGCGCTAGCATGCTCGGTCCCTCGGTCCTCATGGGACCGTGGACACTCGCGTCACAGCCCAACCCGGCTCCGGAAGGTATGCCGTCCGGGTGACCGTGTAGTCCAGCTCTTCCCGGACCCCTGGAGCTTCGCTGCCGTCGGGATCAACGCCGGTCACGTGCCGTCGTGTCGATGCAAGCTCGAACGACCACGGTATCGGGATCGTCGCCGAGGTCGCACTTCGACCGGCTCGGCCGACAACGAGCCTGACCTGCCCCCTCGCGGCTCGTACCGCCACCCGTCGCTGAGGCTCTGCTGGATGTTCTAGGTCCTGGTCGCGCAGCTCACCGGCGGCTACCTCGTTGAGGTCGTTCAGGTTGGTCCGGGCGCCGCTGTAGAGGTCCGTGATCGTCTGCCGGTACGCGAGCACGACCTCGGTCGGCCTCCTCGAACGCCTGCTGCTCCTCCGCCGTCAGCGTCGACGTCGGTGATGCCGATGCGCTCGCGCTCGGGCTGGCGGAGCCGGCTGCTGGGGTTGCCGGTCGAGCCGGTCCCGGCTGTCGGATCCGAGGTCGAACAGCCGGTGAGCAGCAGGCCGGCGGCGAGGGCCGCGGCCAGGGTGCGGGCGGGCGGGTGGATCATGGCGGTCCTCGTGCGGCAGAGTGCGGAGATTCTGGAGCACAGGATACGTCGCGATCTGGGGTGGCTTGTCCGGTTCGTCCACATGGCAGGCTCAACACCCGCAGGCGGGTGGGGCGGGCTGTCAGCCCCGCAGCGTCGTGGCGAGCCTCTCAGCCGGCCATCGAGGCTCAGCCCTGCCCGGACCGGACCCATCGCGGCCCGAGTCCCACCCGGACCGGACCCGTCCGGCACGGGCTCAGCCCTGCCGAGGCCCAGCCCTGCCCGATGAACCGGCCGTCAGTGCTTCTTGTCCGGCAGCGTCGTGGCCACCTGGTTGCGCTGGTCGGACTTGGCGTGCTTGTCGGCGCGCTTCTCCTTGAGGGACTTGCCGGACTTCTTCGCCATGTGCTGGCGGGGGGACTTGTCTGCCATCGGGACTCCCGTGGTCGGAAGCCTGAATGGCTCCGCAGACCTCGACAGTACGCCTGCGCAGCCCACGGGCTATAGCGCCGCGCGAGGCGGGGCCTCACGCTGCGCCACGGACGGCGTCGTCCGGTGAGCCGCCTCGACTACCCGGGGCGGTGCAGCGCGCCAGCAGCCCGGCGAGGTCCACGAGGGCCACCCGGATCGACGAGTCGCTGCAGCCGTAGGGCAGCACGAGGGTGTCGCCGTGGATCATCGAGCCGCACGAGTAGACGACGTTCGGGACGTAGCCCTCACGCTCGTCCGCGGTCGGCGTGAGCAAGCGGCTCGTGCAGGCTGCCGAGCACGATCGAGGGATCGTCGAGGTCGAGCAGCATCGCACCGATCCCGTACTGCCGGACCGGACCGACGCCGTGGGTCAGGACCAGCCAGCCGTCGCTGGTCTCCAGCGGGGAGCCGCAGTTGCCGACCTGCACGATCTCCCACGGGCTGCTTCGGCGGCTGCAGCGTCGGTCCGGTCTCCCAGTGCCACAGGTCGGACGAGGCTGCCAGGCTGGAGGTCTCCCGGTCCCACCGCGACAGTGCCAGGTAGCGACCGCCGACGGACCGGGGGAACAGGGCCATGCCCTTGTTCTGCGCCGCGGGGCCGGTGGCATGCTGGCTGTGGAAGCGGCGGAAGTCCGTGGTCGTCAGCAGCGCCGGGGTGACGCTGCGGCCGTCGAAGGCCGTGTAGGTGCCCCGGTAGGTGATGGAGCCGTCGGCCTCGGTGAAGCGCGACCAGTCGCAGGTCCTCGAGCCCATGGCTCTCGGCCGGGCCGCCGGGCATGAGCACCCGTTGGGTGAGCGCTGTCGGCAGGGAACTCGACGGCGTACTGCGAGTCAGCGATGGACTCGAGGCGCTCCCTGGCCTTGCGGCCGGGGCCTCGGGTCAGCTGCTGGCCCCGAAGCGTCGCGATGGCCCGGTCGAGCGCGCGGCGATCGAAGGTCTCCGGCAGCTCGTCGAGCACGTAGCGGGCCGCGTCGTCCGATCCGCGGCGCGATGGCCCAGCTGGTGGACGAACTGGGCCTTCGACAGCACCAGGGTGCGGGCACCGCCTGGACCAGCGGGCGCCCGGGCTCGTCGAAGGGCAGCCGGTCGGTGGCGTCGATGGTCCCGGTGCGGAACTCGATGCTGGAGACGTGGCCCTCACCGACCGCGCGCACGCTCATGACGAAGCGGGTGGTCCCGACGGGCAGTCCGGACTGGTCCGGGTGGAGCGACCATCGAGGGGTTGAACAGCGCCGCGGACTCGACGGCGTACTCCTGGCTGAAGTAGGCGCCGATCAGCAGGCGTCGCTGCTCGGACATCGACTCGCGGATCGACGAGGCGATGGGCGATCAGCCGGAAGCGCTCATCGAACGTCCCGGCGAGGTCCCGGTGCCGACCGGCGAACTCCGCCAGCGCGTGTCCAGGGAGCGCTGATCGACCTGCTCGTCGGTCAGGGCCAGGACCCGATCGAGGACGGCCGAGGCCCGCGAGGAGCCATGGATCAGCATCTCCTGGCCGGGCAGGAACAGCCTGGTGACGACCCGGGTGGGGTCCGGCCGCAGGACGATGTCGGTCCGCGTGACCAGGGCGCGCCGGTCACCGGCGACCCACCAGGGCCAGCTCGCGGCGCGAGCTGCAGGGTGGACAGCGCCGCGAGCGTCGACTCGGCCCCCTGGTTGAGGTTGATCCGGGTGGAGTGCAGGCCGTCGGAGCAGCCGCCGGTCGCGCGGTCGTACAGCGTGAGCCCCACATCGTTCGCGCCGAGGAACCAGTCGGCGCACAGGTGCACGGCGTCCACCCAGCGGGCATCGCCGGTCGCCTCGTGCGCGCGCCAGCAGGCCTCAGCCAGCGCGCTGACCTCGATCGGCTGCTGGTCGAAGCCCGGCAGCGCGTCACCGGGCGCCATGCCCGCCGGCGGGGACCACCGAGATGTGCCCGTCGCGCGTCTGCAGGTCGAGCAGCCACTGCAGCAGGTCCAGACCATGGGCGAGCAGCGCCTCGTCGTTCAGGGCGTGGCCGATCGCGATGAGCGCCTCGGGCAGGACCGCGTTGGCGTACGTCAGCCGCGGCTCGGGCCAGGGCCATCCGTGGGCGATCCGCGGACGGCCCAGCAGGGTCCGCACGTCCACGAGCAGCTCCCGCGCTGCCAGGTCGCCCGGGAGGGTGCGCAGGACCTCGGCGGCACCCAGCGCCGCGTAGGCCATGGCCCGCGGCCATGGCGATCTGACCTGCATGCCCCGGGAGGCCACGGCCAGGGCCTGCTCCCGGACGTCGCCGCCGGCAAGCGCCGAGGTGGTGCCCACTGCCCACAGCGCCCGGCCCCAGTGGTCGTCCACGGAGGGCGAGTCGGTCCACATGCCGGTCGGTGTTCCTGCGGTTGTGGAAGGCGCCGCTCTCGTCCTGGGCCTCGGCCGTGAACCGCAGGTAGGACGCCACCATGCCGGTCACCTGGTCGGTCGGATCGGGCTGGCGGACGGCCACGACCAGTCCCCGGGACACGTCGTCGAGGCAGTAGCCGTGGTCCTGGCGGGGGTCGGTGAGCAGGGCGTGCTCGAACAGCCCGTCCGGGGTGGTCATCCGCTGCAGGTGGTCGAAGCGGGCAGCGGGCAGACTCGGGCTGATCATGCGACGGACCGCGCCCCCTCGGCCAGAGGTCCTCGCCGACGGCGACGTACTGGTCGGCCACCGCGGGCCACAGCAGGCCCGGGGCGAGCGACCGCGACATCCGTGCCATCTCGGCGGTCAGGACGCGGATCGGTGAGCAGCGTGCGCAGGGCCTCCGCGGATGGCCCCGGCATCGCGCTGGGGGACCAGGAGCCCCGCTCCGGATGACAGCAGCTCGACCGCATGCGGGAAGCTCGTGGAGACCACGGGCTTGCCCGCGACGACCGCCTCGGTGAGCACGCCGGAGGTGACCTGGTCCCGGGAGTCGTAGGGCAGCAGGATGATGTCGGCCGCGCGCACGATCCTGCGCAGTGTCGGCCCGTCGAGGTAGCGACCATCGAAGGCCACATGGTCGGCGAGCCCGAGGCTCGGCGACCTGGGCCTCGAGCCCGTCGCGGTAGGCCTCACCGGCCCACTCGACGACGCGGGGATGGGTCTCGCCCACGACGCTAGTACCCGGTCGGGGGTCGAGGTCGGCAAGTCCGCCATCGCCTCGACGGCCCACTCGATCCCCTTGCCGGGCCCGAGCAGGCCCCAGGTCAGGATGGTGGGACGACCTGCGCACCCGGTCGGCGGGAGCGGGGTGCTCGCCGGAGCCGCCCTCGTCCTCCCAGCGGGTCACTGCGTCCTGGCCGGGTTCCGGGGCGCGGTTGTCCTCGGCGCCATGGGCGATGACCATCACCTTGCCCGGGTCCACGTCCCAGCCGTCGAGGAGCCGCTGCCGGGCCGTGTGGGTCATGGTCACCACGACCGAGGAGGCCGCGACGACGCCGGCGAGCACGCGCCGCTGGTGGGGCGTCGGGGTGGTGAGCACCGTGTGCAGGACGGAGATCACCGGGACGCGCACCTCAGCCAGGACGTCGAGCACATCCGCGCCGTCGCGCCCGCCGAAGATGCCGTACTCGTGCTGGATGATCGCCACGTCGTACTGGTTCAGCGCGTCTGCCGCTGCCCGCGCGCCCGCGCGCTGGCCGATCACCAGCTCATGGACGACCCTCGGCTGGGCCGGCTGGGGGCAGTCGACGACCCGCACGATGCCGACGTCGGCCCCGGAGCCGACGAGGTGGGTGGTCAGCGCCTGGGAGAACGTGGCCAGGCCGCACTGGGTCGGGGGATAGGTGCTGAGCATGCCGAAGCTGACGGCCATCGAAGGGCCTTCCGCGGGGATGGGACTTCGCAGCACAGGCGCTGCCGATCTGAGGGCGGGGCCAGTGGACATCCCCGGGGCCAGCGCCCGTGGGCGGTGCCGCGCACCGTTCCGAGCGAGCAGGATCGACAGGTCCACGGTACCACGGGCGCGCCGGCGCCCCGGCCGGATCGACCCCGCCGCAGCACGGAGATGCCCTGCCCCGGCTCGCGCACACGTACCCTTGGGGCACTATGCCCACGACCTCCTTCCTGACTGCCCTGACCGAACGCGTGATCGTCGCCGACGGCGCCATGGGCACGATGCTCCAGGCCCAGGACCCGTCCCTGGACGACTTCCAGGGGTACGAGGGCTGCAACGAGATCCTCAACGTCACCCGGCCCGACATCGTCGCCGCGGTCCACGCGGCCTACTTCGACGCCGGGGTCGACTGCGTCGAGACGAACACCTTCGGCGCCAACCTGGCCAACCTGGGGGAGTACGACATCCCCGAGCGGATCCGCGAGCTGGCCTCCGCCGGAGCCCGGATCGCCCGCGAGGTGGCCGACGGGTACTCCACCCCGGACCGCCCGCGCTGGGTGATCGGCTCCGTCGGACCGGGCACGAAGCTGCCCACGCTGGGCCACGCCCCGTTCGTCGACCTGCGCGACGCGTACGCCGAGCAGGTGGCCGGGCTGCTCGAGGGCGGGGTCGACGCGGTGCTGATCGAGACCGCCCAGGACCTCCTGCAGGCCAAGGCCGCGCTGATCGGCGCCCGGCGGGCGATGGCCGCATCCGGTCGTCGGGTCGCCCTCATGGCCCAGGTGACCGTGGAGACCACCGGCACGATGCTGCTCGGCACGGAGATCGGCGCGGCCCTGACCGCCCTCGAGCCGCTGGGCATCGACGTGATCGGCCTGAACTGCGCCACCGGCCCGGCGGAGATGAGCGAGCACCTCCGGCACCTCTCGCGCTACGCGAGGGTCGCGGTCTCGGCGATGCCCAACGCGGGGCTGCCGGTGCTGACCGCCGACGGCGCGCACTACCCGCTGACCCCCGCCGAGCTGGCCGCTGCGCACGACCACTTCACCAGCGACTACGGACTGGCCCTGGTCGGCGGCTGCTGCGGCACCACGCCCGAGCACCTGCGCGCGGTCGTCGAGCGGGTGGGCGGGCGCGAGGTCCGCCCCCGCGAGCACACGAACGAGGCCGCCGCAGCCTCGCTCTACCAGTCGGTGCCGTTCCGGCAGGACACCTCCTACCTGTCCATCGGGGAGCGCACCAACGCCAACGGCTCCAAGGCGTTCCGCGAGGCGATGCTGGCCCAGGACTGGGAGGCGTGCGTCGAGATCGCCCGGGAGCAGATCCGCGACGGCGCCCACCTGCTCGACCTGTGCGTGGACTACGTCGGCCGCGACGGGGCCGGCGACATGCGCGAGCTCGCGGGCCGGCTGGCCACCGCCTCCACGCTGCCCCTCGTCCTGGACTCGACCGAGCCGGCCGTCCTCGAGGCCGGGCTGCAGATGCTCGGCGGTCGCGCGGTCGTGAACTCGGTCAACTACGAGGACGGCGACGGCCCGGGATCGCGGTTCGCCCAGATCGTGCCGCTGATCAAGGAGTACGGCGCGGCGGTGGTCGCGCTGACCATCGACGAGGAGGGCCAGGCGCGCACCGCGGACTGGAAGCTGCGCGTCGCCGACCGCCTCATCACCGACCTGCGCGACAACCACGGGATCCCCCCGCAGGACGTGCTCGTGGACTGCCTGACGTTCCCGATCGCCACCGGCCAGGAGGAGACCCGCCGCGACGGCATCGAGACCATCGAGGCGATCCGGCGGATCAAGCACGCCCATCCCGACGTGCAGACCACCCTCGGCCTGTCCAACATCTCCTTCGGCCTGAACCCGGCGGCCCGGCAGGTGCTGAACTCGGTGTTCCTGCACGAGTGCATCGAGGCCGGCCTGGACTCCGCCATCGTGCACGCGAGCAAGATCCTGCCGATCGCCCGGATCGGCGAGGAGCAGCTGAAGGTCGCCCGCGACCTGGTCTACGACCGCCGGGAGTACGCCGAGGACGGCACGGTGTGCTACGACCCGCTGGGCCGGTTCCTCGACCTGTTCGCCGGGGTCAGCGCCCAGGTGTCCAAGGAGACCAAGGCCGAGGAGCTCGCGGCCCTGCCGCTGGACGAGCGGCTGCAGCGGCGGATCATCGACGGGGAGCGCTCCGGCCTCGAGGCCGACCTCGACGAGGCGCTGCAGACCCAGCCCGCGCTGGCGATCATCAACGACACCCTGCTGGCGGGCATGAAGGAGGTCGGTGAGCTGTTCGGCCGCGGCGACATGCAGCTGCCGTTCGTGCTCAACAGCGCCGAGGTGATGAAGACCGCCGTGGCCTACCTCGAGCCGCACATGGAGAAGGTCGAGGGCGAGGAGGCCACCGGGAAGGGCACGATCGTCCTGGCCACGGTCAAGGGCGACGTCCACGACATCGGCAAGAACCTCGTCGACATCATCCTGACGAACAACGGCTACAAGGTCGTGAACATCGGGATCAAGCAGCCCGTGAACGCGATCCTCGAGGCCGCGGAGGAGCACGACGCCGACCTGATCGGCATGTCCGGCCTGCTCGTGAAGAGCACGGTGATCATGCGCGAGAACCTCGAGGAGATGAACGAGCGCGGGGTGGCCGAGCGCTGGCCGGTCATGCTGGGCGGAGCCGCCCTGACCCGGGCGTTCGTCGAGGAGGACCTCGCCGTCGCTTTTCGCCGGCGACGTGCGCTACGCCCGCGACGCGTTCGAGGGCCTGCGCCTCATGGATGCGTTCATGGCCGTCAAGCGCGGCGAGCCGGGTGCGGAGCTGCCGGCCCTGCGCACCCGGAAGGTGGCGCGGCGCAGTGGCACCACCCTCGACCCGGCGGACATCCCGGAGCGCAGCGACGTGTCCCTCGACAACCCGGTCCCGACCCCGCCGTTCTGGGGCTCCCGGGTGGTCAAGGGGATCCAGCTCGCGGACTACTCCTCCTACCTCGACGAGCGTGCCCTGTTCCTCGGGCAGTGGGGGCTGAAGTCCTCCCGCGGCGAGGGCCCGGACTATAACTCTCTAGTGGAGGTTGAGGGTCGCCCGCGGCTGCGGATGTGGCTCGACCGGGTGCACACCGAGGGGCTGCTCGGGGCCGCGGTCGTGTACGGGTACTACCCGTGCTGGTCCGAGGGTGACGAGCTCGTGATCCTCGACCCCGCCGGCCTGGCCGAGGCAGGGGAGCGCCCGCTGGACAACGGATGGCAGCCCGTGGAGCTGCACCGGCTGCCCTTCCCGCGCCAGTCCCGCGACCGGCACCTGTGCCTCGCGGACTTCTTCCGGCCGCGCGACGCGGTCCTGGCCGAGGGTCGCCCCGACGTCGTTGCCTTCCATGTCGTGACGATGGGGTCGCAGGTGTCCGCCGCCGCCGCCGAGCTCTTCGAGGCCAACGCCTACCGCGAGTACGTGGAGCTCCATGGGCTCAGCGTCCAGCTCACCGAAGCCCTGGCGGAGTACTGGCACGCGCGCATCCGCGGGGAGCTCGGGATCGACGCCGACGATGCCGTCGACCGCACGCAGCTGGTCACCAAGCAGTCCTACCGGGGCGAGCGGTACTCGTTCGGCTACCCGGCCTGCCCGGACGTCGAGCAGCAGACCGTGCTCATGGACCTGCTGGATCCCGCGCGCATCGGGGTGGAGCTCTCCGAGGAGTTCCAGCTGCACCCGGAGCAGTCCACGTCGGCGCTGATCGTGCACCACCCCGAGGCCAGCTACTACAACGCAGGCTGACGGGGGATCCATGACGCTGTCCGCCGTGCTGTTCGACATGGACGGCCTGCTGGTCAACACCGAGCCGATCTGGCTCGAGGTCGAGCACGAGACCCTCGCGGCACTGGGCGGGACCTGGTCGGAGGCCGACCAGCAGGCGATCATGGGCGCGTCGATGGCCCATGCGACGGCCTACATCCGCACCATCTCCGGCACCGACCGGACCGACCACGAGGTCGGCGAGCTGCTCATCGGCACGATGCTCGAACGCCTCGAGGGCGCCGAGATCCCGATCCAGCCGGGCGCCGCCGACCTGCTCGCCGAGGTCGCCGCCTCGGGGATTCCCTTCGCCCTGGTCTCGGCATCCGTGCGCCCGATCGTCGACCTCGTGCTCGCGTTCCTGACCCGGTCGGGGCTGCCGGTGTTCCCGGTCAGCGTCGCCGGGGACGAGGTGGCCCGCAGCAAGCCGGATCCGCTTCCCTACCTGCACGCCGCGGACCTCCTGGGTGTCGACATCACCCGGGCTGTCGTCCTGGAGGACTCCCTGAACGGCGTCCGGGCTGCCTGGTCGGCCGGCGCGACGGTGGTCGCCGTGCCGCACGCGGTGCCCGTGGAGGCCGGTGAGCGGATCGTCGTACGCGAGTCGCTGGTGGGCCTGGACATGGCCGGACTGGCCTCCCTGCTCGGCTGAGCCGTCGCCAGACGCGGGCCCGCGGCTGCGGGGACGGGTGTGGGGCGCGCGGGTGTGGGGCGGGCGGGTGTGGGGCGGATGGTGTGCAACGCCCGTAAACTCGTGTCCCTGACTCCAGGAAGGTTCCCCATGTCTGAGGCAACTGCCACGACTGACGCTTCAACGCCCGCCGCTGGCGCGGCTGCCCGCGCCGTGGGCCTGAGCAAGGTCTACGGCGAGGGCGAGACCCAGGTCGTGGCGCTGCGCTCGGTCGACGTCGAGTTCGAGGTCGGTCGGTTCACGGCGAT
The DNA here is from genome assembly GCA_963729885.1 of uncultured Actinomycetes bacterium. Lineage (GTDB taxonomy): Bacteria > Actinomycetota > Actinomycetes > S36-B12 > CAIYMF01 > Prado023. Next base: position 35,091 of record CAVSQK010000001.1, read on the forward strand.
CATGGGTCCCTCCGGCTCGGGCAAGTCCACGCTCATGCACTGCATGGCCGGCCTGGACTCCGCGTCCGCGGGCAAGGTCTACATCGGCGACTCCGACCTGACCACCATGAAGGACAACGACCTCACCCGGCTGCGCCGCGAGCGGATGGGCTTCGTGTTCCAGGCGTTCAACCTCGTGCCCACCCTGACCGCGGAGGAGAACATCACCCTGCCGCTGGACATCGCCGGGCGCAAGGTCGACCAGGAGTGGTTCGACCTCGTCGTCGGGACCGTGGGGCTGGCCGACCGGCTCACCCACAGGCCCAGCGAGCTCTCCGGTGGCCAGCAGCAGCGCGTCGCGTGCGCCCGCGCCATGGCCACGCGGCCCGACATCATCTTCGCCGACGAGCCCACCGGGCAACCTCGACTCGCGCTCCGGCGCCGAGGTGCTGGGCTTCCTGCGTCGCAGCGTCGACGAGTTCGGCCAGACGATCGTCATGGTGACCCACGACGCCCACGCGGCGGCCTACGCCGACCGCGTGGTGTTCCTCGCCGACGGGGTGTTCGTCGACGAGCTCCTCGACCCGGATGCCCCCGCGATCCTCGAGCGGATGATGACCTTCGAGCAGGCTGCCGGCGCCCACGGCTCCGTGGTCTCGCCGCCGGTCAGCATCGAGTACCCCGCGGCCGCAGGGCGCGCGGAGTCCGGCGAGCCGGCGGCGACCTCGCCGGAGCCCGCCGCCGAGCAGGGCTGAGCGCATGCTCAAGGCAACGTGGCGCTCGTTGAAGGCGCACAAGGCCCGGATGCTGCTCTCCGGGTTGGCCGTCGTGCTCGGCGTGGCCTTCGTCGTGGGCACCTTCATCTTCACCGACACCCTGAAGGGCACCTTCGACCAGCTGTTCGCCAACGAGGTCCCCGACGTCGTGGTGACCCAGCAGCTGGAGGTGGGCGGCGACGACGGCCGAGGCTCCGTGGTCTCCGTCGTGCCCCAGTCCGTGCTCGACGACGTCCGCGAGCTGCCGGGTGTCGCCCGCGCGACCGGCGACGTCCAGGTCCTGGGCGTGACGCTGCTCGACAAGGAGGGCCAGCCGCTCGGCGGCAACGGCCCGCCGCAGTTCGGGTTCTCCTTCCCGGAGTATCCCGACGATCCCCAGCTCAGCGGCCTGTCCCTGGTCGAGGGGCGTGCTCCCGCGGCCCCCGAGGAGATCGTGATCGACCTGCAGACCGCTGAGAAGGGCGGGTTCACGGTCGGCGACACGGTCACCGTGGTCACCCAGGGGCCGCGCATCGAGGCGCCGCTGGTCGGGCTGGCTCGCTATGGGGTCAGCGGGGGACTGGCCGGGGCCACCCTCACTCTCTTCGACCGCCAGTACGCCCAGGAGACGTTCGTGGGGGAGGACGCCTGGAACCAGGTGTCCATCGTCGGGGACGAGGGGACCACGCCCGAGTCGCTGCGCGACTCCGTGACCGCGCTCATCGGCCCGGGCTACGAGGTGTCCACCGGGCAGGAGCTCCAGGACGAGGCCGCCGAGCAGCTGAGCACGGCCCTGGGCTTCATCAACACCTTCCTGCTCGTCTTCGCGTTCATCGCCCTGTTCGTGGGCACGTTCATCATCCTGAACACCTTCTCCATGCTCGTCGCGCGGCGCACGCGGGAGCTGGCGCTGCTGCGGGCGATCGGTGCCAGCAAGCGCCAGATCACCTGGTCAGTCGTCGGCGAGGCCTTCCTGCTGGGCCTCCTCGGTGGCGCCCTGGGGATCCTGCTCGGCATCGGCGTGGCCCTCGGCCTGCGCGAGCTGCTGGGCATCTTCGGGGCGGAGCTCCCTGCCGGCAGCCTGGTCCTGGCGCCCCGCACGATCCTCCTGGGCATGGCCGTCGGCGTGATCGTGACGGTCGTCGCGGCCTGGTTCCCGGCACGTCGGGCCTCCCAGGTGCCGCCCGTGGCGGCCATGCGCGACGACATCGCCCTGCCGGCCAAGGGCCTGCGCATCCGGGGGATCGTCGGTGGTGTGCTGACCGGCCTGGGGGCCCTCGCGCTCCTGGTTGCCGTCCTCAACGAGGACCTCGCCCGGCGGCTGACCGTGGCCGGTCTCGGGGCGTTCGCGCTGCTGCTCGGCGTGATCATCCTGGCGCCCGGTGTTCAGCCGTGGCCTGGTCGGTGCCGTCGGCGCCCCGATCACGCGACTGGGCTCCGTGGGCACGCCTCGCCGTGCGCAACGCCCAGCGCGACCGGCGCCGCACCGCCGCGACCGCGACGGCGATCCTCGTGGGCCTGGCCCTCGTGACCGCCATCGGGGTCCTGGGGGCCTCCACGACGAAGTCGACCGATGCGCTGGTCGACGAGGTGATCACCGCCGACTTCATCGTGCAGCCGACCAGCTTCGTGCCGTTCTCGACCGAGGTCGGGGACGCCATCGAGGCGGTGCCGGGCATCGCTCTGGTCTCACGCATCCGGCAGGTGCCGGCGCTGGTGGAGGGCGCGGAGACCACCGTCACCGGCGTCGAGCCGCAGACCATCGGGCAGGTGCAGACCCTGGGCATGGAGGCCGCAGCGCTGGCCTCCGGCGGCATCGTGGTGGACCGCGAGACCGCCGCATCCGCCGGGGTCGCGATCGGGGACACCGTCGAGGTCGTCTGGGGCAACGGCGAGAAGGACTCCCTGGAGCTCAAGCAGCTCTACGAAGGGCAGGCGGCGTTCTCCGGATGGGCGGTCTCGCTGGAGACCATGGAGGCCGCGGGCCTCCCGGCGATCGACTCGTTCCTGTACGCCCCCCTGGAGCCGGACGCCGACCTGGCTGCCGTGCGCGCCGACCTCGACGAGATCCAGGCCGCGTTCCCGACCGTGCAGATCCTCGACCAGACCGAGTTCAAGGAGACGATCTCCGGGCAGATCAACCAGCTGCTGAGCCTGGTCTACGCCCTGCTGGGGCTGAGCGTGATCATCGCCATCTTCGGCGTCGTGAACACCCTGGCCCTGTCGATCATCGAGCGCACCCGCGAGATCGGGATGCTGCGCGCCGTCGGGATGCTGCGCGGACAGGTCCGCACCATGATCCGCTGGGAGTCGATCGTCATCAGCTTCTTCGGCGCGTTCACCGGGGTCGCCCTCGGCCTGCTGCTCGGCGTCGCCCTGCAGCGGCTGCTGGTCAACGACGGGATCACCGAGCTGGCGATCCCGTGGACCCTCATCGTGGTGGTCCTCGTGGCGACCGCGGTCGTGGGGATCCTCGCCGCCGTCTGGCCGGCCCGACGCGCGGCCAACCTCGACGTGCTCATGGCCATCCGGACCGAGTAGCCGGGCCGGAGTCTCTCAGAACGGGGTCTCAGAACGGGGTCTCAGAACGGGCCGTCCGGGGTCGGCGTCCCCGGCCCGGGTGGCGAGGGGTTGGCGACCACCGCGGTCGGCAGCGGCGGGGGAGTCCCCCCGAACTCCGGGCACAGCGACTGGTGGGCGCACCAGGAGCACAGCGCGGAGGGGCGGGCGCGCCAGTCGCCGGAGTCCATCGCGCGCTCGATGGCCAGCCACAGGGCCTCGACCTTGCGCTGCATCGCGCGCAGGTCCTCCTCGTCGGGCTCGTAGCGCAGGACGACCCCCGTGGACAGGTACATCAGCTGCAGCATCGTGGGCAGCTCACCGTGCATGTGCCAGAGCGCCAGGGCGTAGAAGCGCATCTGGAACATCGCCCGCGCCTCGAACCCCACGCCCGGGGGCTTGCCCGTCTTGTAGTCCACGACGCGCAGCTGCCCGGTGGGCGCCCGGTCGAGGCGGTCGACGAAGCCGCGCAGCACCAGCCCGGAGGGCAGCTCCGCGTGGACCTGCAGCTCGCGTGCGGCTGGCTCCAGCCGCGCCGGGTCCTCCATCGCGAAGTACGACTCGATCAGGTCCCCGGCTCCGCGCAGCCAGTCCAGGGGGTCGGTGCCGTCGTCGGCGAGCATCCCGACGACGTCCGGACGCTCGGCCACGAGCAGGTCCCACTGCGGGCCGACCAGGCCGATCGCCTCGTCGAGGGTCCGCTGGCCGGCGGGGAGGTCGTAGAGGGCTTCGAGGACCGAGTGCACCAGGGTGCCGCGCACCGCCGCGGGGCTGGGCGGCTCCGGCAGGCGGTCGAGGACCCGGAACCGGTACAGCAGCGGGCAGGACTGGAAGTCCAGGGCCCGCGAGGGGGACAGCGAGCGAGTCGGGCGCGCCGTGAGGCCGGTGGGATCAGGCATGACGCCAACCTACGTCGGGGGTCCGACACCGCAGGCATGACACCACGCGCCCCGCAGACCGGGCGCCCCCGCCGCCCGCGCGCCCCGCCGCCCGCCAGGGGATTGGCGGCGCCATCTCGACCACCCGCCTACCATGGTGGGGTGGCGACCCCGACGACGCGCATCGCCGGGATCCCCGTGGAGATCCCGTTCAGCGGCATCCTCGGCGTCGCGCTGCTGGCCTACCTGTGGATCCCGGCGTTCACGATCGAGGGGACGTGGAGCCCGTGGGTCCTGGCCCTCGTGTTCGCGGTGCTGCTGAGCCTGGCCACGCTGGCGCACGAGTTCGCCCATGCCCTGGTCGCGCGGGCGTTCGGGTTCCCGGTCCACCGGGTGGTGCTGCAGCTGTTGGGCGGGGTCACCCACTTCGAGCGCAGCCGGCAGGCGCCGCTGGCCGAGGCGACGGTGGCTGCGGCGGGACCCATCGCCACGTTCGCCCTGGCGGGGATCAGCTACGCGCTCGCGCAGGCCCTGGACCCGGGGAGCGCCGCGGGCGTCCTTGCCAGGGCGCTGACCTGGGCCAACCTGATCATCGGCATCTACAACTCCCTGCCCGGCATCCCCTTGGACGGGGGGAACGTGCTGCGCTGCCTGATCTGGGCGGCGACCGGCTCCGAGCGACGTGGAACGGTGGTGGCCGCGTGGGTCGGGCGCGCGGTGGCGCTGCTCACCCTGCTGTCGCCGCTCGCGCTGTCCCTGATGACCGGGTCCCGGCCCGACCTGCTGGTGTACGTCGTGGCCGGCCTCGTCGCGGCCATGCTCTGGACCGGTGCCAGTGCGCAGCTTCGTGCCGTCGACCTGCGCGCGCGGGCCAGCACGCTGACCGCCGGGGGACTCGCGCGGCGGGCCATCCCGGTGGATCGCGACCTGCCGCTTGCGGAGGCCATCCGGCGCGCCACCGCAGCCGGGGCCGGCGCCCTCGTGGTGGTCGACCCCCGGGGCGTGCCCACGGGGATCGGCCAGCACGACGCCATCGCTGCTGTGCCCGAGCAGCGCCGGCCGTGGGTCTCGGTGGCCTCCGTGTCGAGGCCCATCGACGGGAACGCCGCCATCGGCCGTGACGTGGGCGGGACCGATCTGCTCGCTGAGGTGTCCAAGCGGGGCAGGGAGGAGCTGCTCGTCATCGACCCCCAGGGGCTGGTCTACGGGGTGCTGCTGGTGGCGGACATCGAGGCCGCGCTCAAGGGCTGAGCTCAGGGGCTGAGTCGGGGCTGGCAGGTGGTCAGGGCTGGGTTCAGGGGCTGGGTCCGGGCTGGGTTCAGGGCTGAGCCGCCGACGGCGGGCGGCGCATAGGGTCAGCCCATGACCGACCCCACCCCTCCCGCCGACCCCACCCCTCGCCGCCGAGCCGAGCGTCCCGGCGCCGCTGCCGACGCCCCGGGCCGACCGGCACGGGCTGCTGGCAGCCGGGTGACCTCGTCCAGCTGACCGACCCGAAGGGCAGGCACCACACGTTCGCGCTGGTCCCGGGCCGCGAGTTCCACACGCACAAGGGCGCGTTGGCCCACGATGCGCTGATCGGCCAGCCGGAGGGCATCGTGGTGACCACCCTGGCCGGCGTCCCGTACCTGGTGCTGCGCCCGCTGCTGCGCGACTTCGTGCTCTCCATGCCGCGCGGGGCCACCGTGATCTACCCCAAGGACGCCGCAGCGATCGTGGGACTTGCCGACATCTTCCCCGGGGCGCACGTCGTGGAGGCAGGCGCCGGGTCCGGCGCCCTGACCTGCTCGCTGCTGCGGGCGGTGGGGCCCACAGGTCGGGTCACCTCGTTCGAGCGCCGTCCGGACTTCGCCGACATCGCGCGGGACAACGTCGAGCGCTTCCTGGGCGGGCCGCAGCCGAACTGGACCATCGAGGTGGGCGACCTCCAGGACCGGCTGGCCCTCACGGGCGTGCACCGGGTCATCCTCGACATGCTCGCGCCCTGGGAGTGCGTGGATGCCGTCGCCGATGCGCTGATGCCCGGGGGGATCCTCGTGGCGTACATGGCCACCACGACGCAGCTGTCGCGGATGGCCGAGACGCTGCGTGCCGATGGTCGCTTCACGGAGCCCGCCGCCAGCGAGCTGATGCTGCGCACCTGGCACCTCGAGGGTCTGGCCGTGCGCCCGGACCATCGGATGACCGGGCACACCGGCTTCCTGCTGGCCAGTCGCCGCCTGGCCCCCGGGACCGTCCTGCCCGCGAAGCGGACCCGCCCGGCCAAGGGGGCCTACGGCGCCGACTACACCGGCCCCGGGAGTCCCGCTGCGACGGGCGCGGCAGCCACCGAGGACGCGACGCGACCCGCAACGCCGACCCGCCGCACCGACCGCCGCACCGACCGCCGCACCGCGCCCGCCCCTGCCCTGACCCTCCCGGCGACCGTCCACCGGCTCCGACCCGGCAGGACCCGGCCGCCGACCTGCTGCACGATCCGCTCATCTCTGGGTAGAGTCCGAAGGACCAGCGCAGGAGGTGTGCCATGACCGACCAGGCCCTACCCCCCGACGTCGAGCGCCGCCTGCGGTCGATGCAGGACGAGCTGAGCCGCCTGTCGGAGACCAACCGGCGCCTGGCCGAGACCCTGCGTGAGGCCCGCAACCAGATCGTGACCCTGAAGGAGGAGGTCGACCGCCTGGCCGACCCGCCCAACGGCTTCGCGGTATTCCTCGCCCGCAACCCCGACGGCACCGCCGACATCCAGGCCCAGGGCCGCAAGCTGCGGGTCAGCGTCGCGCCCGGGGTCGAGGACCTCGTCCCCGGCCAGGAGGTCATGGTCAACGAGGCCATGAACGTCATCGCCGGCATGGCCTACGAGCGCGTGGGCGAGATCGTCATGTTCAAGGAGCTCCTCGAGGGCGGCGACCGGGCCCTGGTGATCGGGCACACCGACGAGGAGCGGGTGGTCCGCCTCGCCCAGACCCTGCTCGACCAGACGATCCGTGCCGGCGACTCGCTTCTGATGGATCCGCGCTCCTCGTACGTCTACGAGCGGATCCCGAAGTCCGAGGTCGAGGAGCTCGTGCTCGAGGAGGTCCCTGACGTCGACTACTCCGACATCGGGGGCCTCGCCGGGCAGATCGAGATGATCCGCGACGCCGTCGAGCTGCCGTACGTGCACGCCGAGCTGTTCAAGGAGCACAAGCTGGCCGCCCCGAAGGGGATCCTGCTCTACGGCCCGCCCGGGTGCGGCAAGACGATGATCGCCAAGGCCGTGGCCGCCTCCCTGGCCCGCAAGGTCGCCGAGCGCGAGGGCAAGACAGCCGGGCGCTCCTACTTCCTGAACATCAAGGGCCCGGAGCTGCTGAACAAGTACGTCGGCGAGACCGAGCGGCACATCCGGCTGGTCTTCCAGCGTGCCCGGGAGAAGGCCACCGAGGGGACGCCCGTCATCGTGTTCTTCGACGAGATGGACTCGCTGTTCCGCACGCGCGGCTCCGGGGTGAGCTCCGACGTGGAGAACACGATCGTCCCGCAGCTGCTCTCGGAGATCGACGGCGTCGAGGGCCTGGCCAACGTGATCGTCATCGGGGCCTCGAACCGAGAGGACATGATCGACCCGGCGATCCTGCGCCCCGGGCGCCTGGACGTGAAGATCAAGATCGAGCGCCCGGACGCCCAGGCCGCTGGGGACATCCTCAGCAAGTACCTCACACCCGACCTGCCGCTTCACCCCGAGGACCTCGCCGAGAACGGCGGCTCGGCCGACGCCGCCTGCGAGGCGATGATCCGGCGCACGGTGGAGCGGATGTACGTCGAGTCCGACGAGAACCGGTTCCTCGAGGTCACCTACGCCAACGGTGACAAGGAGACCCTGTACTTCAAGGACTTCAACTCCGGGGCCATGCTGGAGAACATCGTCGCGCGGGCGAAGAAGAACGCCATCAAGGAGTACCTGGACACCGGCCAGAAGGGGATCCGGGTCGCCCACCTGCTGACCGCCTGCATCGACGAGTTCCGAGAGAACGAGGACCTGCCGAACACCACCAACCCCGATGACTGGGCGCGCATCTCGGGCAAGAAGGGCGAGCGGATCGTGTTCATCCGCACCCTGGTGGCCGGCAAGCAGGGCACCGAGGCCGGGCGCTCGATCGACACGATCGCCAATACCGGCCAGTACCTCTGATCCAGTACATGTGATCCATCACCGCTGATCCATCACCGCTGATCCAGTACCCCTGAATCAGCGCGCCTCACGGGTCCGATCTGAGTAAGTTGCGTGCTGTAAGTGCACCCTACTCACCTGTGGAGGCCCGTATGGCCGCGAATGCGGTGGCACCACCCAAGAAGAAGATCGGGCTGTTCGGTCAGCTTCAGCGCATCGGCAAGGCGCTGATGGTGCCCGTCGCCATCCTCCCGGCTGCAGGCCTGCTCCTCGGCCTGGGGGCCGGTGCGCAGAACATGTACAAGCAGATCAACGACGTCGACACCATCCCCGAGGGCTTCTTCCTCCTGATCACCAACACCATGGTGGGTGCCGGAGACATCATCTTCGGCAACCTCGGCGCTGCTGTTCGCGATCGGCGTCGCCATCGGCCTGACAGCTGACGCGGGTGTCGCCGCGCTGGCCGGCACCGTGGGCTACCTGGTCATGAACAAGGCCGTCAGCGTCTTCATGGAGATCAAGAACGTCAACGAGATCACCTGCGCCCCCCAGGGTCCGGAGGCCATCGTCCCGGACACCTGTCCACCGGCCGACGCCGTCGTCACGACGTCGCTGCAGTCCACGTCGGACATCCTCAACTGGAGCGACCTGCCGTCAGCGGCGTTCGCGAACACCCTGGGCATCCCCACGCTGCAGTTCGGCGTGTTCGGCGGCATCGTCATGGGCGCGCTCGCAGCCTGGTGCTACAACAAGTGGTACCGCATCGAGCTGCCCCCGTACCTCGGGTTCTTCGCGGGCAAGCGCTTCGTCCCGATCGCCACGGCCACCTTCGCCCTGCTCACCGGGCTGATCGCCAGCTTCGCCTGGCCGCCCATCGGCGAGGCGATCAACGCGTTCGCCGACGCCATCAAGAACCTCGGCGCCATCGGCGTGTTCATCTTCGGTCTCGTCGAGCGCTCGCTGATCCCCTTCGGCCTGCACCACATCTGGTACAGCCCGTTCTGGTTCCAGTTCGGTGAGTACACCAACAAGGCCGGCGAGATCATCACGGGCGACCAGCGCATGTGGTTCGCCCAGCTCGCCGACGACACCCCCTTCGTCGACAACAACGGTGACGAGACCGGTCGCTACATGGCCGGCAAGTTCTCCTTCATGATGTTCGGCCTGCCTGCTGCCGCCTACGCGATGTACCGCCAGTCGAAGACCAGCCAGGCCAAGATCGCGGCCGGCATCCTCGGATCGGCGGCCCTGACGTCGTTCCTCACCGGGATCACCGAGCCGATCGAGTTCACCTTCCTGTTCATCGCCCCGTGGCTCTTCGGCATCCACGCCGTGCTCGCGGGCCTGTCGTTCATGATCATGTTCATGACGGGCACGTCGATCGGGTTGACGTTCTCCGGCGGGCTGATCGACTTCTTCCTGTTCGGCATCCTCCCCGGACGCGAGCCGTGGTGGAACGTCATCATCCTGGGGCTGGTCTTCATCCCCATCTACTACCTGCTGTTCACCTGGGCAGTGAAGTGGAAGGATCTGCAGACCCCCGGTCGCGAGCCCGATGCGGACGCCATCGCGGAGTACGGCGAGCACGAGGTCCAGCTCACCGACGAGGAGAAGGGTGCCGCGCTCAAGGCCGCTGCAGTCGAGGCCGACATGAGCCAGGCCGCCAAGGTCCTGGCGGCGTTCGGCGGCTTCGAGAACATCACGAGTGTGGATGCGTGCATCACACGCCTGCGCATCTCCGTGCATGACAAGAGCAAGGTCGACAAGGCCAAGCTCAAGAGCCTGGGCGCCGCCGGCGTCCTGGAGGTCGGCGACAACATGCAGGCGATCTTCGGCACCCGTGCCGAGACGCTCAAGGGCGAGATCCTCGACCTTCCGGGAGCACCCCACCGGTAGGGATCAACCCCCACCACAACCGAACACGATCGACCGTCGAGGGCGGGTGCTCCCCAGGGAGCCCCGCCCTCGATGTGTGCACAGGGGGGTCCGCGTCCCGCGCCTATGCTGGGGCCCATGTCGGTGCACCGGGTGATGGGGCTGGAGACCGAGTTCGGGATCAGCCACCCGGGCCACCCGAACGCCAATCCGGTGCGCATGTCCGGGCTCGTCGTCAACGCGCACGCCGTGATGGCCGGGCGCACCGGCGCCCTGGCGCAGCGCTGGGACTACGACGAGGAGTCGCCGTTGCGTGACGCGCGGGGCTTCGACATGACCCGTGCCGAGGCCGACCCGACACAGCTGACCGACGACACGACCACCGCCAACGTCGTGCTCACCAACGGGGCGCGGCTCTACGTGGACCACGCCCACCCCGAGTACTCCAGCCCGGAGGTCACCAACCCCTGGGACGCGGTCGTCTGGGACCGCGCGGGCATGCAGATCGCCGCCGAGGCCGCACGTGCGGCGGCGAGCCTGCCCGGCGGGCACGAGATCGTGCTCTACAAGAACAACACCGACGGCAAGGGCGCCTCGTACGGGACCCATGAGAACTACCTGATGGACCGCCGGACGCCGTTCCGGGCGGTCGTCGACGCGCTGATCCCCTTCTTCGTGACCCGGCAGGTGTTCACCGGGGCCGGACGGGTCGGGATCGGGCAGGAGAGCCGCCGTGAGGGCTTCCAGATCTCCAGCCGGGCGGACTTCTTCGAGGTCGAGGTCGGCCTGGAGACGACCCTCAAGCGGCCCATCATCAACACGCGCGACGAGCCGCACGCCGACCCCGCACTGTGGCGGCGGCTGCACGTCATCGTGGGCGATGCCAACCTCTCCGAGACGGCCACGCTGCTCAAGCTGGGCACGACCGCGATCGTCCTGTCGATGATCGAGGCGGGGGGCCCCAACCTGGGCATCGAGCTGGCCAACCCGGTGGCCGCGATGCACCGGGTGTCCCACGACCTGAGCCTGGCCGCGCCCCTGGAGTGCCTGCGCCGATCGCCCATGACGGCACTGGAGGTCCAGCACGCCTACCTCGAGGCAGCCCGGGCGCACTGCGCCGGGCAGCCGGGGGGGACCGACCCGCGCACGGCCGAGGTGCTGGACCTGTGGTCCGAGGTCCTGGCCGGGCTGGCCACGGCGCCCATGGCCCTGGCCGACCGGCTCGACTGGGTCGCCAAGCTCAGCCTGCTCGAGGGGTACCGCCGCCGCGACGGGCTGCCGTGGTCTGCCTCACGCCTTGCGGCCATCGACCTGCAGTACTCCGACACGAGGCCCGACAAGGGACTGGCGTTCCGGCTGGAGGAGCGCGGATCGCTGCGCCGGCTCACGACCGACTCCGAGGTGGCCCGTGCTGCGGTGGACCCTCCCGGGGACACCCGGGCCTGGTTCCGGGGCGAGTGCGTCCGGCGCTACGGGGATCGAGTCGCGGCCGCCTCGTGGGACTCGGTCATCTTCGACGTCCCGGGGCGCGCGTCGCTGGTCCGCGTGCCGACCCCCGACCCCCTGCGGGGAACCCGCGCGCACGTGGAGGACCTCATGGGGTCCGTCGACGGGGTGGCGGCACTCGTCGGCGGCGCTCGGCGGCCGTTGAGGCCCGCGCCCGGCGCGACGTCGCGACTCGGCCGGGTCGGCGTGTGGGCCCCCCTGATCGGCACTAGTGTCGGACGTGAGATGAGGAGGACGACGTGAGCCAGTCCAGCGAGCACCAGAAGGCCCGGCCCGACGACGAGCCGGAGGCGGCACCGCCGCCGGCACCGTCAGCGCGCAAGGAGGCCCTCGATGCCGACGTCGACGCCCTGCTCGACGAGATCGACGACGTGCTCGAGGAGAACGCCGAGGAGTTCGTGCGCGGCTTCGTCCAGAAGGGCGGCCAGTAGGTGACCGACAGCCCGATGGCGTCGGCCTTCTCGATGGTCGGGGAGGCCTCGTTCGCCCAGTTCCTCGCCCAGCACCGCCCTGACCTGCTCGGGCACCTGGGCACCACCGGATCCGGCTCGGTCGAGGCCCCGCACGGGACCACCATCGTGGCGGCCACGTGGGCCAACGGAGTCGTGATGGCCGGCGACCGCCGGGCGACCATGGGCAACGTGATCGCCCAGCGCTCGATCGAGAAGGTGTTCCCCGCCGACGAGCACGCGTGCATCGGCATCGCCGGGTCGGCCGGCATCGCCATCGAGCTCGTGCGCCTGTTCCAGGTCGAGCTCGAGCACTACGAGAAGATCGAGGGCTCCTCGCTGTCACTGGACGGCAAGGCCAACAGGCTGGCCTCCCTGTTGCGCTCGAACCTCGGCCTGGCGATGCAGGGGCTGGCGGCCGTGCCCATGCTCGCCGGCTACGACCTGGACCGCAGCACCGGGCGGATCTTCTCCTACGACGTCACCGGCGGGCGCTACGAGGAGCACGACTTCTACTCGGTGGGGTCCGGCTCGATGTTCGCCCGTGGGGCGCTGAAGAAGCTCTACACGCGGGACATGCCCGAGACCCAGGCCGTCGAGGTCTGCGTGGAGGCGCTCTACGACGCCGCCGACGACGACTCGGCCACCGGCGGCCCGGACCTCGCCCGCAAGATCTACCCCGTGGTGGTCATCGTGGACGCCGACGGGTTCCGCCGTGTGGACCCGGCCGAGCTGGAGCGGATCTGCGAGGCGGTGGTCGAGCGTCGGATGCAGCGCCCCGACGGTCCCGTGGCCCGGATGGAGCAGTGACGACATGAGCATGCCGTTCTACGTCTCTCCCGAGCAGCTGATCAAGGACAAGGCCGACTACGCGCGCAAGGGGATCGCCCGGGGGCGCAGCGTGGTCGTGCTGCAGGTGGCCGAGGGCATCCTGATGGTCGCGGAGAACCCCTCCCGGGCCCTGCACAAGATCAGCGAGATCTACGACCGCATCGGCTTCGCGGCGGTCGGCAAGTACAACGAGTTCGAGAACCTGCGCGTGGCGGGCGTGCGCCTGGCCGACATGCGCGGGTACGCCTACGACCGCCGCGACGTCACCGGCCGGAGCCTGGCCAACGCCTACGCACAGACCCTGGGCACGATCTTCACCGAGGCCGCCAAGCCCTACGAGGTCGAGCTCGTCGTGGCCGAGGTGGGCGCGACGCCGGCCGACGACCAGATCTACCGGCTGACCTTCGACGGGTCGGTCGCCGACGAGCACGGCTTCGTGGCCATGGGCGGGTCCTCGGAGTCGATCGCGGGGCACCTGGCCGACAACTGGGTGGAGGGGATGTCGCTGGCCGAGGGGGTGCACCTGGCGATCGCCGCCCTGGCGCAGTCCTCGCCGCCCGGCTCGCCGGCCGGTGCCACGGGGCCGCGGGAGGTCCCCCTGACCCAGCTCGAGGTGGCGCTCCTGCAGCGCGATCGCCCGCGTCGCACCTTCCGCCGCATCGGCCCGGACCGGTTGCGCGAGCTCGCCGATGGTTGATCCGCTCGGCCGGCGGATCTACGGCATCGAGACCGAGTACGGGGTCACGTGCACGTTCCGGGGCCAGCGCCGGCTGAGCCCCGACGAGGTGGCGCGCTACCTCTTCCGGCGCGTCGTGGCCTGGGGGCGCAGCTCCAACGTCTTCCTGCGCAACGGGTCGCGGCTCTACCTCGACGTGGGCAGCCACCCGGAGTACGCCACGGGCGAGTGCGACAACCTGCGTGAGCTGGTGGTCCATGACCGGGCCGGCGAGCGCATCGTCGAGGGACTGGTGGCCGACGCCCAGCGCCGGCTCGTGGAGGAGGGCATCGACGGCGAGATCTACCTGTTCAAGAACAACACCGACTCCGCGGGCAACTCCTACGGCTGCCACGAGAACTACCTCATCGGGCGCGTGGGGGAGTTCTCGAAGGTCTCCGACGCCCTCATCCCGTTCCTGGTCACCCGCCAGCTGATCGCCGGTGCGGGCAAGGTGCTGCCCACCCCCCGCGGGACGACCTTCTGCCTGAGCCAGCGCGCCGAGCACATCTGGGAGGGTGTCTCCTCGGCGACGACCCGCTCCCGGCCGATCATCAACACCCGCGACGAGCCGCACGCCGACGCCGAGCGGTTCCGTCGGCTGCACGTGATCGTGGGGGACTCGAACATGAGCCAGACCACGACGCTGCTCAAGGTCGGCAGCGCCGACCTCGTCCTGCGGATGCTCGAGTCCGGGGTCACGATCCGTGACCACACCCTGGAGAACCCGATCCGTGCGATCCGCGAGATCAGCCACGACCTGACGGGCTCCCGGGCGGTGCGGCTGGCCAACGGACGGATGCTGTCGGCCTGGCAGATCCAGGCCGACTACCTGGAGCGGGTGGAGCTGTTCGCCCAGAGCAGCGGCCTGGCCCGGGTGCCGATCTACGCGCGGGTCCTGGACCTGTGGCGCCGCACGCTCACGGCGGTGGCCAGCGATGACCTCGGCGCAGTCGACACCGAGATCGACTGGGTCATCAAGCACCGGCTGCTGCAGCGCTACATCGACCGCCACGACCTGTCGTGGAGCTCACCGCGGATCGCCCAGCTGGACCTGGCCTACCACGACATCTCGCGCACCCGCGGCCTGTTCAACCTGCTGGAGGCCAGGGGGATGGCCGCCAAGGTGGTCGACGACATCGAGGTGTTCGCCGCGAAGTCCACCCCCCCGCAGACCACCCGGGCGCGCCTGCGCGGGGAGTTCATCACGGCCGCCACCGCCGCCCGCCGGGACTTCACGGTCGACTGGGTCCACCTCAAGCTCAACGACCAGGCCCAGCGCACGGTGCTGTGCAAGGACCCCTTCAAGTCCGTCGACGAGCGCGTGCAGCGACTCATCGACTCGATGTGACCCGCGATTCGGCGCAGGCCGGCAGGCCAACTAGAGTTCGGCGGGTGAATCGCACCGCTGCCCCCCTGCGCACCCTCGCCCTGGTCGTCGCCGGCCTCGCCCTGCTCGCGGGCTGCTGGACCGGTTCGGACGGCGGCACGGCCGCCTCGACCCCGCAGGCCTCCGCCCCGGCCTCCAGCCCCGCCGCGACCGCCCCCGCTGTGGCGGCGCCGGTGCCCGCCTGCCCGGCGGGCAAGGCGTCGGATACGACCTACGAGTGTGAGGGCGTGACCGTCACGGGCGCGAAGGACGAGGCGCCGACGATCACGCTTGGCCGACGGCTTCCCGCCAGCCACTGAGCTCATCGTCGCCGACGTCTACGAGGGCACCGGCGACGCCCGTGAGCTCCGACGGACGCGGTCGTCACCGTCAACTACGTCGGTGTCGGCCAGCCGACCGGCGAGGTCTTCGACTCCTCATGGCAGAGCGGCCAGCCCGCGACCTTCGCCCTGAACGGGGTGATCCCGGATGGACCAGGGCCTTCTCGGGATGAAGCCCGGCGGCCGACGGCTGCTGATCATCCCCGGCGAGCTCGCTTACGGCGACGGCAGGTAGCCGGCCCGCGCATCGGCCCGGATGAGACCCTCGTGTTCGTCGTCGACCTCATCGAGGAAGTCCCCGCCGGCTGACTTGCCGCCCCAGCCCACCACGACCCACCCGCTCCGAGAGGAACCCCCATGGCCGACCTGACCAAGCCCGAGATCGACTTCCCGGAGGGCCCCGCGCCGGTGGACCTGGCGATCCGCGACCTCGTCGTGGGGGAGGGCGCCGAGGCCGTGCCGGGTGCGCGGGTCACGGTGCACTACGTCGGTGTCGAGTACGACACCGGCGACCAGTTCGATGCGTCCTGGGATCGCGGCGAGTCGATCACCTTCCCGCTGTCGGGCCTCATCCAGGGCTGGCAGGACGGCATCCCCGGGATGCGCGTGGGCGGCCGGCGCGAGCTGGTCATCCCGCCGCGCCTGGCCTACGGGGAGAACGGCCGGCACGCCCTGTCGGGCAAGACGCTGATCTTCGTGATCGACCTGCTCGCCGTCACCAGTTGACATGCCCGCGTCAGCCCTCGAGGTTCGCTGATGGTCGGGCCCCCGGCGGGCGGGGAGGTCCAGCCCTACAGCAAGGCTGAGCGCCTGCTCAACCTGTTGATGGCCCTGCGCGGCACCCGGGTCGGCCTGGACCGTGAGCACATCCGCTCGGTCGTGCGCGGGTACAGCCCGGACGCGTCCCCGGAGGCCTTCGAGCGGATGTTCGAGCGCGACAAGGACGAGCTGCGCGCCATGGGCGTCCCGGTGGTCACCCTCACCGACGCCTCCGGGGTCGTCACCGGCTACCGGATCGAGGGCGACTGGACCCTGCCGCCGCTGGACCTCAGCCGCGGAGAGCTGGCGCTGCTCGGGCTGGCCGCCCGGGTGTGGCAGCGCGCCGACCTCGCGCCCGCAGCGCTCAACGCCCTGCGCAAGGTCGAGGCCCAGCTGGGGATGCGCTCCTCGGACCAGGGCTCGGCCCCGATCGCGGGCCTGTCCCTGGACTCCCCGGCCCTGCACGCGCTGGTCGAGGCCTGCAGCACGCGCACGGCCGTCACCTTCGAGTACCGCAAGGACCAGGATGCCCCGGGCCAGTCGCGTCACGTCCAGCCGTGGGGGACGGTCTGGTGGCGGGGGCACTGGTACCTGGTGGGCTTCGACACCGACCGGGACGACGTCCGGGTCTTCCGCGCCTCACGGATCGTGGGCACGGTGCGCCCCGATCCTGCCGGGCAGGCCTACGAGGTGCCCACCGGGTTCGATGCCGCGGACGCGATCGGACGGTTCGCCCGCAGCGATGCGATCCTGCTCGACCTGGCGCTCGCCCCGGGCGTGGCCGCGGCGCTGAGGCTGGACGCCGAGCCCCGCGGGCAGGACGCTGCGGGTGCTGACCTGGTGACGCTGCCGGTCGAGGACCTGGCCTCCGGGATCGCCTCGGTCCTGGCCTACGGGACCGGCGCGCGCGTCCTTGCGCCGCCAGCCGCGGTCGCCGAGGCCGTCGCCCAGCTCGATGCCCTCCTGGCCGCGCTGACCAGCCCCGCTCCCCGGGCAGGGCGCGCACTCGGCGCCGCTGCCCCGCATGGGGGTCCCGGGACGGCGCAGTTCGCCCGCCTCCTGGCCCTGGTCCCGTGGCTGGCGGCCAACAGCGGGGTCTCGGTCGCCGATGCCGCCGGCCACTTCGGCATCACGCAGGACCAGCTGCTGGCCGACCTCGGGTCGGTCATCACCTCCGGCGCCGACGACTGGACGCTGTTCGACATCCAGTACTGGGAGGACGGCGGGGGGATCGAGGTCATCGACGCCCTGGACCTCGACGCGCCCCTGACCCTGACCCCGGACGAGGGCCTGGCGCTGATCGTCGCGCTCAACGCCCTGGCCGCCGTCCCGGGGGGTGCTGACAGCGACGAGCTCGCATCCGTGACGGCCAAGCTGGCTGCCGCGCTGGGGAGCCACGCGCCTGCTCCCGGCGTCCTGGCCGTGCGCGTGGACCTGCCCTCGGACGTCGTCGGGCCCGTGGAGGCGGCGCTGGCCGCGGGCAGGGCGGTGGAGCTCACGTACTTGGGGGCGGTCCGCGACGCGGTGACCGAGCGCGTCGTCGACCCCCTGGGCGTCGTCGTCGTCGATGGGTACGGCTACGTCCGCGGCTACTGCCGATCCGCCGGCGGGCTGCGCATGTTCCGGGTGGACCGGATCCGCGCCATCCACGTCAGCGACCTGCCCGCCCGCACGCGTGAGGTGGCGACCGAGGTCGAGCCGATGTCCGTCGCGCTGGGATCCACCGGTCGGACGGTGCTCGTGGACGTCACCAGGGAGCAGCCCTGCTGGACCGCCACCCCGTCACCCGCCGGTGGGCCCTGCCCGACGGGGGTGTGCGCGCCGAGCTCCCCGTGGGCGACTGCACCTGGGCCCGACGCCTGGTCCTCGGGTCCGGGGGGTCGGTCGTGCTGCGCGAGCCGGAGTGGCTGGTGGCCGAGCTGATCGACACCGCGACAGCGTCGCGCCGCCAGCACTGCCGGAATTGGGTGCTTCTGGGGCCTCTGAGTAGTTGCATCACCACCCTGCGCGGTCACATGATGCGTGCGGGGCCTCAAGTCCACGATGGCGGGCACCGATGCGACTGGCATCCAGTCAACGCGAGGAGGTGGATGTGATGACAACCATCAAGGCCACGTGCCCACGATGTGGGGACGTCGACCTCGTCCCGGCCGATGTGCGGGTGACCGTCGCTCGTGAGCTCGGCTGGTCCACGTACACCTTCACGTGCGGCGGCTGCGCCGAGGCCATCTGCAAGTCCGCGGACGACGACGTCGTGCAGCTGCTGACCGGTGCCGGCGTGCGGGTGGACCACCTGGCGATCCCGCTGGAGTACCTCGAGTCCCGGGTGATCGAGCGCACGTGCACCCCGCTGACCCGCGACGACCTCCTCGACTTCGCCCTCTGGCTGGCCTCCGTCGACGACATCGTGATGGCCGCCGACCAGGAGGTCTGAGCCGCGACGCGAACCTGTGCGGATTGGGCATCGGGCACCGGCAGTCGTACGCTCTTCCCATCCCCGCGAGTGCGGGTCCTGAACGCTGGAGGGTCCCATGCCCAACATCCGCGGCCCCGAGCTGCTGATCCTCGTCCTGGTGATCGTGCTGCTCTTCGGAGCCAAGCGGCTTCCTGACGCGGCGCGCAGCGTCGGGCGCTCGTTGCGCATCTTCAAGGCCGAGACCAAGGGCCTCGTCGAGGGGGAGACGGCCCCGGAGGCCGCCGCGCAGCAGCACCGCCAGCAGCACGCCAGCAGCACCGCAGCCGAGGCGCCGGCCGCCCCCGCTGCCCTGCCCCCCGCGCAGCCTCCTGCGGCCGCCGGCCCCGACCCCCGTGTCGCCGGCCGAGCCGGTGGCCGCGGACAACGCCCTGGCGCCCCAGGCCGACGCACCTGCCTCCGCCCTGCAGTCACAGCCCCCCACCCAGGCGTGACATCCCCGCTGGACGCCTGAACGACGGCCCCCTCTGCAGTAGCGTGCACCGCGTGGAGCGTCGCATCGGAGTCCTGGTCAATCCCGCCTCTGGAGCCGGCCGCGTGGGCCGGCACAGTGCTGAGGTCCTGCGCGGGCTGGCCAGCCGCGGTGACCACGTCGTGGCCATCCAGGGCGAGTCCGCCGCGGAGGCCGAGCGCCTGGTCGCGGAGGCGATGGCCGAGGGCCTGGACACCCTGGTGGCCGTCGGTGGCGACGGCACCGTGCACCAGGCGCTGCAGGCGGTCGTCGGCACCGACACTGCGCTCGGGATCGTCCCCCTGGGGACAGGCAACGACGCCGCGAACTCCGTCGGCCTGACCAGGGCCAGCCCGGAGTCGGCGATCTCGGTGATCCTTGCCGGGAACCGCCGCCCGTTCGACGTCGGCCGCATCGAGGCGGCGGACGGGACCATCCGGCACTTCCTGTGCGTGATGAGCTCGGGGTTCGACTCGAGTGCCAACGAGCGCGCCAACGAGATGACCTGGCCCAGCGGGACCGCGCTGTACATCCGCGCCATGCTGTCCGTCCTGCGCACCTTCCAGCCGATCCCCTACCGCGCAGAGCTGGACGGCGAGGTGGTCGTCGACGCGGGGATGCTGGTGTCCCTGGGCAACGGTCCCTCGTTCGGGGGCGGGATGCAGGTCTGCGCCGGGGCGGACATGCACGACGGCCTGCTGGACCTGATCTGGGTGCACAGCATCTCCCACCGCGCGCTGCTCGCGGTCTTCCCGAAGGTCTACTCCGGCAAGCACCTGTCGCACCCGGCGGTCGAGTCCCGCCGCGTCACCACGGCGACCCTGGAGGCCCCCGGGCAGGTCGCCTACGCCGACGGCGAGCGGGTGGCCCCGCTCCCGGTGACCGTGACGGCCGTGCCGGACGGGGTGCAGGTGCTCGTGCCCCGGTAGCGTCAGCGCCATGGACGATGCCGCGCTGACCCGGTTCCGCGAGCTCTACGAGTTCGGGCTGGATCCCTTCCAGGAGAAGGCCTGCACGAGCATCCTGCGCGGGCGGGGCGTCCTGGTGGCGGCACCCACCGGGTCGGGCAAGACGGTGGTCGGGGAGTTCGCGGTGCACCTGGCCGTCGAGCGGTCCACGAAGTGCTTCTACACGACACCGATCAAGGCGCTGTCGAACCAGAAGTACAACGACCTGGTCGAGCGCTACGGCGCCGAGCGGGTCGGCCTGCTGACCGGGGACAACTCGATCAACGGGGAGGCCCCCGTGGTCGTGATGACGACCGAGGTCCTGCGCAACATGCTGTACTCCGGGTCGCACACCCTGGCCGGGCTGGAGTTCGTGGTCATGGACGAGGTCCACTACCTGGCCGACCGGGAGCGCGGGCCGGTGTGGGAGGAGGTCATCATCAACCTCCCCGAGCACGTCAGCGTGGTCGCACTCTCGGCGACCGTCAGCAACGCCGAGGAGTTCGGCGCCTGGTTGGCGCAGGTGCGCGGGGACACCGACATCGTCGTCGAGGAGCACCGCCCGGTGCCCCTGTGGCAGCACGTGATCGCCGACGGCAGCCTCCACGACCTGTTCGTCGACGAGCGCGGCCGGGCGGTCAACCCCGAGCTGGTGCGGATGGCCCGCGACGACCAGCGCATCGACAAGGCCCGGCGCGACCACCGCAGCGGAGGGGGTCGGATCGGGGGGCCGAACCGCCCGGCACCGGGCACGTCCCCAGCGCGGGGGCCGGCGACCGCGACCCGCTGCCGGGCACGCAGCGCCCCGACGTCATCCGGGCCCTGCAGCGCGCGGACCTGCTGCCCTGCATCACCTTCATCTTCAGCCGCGCCGGCTGCGAGGCGGCCGTCGAGCAGTGCCTGCATGCCGGCCTGCAGCTGACCACCCCGGCCGAGCGCCTCGAGATCCGGGAGCGGGTCCTGGCCAGGTTCGTGGACCTGCCGCCCTCGGATCTGGCGGTCCTGGGCTTCGATGCCTGGCTCGACGGGCTGGAGCGCGGGATCGCCGCCCACCATGCCGGGCTGATCCCCACGTTCAAGGAGGCGGTCGAGGAGCTGTTCCAGGAGGGACTGGTCAAGGTGGTGTTCGCCACCGAGACCCTGGCCCTGGGCATCAACATGCCCGCACGTGCGGTGGTCCTCGAACGCCTGGTGAAGTGGAACGGGGAGACGCACGCGCCGATCACGCCGGGGGAGTACACCCAGCTGACCGGACGAGCCGGGCGCCGTGGCATCGACGTCGAGGGGCACGCCGTCGTCGTCTGGCACCAGGGGATCGACCCGGGCGCCCTGGCCGGGCTGGCCTCGACCCGGACCTACCCCCTCGTGTCGAGCTTCCGGCCCAGCTACAACATGGCCGTGAACCTCGTCGCCGGGCTCGGCAAGCCCGCCGCCCGCGAGGTCCTGGAGTCCTCGTTCGCGCAGTTCCAGGCGGATCGGGGGATCGTCGGGCTGGCCCGCCAGATCCAGCGCAACGAGGAGGCCATCGCCGGCTACGAGGAGTCCATGAGCTGCCACCTGGGGGACTTCGCCGCCTACGCGGCCATCCGCCAGGAGATCTCGGCCAAGGAGAAGGGGATGGCCCGGGCAGGGGCTGCGGCGCGGCGTTCCGAGGCGGCCGAGGCCCTGGCCGACCTCGTCCCCGGCGACGTGATCGTCGTCCCCACCGGGCGGCGCGCCGGCGTGGCGGTGGTGATCGATCCGGGGCTGTCCCTGGGGGAGGACCCCCGGCCGTTCGTGCTGACCATCGACCGCCAGGTCAGGCGGCTGGGCACGGTCGACTTCCCGGTGCCGCCGAAGGTGCTGGACCGGGTCCGGATCCCGCGCTCCTTCTCGCCGAGGTCGGCCAACTCCCGCCGGGAGCTGGCCGCACTGCTGCGGACGCGCACCGACGGGATGGACATCGCCCGGCCGGGGCGTCGGGGGCGCCCCCACGACGAGGACTCCGAGCTGGCCCAGCTGCGCGCCGCGATGCGTGCCCACCCCTGCCACGGCTGTGCCGATCGGGAGCAGCATGCCCGGTGGGCCGAGCGGGCCCACCGCCTGCGGACGGAGACCGCGGGCCTGCAGCGCCGGCTCGAGGGACGCACCAACTCCATCGCGCGGCAGTTCGACCGCATCTGCGTGGTGCTCATGGAGCTGGGCTACCTGACCGGGCCCGTCGACACGCCGGCGGTGACGGACGCGGGCGCGCAGCTCAGCCGGATCTATGGCGAGTCCGACCTCCTGGCGATGCAGTGCCTGCGCCAGGGGCTCTGGGACGGCCTGAGTGCCCCCGAGCTGGCGGCCGCCTGCTCGGCGCTGGTGTACGAGTCGCGGGGCTCCTCGGAGCCGGGAGCGGCCCCCGCGCGCGTCCCGGGGGCCATCCACTCCACCCTCGACGAGACGATGCGCATCTGGGGCGCCCTGGAGGTCCTCGAGCGACGCCATGGGCTCACCGCCACCCGGCAGCCTGACCTCGGCTTCGCCTGGGCGGTCCACCGATGGGCGGCCGGCGGGACGCTGCGCTCCGTGCTGGAGGGCTCGGAGCTGACGGCGGGCGACTTCGTGCGCTGGTGCAAGCAGGTCATGGACTTCCTGGGCCAGCTGGTGGCGGCGAGCCCGGGGTCGCCCCTGGCCGAGGCGGCGCGGACCGCCATCGACTCGATCCGCCGCGGCGTGGTGGCGGTCACGATCGCCGAATGAGCGCGAGCCGGGGGCCTGCGTCGGGGTAGCCCCGGCGGCGTCCCGGAACTGCGACGCAATCGCGATGCTCTCAGGGGCCCTGTGGCCTTGGCTCGCGCTGGTTGGCGGAGCATGATGGATGTGTGGTCAGCCAACGACTGCGCAGCGGGCATGTGCTGGTGGCCGCGCTGTTCGTCGACGGGCGGGAGTGCGCGGCCCGGCCGGTGCGTGGCACGGGGGTGGGCAAGGTGTCGGGGCTCTGCGTCCGGGGGACGTCACCGGAGTCGGTGCGGGCCGCGCTGGACTGGATGCCCGGACGGATCCTGGTGCTGGCCGACGATGGCCTCGACCCCGAGTGCCTGACGTCGGTCGCCCGCAGCGCCAACTACGACACCCTGGCCGCGATCGTGGTGCTCGGGACGGCGGGGACCGACTTGGGGCCGCTGGGCCGGGTGGAGTCGGCGGTACCTGTCGTCCTCGTCCCGCGTGAGTCCGACCAGCAATGGGTGCGCCGGGCCGTGCGCCTCGTGGTGGAGGTCCGCGCCGGGGATCCGGCCACGGTCGACCTGAGGACCCATCAGCCCCCGCGCCCCCGTCGAGGGGGCAGCGCCTCGATCATCCTCGGGTCCCCCGGGACCGTCCGGCACTGAGGCGCAGCCAGGGACTTAACCGCGGTCAGGCGGTTCCGGCCACTGCTGAGGCCAGGGCGTCCTGGAGCCTGTCGAGGGGGGCCTGCAGGCCCCAGCGCTCGGACAGGACAGTGAGGGCCCCGGCGTCGGCTGGCCGCTCGGGGATCCGCACGTCGACCTCGTCCAGCGGGACGTCGGCTGCGCGCACGACCTGCTCCGCGCGGGTGAGGTAGTCGCGGTTGTCGCGCAGCGAGGCGGCGATCCGCGGGCTGACCCCGCTCCCGTCGGCCTCGACGGCTCCCAGGATGCCCCCGAGGTCACCGAAGCGGGCCAGGAGGCCGGCCGCGGTCTTGGCGCCGACTCCGGGCACCCCAGGAAGCCCGTCGGAGGGGTCGCCGCGCAGGATGGCCAGGTCGCAGTACTGCTGTGGCCGGACCCCGTGCGCCGCGACCACCGCGGCCTCATCGAGGACCTCCACCCGGCGGATGCCCCGGCCGGTGTAGAGCACCCGGACTCCCGAGGCGTCGTCGACGAGCTGGAGCAGGTCGCGGTCACCGGTCACGACCTCCACCGGCTCGCCCCGGGCGGCGTGGCGACGGGCCAGGGTGGCGATCACGTCGTCGGCCTCGAAGTCCGGTGCCCCGACCCGAGCGATGCCCAGGGCCGCCAGGACGTCGGCGATGATCCCGACCTGCACCCCCAGCGTCTCGGGCTCGTCCTCCGCCCCGTCGGCGGCCACGCGGTGGGCCTTGTAGCTGGCCAGCAGGTCCACCCGCCAGGCGGGGCGCCAGTCGTCGTCCCAGCAGGCGACCAGCCCCGTGGGTGTCCGGGACGCGACCAGGGCCGTGCACATGTCGAGGAAGCCCCGTACCGCATTGACGGGCGTGCCGTCGGGGGCCGTGATGGACTCGGGCACCCCGTGGAAGGCCCGGTAGTACAGCCCGGCGGAGTCCAGCAGCATCAGCATGGGCGCATCCTGCCACCGCCCCGGGGAGTAGCGTGCGGGACATGACCGATCGCATGCTGCCCACCCCCGAGGCCGCCGACCTGCTGGACCTCACCGCCGAGATCGCCGACCGCGAGCTGGCGCCCCGGGCGGCCGCCGCCGAGTCTGCTGGTGAGTTCCCGCGCGAGGTGTTCGCCACGCTGGGGCGGGCCGGGCTGCTGGCCCTTCCCTACCCGGAGGACCTCGGGGGAGGGGGGCAGCCCTACGAGGTGTACCTGCAGGTCCTCGAGGAGCTCGCGGCCCGGTGGATGACGGTGTCCCTGGGGGTCTCGGTGCACGTGCTGTCGTGCTTCCCGGTGGTGGCGTGGGGCACCGACGACCAGCGCGACCGGTGGTTGCCCGACCATGCTGGGCGGCCGGACCCTGGGCGCCTACTGCCTCTCCGAGCCGCACTGCGGCTCTGACGCCGCAGCGCTCACGACCCGCGCGGAGCTCGTGGACGACCACTACGAGGTGACCGGGACGAAGGCCTGGATCACCCACGCCGGCGTTGCCGACTTCTACAACCTGATGGTGCGCACCGGGGGCGAGGGGGCGAAGGGGATCAGCTGCCTGGTGACCGCGGCGGCCACGCCCGGCATGTCCTTCGCGACCCCCGAGCACAAGATGGGGATGATGGCCTCCCCGACCGCGCAGGTGGTCCTCGACGGTGCCCGGGTGCCGGCGGAGGACCTGGTGGGCGCCCCCGGGGACGGGTTCCGGATCGCCATGCAGGCCCTGGACGCCGGCCGCCTGGGCATCGCCGCCTGTGCCGTCGGGCTCGCCCGGGGGGCCCTGGACGAGGCGGTGCGCTACGCCCGCGAGCGGCAGGCGTTCGGGCAGTCCGATCGCGGCGTTCCAGGGGGTGCAGTTCATGCTGGCCGACATGGACACCCAGGTGCACGCCTGCCCGGGCCCTTCTCCTGGAGGCCGCCCGGCTCAAGGACGCCGGTCGCCCGTTCACGCTGCCCGCCGCCCGCGCGAAGCTGTTGGCGACCGACGTCGCGATGCGGGTGACGACCGATGCCGTCCAGGTCCTCGGCGGGGCCGGCTACACCACGGACTTCCCGGTGGAGCGCTACATGCGCGAGGCGAAGGTCCTGCAGATCGTGGAGGGCACCAACCAGATCCAGCGGCTGGTGCTCGGCCGGGCGCTGGCGCGCGGCTAGGATCGCGGTCATGGAGGACATCGACCGCAGGATCGTGGCGCTGCTGTCGCAGGACGGCCGGATGTCCTTCACCGACCTGGGCAAGGAGACCGGGCTGTCCACCTCGGCCGTGCACCAGCGGGTGCGCCGGCTGGAGAAGCGCGGCGTGATCCGTGGCTATCGCGCCGTGGTCGACCCCGAGGCCCTCGGCCTGCCGCTGACGGCGTTCGTGTCGATCAAGGCCTTCGACGCCTCCGCTGAGGACCAGGCGCCGAAGAAGATCGCCAAGATCACGGGCGTGGAGGCCTGCTACTCGGTGGCTGGTGACGAGGCCTACATCCTCAAGGTCCGGGTCGCGTCCCCAGTGGCCCTGGAGGCCCTGCTCAGTGAGATCCGCGCCATCGCGGGGGTCTCGACGCGCACCACCGTGGTGCTGTCGATCCCCTTCGAGGACCGACTCGTCGAGTAGCGCCCGCGGCGACCCTCAGCTGGGATCCTCGTACCCGTGCCGGGTCCACCACCGCTGGCCCTCCTCGGGCAGGGTGTGGATCGGGTCGTAGTAGTGGTAGTTGCGGCTCAGGGCGTTCGGGTCGTCGGACTCGATCCCGGTGCGGTAGTTCTTGGTCCAGTCCGAGATGCCGCGCACCTGGTCGTAGGTGTGCACCTGGTGCACCCAGCGCTTGCCGACGAACGGCACGTCGCACACGATCCGCGGGGTGGCGAACCCGGGCAGGTAGCCCATGATCGCGTGCTGCAGCTCCTGGGCCTTGGCCAGCGAGACCCGCCAGTGCTCGGCGTTGGGGATCATGTCGCACATGTAGAAGTAGTAGGGCATGATCCCGGCGCCGTCGAGCAGGGCGAAGCACAGGTCGAGCAGGTCGGCCGAGGTGGCGTTGACGCCCGCGCATCAGCACGCCCTGGTTGCGCACGTCGCGCACCCCGGCGTCGAGCATCGCGCGCACCGCCTCGGCCACGAGCGGCGTGACGGAGGCGGCGTTGTTCACGTGGGTGTGGATGGCAAGTCGACACGCCGCGCGAGCGGGCCTTGGCCGCGACCCGGCCCATGCCGTCCACGACGTCGTGGTGCAGCCAGTGCTGGGGCAGCCCCATGAGCGCCTTGGTGGCCAGCCGGATGTCGCGGATGTTCTCGATGTCGAGCAGCGCGATCGAGGAAGGACTCCAGGCGCGCCCACGGCAGGTTGGCCACGTCGCCGCCGGAGACGACGACGTCGCGCACGTGGGGATGCGGCGCAGGTAGGCCATGTGCGCCGCCTGCCGGTCGACCGGCTTGAGCACGAGCTTCAGCTTGTCGACGCTCGGGGTGGAGTTGCCGACGAGGTCCATGCGCGTGCAGTGCCCGCAGTACTGCGGGCAGGTGGTCAGCAGCTCGGCGAGCACCTTCGTCGGGTAGCGGTGGGTGAGGCCCTCGGCCACCCACATGTCGTGCTCGTGCAGCGAGTCGCGGCGTGGCGTACGGGTGGCTGGGCCACTCGGCGAGCCGGTCGGAGAGCATGGGCAGCATGTAGCGGCGGACCGGGTCGGCGTAGAAGGCGTCGGTCAGGGAGCCGGGTCCCGAGGGCGACACGTCGCGCACCATCGTGTTGATCATCTGCGGCGGCACCAGCATCGACATCGTGGCCTGCTCGGCCAGGTCGGCGTCGAGGTCGGCGTAGGAACGCTCGTCGAGCAGGTCGCCCATCAGCTCGCGCAGCTGGCGTGAGTTCTTGACGCAGTGCGCGCGCTGCCACTGCGCCGAGCGCCACTGCTCCTCGGTGACGTCCGCCCAGCCCGGGAAGCGCGTCCAGTCCGGCTCGGCGAGGATGACGCGCCGGTAGACGTACGGCTGCTCGGGGGCGTGCACATCGCTGCTGCGGCAGAGGGCAGGAAGGGATCAAGGATGTCCGTCATTCGGTCAGCATAACGGAAGGAATGATTGATTCGGCCACCAACAGGACGGGAGTATCTTCGTGTCGCACCGATGGATCAGGCTGGGCCCAGGACCGAGGAGGACCATGGACCACCGCACCGCGCGCGCTGTCGGCCTGCACCGCGTGCTCGAGCCCGAGGGCGTGCTGCCCCAGGCGGCCTGGCGGCTCGACGCATCACCCGGAGATCGGCCCCGACGAGGTGCGGGTCCGCGTGCGGCGGCTCAACCTCGACGCCGCGAGCTTCCGGCAGCTGTACGACAAGCACTCCGGCGACGGGGCGCGCGTCCGCGCCGAGGTCGCTGGGCATCATCGCCAGCCGCGGCAAGATGCAGAACCCGGTCACCGGCTCCGGCGGGATGCTCGTCGGGGTGGTCGAGGAGGTCGGCCCGGAGTCCCCGCTCGGGCTGTCGGTGGGCGACCGGATCGCCACGCTCGTCTCGCTGACCCTCACGCCGCTGCGGATCAACGACGGCCTGGCCGACTGGGACGGCACCTCGCGAGCAGGTGCCCTGCGACGGCACCGCGATCCTGTTCGGCCGCTCCATCGTGGCCACGCTGCCCGACGACCTGCCCGAGGAGCTGGCGATGGCGGTCATGGACGTCTGCGGCGCCCCGGCGCTCACCGCCCGCGTCGTCCGCGGAGTACCGGGCCCGGGGCATCACCCCGACGGTCGCGGTGATCGGCGGAGCGGGCAAGAGCGGCTCGCTGTCCCTGGCGGCCGCCCGCGCGGCGGGCGCCGGGCCGGACGCTCGGGGTCGTCCCCGTCGAGCGCGAGGCGGAGCTGCTGCGCGACGCCGGCCTCGCCGACGCGTGGCGCTGGCCGACGCCCGCGACCCGGTGGGTGTCGCCGACGCGGTCATCGGCGGCCCTGGGCGCCGGCCGACATCACGGTCGTCTGCGTCGACGTGCCGGGCTGCGAGCACGGCGCGATCCTGGCCACGGCCGAGGGCGGCACCGTCATCTTCTTCTCGATGGCCACGTCGTTCACCGCCGCAGCGCTCGGTGCCGAGGGGCTGGCCGCCGACGTCACCATGCTGATCGGCAACGGCTACACCCCCGGCCACGCCGCGTACGCCCTGGACCTGCTGCGCACCGACCCGGCGATCCGGGCCCTGTTCGAGGCGCGGCTGGCCGGCGAGCAGACGATGAAGCTCCTGCTCCGCGGGGGGCCGGTCTACGCGCCCTCGGTCCCCGGGGCGACCGCCATGCTCGTCGTCGACGGCGTGATCGCCTGGATCGGCACCGGCGGCCGGGGCGCAGGTGCACCGGGACGCCGCGGACGCCGTCGTCGACCTCGACGGGGCCCTGGTGGCCCCGGCGTTCGTCGACGCCCACGTGCACCACACCGCCACCGGGCTGACCCTGCTGGGCCTGGACCTCGCGGGGTGCCGCAGCCGGCAGGCCCTGCTCGACGCGCTCGCCACGCAGGCGCGGGCGCTGCGGGGTCGCCCGATCCTCGGCCACGGGTGGGACGAGACCCTGTGGGCCGACCCGACGTGCCCACCCGCGAGGAGCTCGACCGCGCCACCTGCGGCTCGGTGGTCTACCTGTCCCGGGTCGACGTGCACTCCGCACTGGTGTCCAGCGCGCTGGTGGCCCTGGTGCCCCGACTGCGCGCGGCCCGCGGGTTCGAGGACTCCGGGCGGGTGACCGCGACGCCCACCACCGGGTGCGCCAGCACGTGACCGAGCAGATGCCCGGCGGGCTGCGCGAGGCCGCCCAGCGGGCGACCCGGGAGCACGCGGCGGCAGCGGGCATCGCCGCCCTCCACGAGGCCGGCGGCCCGGACATCAACGGCGCCGACGACTTCGTGGCCCTGATCGCCCTCGCGCCGCCGACGGCGGGCCCGGACCTCGTGGCCTACTGGGGCCAGCCGGGTGGGCCCCGCGCCGCGATCGACCTCGGGGCTGCGGGGGCGGCCGGCGACCTGTTCGTCGACGGGGCGCTCGGCTCGCACACCGCCTGGCTGCGCGAGCCCTACGCCGACGAGCCCGGACGCCTGCGGCAACCGGTACCTCGAGCAGGACGCGTCACCGAGCACCTGGTCGCGTGCACGCGGGCGGGCGTGCAGGCCGGCTTCCACGCCATCGGCGACGCCGCCATCGACGTCGTGGTCGAGGGCTGCGCGCGGCCGTCGACGCGTGCGGCCATGCGGCGCGTGCGGGCGGCCCGGCACCGCCTCGAGCACCTGAGATGGCCGGCCCGGAGCATCGCGCGGTGCTGGCCGACGCCGGGCGTGGTGGCCAGCGTCCAGCCGCTGTTCGACGCCCACTGGGGCGCCCCGGGCGGGGCGTACGAGTCCCGGCTGGGGGCGAGCGGTCGGTCGCCCTGCACGACTTCGCCGGGCTGGTCCGCGCCGGCGTGTCCCTGGCCCTGGGCTCCGACAGCCCCGTGACCCCGATCGAGCCGTGGGAGTGGGTGCGGGCGGCGATGTGGCACCACACCCCGCGTCGCGGCTCAGCGCGCGCGCGGCGTTCGCCGCGCCCACCCGTGGCGGCTGGCGGGCCGCCCGGCGTGACGACGCCGGGGTCCTCGCGGTCGGGGCACCGGCCACCTACGCCGTGTGGGCGGTGGAGGACCTCGCGGTGCAGACCCCCGATGCACGGGTGGCCACCTGGAGCACGGATCCCCGGTCCGGGACGCCCGGGCTTCCCCGCCTCGAGCCCGGGGCGCCAGCGCCGGTGTGCCTGGCCACCGTGCTCGACGGGCAGACGATCCACCTGGCACAGGACTCACCGGCAGGCGAGGGCCTGTCCAACTCTGGGAGCGTGACGCCATGAGGCTGCAACTGGACCCGGCCACGGTGACCCGGGCACGGGCGCTCGCGGCCCTCGCGGGCCAGCCGGTCGTCGAGCTGGCCGCCGCGCACACCACCGTCTCGGTCGAGCGGGCCGTGCTGCGCCTGGCCGGCCTCGAGGGCGCCGACGCCGAGGGCATCCCGTGGGTCAACCGGCTGGTCGACTGCGTGTCCGAGCAGGTCGGCCTGGAGCACGGCGTGGCGCTGCCGGTGTGGGACGCCCTGCGGCCCAGCGCCGGTCCGGCATCGTGGTGAGGACCCGCTGCTCACCCTGGCCCAGCGGGCCGCGGCGGGATCCGTGGGGTTCCGGGTGCCCGAGGGGCGGCCGCGTCGGCGGCCACGACAGCCGCCGTGCGGGCGGCGCGTGCCGGTGTCCGCCGGATCGACCGGCAGCGGGCGGCGCGCGAGCGCCTGCTCGCCCGCTACCCCGTGGACCACACGCCCTGGATCTACCTGATCGTCGCCACCGGGGACATCTACGAGGACATCCCGCAGGCGCAGGCCGCCGCCCGCGAGGGCGCCGACGTCATCGCGGTGATCCGCTCCACCGGGCAGTCGCTGCTCGACTACGTCCCCGAGGGCGCGACCCGCGAGGGGTACGCCGGCACCTACGCGACCCAGGAGAACTTCCGGCTCATGCGCGGCGCCCTCGACGACGTGTCCAAGGAGCTCGGCCGCTACGTGCGGCTGACGAACTACGCCTCCGGGCTGTGCATGCCGGAGATCGCCACGCTGGCGGGCCTCGAGCGGCTCGACATGATGCTCAACGACTCGATGTACGGGATCCTCTTCCGCGACATCAACCCGATCCGCACCTTCGTCGACCAGCGCTTCACCCGCCAGGTCCACGCCCGCGCCGGGATCATCATCAACACCGGCGAGGACAACTACCTCACCACCGCCGACGCGGTCGACGCCGCGCACACCGTCACCGTCAGCCAGCTGCTCAACGAGTACTTCGCCAAGGAGGCCGGGCTGGCCGACTGGCAGCTCGGCCTCGGGCACGCGTTCGAGATCAACCCGGAGATCCCCGACTCGTTCCGCCTCGAGCTGGCCCACGCGCTGCTGGCCCGCGCGCTGTTCCCCGACGCGCCGCTGAAGTGGATGCCGCCGACCAAGCACATGACCGGCGACATCTTCCGCGGCTACCTGCTCGACGGGTTCTTCAACCTCGCCGGGGCGCTGACCGGCCAGGGCATCCTGCTGGTCGGGCATGATGACCGAGGCGGTGGTCACGCCGTGGCTGTCCGACCGCGACCTGGCCCTGCAGAACGTGCGCTACGTGATCAACGCCGCCGCGGGACTCGCCGAGGACTTCCAGCCCGCCCCCGGCGGGCTCATCGCGACGCGCGCCGACCAGGTGCTCGACGAGGCGGTGGACCTGCTGGGACGCATCGTCGACGACGGGCTGCTGCACGCGATCGCCGACGGCACCTTCGGGCTGATGAAGCGCCCCGCGGACCGGGGCAAGGGCCTCGACGGGGTGGTGCGCAGGGCAGCGGGCTACCTCAACCCCGCGTCGGAGCTGCTCGAGGAGGCTGACGGCATGACGCAAGCCCCACAGCAATCGTCGTCCGGCCGTACGGCGACGCCACCGGCGACGGCATGGTGCAGGTGTCCTTCACCCTGCCGCTCGCCGCACGACAAGCGGGCCGAGGGCGCCGCCGCTGCAGCTGGCCCGCAAGATGGGCATGGACCCGGCGCTGGTGGTCCACGCCAAGGCGATGGGCCCGGACTTCACGTTCTTCGTCGTGTACGGCCGGTCAACCACCTCGTCGACCTGGACAAGGTCGAGGTGGTCGAGCGCGACTACCCGCTGCTGACCCCCAAGGAGGTCAACGCCGCGATCAAGAAGCGCCTGCGCCGGCCGCTCGTCGTCGTCGGCGCCTGCATCGGCACCGACGCGCACACCGTCGGCATCGACGCGATCCTCAACATCAAGGGCTTCGCCGGCGAGAAGGGCCTGGAGTACTACTCCGAGATCGAGGTGGTCAACCTCGGCGCGCAGGTCTCCGTCCCCGAGCTCGTGGCCGCGGCCGGTGCCGTGAAGGCCGACGCGGTGCTCGTCTCGCAGGTGGTCACCCAGCGCGACGCGCACCTGCACAACACCCGGAGATGACCGCCGCGTTCCGCGAGGCGTTCCCCCGGGAGCGCCGGCCGCTGCTCGTCGTCGGCGGCCCGCGCTTCGACGAGTCCATGGCCGACGAGCTCGGCGTCGACCGCATCTTCGGCAAGGGCACCACCCCGGGCGAGGTCGCCTCGTACCTGGTGCACCGCCTGGTCAAGGAGGGATGAGCATGAGCGCGCAGGAGGTGGCCCCCGCCGGGCCGGTGGAGGGGTTCCGCGTGGTGCACCGCCGCTACGTGCCCTACTCGCACGCCCACTACGCCGGCAACCTCGTCGACGGCGCCTACGTCCTCGCGCTGTTCGGCGACGTCGCCACCGAGCTGTGATCCGCACCGACGGCGACGAGGGGCTGTTCGCCTCGTACTCCGACGTCCAGTTCCGCGCCCGCTGCGCGGCGGGGACGTCGTCGAGGTGACCGCGACGCTGGCCCGGGCGGGCCGCCGCAGCCGTGAGATCGAGTTCGCGGCGCACGTCGTGTGCCGCGGGACCCCGGAGCGGGGTGCCAACGCCGCGGAGGTCCTGGCCGAGCCGATGCTGATCACCACCGCGCGGGGCACGGTCGTCGCCCCGGCGTGACCCGGCCCGGGCCACGCGCCCGGGTGACCCGGCCCTGCGGCGGCTGGGCCGCGGGTCGGGGATGATGTGCCGGTGACCGCAGCCACCTCCACCCGTGTGGCGGCCCCGGCGTTGCTCCCCAGGATGGGCCTCGCTGCCGCGGCAGCGGTCCTCCTGGCGCTGGCGTTCCCGCCCCACGACGTGCTTGCGGGGTGGGCGGCCGTGCCGGCCGTCGCCGCGCTGGTGGGGTCCTTCCGTGGCCTGCGACCACGTCGGGGTGCGCTGCTCGGACTGGTGTCCGGGATGGTGTTCTTCCTGGTCCTGCTCGACTGGATGCGCGTGCTCGGGCCGGATGCATGGGTGCTGCTGGCGCTGCTGTGCGCGTCGTTCTGGGCCGGTGCCGGTGCGGCGCTCCCGGGGCTGCTGTCGCGTCGGTGGTGGGTCCTGACCGTGCCGCTGCTGTGGGTCGTTGTCGAGGCGCTGCGCGAACGGATCCCCTGGGGAGGGTTCCCGTGGGGTCGGCTGGCGTTCGGCCAGGCGGACACCGCGCTGGTCGGGTGGGCCGCCCTGGGCGGCCCGGCCCTGGTCACCCTCGCCGTCGCCCTGGCCGGCACCGCGCTGCTGGCGGCCTGGGACGCGGTGCGGGCGCACGATCCGCGCGCGGGCCTGGCTGCGGTCGCGGTGATCGGCGCGCTGGTGCTCGGCGGCCTGCTGGTCCGCGGCGCCGGCTGGGGAGGGCCCGACGGGCCGGTGGAGCAGATCGCGATCGTCCAGGGCAACGTCCCGAGGCTGGGCCTGGACTTCAACGCCCAGCGCCGCGCCGTGCTGGACAACCACGTGCGCGCCACCCAGGAGCTGGCCCTCGAGGTCGCCGCCGGGCGGGCGGCCCAGCCGGTGGCGGTCATCTGGCCGGAGAACTCCACGGACATCGACCCGTTGCGCAACGCCGACGCCGCTGAGCAGATCGACCGGGCCGCGGAGGCCATCGGCGCGCCGATCCTCGTCGGTGGCGTGGTGAACAACCCGCAGGACCCGCCGCGCGACGACCATCCGGGCACGGTGCTCAACGTCAGCCTGGTCTGGGACCCGGTCACCGGACCGGGGGAGACCTACGTCAAGCGCCACCCCGTGCCGTTCGGCGAGTACCTGCCGTTCCGCGACGTCCTCAGCCGCTTCATCACGAGGTTCGATCGCATCCCGCGGGACTTCGCAGCGGGTGACGAGGTCGGGTTCCTCACCATCGGGCCGGTCCCGACCGGCATCGTCATCTGCTTCGAGATCGCCTACGACGACCTGGTGCGCGACGCCGTGCGCGCCGGTGGCCAGGTCGTGGTGGTCCAGACCAACAACGCCACCTACGGCGGGACCGGTCAGCCCGAGCAGCAGCTGGCCATCACGCGGGTGCAGGCCGTGGCCAGTGGACGCACGGCCCTGGTGGCCGCGACGTCGGGCATCAGCGCGGTCATCGGGCCCGATGGCCGCCCGACCTGGCAGACCGACGAGTTCACGTCCGACTCGACCGTGGCTGCCGTTCCCCTGCGCTCCGGGCTGACCCCGGCCATGCGCCTCGACGGGCTGGTCGAGCTGCTGGCCCTGGTCGCCCTCGTGGTCCTCGTCGGCCGCGTGGCGTCCGGTCGTCGGGGGAGCCGCCGCGGGGATCGGGTCGCGGACTGACCGTCGCGTCCCGCTGTCGGGTGCGGGCGAAGTCAGCCCGCGTGTCCGGAGGCGAATGAGTGTGAGCCATGTCACACTCTGATCCGGGCCCGGCTGCCTGGCGGGGCACCGCTGGACCTTCGGATCGCCACGGAACAGGGAGACGTCATGGGTGCATGGATCGGGACCATCATTGGGGCGCTGTTCGCGGGAATCATCATCGGACCGCTGGCCCGCCTGGTGATGCCGGGCAAGCAGGACATCGGGGTCTTCGCGACGATCGTGGCCGGGGCCGTCGGTGCCCTGGTCGGTGGTGGGATCGCCCAGCTGCTGGGGGTGGGTGACACCTCCGGGATCGACTGGATCAAGCTCGCACTGCAGATCGGGGCTGCCGCCCTGGCGGTCTTCGGCCTCCTGGCGATCAAGAAGGCTGAGCGGCAAGCCCCGCGGATCCTGCGATGCGGATCTAGCGGGGCTTTGTGCCCTAGCGTCGGGGCGCGCCGGGGAGTTGCGTGGTGGTAGGTCCTCTCTCGGAGGTGCGCCATGCTGGTCGCATCGAAGCCGCTCGCTACGCCGCCGCCCTCGTCGTGATCCTGGCGAGCTGGCCTGATCCCAGTCGGAACGGCGGCCCACTCGGTGCCCGTCCCACTGCCAGGCACCGGGTCGTCCGGACGATCCCGGTCGGCCATGAGGCGCTGGACCTGGCCATCAGTCCGTCGGGGCGTCGGCTCTACGTGGCCAATGACCACGACTCCTCGATCTCAGTCGTGAGCACCAGACGCGCCAAGGTGATCACCACCTACACGGGGTTCGCGTGGGCGAACGCCGTCGCCGTCAGCCCTGATGGCACCCGGCTGTACGTCTCCGACCAGGGTCCCAGCGGTGACGGTGGAGTCCGATTCCGCCCTGTCGGTGGTCGATGCGCAGACCGGTGCCGTCATCGTGAAGCTCGCCGGGTACTGGCCCCGCGTCCAACCGAGCCCGGATGGGACCCGGCTGTACGCGGCGGCATTCGACCGGTTGCGCGTCTTCGACACAGCGAGCTGGGCGGTCGTCGCCGACCTCCCCGGTGGCTGGGGGAACGCGACTCTGAGCCCCGACGGCAGCCGGCTCTACGCCCACTCCGACTGGTACGGCTCGGCGGACCTGAAGGTCCTGGACACGGCCACGCTGGCCGTGGTCGCCACCTACGCCGCTGCCCGAACGCTCCGGTGGCTTCGTCATGGATCCGACGGGTGCTCGCGCCTACGTGCCGAAACCCGATGGGTGGTACGTCCTGGACCTGGCGACCGGCGCTGTCGTCGACACGATCGTGATCGGCTTCGCACTGGGCAACCTGGTGATCAGCCCGGTGGGTCCCCGCCTGTACGGCACGTACGGCGCGGACGAGGCCGCGAGCGGTCCGTGGCTCTACTCGGTGGACACCGTGCGCAAGAAGGTCGTCGCCAGGGCCGAGGTCGGCGACGGGTCCGAGCTCGGTCGTCGTGAACCCGGCCGGGACACGCGCGTACGTGGCCAACTCCGACTTCGACTCGGTCACGGTCATCGATGTGACGCTGTACCCGCCGTCCGCGCCCCGGACGGTGCGCGTCAAGGCGGGAACCGGATCGGCCACCGTGTCGTGGAAGAAGCCCGCCCACAAGGGGGCGAGCTCGGTGCGCGAGTACTCGGTCACGTCCGTTCCCGGAGGGCTGGTGTGCACGACGAAAGCGCGGACCTGCACCGTGACCGGGTTGACGCCAGGAGTCGAGCTACCGCTTCCAGGTCCGGGCCCGCAATGATGACGGGTGGGGGAAGGCCGCGCACGTCGAAGGTCCCTCGTCATCGGGTGACGGCCTGGCCCGAGCCGAGCCGGGGACTCACCGCTCCAGGAAGACCTCGCCGTCCTCGACGATGACCGAGTAGGTCGTCAGGGGCGCCGGCTTGCGCCCGGCGGAGATGACCTTGCGCGACCACGCGGGCACGGAGCGACCGGCGATGCCGGGCGTCCAGTCGAGGTTCTCGCCGGTGCGCACCACGAACCGGGAGTTGTGCCACGGGCACTGGATGACCCCGTCGGCGTACTTGCGCCCACCGGGACCGGAGGTCAGGGACAGGCCCAGGTGCGGGCACTTGTTGTGCGCGGCGCACAGGCCCTCGGCATCCTGGACGACGATCACCTTCTCCCCGTCGACCTCGACCTCGGTGAGGGAGCCTGAGGGGAAGTCCTCGACACGTCCGATCCGTACCCTGCCTGCCATGTGCTCGCCTCTCCTCGCCGGTGCTCGCTGACGGTACCAGTCCTGCGCGGGCCCGCATCCCGGGCAGCCTCGGCTGTGACGGCCCGTCATCCGCCGACGGACCCGCGTGCTCTGGCACACTGGCCGCCAACACCGATCGGGCTCCCCATCCGGGCGGGGCCCGCCGAGCGGGCAGGGGAGTGCGATGGATCTCGACACGGACGCCACCGAGGCCAAGGGTGGCCTGGGGGCCGGAGCGATCGCCACGATCGGCGGACTGGGCGTCCTGCTGATCTTCATCCTCCAGAACACGGAGGACATCGAGTTCAGGTTCCTCTTCTGGGGCTTCACCTGGCCGTTGTGGCTCTACACGATCATCGTGGCCGTGTTCGGCGCGATCGTGTGGTTCGGCCTCGGGGTGATGCGCCGGCGCCGGCGCCGCAAGGCCCGCCGAGCCGCCCGGTAGGAGCCCCGGTCGAACCGCCGCCCTGCTGACCCGGTCGACCGATCCGGGGGGTCCGGGGCTCATGGGACAATGGTGGGGTGACTGAGCAGTTCGCCGACCTCGGCCGGATCCTGGTGATCATCCCGACGTACAACGAGATGGAGAACGTCCAGCGGATCACCGGGCGGGTCCGGGCGGCCGTGCCGGAGGCCCACATCCTCGTGGCCGACGACAACTCGCCGGACGGCACCGGGGCGATCGCCGACGAGCTCGCCGCGGCCGACGACCACATCCACGTCCTGCACCGCCTGGGCAAGGAGGGGCTGGCGGCCGCGTACATGGCTGGCTTCGCCTGGGGCCTGGATCGCGGCTACGACGTGCTCATCGAGATGGACGCCGACGGGTCCCACCAGCCCGAGCAGCTGCCCACGATGCTCGCCGCGCTGCGCGACGCCGACCTGGTTCTGGGCTCGAGGTGGATCCCCGGGGGTGAGGTGGTCAACTGGCCCAAGTCCCGGGAGTTCCTCTCCCGCGGCGGGAACATGTACACCCGAATGGCCCTCGACGTGCCGCTGCACGATGCCACCGGCGGCTACCGGGTGTTCCGGGCCAGCACGCTGCGCGCCCTCGAGCTGCACAACGTCGCCTCGCAGGGGTACTGCTTCCAGGTGGACATGGCCCGGCGCACGGTCAACTCCGGGATGCGCGTCGTCGAGGTCCCGATCACCTTCGTGGAGCGCGAGTACGGAACCTCCAAGATGAGCGGAAGCATCGTGCGCGAGGCCCTGTGGCGGGTCACGGTCTGGGGTGCGCAGGAGCGGGCTGAGAAGGCCCGGTCCGCCGTGCGGCGCCGCCGGGAGGCCCGGGGCTCACGGCGCGCGGCGGGGGGTCGCTAGATGGCCAGGTTCCTCACGCTCGCATTCCTGGCCCTCCTGGCCGTGGCGGAGGTCGCCGCGGTCCTGGCGCTGGTCGACCGGTTCGGCGGCGCCGTGGCGATGCTGGTCCTGGTCCTGGACGTGGTGGCCGGGATGGCGGTCATCCGGTGGGGCGCCCGCAGTGCCCCGCCGGCCCGGGGCTGGCGCATCGCCGCAGGAGCGTTCATCGCCCTGCCGGGGCTGGTCCTCGACCTCGTGGGCCTGGCGCTGCTGGTCCCCCCGGTCCAGCGGTGGGTCTCGGGGCACATCCTGCGCGGCACGGAGGCGGCCATGCGCAAGCGCGGGGTCTCGGTGATCACCGTGACCGACGCCACGGGTGCGCCCCGGACGACGGTCGTGCCCGGTGACGTGATCCCGGGCCAGGTCGTGGAGGGCGAACCCGCACCGCAGGGTCCGTCGGGGGCAGACGCAACGGACCGGGCCGGCGGTGAGCCGGAACCCGGTCCGAGGGTGGTGCGCGGCGAGATCGCCGGTCCGCAGGACTAGCCGATCACGCCGAGCGGCGGATCTCCTCGCCGCGCATCTCGCGCAGGACGTCGAGGCGCTCCTCGAGGACCTCCTCGAGCTCCGCGAGGGTGCGACGCTCCAGCAGCATGTCCCAGTGGGTGCGCACGTGCTTCTCCGGCTTGCGCTCGGGCTCGACGCCGTCGCGCAGGACCGCCGGCCCGCCGCAGGTGGCGCACTCCCAGTCGAAGGGGATCTCCGCCTCGTCGGAGAACGGCAGCGTCGTGGCGTGCCCGGCCGCGCAGTCGTAGGTGGTCATCTGACGGGTCGCGAAGTCCACGCCCGCATCGCTCTCGTAGCTGGTGGATCCCAGCCGCGTCCCGCGAACAGCGCCGTTGCCCATGATGTCGTGCCTTTCCGCGTGTGTGCCCGTCGGGGGTTGTCACGCACCCGGCGGCTGAG
The DNA here is from genome assembly GCA_963729885.1 of uncultured Actinomycetes bacterium. Taxonomy (GTDB): domain Bacteria; phylum Actinomycetota; class Actinomycetes; order S36-B12; family CAIYMF01; genus Prado023. Next base: position 74,156 of record CAVSQK010000001.1, read on the forward strand.
AGCCGCGCAGATGAGTAACAACGAGTGTCCCGCTCTACATTCCCCGGCGCCGTGCACCCCAAACGCGCGAGGAGTCGCGGAGGCGGATCACGAAGGTGAGGGCGCGTGCCGTGGGCTCGATCCCCGCAGGCGGGTCTCGGGACTGGCCCATGGTAGCGGTTCCGGCGGGCGGCTGGTACCCGTCGCCACCGGGGCGTCGGCCCTAGCCCCAGCAGCCACGGCTGATGAGCACCTCGCGCAGCAGGGTGGGACGGTCAGTGACCAGGCCGTCGACCCCGAGGTCGAGCAGGGTCCGCATCTCGACGGGGTCGTTGATGGTCCAGACGTGCACCTGCAGTCCGCGGCGGTGGGCCAGGCGGACGAACCGGCGCGTGACGAGCGGGATGCCCCGCGCGCGGTGCGGGACCTGGGCGGCGCATGCGGGGGAGTGGACGGGCGCGCCGAGGACGAGTCGGGTCACCTCGGAGGGGCCCATCGAGGTCGCCAGCCGGGCACCGGCAGCGCCCGGAGCCGGCTCAGCCGGGGGGTCGAGAAGGACGCGGCGCACACCCGGTCCCAGGCGTCGGCGTCGGCCACGGCGCGCAGGAAGGCAGCGACCGCGTCGTCGGACTTCACGTCCACGTTGAAGCGGACGTCGGGCCATCGGCGCAGCGCCTCGGCAAGGGTGATCGGGGACTGGCCGTCGGCCATCCGGGCCGACTGGACGTGCGCCAGCGGCAGCGCGGACAGGGGGCCCGTGGCGTCCGTGGTGCGATCCAGGGTGGCGTCGTGGAAGACGACGGCGTGCCCGTCGATCGTGGCGCGCACGTCGGTCTCGATCCAGCGGAAGCCGAGGTCCACCGCGTGCTGGAAGGCCGGGGGGGAGTTCTCCGCGGACTCGGCTGCCCCGCCGCGATGGGCCATGGCCAGGGGATGGGCTCCGACGAGGAAGGGGTGCGTCGGGCGCGACACCTAGCGACGGACCTTCAGGAAGTCCGCGCCGCTGGCGGTCCAGCGCCCGTTGGCCTGCTGGACCCGCGCCCGCCACGTCCCGATGCGCGGGGGCACCGCGCTGAGGGTCGCCCGGCCGTCGGCGACCGGAGGCCACGCGGCGACCTGGCGGTACTTGCTCGATCCGGAGGGCCTGAACTCGAAGCGCACCAGGGTCGGGATCGGGTCGGCGCGCCAGATGCCGTCCGGGTAGCGGGCCTGGACCTGACGGTGAAGCTCGTGGCCTGCCCGCGCCGGCCGGGCTCGCCCAGGGCATTGAAGCCCCGCAGCCGGAGCCTGGCGTCGGCTGGCAGGCCCGGCCGACGTGATCGTCGAGCGCTGTGGCCACGGCGCGGTCCGCGCGCACGATCCCCTGGCCGAGCTGGTCGTCGCGGCCGTTGCCGCTGGCGTCGTCGGCGGCGGTCATCTGGACCACGGAGGCGGCCTCGGCGGCGGTCAGCGCGGGGTTGGCGGCCAGGACCAGGGCCACGGCTGCCGCGACGTGGGGTGCGGCGAAGGACGTGCCGGACTCCACGTTGTAGCCGCCGCCCGGGAGGGCGCCAGCATCTCCTCGCCGGGGGCGGCGATGTCGATGTGCGGGCCCGGTGTTGGAGAACCCCGAGGGGTTGCCGTGCGGTCCACGGAGGCCACCGCCAGGACGTTGGGCGAGGCGGCCGGGTACTGCACCTGGTTGCCGTCAGGTAGCTGTTGCCGCCCGCGGCAACCACGATCGCGCCCTTGGCGAAGGCGTAGGCGCAGGCCCGGTCCAGCACCGGGTCCTTGTCGGGTCCGCCGAGGGAGAGGTTGATGACCCGTGCCCCGGCGTCGGCGGCGGCGATGATCGCGCGCGCCACGGTGCTGCTGTCGCCGTAGCCCGCGGGGTCGAGCGCCGAGACCGGCAGGATCGTGGCCTGGGGGGCCACGCCGGCCATGCCCGACGCCGTTGAGGGGCCGCGCGATGATGCTGGCGACGCGGGTGCCGTGCCCGTTCTGCTCGGGGGCGGGGGGACCTCGGGGAGCAGGTCGATCTCGGGCAGGACGCGGCCGGCGAGGTCGGGGTGGGTGGCGTCCACGCCGGTGTCGATGACGGCGACGACCACGCCCGCCCCCTGGCTGGTGGCCCAGGCGTCCGTGGCTCCCACCATCGGCAGGTTCCACTGGGACGGCGCCATCGGCTCCGGGTTGTCGGAATCGAAGGCACGCAGCCGCGTGGTGGGGGCAGCAACAACGCCCGGCTGGGCATCGAGGTCGGCGGCGAGCTGGTCGGCCTGCGGCCGGCGTGTCGGCGCGCAGCTTGGTGACCGTGGGGGTGCCCGAGCCGTCGTCGAGCAGGACGGAGACCTCGTTGCGCGTGGAGCGGAGGTTCGCATCGGTGGCGGTGACGTCTTGAGCTGGACGGGGAGCCGCGACGTCGGGCAGGCCGCGAGCTGCGGACGATCCCGGGGCGCGGCGGAGGCCGACTCGTCAGCGAGGCCGGGGCCATGCCGGCCAGCAGGGCCGTGGCCGCGGCGCCCGCAACAAGCGGGCGGATGAACCGGGGCACGGCGGGCTCCTCGGGGTGGACGCGGCGTTCTGGGACCAGTATGGGGGCCCCGGGGTCCGCGGGGCGCCCCGCGATGTCGTTCGGTCAGGCTAAGGCGACCTAAACCCGTTCCCCCTGCCCGTGGGACATGATGGGGCCGTGTCCGACCGCCCGTCCAGCGTGCCCCGGCGTGGCGGCTGGGGGAGGCGACGACCGCGACACAGGGGGTGGGCCGGGCCTTCCTGCGCCTGGGTATGACCTCCTTCGGTGGCCCCGTGGCCCACCTGGGCTTCTTCCGCACCGAGTTCGTCGGGCGACGGCGGTGGCTGGGAGAGGACCAGTACGCCGACCTCGTGGCGCTGGCGCAGTTCCTGCCCGGCCCGGCCAGCTCCCAGGTGGGGATGGGGATCGGGTTGCAGCGGGCGGGCATCCCGGGCTCACTGCGTGCGTGGCTCGGGTTCACCCTGCCCTCGGCCGTCCTGCTGATCGCGGCGGGCGTGATCGTGGGCAGTGGTGTCGGGGTGCCCGGGGGAGTGGCCGCCGGGCTGAAGGTGGCCGCTGTCGCTGTCGTCGCCCAGGCGGTGGTGCTGATGGCGCGATCGCTGTGCGACGGGTTTCGTGAGGGCGGTGGCCGTCGGTCTCGGCGGCGGCGGTCCTGGCCGTGCCCACGGTCTGGATGCCGTCCATGGTCCTGGTGGTCGCTGGGGCTGTGGGCCTGCTGCTCGTCCGCGATGTCGAACGTGTTCTGGGAACGGCGGGGAGGCGTCTGGGGGCCCCAGCTGCCCCGCTGGGTCCCGGCAGCGGCGATCACGGGCTTCCTGGCCCTGCTCGTCGGGTTGCCGATCCTGGCCCGGCTCTGGCCGGAGGAGTGGGTGGTCCTGGTTGCCGGCTTCTACCGCGCTGGGGCGCTGGTGTTCGGTGGCGGCCATGTCGTGCTGCCGATGCTGGAGGAGGTGGTGGTCGGGTCCGGCGCCCTGACGCAGGCGGACTTCGTGGCCGGCTACGGCCTGGCCAACGCCGTCCCCGGGCCACTGTTCACGTTCGCCGGCTACCTCGGCGCCGCGGCCGGGGGACCGGTGCTGGGCATCGTGGCACTGGTCGCGATCTTCCTGCCCGGGCTGGCTGCTGGTGGTCGCCGCCCTCGGGCACTGGCACCGACTGGCCGGTAGGTGCGCGTGCGCAGGGCCCTTGCGGCCGTGAACGCGGCGGTGGTCGGCCTCCTCGCCGCGGCCCTCTACGACCCGGTCTGGACCAGTGCGGTCACCGGGTGGGCGGAGCTGCTGCTGGCCGGTGCCGCATTCGTTTCGCTCGTGACATTCCGGATCGCCCCGCACCTGGTCGTCCTCACCTGCGCCCTGGCGGGGTGGGTGCTGCTCGGTTGACACGATCACGGGGGCGGTGTCGGGCCGCCGAGGCGGACTGGCACTCTAGAACCGGCCCCTGGTCCAGGTGGTCCGAGGAGGCGCGATGCAGCAGGAGCCGGTGCACCGGGCCGAGGCCATCATCCACGGCCATCGGGTCGCCTACCGGGTGGCCGGGGATCCGACGCTGCCGGTCCTCATGCTCATCCACGGCATCACCAGCAGCAGCGCGACCTGGGACCCGGTGATCCCCGCCCTGGCCGAGCACGCCCACGTCATCGCCCCGGACCTCTACGGCCACGGCGCCTCGGACGTGCCCGGGGCGGACTACTCGCTCGGCGGCTTCGCGACCCAGGTCCGCGACCTGATGGACTGCCTCGGCCACGACCGCGCCACGATCGTCGGCCATTCCCTGGGCGGCGGGGTGGCCATGCAGTTCGCCTACCAGTACTTCGAGCACACCGAGCGGCTCGTCCTGGTCGACAGCGGGGGATTCGGCCGCGAGGTCAGCAGGGCCCTGCGCGCCGGCACGATGCCCGGCGTGGAGCTGATCCTGCCGGTCATCGCCAACCGGCACGTGCGCAACGCCGGCATGGCGGCCTCCCGGGTGCTGTCCCGGATGCCGGTGCGGCCACGGCCACGGCCGTCGACGGTCGAGGTCGTCCGCGGCTACTCGAGCCTGTCCGAGAGCCCGTCGCGGGCCGCGTTCGTCCACACGCTGCGCAGCGTCGTCGAGCCCGGCGGCCAACGGGTGAGCGCCGTGGACCGGCTGTACCTCACCGAGGGCCGACCCACCTTGATCGTGTGGGGGGCGCGCGACACCGTCATCCCGGTCGCCCACGCCTACCACGCCCATGAGGTGATCCCGGGCAGCCGGCTGGAGATCTTCGAGCAGTCCGAGCACTTCCCGCACATGGACGAGCCGTCCCGGTTCGCCCGCGTCATGGTGGACTTCCTGACCACCACGGAGCCCATGCACCTGGATCGGGCCACGATGCGCGAGCGGATGGCCCAGCGCACCCGCGAGCACCATGAGGCCGGCGAGCGCGCGGAGGCCGAGCGCCTGGCGCACGAGGCCGCGGAGCTGGAGATCGCTGCGGGCGAGGGGTTCGGCATGCAGCCGCCGGCCGACACCAGGTGCGGATCTGACGGCCTGATCCACTCGCCCGGAGTTCGCGGGTGGACCCGGTCGGGGATGCCGGACTGGCACTCTCCATGCCCGAGTGCTAACGTGGAACTGCCACTCATGGACACGAGGAGGTGGTTGAGGTGGCAACTCGTTTCGATCCGTTCCGTGACCTCGATCGGCTCGCTGAGCGGATGTTCACGACGGCTGTCGATGTCGGCCAGGCGATGCGCGCCATGCCGATCGACCTGTACCGGGACGGCGATCACTGGATCCTGCTGTGCGATCTGCCGGGAATCGATCCCGGTTCGATCGACGTGGATGTCGACGGCCGCGTCCTGACCATTCGTGCGCAACGGGCTGCTGGGCCCGAGGGTGTCGAGTGGCTGGCGGCCGAACGGGTGAGCGGCACATTCGCCCGCCAGCTCACGCTCGGCGACGGCGTCGACCTGGAGAACATCGCAGCGTCGTACACCAACGGCGTGCTGATGCTCACGCTGCCGGTCGCTGAGGCGGCCAAGCCGCGCAAGATCGCCGTCGACTCCGGCGCGTCGGCGCCGGTCCCGCTGACCACCGGCGACGCGAGCTGACGCTCGCGGCCGCCTTGCGGATCGCGTCGGGTTCTGAGCGGATCGCGTTCGTCCAGATCCGACCGCGATCACTGCACGGGCCCAGCAAACCCGACGCGATCCTGGACCGCGATGCCCCGTGTAGATGACCGATAATGCACATTATGTAAGGTAGGCTGAGCGAGGTCGTCGTCCTCCCCGGCGCCTCCGGCTGGTGGGCTGCTGCTGAACGCGGTCAGGCGGCGGAGAGGAGCCGATCGGCAGTGGCGGCGAACTCGTCCGGGTTGACGCAGCATCCAGCCGTGGTTGCCGGCGACGACCCGGGTGGAGGCTGACGGGGCGGTCCGCAGCCGACCCGCCGGAACGATCGAGTCGTGGTCGGCCAGGACGAGGTGTGCCGGCACGGATCGCCGGTGCAGGGTCGCGAGCTCGCCGGTCAGGTCCGCGGTCTTCGCCGCATAGGCCGACAGGCGCCAGCGGCAGCGGATTGCGCAGCACGCGGACAGGGAGTCGGAGGCCCTGATCGCCAGCTCCTGGTTGAACTCCATGACCATCCCGCGCGGCCAGGGACATCCACGACCGCAGGGACGACCCGGCACCGCCCACAGGGCAGATCAGCAGGAGTGCTGCGAAGGCGGTCAGGTCGGTGGCTGCGGCCCGGGCGGCGATCCCGGCGCCGAACGAGTGCCCCGCCACGGGGACCGGCTCCCCCTGCAGCGGCCCGACCCGATGGGCGTCGGCGACGAACTGCGGCATACCCGGCCAGGGACGAACGACTCAGGGGCAGCGGGTCGGAGCGTCCGAAGCCGGGCAGGTCGCACGCATGGACCGCCCAGCCCGTCCGGCCAGGGCGTCCAGGGCCCGCCGGTACCCGGGAGCATCATCCCCCAGCCGTGCACGAACAGGATCGGGCGACGGGACGGGGTCGCCGTACGGGTGCCACCCGACGCGGCGGCCGTCCACGGCGAAGGTCGACGTCACTGCGGGCGCCATGCCCGGTGTATCGGCGCGGCGAACCGCCGCGGTGTACCGGTCGACCCTATTGCGGCACGGCGGACCCTGGGAACGACGAGAGGGCCCCCACCGTGCGGTGGAGGCCCTCCCAAGACTGAGCGGCGGTCAGATGACGCGCACGTTCTCCGCCTGCGGGCCCTTCTGGCCCTGCGTGATGTCGAACTCGACGCGCTGGTTCTCGTCCAGCGAGCGGTACCCATCGGCCGCGATGGCCGAGAAGTGGACGAACACGTCCGGACCGCCGCCGTCCTGAGCGATGAAGCCGAAGCCCTTCTCGCCGTTGAACCACTTGACTGTGCCTTGTGCCATTTCTTATTTCCTTTGTGTGTGCTGTGTCTGCAGGGCCAACGCAGTGCCGATCCCTGGGCTGCCTCGGTGGGCCAGCCAGAAATCAAAAAGCCCGACGGAGACATCCGCGGGCGTCCCAACATGTGGCGAAACCTGCTGTTGCAGCGATCACAACGGTAGCACGGATCTGCCTCGGAGTCCCGTACCTCCGCCTGGGCCCTGCCCCGGTCAGGCCGTGGGCCCCTGCTCGCGCACCGTGCGGACCGCTGTCATGGCGGAGTCGAGGTCGGCCAGCCACTCCCCCTGGTGCGCGGCGACCAGGCGTACGCACCACGCCAGGGCGTCGGAGCGCGAGCGGGCGACGCCGGACTCGACGAGCGTGTCCAGGACGATCCGCTGCGGCTGCGCGAGCCGGGTCATGACCGGAACCGAGAGCCGGGTGAAGATCTCGGTGGTCTCCCCGCAGGTGGCCCCCCACGTGACCTTGCGCCCGGTGCTGGCCTCGAGCTCCTGGGCGATGGCGATCCGAGCGGAGCGGGTCTCCTCGCGGAAGCGCCGGATCCGTCCGGACTGGCCCTCGGCGGAGCCGGACTCCGGGGCGCTGATGGTGCCGACGATCGTGATCTCCTCGCGGTCCCCCGTCACGGTGAACGACTCGAACCAGTCGTCGGGAAGCCGGCCCTCGAGCCAGTCGTTGATGCGTGCGTCCTCTGTGTTGTGTAGTCATGTAATCATGTAATCACACTTGCCGTGCTCGGGCAAGAGGTCACACCCGATGGCGCAGCCACCGCTTCCACACCGCGTCCACCCCCAGCAGCAGCGGGGCGCTCAGCGCGATCATCGGGAGCACCGCCGCCGGCGGCCACGCCTGCCCCAGCACCCTGGCGACCGGGTCCACGAGCAGGCACATGAGGGCGAACGCGGTCGAGGTGGCCACGGCCACGAGCAGGAACCGGTTGCTCGTCCACGGCAGCCGCCACGCCGGCAGGCGCGTGCTGCGGCACGCGAACGAGTTGGCCATCTGCATCACGACGACCGTGAGGAACGCCCCACCGGAGGCGGCGGCCAGCGCGGAGCCGTGCGGGAAGGACTCCCCCAGCCGCCATCCCGCCGCCCAGAGGGCGGCGGTGAACACCGCGATCTCGGCGATCGCCTCGGTGGGGCCGAGGATCCCGAACGCCCGCCACGCGACGGTCCGGTCCAGCAGGCGCCCGCTGACCGGCGGATGGTCCAGGACCCGGGCACCGGCCCGCTCCGCCCCCAGCGCCGTGGCCGGCAGCGTGTCGGTGCCCAGGTCGAGGGCGAGGATCTGCATGACGCCCAGGGCCAGCGGGAACCGCCCACCGGACAGCGCCCACAGCAGGAACGGGGCCAGCTCGGCCACGTTGTCGGTGAGGTGGTAGGTCAGGAACCGGCGCACGTTGAGGAAGGTCTCGCGCCCCTGGCGCACCGCCGCGACGATGGTCGCGAAGTGGTCGTCGAGCAGGACCAGGTCGGCGGCCTCGCGGGCCACCTCGGTGCCGGAGCGGCCCATCGCGATCCCGATGTCGGCCATCTTCAGCGCGGGGGCGTCGTTCACCCCGTCGCCGGTCATCGCCACGATGTGGCCGCGGGCCTGCAGGGCCTGGGCGATGCGCAGCTTGTCCTCCGGCGTCGGCCCGGGCCAGGACGACGCCGTCGTGGTCGACCATGGCCCCCATCACCGCGAGTGTCCTCGGGGAGCTCGTCGGCCACCAGGACCGGGGAGTCGGGCAGGGCCAGGCCGATCTGCTCGGCGATGCGGCGGGCGGTGGTCGGGTGGTCGCCGGTGATCATGGCGAGCTTGACCCCTGCGCGCCGGCACTCGGCGATGGCCTGCGTCACGCCCTCGCGCGGCGGGTCGTGGAAGCCGAGGAGGCCCAGCAGGGTGAGGTGGGCGAGCTCAGCAGCCCCGTGGTCATCCGGTGGCGGCCGGGACCGCGTCCCGGGGCCCCTCGGCCACCGCCAGGACCCGCAGCCCCCGCTCGAGCAGGGCGGCCAGGGCGCCCGTCGGCCGTCGGCGGGACCGCGTCGCACGCGGCGAGGATCGCCTCCGGCGCGCCCTTGCAGACCAGCCGGTCGGGCAGGAGGGCGACGGCCAGCCGCCGGTGGACGTCGAACGGGAGGTAGCCCTCGACGGCCGCCGCGCCGTCGTCGAGGCCCAGGCGCTCGACCAGGACCGCGATCGCCACCTCGACGGGGTCCCCCACGCGCTGGGCGCCGATCCACTCCGGCGGTGGCGACGCCTGGGCGGCTGCCCTGGCCACCTCGCGGACCGCGCTCGTGCGCCCTCGGGTCCGACACCGTGACCTGCGCCTGCGCGCTGAATCCGCGCCCCTGGATCTGCGCCTGGCCCGCGGGGGTCCAGATGCGGACCACGTTCATCTGGTTCTCGGTCAGGGTCCCGGTCTTGTCCGTGCAGATGAAGGTCGTGGCGCCCAGGGTCTCGACGGACTCCAGCCTGCGGACCAGGGCGTTCTGCCCTGCCATCCGCTGGGCGCCGATCGCCAGGGACAGGGTCACCGTGGGCAGCAGCCCTTCGGGGACGAGGGCGACGGTCACCCCGATCCCGAAGATGAACCCGTCCGAGGCGGGGACCCCCAGGGCGAGCATCAGGGCGAAGAACCCCACGCCCACGGCGCCGGCGATGAGTCGCGATCATGCGCACGAGGCGCCCGATGTCGCGCTCCAGCGGGGTGGCGGGACGCGGTTGCTGGGTGAGCCGGGCGATGTGCCCGAGCCGGGTCGCGGCGCCGGTGGCCCGCGCCACGGCGGTGACCCGTCCCTGGACCAGGAAGCAGCCCGCGAGGACCTCGTCGCCGGCGCCGACCTCCTGGGGCGTGCTCTCCCCGGTGAGGGTCGAGGTGTCGACGAGGGCCGTCTGCGCCTCCAGGCAGGACATGTCCGCGGTGATGCGGTCGCCGGCGACCAGGAGCACGACGTCGCCGGGGACGATGAGGTCCGCGGTGACCTGCTGCTCGCGGCCGTCGCGCAGGACGGTGGCGTAGACCGGCAGCAGGTCGCGCAGCCCTGCTGCGGCGCGCTCGGCCCGGTTCTCCTGCACGAATGCGAACACCCCGTTGACCAGGACGACAGCGACGATGGCTGCTCCCAGGGCCGGCATCCCGCCCACGACCGCCAGCACGGCAGCGACCCACAGCAGCAGCGCGAAGAAGTGCACGAACTGCGTGGACAGCCGGCGCCAGGCCGGGACCTGCTCGGTCTGCGGGAGGACGTTGGGCCCGACGCGGGTCAGTGCGTCAGCGGCCTCGGCGCTGGTCAGCCCCCGGGGCTGGGAGGGTGCAGCCGTGCCGGCCACGGCTCCCACGCTGCACTCGGCCGCGCCCTCTGGCAAGGGCCGGAGGGCCCGAGGGTCAGGCGGTCACCGGCGCGTGCGTGGCCAACCACCCGAGCAGGGCGGCGTTGACCTGCTCCGGTGCCTCGTTCTGGACGAAGTGCCCGGCCGACTCGATCGGGACGACCGTGGCCTCGTTCGGGAAGGCGAGCGTGCCGCGCAGGGACTCGGGGCTGACCATCTCCATGCCCAGGAAGGCGTCGTGCACCCCCCAGATGATCAGGACGGGCACAGCGATCGGGTGCAGGTGGCGGCCCGCGCCACGCAGGGCGCCGCGGACGGCGCCGCGGACGGCGCCGCGGTACCAGTTGATCGGACCGTGGGCGTCGTCCGCGGTGGCGAACGCCTCGGCGTAGGGGGTCAGCGACTCGCGGTTCCAGACCTCGCGTACGTGCGATCCCCCGCGCAGCATCCCCGGCATCGACCGGCTGACGAACCTCTCGGGCAGGATCGGGAGCTGGAAGAAGAAGATGTACCAGGACTTGCGCAGCTGCCCGGGACTGCGCAGCAGGTGCGCGGCAAGGACCCGTGGGGGTGGGCAGTTCAGGGCCACCAGCGCCGAGACCCGCTGGGGGTACAGGTGCGCCACCGTCCACGCCACTCCCCCGCCCCAGTCGTGACCGACCACGACGGCGTGCTCGGCGCCCACCGCATCGAGCATCGCGACGACATCAGCGGCCAGGTCCGCCGTGGCATACGAGCCGTCCCGGGCCGACCCGGCGTACCCGCGCTGGTTCGGTGCGACGACGCGGTACCCGGCTGCGGCCAGCGCGGGGATCTGGTGGCGCCACGAGATGTTGAGCTCCGGGAAGCCGTGGAGCAGGATCACGACCGGCCCGTCCTCGGGACCGTCCATGATCACGTCGAAGTCGCCGCGTGCCGTCTGCAGGAGGGTCATGCCCCGCATCCTGCCGCAGGCGCTCACGCCACCGAGCGGCGCACCTCGTCGAGCACGTCGGAGATCGAGTCGCGCACCACCACGTCGGCCTCGTCGTCGTAGGGCGTGGGCTCGGCGTTGACGATCGCCAGCGTCCCGGCGACACCTGCGAGGCCGGCGACCGGGTTCACCTGCAGGGAGGTCCCGATCGCCACGAGCAGGTCCGACTCGTCGGCGGCCGCGAACGCCGCATCGAGCACCCGTGGGTCGAGTGCCTGGCCGAACGAGACGGTCGCGGTCTTGAGGATCCCCCCACAGAGCACGCACGGCGGGTCGGGCTCCGGACGTGCCAGCACCTCCGGGGTGGGCCACCGTCCCCCGCAGGACATGCACGTCACCTCCCAGATCGTCCCGTGCAGCTCGAGGACGTTGCTGGACCCGGCGCGCTGGTGCAGGCCGTCGATGTTCTGGGTCATCAGGGTCGCCAGATGACCGGACCGCTGCAGTGCGGCCAGGGCGTGGTGCCCGCGGTTCGGCTCGGCGGTCCAGGCCGGGTTCTGGCGCCGGTTGGCCCACGCCTGCCGGCGGACCTCCGGGTCGCGCATGTAGGTGTCGATGGTGAACATCGCCTGGGCCGCGGGGTTGCGGGTCCACAGCCCGTTGGGCCCACGGAAGTCGCTGATCCCCGAGTCGGTGGAGACTCCCGCGCCCGTCAGGACGACGACGCGGGAGCAGTCCCGCCACAGGTCCACCAGGTCGCTCGGCGTCTGCATGGGCCCCATGATGGCCCACCGCGGGGTGGGTGCCCGGTCCTGGGTCGATGCCGACCCAGGGGTGTGATCACGTCCTCCAGCCGGAACGGAATCGACCCCCATGCCATGCTGGGTCACCAAGTGATCGTCACGTGATGGGGGTACGACGTGAACAACCGAGCGCTGGCGCCGCTCGCCCTGGTCCTGGCCCTGGTCATGGCCGGGTGCTCTGATGGCGTCGAGGAGCCGTCCGCCGCTGCCGCCTCCTCGTCCCCCCCAATGACTCTCGCGTGCACGCCCATCGGCGACCCCCCGGTCGACCTGGAGTCGGTCACGCTGGAGAGCCTCGGTGACGAGCTGAGGCTGACGTGGACAGCGAGCGACGTGCCTCCAGAGACCGGAAGCTACGCCGCGACCATCGTCAGCGGGGACGGGGGGTCGCAGTACATGGTTGCGGTGGAGTTCCCGGACGGCGAAACCCCGACCCCTGGGACCACCGGCCCCAATGTCGTGTGGGCTGAGCCGAGCAAGGTCATCACGGCCACGTACCCGATGTCAGCGATGCCGGAGATCGGGAGCACCTTCCAGTGGTCGGCCACCCTTGCCTTCAGCGACGGTGACGGGAGCTTCTCCCAGTGCCCAGTGGGGGGTGAGCCCGTCAGCTACCCGTGACCAGCGGGCCCACCGCAGAGGGGACGCGCGATGATGGGCCGGTGCCTGTTCCCCAGTGCGTCCCCGCCCTCGCCACGCGCATCGCGGACGCCGAACCGCGCTGCGGGTCCACGCGACTGGTCTGCATCGACGGGCCAGCCGGGTCCGGGAAGACGACCCTCGCCGAGGCCCTGGCTGAGGCGCTGGGCGGCGCGCCCGTCGTGCACATGGATGACCTGTACGAGGGCTGGGGGCAGGCGCTGGGCGACCCCCTGGCGTCGCGCGTCGAGGCGTGGCTGCTCGTCCCGTGGGGGGCGGGGCTTCCCGGGCATGCATCCGAGGTTCGACTGGGCCCTCGGGCGTTACGCCGAATGGGTGACGGTCCCCGCCGCACCGGTCGTCATCCTCGAGGGGTGTGCCAGTGGGTCAGCGCGGGTCCGGGAACGGTCCAGCCTCGTCGTCTGGGTGGAGGCGCCGGCCGAGCTCAGGCTCCAGCGAGGGGTGGAGCGTGACGGGGCTGCGCTCGCGCCCCAGTGGCGTGCGTGGCAGGCACACGAGCAGGCCCACTTCACGGCCGACGGGACCCGTGCGGCCGCGGACGTGATCGTCGACGGGGTCAGCGGCCGCATCCGACGGTGACGATGACGGCCAGCCGATGTCACATGGGCGGCCACGGGAGCGAGGGCCACTGCGTCCCCGGGCATCGGGAACGTGCCCGCGTCGACCAGCTCCCGCAGCCGGTCCCCGGCTGCCCGGACCTCCTCGGCGGAGAGGTGGGCGGCCCGGTGCGGGGTGTCACTCCCCCACTGCTCGACCAGGTCCAGGAAGCCCGCCGGCCCCCTGGACGACCTCGGCCAGCAGGTCCTCGGGGATCGGCTCGACCGGCCCACCCCCACAGGACCGTGCGCAGCTTGTCCTCGGCGTGGAAGGTCACGCCGTGGTCGATCCCGGCGACGGAGCCGTCCGCGCGGCGCAGGACATGACCGCCCTTGCGGTCGCCGTTGTTGACCAGCGCGTCGAGGACGACCATGCGCTGCAGCTGCGCACTGGACTCGTGGGCGAGCACGATCGCCGATCCGGACGCGTCGCGGCCCTCGGCGACCTCGCACCACCCGTCGGGGACCCGCCCGGACGGGAACAGCGCGACGGGGTCGTCGTCGACGGCCTCCACCCAGGCCTGGCACATGCCGGCGCCGAACGGTCCCTCCTCGCGCCAGCTGGTCGGCGGGACGAGGTCCCAGCCGAAGCAGCGCGCCACCTCGGAGGTCAGGACCTCGCGTGCGGCCAGCGCCGCCCCGGGGAAGTCCCACAGCGGGCGCTCCCCTGACACCGGCTTGTAGATGCAGCGCAGGGGCCCGCCGTCGGTGGCGACCTCGGCGAGGAGGGCGAGGTTGGAGGCCTCGGCGAGGCGGCCGATCACGTGCAGCTCGCCCGTGGCCAGCGCCAGCGCCGGCAAGGTCACCGCTTGTAGCCGTTCGCCCGCGGGCAGATGTGACCCTTCGGGTCCAGCGGCTGCTGGCAGAACGGGCACGGCGGGCGCCCGGCGGCCACGACCCTGCGGGCGCGGGTGATGAAGTCGACTGCCTGGCGCAGGGTGGTGCGCACGCGCAGGACCGGGGGCCCGTCGTCCTCGTCGTCGAGCTCGGTGGGGTCCAGCTCCTCGTCGGTGGTCTGGCCGTGCAGCTCGAACAGCATCTGGTCGGTGGCCGGATCCCAGCCGAACGCGATGGCGCCGACCCGGAACTCCTCGACCAGCGGGACCTCGAGGGCGTCGAGGTCCAGGGGGCCGGGTTCGGGGATGTCGAGGCCGAGCCTGCCGGCCGACGTCGGCGATCAGGTCCTCGAGCCGGTCGGCCAGCGTCGCGACCTGGGCCTTCTCCAGGGCGACGCTGCTGATGAGGTTCCCCGATGCGGGCCTGCAGGAAGAACGTGCGCTCCCCGGGCATCCCGACGGTGCCCGTGACGAAGCGCTCCACGGGGTCGTGGAGGAGGATCTGCCGGGCCATGCCCGCCAGACTAGCCGGGTGCGCGCAGACCCGCCCGCGGATGGGCAGGTCCGCGGGCCGGCCGGGCGCAGTCGGGCGGGGAGGGCCGGGAGGCGGGGAGGCCGGTGAGGGCGGGGCCCCGGTCAGCCCGTTCCCCCACCGACCGTCGGGCGGCCCGCACCGGCCGACACCGGCAGGGCCCGGCCGGTGTCGTTCATCCGCAGGACCATGGCGCGGTCCCCGTGGTAGCGCACGACGCTCAGCGATCCGGGACCGACCACGATGCGCTGGAACATGTCGAGAGGCTGGCCCAGCGCGTCGGAGAGGATCGCCTTGATCACGTCCCCGTGGGAGACCACGGCGACGACGCCCTCGGGGTGCGTCGCAGACGCAGTCGGCGATCGGCGGCGGTCGCCCGTTGCGCCATGGCGAGCATCGACTCCCCACCCGGGAAGGTCACCGTCGAGGGCGCGTCCTGGATCACCGGCCAGAGCGGCTCCTTGGCCAGCTCGGCCAGGGACCGGCCGGTCCAGTCCCCGTAGTCGCACTCGAAGAGCCGGTCGTCGGGATGGCGCGGCACGTCGGGGTGGTGGGCCAGGACCCCGTCGGCTGTCTGCACGCAGCGCTCGAGCGGTGAGTGCACCACCGCGTCGAGGGTCACGTCCCGCAGCCGGGTGCCCAGGGTCCGGGCCTGCCGGCGGCCCTGGGCGTCGAGTGGGACGCCGGCGGTGCGACCGGCCAGGATCCCCGTGGCGTTGGCCGCGGTCCGGCCGTGGCGGATCAGCAGGACGGTGGTCACAGTCCCGCAGCCTAGCCACGGCCGGTCCCGGGTGCGATCATGCCGAAGTGATCGTGGGAATGGGCCGCTACTGCGGGGGCGTCGAGGTCGATGCGGCGCAGTCCCAGGTGATCCGGTCGGCGGGCACGCTGACCCCTGATGCGGTGTCCCTGGTGCGGGCGATGTACGAGCGGGCAACCAGCGATCCCTCGGACTTCCTGTGGATCGCCCTGGCCTCGCCCACGCGCAAGGAGCTCGACGCGCTGGCCGAGGTCTTCGCCATCCCGGCGCTGTGGATCGCGGACGCGCTCAACCCCCGCCAGCGGGCCAAGGCCGAGATCGCCGAGGGTGGGCGCACTGATCGTGTTCAAGGTCGTCATCTACGACGAGCCCACCTCGGCCATCGAGACCGGGCAGATCGCCGTGATGCTCGGGCCCGTCGTACGTGCGTCACGGTGCGGCTGGGTCCCGTCGGCTCGCTGGGCCCGGTGCGGCTGGACACCACCGAGCGCCCCGAGCTCCTGGCGCACGGGCCCCTGTCGGCCGTCCACGCGATCGCCGATGCCATCGTCGACGGGTACCTCGAGGCCGCCGACGAGATCGGCAGGGATCTGGACACCATCGAGGAGCAGGTGTTCTCCCCGGCCGTCACCGACGACAGCGAGGACGATCTACCTGCTCAAGCGGGAGAACCTCGAGCTGCGCCGGGCGGTGGCCCCCCTGGTGCCCCACGCGCAGCGACTCGTGGAGGGCAGGATGCCCAACATCCCCGACGACGCTGCGCACCCACTTCCACGACCTCGGGGACCACCTGCTGCGGGTCAACGACGACGTGGAGTCCTACGAGAGCCTGCTCATGACGATGCTGCAGGCCTCCAACGCCCGCCAGGGCCTGCAGCAGAACACCGACATGCGCAAGATGGCCGCCTACGCAGCACTCCTGGCGGTGCCCACAGCCCTGGCCGGGATCTACGGGATGAACTTCGAGCACATGCCCGAGCTCTCATGGCGCTTCGGGTACCCCGCCGTGCTCCTGGTGATGGCCACGATCCTGACGCTGATGTTCCGGGCGTTCAAGAGGTCCGGCTGGCTGTGAGGCCCGACGGGTCAGCTGCGGCGGTCAGGGGTTGGTGAGGACCCCGGTGGCCATCAGGACCAGGATCAGCGTCCCGAGCACGATCCGGTAGATGACGAACGGCATGTACGAGTTGGTGGACACGTACCTGATCAGCCAGGCGATGACGGCGTAGCCGATGACGAACGCGATGATCGTCGCCAGGATCGTCGGCCCCCAGGCGACCGCGGGGTCCGACCCGATGTCCAGGGCCTGGTAGAAGCCCGAGGCGAGCACGGCCGGGATGGCCAGGAGGAAGGCGTAGCGCGTGGCCGCCTCGCGCGTGTAGCCCATGAAGAGGCCCGCGGTGATGGTCGCCCCCGAGCGGGAGACCCCGGGGATCAGTGCCAGGGCCTGGCAGAACCCGTAGATGATCCCGTCGCGGACCGTGAGCTCGCCGAGGTCGTGGACCGACCGGGCGGTGCGGTCGGCGATGCCGAGCAGGATGCCGAAGAAGATCAGCGTGAAGGCCACCAGGTACAGGTTGCGGGCGACGGTCTCGATCTGGTCGGAGAAGACGAATCCCAGCAGGGCGATCGGGATCGTGCCGATGATCACCAGCCAGCCCATCCGCACGTCCGGGTCGCCGCGGGTCTCCGGGTGGGCGAACTGGCCGAACCAGGCCCGCAGGATCCGCCAGATGTCCTTGGCGAAGTAGATGATCACGGCGGTCTCGGTGCCGATCTGGGTGACCGCCGTGAACGCAGCGCCCGGGTCGGTCCAGCCGAAGAGCTGGGACAGGATGAGCAGGTGCGCGCTGCTGGAGATCGGGCAGGAACTCCGTCAGCCCCTGCAGGACCCCCAGGATGACCGCCTGGGCCCAGGTGATCGGGTCCGACGTGGCATCCGTGGTGGCGGCCAGCGCCGTGAGCGGGGCGATCATCGTGGCACCCGCTCCCCCATGGGGGCTGGGCCCCCGCCCGCCACCGTCCCTCGACTGCCCCGCACCCTGCGCCTCCTCGTGGCCGCCACGACCCTGCGCCGCGCCGCGCCGAGCCTAGTCGCTCACCCTCGCGTCGCTCCCCCACCCGATAACGTGGCGCGCCATGGAGAGCAGGGCGGTCGGACGCAGCGGGCTACAGGTCAGCCGCACGGGTCTGGGGACGATGACCTGGGGCCGGGACACCGACGAGTACGAGGCGCGCGACCAGTTCTCGCTGTTCCTGGAGGCCGGCGGGACGCTGTTCGACACGGCCGACGTCTACGCCTCCGGGGCCGCCGAGGAGCTGCTGGGGACGCTCGTGGCCGAGGCCGACGCCCGCGACGACGTCGTGATCGTGACCAAGGCCGGCGGGCGGCGCACGCCCGAGCGTCGCTTCGACGCCTCCCGGCGGCACCTGCTGCGCGCGTTGGAGGGGTCGCTGCAGCGGCTCGGGACCGACTACGTCGACCTGTGGCTCGTGCACGGCTGGGACGGCGCCACGCCGGTCGAGGAGACGCTGTCGGCGATGGCCGCCGCGCAGGAGTCGGGCAAGGCCCGCTACGTGGGGGTCTCGAACTACGCGCCCTGGCAGCTGGCGCTCGCGGCGACGACCGCCGAGCACCGCCACGGCCTGGCGCTGGTCGCCAATGAGGTCGAGTACTCCCTGCTGGCCCGCGACGGCGAGGAGGACACGCTGGGCGCGGCGTCGGCGGTCGGCGCCGGGCTGCTGGCATGGTCCCCCATCGGCCGTGGTGTGCTCACCGGGAAGTACCGGCATGGCACCCCGGCGGACTCCCGGGGGGCATCGCCGCACCTCGGGGGCTTCGTCCGCGAGTACCTCGACATGCCGCACCGGCGCGTGGTGGATGCCGTGTGCACCGCTGCCGAGGGCCTGGGGGTGGCGCCGGTCGAGGTTGCGGTCGCCTGGGTCCGGGATCGTCCGGGTGTGGCCTCCGTGCTCCTCGGCTCCCGCACCGCCGCCCAGCTGCGCGGGGCGCTGCGGGCGGAGGAGCTCACACTGCCCGAGGAGATCCGGTCGGCGCTGGACGAGGTCTCCGGCTAGCCACGCCGGGCCCGGCAGGCCCTACTGGCCGGCCAGCGCCACGGACAGGCGCAGCTGCGGGTCCACCAGGTGGCTGAAGTCGGTTGCCCCTTCCGCGACCTCGATGAGCACGGACTCGACGGTGCCGGTGAACCTGCTGTCCTCGGAGCGGTAGTCGTCGGCGACCGGCGTGCCCGTGTCGTGTCCGACGTCGCAGGTCTCGTCGAGCGAGAAGACCAGGGGCACCGTGGCCTCGAGCCTGCCCTCCGCGACCGTCTGGCCGTCGACCTTCAGCGTGACGGCGCCGCCGCGTCCCGGCCCGCCACCGTCGTAGTCGAACACCATCACGATGCGTCGCCGGCCCGGTGCCAGCGGTTGGGAACCGGCGACCGTGGTGGACCTCATGCCCATCAGGTTGTAGCAGTACGCGGGGGCGCCGTCGGCGCGCAGGTAGAGGCTCCACCCTCCGAAGGCGCCTCCTTGGGACACGATCACCCCGGACGCGCCACCGTCAGGGATCTCGACATCCGCGGCCACCGCGTGGGAGACGTTCTTCGTGTTGATCACGGAGGATTCGGTGAGCCGGCCCATCCCGCCGTACAGCAGCTGGGATCGCCCGGAGATCAGTTCCGGGCGGCCGGCGATCTTGGCGTCGAACCGCTCCACGCGACGATCGTCGAGGGGCAGCACGTTGTACCTGCGGGCCTCGGACAGGAACAACTCCTGGAGCTCGTGGAGCTTCTCGGGCATGGTCGCCGCCAGATCGTTGGCCTGGGTCCAGTCCCCGGGGGCGTAGAGCTCCCACACGTCGTCGGTGAAGTCGGGCAGCTCGGCCATCGCGATCCACGGCGTTGCGTGCTTGGTCACGGCGGTCCACCCCTGGTGGTAGATCCCGCGGTTGCCCCCGATCTCGAAGTACTGGGTGGTGTGCCGGTCGGCGGCGTGTTCCTCGTCGAACGAGTAGCGCATGCTCACCCCGTGCAGCGGGTCCTGCGCGACCCCGTGGACCCGGTCCGGGTGGGGCAGCCCCGCGACGTCGAGGACGGTCGGGGCGATGTCGATCACGTGGTGGAACTGGTGGCGGACCTGCCCCCGTTCGCTGATCCCCTGCGGCCAGTGGACGACGGTCGCGTTGCGGGTCCCACCCCAGTGGGAGGCCACCTGCTTGGTCCACTGGTAGGGGGTGTCCATGGCGTGCGCCCACCCGACCGAGAAGTGGTTGTACGCCTGCGGCGTGCCCAACAGGTCGATGCGGGAGGCCAGGAACTCCGGTGTCTCCAGCGCGGCGGCCCCGTTGAAGAACAGGTACTCGTTGAAGCTGCCGTTGATGTGCCCCTCAGCTGACGCACCGTTGTCCCCGAGGATGTAGAACACCAGCGTGTTGTCCAGGGCGTCGATCGCCTCGAGGGCATCGACCAGGCGACCGATGTGGTGGTCGGTGTGCTCGAGGAACCCGGCGTAGACCTCCATCTGGCGGGCCAGCACCGGCTTGAGCTCGTCGGGCATGTCCTCCCAGGCGGGGATCTCGTCATGCCGGGCGGTGAGCTCAGCGTCGGGGGGCACGATGCCCCGGCGCTGCTGCTCGGCGAGCGTCCGCTCGCGCAGGGCGTCCCAGCCGTCGTCGAACTGCCCGCGGTACTTGTCCGCCCACTCCAGGGGGACGTGGTGCGGGGCGTGGGTCGCTCCGGGCGCGAAGTACATGAAGAACGGTCGATCCGGGGCCAGGGCCGACTGCTGGCGCACCCAGGCGATCGCGCGGTCGGTCATGTCCTCGGTGAAGTGGTAGTCCCCGTCGGCACTGCGGTCGGGCTCGATCGGGGTCGTCCCGCTGTACAGGGCGGGCGCGAACTGGTTGGTCTCGCCACCGAGGAACCCGAAGAAGTGCTCGAAGCCGCCACCACCCGTGGGCCACGCATCGAACGGGCCCACCGGGCTGGTCTGCCACATCGGAACCTCGTGGCACTTGCCGAACTGGGAGGTCGCATACCCGTTGAGGCGCAGCACCTCGGCCAGGGGTGCCGCTGACTGGGGCCGCACCGAGGTGTAGCCCGGGATCGACGTGGCGACCTCGGTGATCGCCCCCATCCCGACCGCGTGGTGGTTGCGTCCCGTGAGCAGCGCCTGGCGGGTCGGCGCGCACAGCGCCGCCGTGTGGAATCGGGAGTAGGACAGGCCGTTCCCGGCCAGCCGCTCGGCCGTGGGGGTCCGACACGGCCCGCCGAACACGCTCGCCGCACCGAAGCCGACATCGTCGAGGAGGATGACCAGGACGTTGGGCGCCTGCGGTGGCGGCCCGACCGGCCGGATCGGCTCGTACACCGCCCGCGGGTCCTTCGCGTCCTCATACACCGGACCGGTGTAGGGCTTGTCCGGGATGGGCAGAACGGTGCGGTCCACTGGGGGTCTCCTTCGGCCGAGGGGAACAGGGACTGGCAGTGTCTGAGGGCGCCACGTCGATGGATCCCCACGCAACCTCACCGGCTGGCCCGTGCCGCGCATTCAACCATGCTGGGCTCGGTCCGGCCCGTGGAACGCGGCTGGACCAGGTGGCCCCCTGACGGCCGGCCGCCAGGCGATCGGGCCGCCGCTGAGTCGCGCAGATCAGCTCAACCAGCGCTCAGGTGCGCCAGACTCCTGCCCATGGTGGACATGACCAGAGCAGTCCGGCACCTGGGGTGGGCCGACGAGAGGTTCTTCCGGCAGTTCGCCGCCCTGCCCGAGGAGGCGATGGGCGCGCGGTACGCGCCCGACCACTGGCCCGCGGGTCACCTGGCGGCGCACATCATCGGCAGCGCGAGCTGGTACCGGTACTGCCTCACGGGCACGCCCTGGTTGGACGTGACCTGGGTGCGGACACCCGCGGACCTCGGCGGCCTGGTGCCGCAGCTGCTGGAGATCGACGTGGTGCTGCTCGACCAGGCTCGGATGCCCGACGAGCCTGTGACCTACGCCGACGACGATGGGCCCCGGACGGTGATGCGCTCCACCCTCCTGGGCCAGGCGTGCCTGCACGCCACGGAGCACCGGGCGCAGATCTCGTGCGCCCTTGAGGCGTCCGGTTTCCCCGGAATCGTCCTCGACGACCTGGACTTCTGGGCCTTCGAGGCGGCGATGGGCTGAGCGCCCGGCGCCGACATCGCGGTCAGACGGCCCGCAGGAAGCGGTCGAGCACGCGCACGCCGAACTGCAGGCCGGTGATCGGCACGCGCTCGTCGACGCCGTGGAAGAGCGCGCCGAAGTCCAGGGTGGGCGGCAGCTGCAGGGGGGCGAACCCGTAGCAGCGGATCCCCAGCGTCGAGAACGCCTTGGCGTCCGTACCGCCGGACAGCGTGTAGGGCACGGCGCGGGCACAGGGGTCCTCCGCGCGCAGGGCGGCGGCCATCGCGTCGATGGACGGCCCGTCGAAGGTCGTCTCGAGGGCGATGTCTCGGACGACGAACTCACGGGTGACCCGGTCGCCGAGCAGCTCGTCGATCGTGGCCAGCATCTCGTCCTCGTAGCCGGGGAGGAACCTCGCGTCCACCTGCGCCGTCGCCGCACCGGGGATGACGTTGACCTTGGCGCCGGCGTCGAGCATCGTCGGGTTCACGGTGTTGCTCAGGGTGGCCCCGACGATCCGAGCCAGCGGGCCCAGGACCCGGGTCAGCTGCTCGGTGTCGTAGGGGTCGAGGTCGACGCCGAGGGCATCGGACAGCTCGGCGACGAACGCGCGGGTCGTGTCGGTGACCCGCACCGGGAAGCGGTGCTCCCCGAGCCGGGCGACGGCGCGGCAGAGCGTGGTGACCGCATTGTCGTCGTTGAGCATCGACCCGTGCCCGGCGCGGCCGGCGGCGTGCAGGCGCAGCCACCCGATGCCCTTCTCCGCGGTCTGGACCAGGTAGAGGCGCAGGTCGTCGCGCACGGTCATCGAGAACCCGCCGACCTCGCCGACAGCCTCGGTCACCCCCGTGAAGATGTCCGGCCGGTTGTCGACCAGCCAGTGGGAGCCGTGGACCCCGCCGGCCTCCTCGTCGGGGAGCAGCAGGACCACCACGTCGCGGCGGGGGCGGATCCCCGTCCGGCCCCAGTGCCGGGCCACGGCCAGGATCATCGCGACCATGTCCTTCATGTCGACCGCCCCCCGGCCCCAGACCATGTCGAGGCCCGAGTCCGGGTCGGTGGCGATCTCCGCGGCGAACGGCGGGTGGGTCCAGTCGGAGGCCTGGGCAGCGACGACGTCGAGGTGGCCGTGGAGCAGCAGGGCGCGGTCCGCGGCATCCGGGTCGGTCCCAGGGATGCGCACGACCACCCCCGCGCGGCGCGTCGAGGAGGTGTGGAACGGCTGGGGGTCGAAGCCCGCCTCACGCAGGGCCGCCTCTGCGTACTCGGCGGCCGCGATCTCCCCGACGGTCTCCGGTCGGTCGCCGGCGTTGGTGGTGTCGATGCGGATCAGGTCGCGGACGAGCGTCACGACGTCGGTCTCGGCATCGGCCAGGGGGCTCAGCGCGG
Organism: uncultured Actinomycetes bacterium; assembly: GCA_963729885.1. Classification (GTDB taxonomy): domain Bacteria; phylum Actinomycetota; class Actinomycetes; order S36-B12; family CAIYMF01; genus Prado023. The sequence continues at coordinate 96,987 of CAVSQK010000001.1, forward strand.
GGTCTCGGAGGTCGGCCACGAGCCCATCCTGCCGTGTCCGCGCCCCGTTGGGGTCGCGCGCCGGCCGTCGGGACCATGCAGAATCTCCCCCATGAGTGAGACCCTCGGTGTGGTGTCCCCCTGGCTCAGCGACGAGGAGCTGTCCGCCGCCCGCGGGACGCTGCCGATCCTGTACGTGGAGGCGGTGCCGGTGCGCGTCGACGCCGCCGGCCGGATCACGGCCGTCGGGCTGCTGCTGAGGGCCCGGCCCGACGGGACCCTGTCGCGGGCCGTCGTCGCGGGGCGGGTCCTGTACAAGGAGCGGATCCGCGACGCCCTCATCCGGCATCTGGAGAAGGACCTCGGACCGATGGCACTGCCCCGCCTGCCCGTGTCCATCGCGCCGTTCACCGTCGTCGAGTACTTCCCCGACCCCACGGTCACCGGGTTCCACGACCCACGACAGCATGCCGTGGCGCTGGCCTACGTCGTGCCGGTGGATGGCGACTGCGAGCCCAGCCAGTCGGCGATCGACCTGGCCTGGCTCACGCCGGAGGAGGCCACATCGGAGTCCGTCCTCGCGGAGTTCTCCGGCGGCCAGGACCGGCTGATCCGCCTGGCGATGGCCTTCGGGGGTCGGCTGCCCTGACCGGCTGTCCCGGTCGCTGGGGCAGCAGTGCCTTCGGGCGCGTGACTCGGGACCATCGGTCCTCACGTGCGGCCCCTGAACGGTCGAGAATGACCCCATGAGCACCGTCGTCGAACCCCCCGTCGCAGTCCACGAGGTAGTGCAGGCCAGGCCCACCGTCAGGTCCGGGCGCGCGTGGTGGTGGGCCATGCTGGTGAGCTCCCTGGTGGGGATCGCCTCGGGGATGACCACCGTGGTCGAGAAGATCGCCCTGCTCAAGGATCCCGGGCAGGCCGCGTTCTGCGACTTCAACGACCAGATCGGCTGCACCCCGGTCCTGCTCGCCCCGCAGTCGTCCGTGCTGGGTCCCCCGAACGCCGCCATCGGCGTCGTGATGTTCGCAATGTTCGCCGCCGCCGCCCTGGCCGGGGTCATGGGGACCCGCTTCCCGCGCTCGTACCGCTACGTGCTGCTCGGTCTGGCCGTGTTCTTCGGGCTGTTCCTGACCTGGTACATGCAGCAGGTCGCGTTCGCGATCGGCTCCCTGTGCCCGTTCTGCGCGGTGTGCGCCGGGTGCGTGATGGTCGTGGTCCTCGCGGCGGTCCGGTTGGTGGCCCTCGACGTGCACCCCGGCGATCGGGGGTTCGCCGGCGTCGTGGGCACCGTGGTGCGCTCTGGGCTCGACGTGATCATCGTGGCCGGCTGGACGCTGCTCATCGCGGGCATGCTGTTCGTGGGGATCATGCTCTGAGGCGTCGGTCCGCTGACCGGCGATTGGTGGTCCGTCGCCGATGCTTGCTATCCTGTGCGGGCTCCCCCGGTCCTTCCGTGGGGACACCTCGTCCGGGTGGCGGAATAGGCAGACGCGCTAGCTTGAGGTGCTAGTGCCCTCAGGGGCATGGGGGTTCAAGTCCCCCCTCGGACACCACTGAATGGCCCCTGACCTGCGACGACGCAGGCAGGGGTCGTTCGGCGTCGGCGGCTTCCCGTCGTGCGCCGCAGAGTGAGGAACCGCTCAGCACTCATCGAATGGCAAGCTGGTGCAGCCCACTAGGCCGGCTGGCCCCCGAGTCCGTCGGCGAGAGCAAGGGCGACGTCACTCACCGTCTTCGTGTCGTCCGTGGCTGCGAGGATCGCCACGGACACTCCAACGTCCGGTTGCCGGATCGTCTTGGCGGACCAAGTGGGCCAAGAACCTCCGTGCGAAATCGTTCGCTGCCCGGCATGGTCGACCACTCGAATCCCCCAGGCGTAGTCGATGGCGGTGGCATCGTCGAGCGTGCCCGGTTGCTCGGCGAGAAGGTGCACAGCACTGCCGAGAGCCCGTGCGTTCATGGCGTCGTTCCACCTGCCCAGATCCCGGGCCGACAGCCAGAGACCGCCATCGCCGACGGTCTGCGGTGGACGCTGGTGCCCCACGAGCGCCTCAGGCATGGGACCCCCCAGTCGCGCGGAGGGCATGTTGAATGGCGCAAACAGGGTTGCGCGGGCGAGTTCTGGCACATGTCGACCACTAGTGCGGCGAATCACCTCGGCAAGGCAGATGTAGCCGACATTGCAGTACCGGTATGTGGTGCCGGGTTCGGCCAGGAGCCCAGACTCCGCGTGAAGGTGGGACAGAACCTCCGCGTTGCCCTCCGCGAGGTCGTGCCGAGGGACGTCGGGCAGTCCCGAGGTGTGGTGGATCAGGTGTCTGATCCGCACTCCCCCAGCCCACGTGGGTAGTCCGTCGATGTAGGCAGCCACCTTCTGATCCGGATCGAGGGTGCCAGCATCAGCCTCGAGCGCCGCAAGCATTCCGATGACCTGCTTCGCGATGGATGCTGCGTACATCGCGGCGTCGACGCCCAGCGTTGGTCTGGAACTCAGCCCACGGGAGGTCTCGGCGCCCGATCCATCCGCTGCTCGAACCGTGACGGCGTGCGGCGAGTGCGCGAGCCCTGACGGGGCTAGCACCTTCTCCAGCGTGTGTCTCGCCTCGTCGATCACCTACGCATAGTGCCGGATCCCTCTCCCGAATGGACGGACTGGCCCGCCCCGCTGATCACGCCGGCCGCCAGGTCCGCTGCCTGGTCGCGCGAGCCCGGCTCAGCCCGGCTCGCCCCGCAGGACCATCCGGGCGCCCGGGCTGACCAGGCCCACGCTGATGACGCGGTCCAGCAGGTCCTCCCACTGGGCCGCCACGTCGGAACCGGCAACGGCGGCCCACGCCTGCCGGGACCCTTGGGGGTCACCAGCATCGGCCAGTGCCGCGGCCTGCCAGAAGGAGAACTCGACGTAGTCCGGCGACTGCTCGGTGGCCTCACGGTAGGCCTGGGCGGCGCCGGCCACATCCCCTGCGGCCAGCAGCGCATCGGCCACGTCGAGCCTCTGGTTGGCCAGTGCCAGGCGAGCAAGGCGTCGCAGCTCCGGGAGCGGCTCGCCGGCGTCATCGACTCGGACATCCACGAGACGGTCGACCAGCGGGTCGCCGGAGGACTCGGCAGCAGCCACAATGAGAGCGGCCGACTGCCGGCCCCGGATGTCCCCGCCGACCGACTCGGCCGCGTCGAGCGCGGCGAGGATCCTCAGTGCCAGGTGCTGGCCCTTGCTGGCCTCGAAGGCTGCAGCCATCGCCTCGGGGACCCCGGGGTTGGCCATCATGTTGGCCTGGGCGCTGAACCCGTGGCCCTGCACGTCCCCGGCGAACGGGATGCACCCCCCGCCGGAATAGGCGGCGACCGACCCATCGGCGGCGACGGCGGCCACCTGTCGACCCTCCGGGGTCTCATCGAGGGCCAAGGAGGCGGCGAGCGCCTCGGCCGGGCCGACTCCCTCCCGGATGCCGGCCAGCGTCCGCTCCCCGTGCGCCATCAGCACCAGCGACTGCGTCGCCACAACGCCGATACCCGGCTCGATGTACGGGGCCACCCTTCCGACCGCGAGGACATGGCTGGCGATGCCTATGCCGAGCATCCCGGTCTCTGGACACCGGGCCACGATGGAGTACGTCATGCCCGGAATCCTGCCACCGGCCCCGCTGTTGCCGCCTACCGGCCGCGGCCAGCACGCCACGGACGACTCCCGGCCTACCCTGTGGCTCGTGGACGTCGTAGTGCGTGTCGCAGACCTGGCGGGAGGTGCGGCCGCTGCAGCTCGCGGTACTGCGCCCGGATGGTCCGCTGCCCGGGGATCGGCTACCTCCACCGGAGGCCCTGCACGTGGGGGCGTTCCGGGACAGGTGGCGATCGGGGCGGCGACCGTGCTTCCCGATCGGTGGGCCGGTCCGTTCGTGGTCCACGAGCCATCCTGGCGCCTGCGGTCGATGGTGGTGGCTGAGGCGGAGCGTGGAGCGGGGATCGGCCTGGCGGTCCTGGAGTACGCGGTCGAGGTGGCGGATGCTCATGTCGATCACCTACGCACTGGCGCCGGATCCCCCGCCCGAGTGGATCGGCATGCGCCGGGGCTCGAGTCGCCAAGCGAGGCTGCAGACTGTGGACGTCCCCCCTCGGACACCACGGAACGGC
>CAVSQK010000002.1:0-34100 GCA_963729885.1 uncultured Actinomycetes bacterium
GCGCGGGCGATGCTTGAGCGAGTGGCGCGAGAGCACGGCATACGCAGAGGCGAACTCGCTGCCGCCGTCATGTCGCTCCTCGCCCCCGCCGGCGCGGCGACGGCACCGTTGGCCGGATCGCTCCCAGGGCCCGGAGTCGCCGGGAAAGGTCACCCGCAGGCGGTGGACCCGACGAGGGACCCCCCGCGACCGAGTCCCCGGCCGACGCCGTCATCGGGGCACCCGGGGCCGATGGCGAGGCGGGGGGCGATGGCCCAGCTCCTCGGGGAGCTGACCGGGGCGCGCCCGGACAGGACTGTGATCTACGGGGTGGGTGAAGGGGCCTTGCGCATGTTGGGCAGCGTGGGCACGGCAGGGCGGGTCGTGCGGGCGTGGACCACCGTTCCCCTGGTGCTCGACATCCCGCTCTGCGCCAGTGCCAAGGAGCGGCGCCCGGTCTTCCTCGAGTCGGGCGTGGAGATGGAGCGCGAGTACCCGGCGATCCGGGGCGGCCGGGAGGGAACAGAGGCCTGGGCCTCCATCCCCGTCGTCGAGGAGGGCCAGGTGGTCGGCGTGGTGGGCCTGAGCTGGCAGGAGCCGAGGACATTCGATCCGGCCACCCGCGAGCGGATCATCCACGCCGTCGGGTCAGCCGGACACGCCCTCGTCCGCAGCCTGAAGGCAGGGGCGGCCGAGCTCAGCATGCTCAACGAACTCCTGGATCTCATCCCCGACCCCTGGCTGGCGCTGAGGTCCACGGAGGGCCAGGGGACCCCCACGTTCATCGTCGAGGGGGTCGCGCCGAACTTGCCCCAGACCTGGCTGGGAGCGCCGTTGCTCGACCTGTTCCCCGACATCGGGGACGACCGGCGAGTTGCTGACCGACCTCCAGCAGGTGCTCCATCACGGAAGCCCGCTCGTGCGCAGCGTCAGAGGCGCCCCGGCTGGGAGCCGGCAGCCCGGGCAGCGCGCTGCCAGGAACCCCGCCCTGGGAGGAGGCGGGTACGGAGCTTCGGATCGTGCGTTCCGGTCACCATCTGGTGCTCACCTGGCGGTAGCCGGCGACCGTGCATGCCGTCGCGCTGCTCTCGCGACGGCTGCCCAGGTGCGGGCGACGGCCCGGTTTGTTCCGCACCATGACGGGTAGTGGGGGAGATGGCGAGCGACATCGTTCTGGTACTGCGGTCCGATCACCGGGAGTTGCTCCTCCTTGCCGAGCAGTGCACGCGGTCCAGCCGGGGTCTGGAGCGGCCGGAGGAGGGCCTGCGCCGCCGGCTCGCGGCCCATGCCAACGCGGTGCGCGAAGTCGTGCAACCGTCGGCCGCGATCGCCTCGGACGCCGGGCTCACCAGCGCCCTGGCCGCAGTGGCGGGCGAGATCGAGACGCCTTCCCGGGAGGCCCTGGCTGAGTGTGCGCGCGCCCTGGTGGAGCTCGAGTCCGAGCGGGTCCTCTCCGCGCTCCTGGCCCTGCCGCTCGAGGAGCGCCGAAGGATGGGCAAGGTGTTCCGGATCCACCGTGATCGAAGCCTGCGACAGACCGTCCCTCCGATTCGCCGCCAGCGCTCCCAGACCGAGCTCTACGAGTTGGCTCGTCGTGCAGGCGTGGAGCAGAGATCACGGATGACCCAGTCCCAGCTGGAGGAGGCCGTGTCGGCCTGGGAGCGGGCGCAGGGCCTCGAGGTGAGCCGCGCGCCGGAGGTCGAGGGTTGAGATCCCGCGACGGATCCTGCTACCGTGGCTGGTGCGTCCAGATGAGCGGCGCAGCCGCCCGATCCGCATGCGAAGAGGTTCTCGTACTTCAGGTATGGAACACCCGCGCGGGGGTAGATGTGGGCAGCATCACGTGGCTTAAGCCAGCAGGCCACTGTCCATCCCATGGTGCACGCACTCAAGCGAGGCTCTCCCATGCTGGTTCATCTTGTTTCGCGTCCGTTGACCCCTGCTGATCACCTCCCCGTCTCTGCCATCACGCTTCTCGCCCGGGGCCTCGAGTCCACTGGGGTGAGCGTCATCGAGGACCTCTGGGCCCTACCGACCAGTGACATGGCCACGTCTGTCAGTGCCTGTGCCCGGGAACTCGCCGAACGTTGGAGTCGGGAGAGGCCGGACATCGTCCACACCATCGGCGTCGTTGCCACCCTGGCGGCAGTCAAGGCCTCGGCCGGTGGCGGCCCGCCGATCGTTGCCACGTTCGACGAGAGGCCCTCGCGCGGCGAGACCGAGAGCCGGGCCGTCCACCAGGTGGCAGCGGTCATGCCGCTGTCGCTGGAGGAGCGTGACCGGTGGCGGCGCAGGGGTGTCCCCACACTCTGGACGGGCTCCTTCCCCTTCGCCGTCCCCGTCGTTGATCCCGACGCCTGTGCCGCGGCCGACGGCGACGTCATCACCCTGTCGGGAGGTGCAGATCTTGAGGTCGCGGTGTCCTCGATGCCGTACTGGCGTGGCAATCTCGTCATCGCTGCGCGCGTCGCACCGGGCCGGTTGTCCGCCCTGCGCTCACGGGCGCAGCAGCTCGGCGTGTGGGACCGGATCCAGCTGCGACCTGGCCTGCGCGGCGCGGAGCGCGAGCAGATGTGGTCCCGGGCTGGCGTGCTCCTGGCCGGTCGTGAGGGTGCTCGGCACGGCGGCCAGGTGCTCGAGGCGGCTGCCCACGGCATCCCCGCGATCGCCGTGGCGGTCGGGGCGCACATCGACCATGTCGTGCCACGGGCCACCGGGATGCTGATGCCTGCCAATGCCAATGCCAGGACGTGGGGCAGGGCGATCTCCTCGATGGTGTCCGACAGCTTCGGTCTCCGAGCCCTGGGAACCTCGGCCCTGGTGCGCATCCGCACGCTGCACTCGACGGCGCTGGCCGCGCAGAGGCTGGCGTCGATGTACGACCAGGTCGTCGATGCGTCCACCGGGGATGGCTGCGGGCCCGAGCATCCAGGCCGAGCCGGGGCTGCGCTCGGACGAGGACCGCAACTCGCTGGCCGTCGAGAACATGGCCCTCGCCCGCCAGTTGGCGGGGTGGTACTCCGGGCGCGGTCAGGCCAGGGAGGACCTCGTGCAGGTTGCCTCCCTGGGTCTGGTGCGCGCTGCTGAGCGGTTCGACCCGGCCTACGGCAAGGAGTTCCACAGCTTCGCGATCCCGACGATCCTCGGCGAGCTGCGCAAGCACTTCCGTGACCACGCCTGGGCCGTGCGCGTCCCCCGGGGCCTGCAGGAGACCACCCTGCAGGTGCAACGGGCCTCGGCGCAGGTCAGCCAGTCCCTCGGCGCATGAGGCCACGGTCGCAGACCTGGCCGAGGAGCTCGGCCTGGTCGAGGAGGAGGTGCTCCTCGCGCTGCGCGCGGAGGGCGAGGCCCGGTCGTCCTACTCCTTGGACCGTCCGATCGGCGATGAGGGCTCGGTTGCGGACCTTGTCGGCGAGATCGACCCGGGGTTGGACTTCGTCGAGCTCAGCCAGTGCGTCCGGGCTGCGCTGGGCCGGTTGCCCGAGCGCGAGCAGCAGATCCTGCTCCTGCGCTTCTACGGCGAGCGCACGCAGTCGGAGATCGCCGAGCGACTCGGCATCTCGCAGGTGCACGTGTCGCGTGTGCTCACCCGCACGCTGGCTGCCCTGCGCGATCACGTGCTCGAGGATGTCCCGCTGCCCAGGTCCTGGGAGCAGCAGGTGGCCTCCTCCGGGGAGCCCGCCAGCACACGTCGGGTCTCCTGAGGCCCGACCACAGATCCAGTGGGCGCCTGCCTGCTGAGCACCTGCACACGAAGGAGGAGGACAGATGGATGGCCACGACAAGGTCCGCCACGCAGTGGAGGACGTGACAGGCAAGGCCAAGGAGGCGGTGGGCCGCGTCGCCGGCGACGAGCGCCTCGAGGCGGAGGGCGACCGCGACCAGACCAAGGCCGACCTCGGGAAGGCCACGGACAAGGTCAAGGACGCCTTCACGAACTGACCATGCCGGTCGCGGCCAGGTCCGGTGGGCCTGGCCGCGACGGCGCATCGACACCCAGCGGAGGCGTCAGTGACATGCGTGTGGAGGACTGGTCGGGCCATGGCCCGGCAGTTGGCGGAGGTGCGCGCCGTCCTGTTCGACCGTGACGGCACCCTGGTCCATGACCAGCCCGCCCATCTGGGGGACCCCACTCGCGTCCGGTGCATCCCAGGGGCCGCGCAGGCCGTCGCCCGGCTGCGTTCGGCGGGCATCCCCGTGGGTGTCGTGAGCAACCAGGCCTGCGTGGGTCGCGGCGAGGTGACGGCAGCGCAGGTGGAGCGCGTGAACGCCCGGATCGACGAGCTGCTCGGGCCCTTCGACACATGGCGGTACTGCCCGCACGTCCCAGCGGACGCATGCCGGTGCCGCAAGCCGGCCCCCGGGCTGGTGGAGATGGCGGCTGACGATCTGGGCATCCCCCCGCACGCCGTCGTCGTCGTCGGCGACATCGGTTCGGACGTCAAGGCCGCCCAGGCCGCCGGGGGCGTGGGGATCCTGGTCCCCTCCTCTCGCACCCTCCAGGCTGAGGTGCGCGACAGCCCACTCGTGGCCTGGAGCCTGGCCGAGGCGGTGACACTGATCCTGGCCCGCCAGCGGATCGGGAACCTGACCCGATGAGCGGCCAGGGCCGGCTCCGCGGGCGGCGGGTGCTGGTGGCCCGCCTCGACAGCGTCGGGGACGTCCTGCTGGCCGGTGCGGCAGTGCGGGCCGTGGCTGCCCGCGGTGGGCACGTCACGATGATGGTCTCCTCCCGGGGGGCCCCGGCAGCAGACCTCCTGCCCGGGGTGGAGAGCACGTTGGTCTTCGACGCGCCGTGGGTGCTGGCCCACCCGCCGGCGGTACGCCGGACCCGCATCCTGGCCGCGACGCTGTCAGCATGAGAGTCCTGATCTGGCACGTCCACGGGGCATGGACGTCCGCGTTCGTCCAGGGCACGTTCGAGTCCGTTGTGCCCGTGGTCCCGGACCGGGGACCCCGCGGCCGGGGGAGGCCGACCACGTACCAGTGGCCGGAGCGCGCATTCGAGGCGTCGCCCGCGGCGCTGCGCGACGCCGAGTTCGACGTGATCGTCCTGCAGCGGCCGGAGGAGGTCGACTGGCTGGCACACTGGACGGGCCTGGTCGCAGGTCGCGACGTCCCGGCCGTCTACGTGGAGCACAGCACCCCACCGTGCGCAGCGTCGAGCCGGCACCCGATGGCCGACCAGCGCGCGATCCCGGTCGTGCACGTCACCCGGTTCAACGACTTGATGTGGGACTCCGGTGCAGCCGCGACGCACGTGATCGCGCACGGGATCATCGATCCGGGCCCGCGATGGCGCGGGCACCTCCCCCGAGCGGCGTTCGTGGTGAACGAGCCCATCCGTCGGGGACGGATCACCGGCACGGATCTGCTGCCCGGCATGGCGGACGCCGTTCCCGTCGACGCCTACGGGATAGGGACGGAGGGCCTCACCTCGGTCACCTCCCGCCACGAAGTCCTCGGTCACGGCGACGTGGCGCATGAGCGGTTGCTCGGCCTCGTCGCCGACCGGCGGGTGTACCTGCACCTGTCCCGCTGGACGAGCCCGGGCCTGGCACTGATCGAGGCCATGCACGTGGGCATGCCCGTCGTGGGGCTCGCGACCACGGAGGCGCCTGAGGCGCTCGAGGGCAGTGGGGCCTTCCTGTCCAACGATCCCGACCGCCTGGCGAGGGTGGTGCGCACCCTCGTGCACGACCCCGAGGTCGCGGCAGCCGCGGGTCAGGCGGTGCGCGCCCATGCGCTGCAGCGGTTCGGCCTGGCTCGGTTCCTCTCCGACTGGGACCTGCTGCTCAAGGAGGTTGTGGGATGAGGAGGCCGGATCCACATCTCCTGGACCATCCGGTGCCCGGTCTGCGGCGCCGAGTGCGTCGGGGATCCGGCGCCCCGGGGATGCGCCCACCAGGTCTCGTTCGTGGCTGACGTGCCCGCGGCAGGGGTGTGCGCGAGTGCCGCGGAGGTCTACGCTGACGAGGTCGGACGGGGGTCGGGGCAGCTGTCAGGAGGGGGCGCGGACGGTGAGTCGGGCATCGGAGGAGGGCCTGCCGGCCCGGCACTCACGCTGACCGGGGTCTGAGCGACACCGTCGTGGCGCTGCGCGACGAGGTCAGCGGGCTGCGTGCAGCCGCCCGGACGCGCGCTGTGATCGAACAGGCCAAGGGCGTCCTGGTCGAGCGGCACCAGATCAGCCTGGCTGAGGCCTTCGACCGGCTGCGGGCGATGTCCCAGGAGCACAACGTGCGCCTGGTCGAGGTCGCGGCCACCGTGGTCGGGGTGGCCGTGCCCGACGCCGAGCTCCTGTCCCCCGACCTGCCCGACGAGGTGGTGCGCGACCGGTTGCCGGCCTCGCCCGCAGCCTCGCGGAGCTGGATGGCGCTGCAGGCGCAGCCCGAGGTCCGGGCCGGTGTCCTGACCGCGCTGGTCGACTCGGTGGCAGGTAGTGCCGGCCACGGAGATGAAGCAGCACAGCTCCTGGCGGCGCTGCTCGCCCCCCAGGGTGTCACCGCGGTGACCTTGTTCCGCTCGTCCGCCGACGAGTCGCTGCGTCTCGTGGGGTCGACCGGTGTCCCCGGCGACCTGATCAGCTCGTGGCGGAGCATCCCGCCCTCCCGGGAGATCCCCTACGTGGTGTCGGTCCAGGACGGCGTGTGCCACTTCTGGGGGGATCGGGAGGCCCGCGCGAGGGACTTCCCGGGCGTCCCCACCACGAGGTCGCAGTTCCAGGCCACCGCGACCGTGCCCATCGACGACGCGGGCAGGACCATCGGTGTCGCGGGCCTGATGTGGTCGACGTCCGAGGAGTTCGACGCGGACCGGGTTGCCATGATCACCGAGACTGTCCAGCGGGTCGCGCCCCTGCTCCTGCGCAACGCCGCGGCGGCTGACCCCGAACTCGAGTGGCTCAACACCGTCCTGCGCCTGCACCTGGACGCCTGGCTCCTGCTGGAGACGATCCCGAACTCCAAGGGGGTCGTCAGCGACTTCGTGGTGCTGGACGCATCGCCGATCCTCACCGACGCCACGGGGTGGGTGGGTCGCCGTCTGCTGGAGCTGTGGCCCGAGCTCGCGGATGACGGCGTGGGACCGGCACTCGCGGGCCTGGCCAGGTCAGGGGGGGCGTGGAGCGATGACGGTCGCAGCCCGATCGCCGGCACCGTGGGGACTTCCGGGGAGCCGGGTCAGGGCGGTGCGCCTCGGCTCACGGATCGTGATGGTGTGGCGGCCCGGACGGGAGTCGGACCGGCGCTCATGAGGGCGATCCGATCCGGACCATGACCAGGGTGGCATCCCTGGCCGTGGCTGCATTGCCCTGCAGCGAGGACAGCACCCGGTGCGACCAGCCCGACGAGGGCTCGTTGCGCAGCGCCACCGCGACCGAGCGCAGCGCCGCAGAGCCCTCGATGACGTCGTCGGTGGCATCGACCACCCCGTCGGAGTAGAGCAGGAGGGAATCGCCGGGGTTGAGCTCCGCGGACACCACCGACTGCGAGCCCGGACGGGCCGAACCCAGTCCTTGCCCCGCTGCCTCGACCCATCTCGCCGCTCCCTGGGCGCTCACGATCAGTGGTGGGGGACAGCCGCCCAGCACGGCCTGCAGGTGCCCGTCTGGCGGGGTCGAGGATCACCCCCAGCACCCCGGCGCGAGGGGTCTCCTCGTCCCATGCCAACGTCTGGGCACTCAGCGCGATCATCTGCGCGAGTGGGGCGCCGGCGGCCATGTGGGCGCGGCACACGTGCAGGACCATCCATGCGTCCCGACGGGTCCGCACGCCTCGACCCTCGGAGTCGACCAGGAGGATCAGGACCCGGCCATCGGGCAGGGTGCTCAGGTCGACGAGGTCACTGGCCGCAGCGCCCCCCTCCGCCCCGACGCTCCAGATGTCCGACGTCACGCCGGGAACGGCCGGGACGTCGCGGCGTCCCGGCGCCTCCAGCGCGCGCAGGAGCCGAGTCTGCTCCTGCTGGCGGACAGCCTCCTCGAGCAGGACCCGCCGGTCACGCTCGGCGCGGACCCGGGCGCTGACATCCCGCAGGGAGACGACGATCCCCCCGTCAGCCGTGCTCCCGAAGGTGTAGGCCACCGGCACGGCCAGACCCCCGCGGGTGATCCGTTCGCCCTCCACCGGGATCTCATGCCCGCCGCCCGGGTCGTGCCCGTCCAGGGGGCAACCCCCAGGGCAGGGCGACCCATCAGCCAGGACATGGCCCAGGTGCGGATGCAGCGGCTCACCGAGGACCGCAGACGGCACCAGCCGCGAGAGTCCGGCGTTCGCCTGGAGGAGGGCGCCCCGGCCGTCCAGCAGGATGACCGCGTCGGGGATGCTGGCCAGGATCGCGGCCTGGGTGCGCCCCATCGTCCTGATCCGATCGATGCGCCTCTGCAGGAACCAGGATGCGGCGATGGCCAGGCCCGAGGCGATCACCAGGTTCGCCATCCGAACCTGCTCGTACTCCTCGTCGAGGTCCAGGGCCACGGGGATCGCGAACGCGATGGCGGCCGCGCCCACCAGCGCGGTCTTCCGGGGGGGCAGGAACAGCCCCGCGGCGACGACGACAACGCCCATCGAGGGGATGAGCCTCGAGGTGACCAGGGTCGCTCCCAGGGCGAGCAGGGCCAGGAGCGCCACGAGCCCGACAACCACGCCCCACTGGACGCGCGATGGTGATGGCCGGTCCACGGCTCCTCCTCCCTCCCGGCCTCGAGGCTACTCCCCGTCACGCGTCGGCGTCAGGGGCTGGCGATGGCACCGGAGCCGCCCGGGATGGCGATCGGGTGCCCGTGGCGCACCGGCACAGGATGTCGGGAACGGGCGTATGGGCCGGTGGGAGCCGGGTAGCGGAGGTCAGGCGCCACCCTACGGTCCGGCGCCGACCAATCCGAAGGAGACAAGAGCATGGAACATCGTGACGACAGTCAGTACACGGTGCAGGACCCCGGCAGCGGGGCCGCAGTCGGGTCGATCGGAGCAGTGCGTGAGGAGGCCAAGGAGCAGGTCCGCTCGGTGGCGGACACGGCCGTCCGGGAGACGAAGGGCGTCCTGGCCGACATGGGCTCGGACCTCTCCAGGGAGGCCCAGAGCCAGAAGCTGCGCCTGGCCAAGGGCCTCGACGGGTTCAGCACCGAGCTGGAGGAGGTGGCATTCAACGGTTCCGGGCGCGTGCCCTCCCTCGCCAGTGAGGCCGCGGCCCGCACCCGGGGTCTCGCGCGGTGGTTGGAGCGCACCGACGCCTCGAGACATGGTCCGATCCGTCGAGGACTTCGGGCGCCGGCGCCCGTCACCTTCATCCTGGGAAGCGCTCGCCGCGGGTGTGCTCGCGGGGCGGCTGACCCGCGGGATGATCGATGGCCGCACGCAGGACGCGCCGTCCACCGACGGCCCGACCTCGAGCGGACGTGCAGCCCGGCTACGCCCCGGGCGTACGACCCGCTCGGGACATCGCAGTCCTACCCGACACCGTCCTCGCCGGTGGCCCACGTCGGCGCCGGGAGCTTCTCTGAGGGGGCGTCATGACGATGGGCCCGACAACCGCGCACGGGGGTGGCCCGACGGCCGAACGGGCCGACGTCGCCAACCAGTCGGTGGGCGAGCTGGTGGCGAACCTGAGCGAGACCACAACCCGTCTGCTGCGCCAGGAGGTGGCGCTGGCCAAGACCGAGACCCGCGCCGAGGTGCAGACCGCCGGCCGTGCCGTCGGCACCCTCGCGGTTGCCGGGGGGCTGGCGCTGGTCGCCCTGATCATGCTCTCCCTGGCAGCGGCACGCGGGCTCAGCGAGTACGTCGACCTGGGCTGGGCCTACGTGATCGTGGGCGCGTGTGGGTCGTGGTGGCCGGGATCCTGTACTCGGCGGGGCGGAGCACCCTGCAGCGAGGTGAACCCGGTCCCGGAGCGGACGAAGGACACGCTCATCGAGATCCCCAATGCTGTGAGAGGAAGGTAGAGCACGATGACGACCTCAGAGATGTCACCGGAGCAGATCGAGAAGGACATCGAGCGCACCCGTGAGGACCTGCAAGCAGGACGTGGACGCGCTCCAGGAGAAGCTCAGCCCGACCCACGCTGCCAAGCGCAGCGTCGCCCGCCTCGGCGAGTCGGTGAGCCAGGTCCGCGACACCCTCATGGGCACCGCGGAGGAGGGCGTTGCCAGGACCCAGGAGTCGGTGGCCGGTGTCGCCGACCGGATCGAGCCGCGGGAGCGCGCGGGAACCCGATCGCCGTCGGGCTCGGGGCTTTCGCCCTCGGATGGATGGTGTCCTCCCTGATCCCGACCAGCAGGACCGAGCAGCGTGCCGCTGGGACGCTGCGGGACTCGGACATGGCGGCCTCGGTGGCCCAGCCTGTGGCGGACACGGCCCGCACGGTGGTCGAGCACGCGGGGGAGAGCGCCAAGGAGTGCGGCCCAGGAGGTCGGCCGCGAGGCCCAGTCGGCCGCGGCGTCCGTGACCGAGAGCATGGGATCCAACGGCAGAGCCATGGACACCCGGCGTCGGGACGCCGTAGAGGTCCCGACCACGCAGCGACGCGACAGATGACGGCCCTGGCCCCCGCTCCCGATGGTGCGGGGGCCAGGGCTTCCTCACGGGGGGCGCGGGCTGCTGCGCCCGCGCCCGATGGCCCGGGGAGCGGCCCCGACGGGCCGAGCGACTGCGACGGTCGGACCCGAACGGCCGGGGTGGACGAGGCGGCGGTGGGGTCGGGGCTTCAGCTACCTGGATGAGCGCGGGAGCGCGCCTGCCGCCCGATGCGGTCGCGCGGTGCCGCAGCCTGGCCATCCCCCCGGCGTGGGTGGACGTGTGGATCTGCCCCTGGCCGAACGGGCACCTGCAGGCCGTGGGCACCGATGCAGCCGGGCGCCGGCAGTACCTCTACCACCCGGCCTGGCGCGAATGGCGTGACCGGATCAAGTTCTCGCGTGCGTGCGAGCTCGGCCTGGCCCTTCCCGCCGCGCGAGCGCGCGTTGCCGCGGATCTCAGCCCTCCCGGGGATGCCCCGGGAGCGCGCGCTGGCGACCGGCTTCCGGCTCCTCGACCTCACGGGGGTGCGCATCGGCAGTGAGGCCTACGCCCAGACCAACGGCACGTTCGGGATTGCGACCCTCCGGCGCGAGCACGTCTCCACCGGCAGGGGCCGGGTGCGTCTGAGGTTCCCCGGCAAGGGCGGGCGCATGCACGACATCGCCATCGTCGACGCGGACCTCCTGGACTCCGTGCGTGTCCTCCTGGCGCGACGCTCGGGCGGTCCCGAGCTCCTCGCCTGGCGTTCTGGCCGGTCCTGGGTCGACGTCCGCAGCGCGGAGCTGAACGACTATGTGCGTGACGTGACGGGGTGCGCCAACCTGACGGCGAAGGACTTCCGGACCTGGCAGGCGGCGGTCCGGGCCCTGGCGGCCCTGTCGGAGACCGACGCACCGGGCCCTCGCCGGCCCGCCGTCTCCCGGGCGATGCGCGCGGTGTCCGATCATCTGGGGAACACGCCCGACCGTGGCGAGGAGCTCCTACGTCCCCCCGGACCTGGTCGCTGCCTACCTGGACGGGGAGGCCCTGCCGACGGCGCCGGACCCGGTGGAGGAGGACCTCGGCTGGGAGGCGTGGGAGCAGGCGGCGCTGGAGTTCCTCAGCCCGCTGAGGACCTCCCCGTCGTCGGACCCGATCAGGCGGGCCGGGATGACCACCCAGACCACGGGCACGACGACGGGCAGCGCGAGGGCCAGGGCCGTGGCCGCCTCGGATGACCACAGGACCGACATCACCAGCCACAGCGAGAGGTCCATGCTGACGAGCGAGCAGCGCCATCCCGATGAGCGCCATCCGATGGGTGATCCAGACCAGGCGTTCCTTCAGGCCCTGCCGGAAGCTCAGCCGATGCAGCGCGACCGGGGCCATGAAGCACAACGTGGCCGACGCCGACGTGATCAGCGCACCGGTGAGGACAGCCGCGTGGGTCCGGTCGCCGCCGGGGAACCCGGGCAGGAAGCCCAACGAGAGCAGGAACGCGAACAGGATCTGCACCCCGGTCTGGGCGACGCGCAGCTCCTGGACGAGCTCGGAGTAGTTGCGGTCGGCCCGCTGCGAGGGGGACTCGTCGCGCTCGCGCTGTGATGTGCGTCCTTCCATCCACGACCACCTCCTGGACCCCAGTACCCGCCGCAGGCGGGCTCATGCACGGCCGGTGGCGTGCTCCATCCCGATCGGTATGGAATCGCGTTCGCCGGGCAGTGGTGACAGAAGCCCGCGGTCTGCGCGGGCGGTGGACCGTGGACGTCTCGGGAGGACGAGTGATGCGGAGCAACGGCCGGGACGAGGACGTGCTGGACCTGCTCATGCAGGAGCATCGTGAGCTGGAGGGCCTCCTGCGGGACCTCCGGTACGCCGGAACAGCCCAGCAGCGCCGGGCCAGGGCCGACCAGCTCATCGCCAGCCTCGTCCGGCACTCCCTCGTCGGGAGACCTACGTCGTGCCGCTGGTCCGGGACTACCTGATCCACGGTGAGGAGTCGGTGGCCCAGGACCGCCACGAGCACGAGGAGCTGGAGCAGTCGCGGGACCTCGAGTCCCTCGACGGGGCGAACCCCCGGTTCATGGAGGTGGTCCTGGACCTGCAGGCCACCCTCGCCCACCACATCGCCGTGGAGGAGGGCCAGCAGTTCCCGCAGGTGCGCCTCGCGGCCCCGGCCGGCGAGCTGGCCGCGCTGCGCGAGCGCGTGCAGGCTGTCGAGCGCATCGCCACCCCCGGCCCTCATGCCGCGGCGACGACCGCGTGCTGCTGGTGGACCCGGGTGAGGGCATGGTGGACCGGCTCCGCGACGCCCTGGCCGGACCTGCGGCCTCATGATCCCTGCTGCGGCAGTGGCGGGGATCGGGTCGGTCATCAGCGGGGGTCCCCACGAGGGCGGCGCCGTCCCCTGTTCCCCACGGTGCGCCCGACCCCGCGCCCCGGCGGCTGAGGAGTTGGTCGCGTGGCTGGGCCCGACGAGCTGATCGCGGCGGCCACAGCGGGGCGCGCGCTGCGGTCAGCTCGGGTGAGCTCATCGTCCTCGGGATCGACGAGATCCCGGGCGCGGCGGTGCTGGTCTTCGACCGCGACATGCGCTACCACCTCGTGCGCGGGGAGGCGCTGCGGGTCAACGGGGTGAGCCCCGAGGACCTCGAGGGCCAGGTGGCCTCCACGGCGCTGCCCCCGGAGCGCTGGGTCAACCTCGAGCCCTCGTACCAGCGGGCCCTTCGTGGCGGGACGGCGACACGGGAGGTGGACTCACCCGATGGCCGGCGCCACTACCTGATCCGGACGGCTGCCCTGCGCGATGCCCGCGGGGATGTGGTGGGAGGGGTGTCGGTGGCCAGTGACGTGACCGAGCTGCGTCGTGCGGAACGTGCGCGTGCCGACAGTGAGCAGCGGGTGCGGCTGGCGTTCGACTCGGCGCCGATCGGGATGGCCCTGGAGAGCCTGGACGGGCGGTTCCTGGAGGTGAACCCGGCCCTGTGCCAGATGCTGGACCGCACCAGCGAATGGCTCCTGGCCCACGCGCACCCGCGACGTGCTCAGCGAGGGCGAGCTCGGTCCGGACCTGATTATCCGCGACCGGGTCGCGTCGCAGCTCGTGGAGACGGCGTCGAGCGAGAAGCGGCTCCTGCGCTCGGATGGGGCCTCGATCTGGACCCTGCACTCGATCGGGCTGCTGACCGATGACCGGGGCGCTCCCCAGCACTTCCTCTCGCACTACGTGGACATCAGTGTCGCCCGCGGGGCCCGGGAGCGGCTCCAGCACATGGCCACGCATGACCCGACGACCGGGCTGCTGAACCGTGAGGGACTGGGGCAGATGCTGCGCCGCATCACCGGACATCCCGCGCGCGGTGGTGCCGGCCTGGCGATCCTGTACCTCGACATCGATGACTTCAAGCGGGTCAACGACACGCTCGGGCATTCCGCGCGGTGACCGGGTCCTGGCCGAAGTGGGCCTGCGGATCACGTCGGCGCTCCGGGGCGACGACCCGTGGCCAGGCTGGGCGGAGACGAGTTCGTCGTGCTGCTCACCTCCGTCAGGGAGCCCCTGGAGGCGCGCGCGGTGGCCGACCAGTGGTCGAGCGCGTCCGCCAGCCCATGCACGTGGGCGGGCAGGAGGTGCGGGTCGAGATGAGCGTGGGGATCGCCATGCTCGATCCTAGGACGGCGCTGACTCTGCCCTGCACCGGGCGGACCTGGCGATGTACCGGGCCAAGGGGTGCGGCGGTGGGCGCGCCGTCCTGGGCGATGACGACCGCGTCCCGCGCCGCGCTGGGCGCCAGGAGCGGTATCGAGATCCCGCCGGGGGGGTAGGCGTAGCGGGGTACCGGCGGCGCATTCGCGGTGTCGGGGAGCCGATTGGAGTCCGATGCTCGACAGCCAGGCGGTTCCGGTCGGCTACGTGGTCGCCGGGATCGCCATGCTCCTGGCCACAGTCCTGCCCCGCCTGCTCAGCCGAGCCGCTGCCAGCCCGGCCCTCGTCTTCACGGCCGCCGGGATCATCGCCGGGGCCCTGCCCGTGGCCCGGCCCATCGACCTCGAGGCCAGCCTGGTGTGGATCGAGCATGCGACCGAGCTGTGCGTGATCGTCTCGCTGATGGGCGTGGGGCTGGCGCTGGACCGGCCGCTGAGCCTGCGCGGGTGGGGCAGCACCTGGCGGCTGCTCCTCATCGCGATGCCGGTGTTCATCGCGCTGGCGGCCGGGGGCGGCCTGGTGCTGGGCCTTCCCCTGGCGACGGCGCTGCTGCTCGGCGCGGTGCTGGCGCCCACGGATCCGGTGCTCGCCACGGACGTCGAAGTGGGTGAGCCGACCTCGGACCCCGGCAGCGAGGACGAGATCCGGTTCGCGCTGACCTCCGAGGCGGGCCTCAACGACGGCCTGGCCTTCCCCTTCGTCAATGCTGCCCTGCTGGTGGTCGTCGCCGGCTCGATGGACTGGGTGGGTGGGTGGGTGGCGTGGGAGCTCGTGGGCAAGGTGCTCGTCGGGGTGGCCTGCGGCATGGGCGTGGGCCTGGTCTTCGCCTACCTGGCCTTCCGGGCGCCCGTCGCCGAGCTGCGGTTCGCCGAGACCGCGGACGCCGTGGTCGCCCTGGCGGCGGTGTTCCTGTCCTATGGGTTGGCTGAGATCGTCGGCGGCTACGGGTTCCTTGCCGTGTTCGCGGCGGGGATGGCCATGCGGGGACGGGCCCGGGAGCACGACTTCCACCGGGCGTCGCACTCGTTCATCACCCGGTTCGAGCGGATGTTGACCATGGGCCTCCTGGTGGGCCTGGGGTATGCCGTCGGCACGGGCCTGCTCGCGGGGTTGACGTGGCCCCTCGCGCTGTTCTCCGTGGCAGCCGTGCTGATCCTGCGGCCGATCGCCGGGGGGATCGCCATGCTGGGGGCGCCCGTCCCGTCGGCGGATCGACGGGCCATCGCGTTCTTCGGGGTCAAGGGGATCGGCAGCTTCTACTACCTGGCCTACGCCCTCGGCCAGCAGCCGTTCCCCGACTCGTCCCTGCTCTGGCCGACCGTGGCCTTCACCGTGCTGGTGTCGATCGTCGTCCACGGGGTCTCGGCGACCCCGATCATCCGGCGGATCGACCGACGCATGGGACGGGTCACCCCTGAGCCGGTCTGACCCTGGACCCCCACTCGACCTGGGATGCGGACCTGAGGCTCCCGTGATGGAGGTATCGGCCCAGCCCACGGGGGTAGGTGCAGGTGCCCGCACAACCCACGAAGGAAGGAGGCTCACGTGATCACTGCACGGGAGATCATGACGCCGGATGCGCAGTGCATCAACGAGGACGACGACCTGGAGACCGCGGCTCGGGTCATGGCCGAGCTGGACGTCGGAGTCTGCCCATCTGCGGCCAGGACGACCGCCTGAAGGGCGTCATCACGGATCGTGACATCGTGATCAAGGTCGTGGCGCAGGGCCTCAACCCGGTCGAGGTCGTGGCCGGCTCCCTGGCCCAGGGCGAGGCTGTGACCGTCGGGGCCGACGACGACGCCGAGGAGATCCTGCGGACCATGAGCGCGTACCAGGTTCGTCGGGTCCCGGTACATCGACGGCCGCCAACTCGTGGGGATCGTGGCGTTGGCCGACGTGGCCCGGGCTCTGCCCGACCGGCCTGTCGGCGACCTGCTCCAGGCGATCTCCATCGACTGAGGCCGAGCACTGACCGGCGATGCCGGCCGGACCCGGGTCCGGCCGGCATCGCCGTCGTGTCCGGTCCCCGGCGCGCGGGCAGCCAGCCCGCGGGCGGGGGGTGTGACCGTGGGGTGCGGGGTAGGGGAAGCCATGAGCTCTCATCTGGGAAGACATCTGTCCATCTGGCGTGACCTGCCGGCGAGGGTCGCCTCGGCACGGCCATGCCGCTCAGCGAGGTCCGGGCCGACGTGGTCGTGGCCGGAGCCGGCCTGACCGGGCTCACCGCGGGCCTGATGCTGCAGCAGGCAGGTCTGTCGGTTGCCGTCATCGAGGCCGCCCAGGTGGGGCAGGTGGCCGTGACGACGCATTCCACGGTGAAGGTCACGGTCGGGCATGGGACTGCCCTCTCACGGATCCGCGACTCCCGCGGCGACGATGCCGCTGCGGTGTACGCGCAGGCCAACCAGGCCGGGTTCGACGCGGTCATGAGAACGATCCGCGACCATGACATCGAATGCATGCTTGAGACCGACATCCCGCACGTCCTGTACGCGGAGCACCCCGACGACCTGCCCGCCCTCGATGCGGAGGCTGAGGCGGTCGGTCGCGCGGGCATCGCTGCGACGCGCGCGCACAGCGCCCCGGTGCCGTTCCCCGTGGCCGGGGCACTGGAGTTCGCGACGCAGGCCCAGTTCCACCCCGGGCGCTACCTGATCGGGCTGGCGCAGGCGTTCGTGAGGGCAGGAGGGGTGATCATCGAGGGGACCCGCGTACTGGACGTGGACGAGCATCCCAGCGGGTGTGACGTGCAGACGACTGCGGGTCCGGTCGCCGCGGGCCACGTCATCATCGCGACCCAGTACCCGATCCTGGACCGGGGCGGGCAGTTCACCCGGACCACGGCGCATCGGTCGTACGCCATCGCTGGCGTGCTGGACCCGGGCGTGGAGGCGGGGATGACCATCAACGTGGGGACACCCACCCGCTCCACCCGAACGGTCGAGCACGGCGGCGAGCACCTGCTCGTGGTCGTGGGGGAGGGGCACGAGGTGGGGCGCGCTGACGACACGGGGGAGCGCTGGGACCGGCTGGCAGCCTGGGCCCGCCAGCGGTTCGGGGTCCAGGACGTCCGCTACCGCTGGTCGGCCCAGGAGACCCAGAGCCTGGACCACGTGCCGTACGTCGGGTTCGTGACCCCCCGATCGAAGCGGGTCCTCACCGCCACGGGGTACGGCGGCTGGGGGATCACGAACGGCACGGCAGCCTCGATGTTGCTGCGGGACCTGGTGCTCGGTCGCGACAACGAGTGGCTGGACGTGTTCGATGCCGGGCGCGCTGGGCGTGAGATGCCCGGACGGGAGTTCATCAGCCACAACCTGGAGGTCGCAACGACGTGGCTCAAGGACCGCGTGTCGGGTGCACCCCCGGCACGGACGGCCCGGGACCTCGGACCCGGGGACGCCGGGATCCTCGAGATCGACGGGCAGAAGGCCGCCGTCCACCGGGATGAGTCCGGCACCCTGCATGCGGTGTCGGCGACGTGCACCCACCTGGGCTGCACCGTCGCGTGGAACGCGGCCGAGAGCTCCTGGGACTGCCCGTGCCACGGTTCCCGGTTCGATTGCGACGGACGCGTCCTCCAAGCGCCAGCGACCAAGCCCCTGGCGGCTGTGCTGCCCTCCGAACCCGACGCTGCCAGTGACCCGTCGTCCAGGCAGCAGCCGTAGCGGTGGCACCCGGTGCCGCCGCCAGCGACCGCGACCTGGCCCCCCACGGCAGGGGCGAGCACCTCGTGGGTCGGGCCATGCTGGAGCTCCCGGGGACAGCCGTCCTCGTCTTCGACCCCGACCTGCGGATCGTGATGTTCCACGGCGGTGCGGCTGGGGCGTCCTCGGAGGCGCCGCGGCCCTCGAGGGACGGCGCGCGCCGGACGTCCTCGAGCCGCAGTGGCGGGGAGTGGGGCGGCTGTTCGAACAGTGCCTGCACCGGCAGGGTCGCACGTGAGACGTGGCAGTCCGATGACGGGACCCGGCACTACCTGATGCGCGCCGCGGCGATCCGCGCGCAGTCCGGTCAGCTCCTGGGCGGCGTGTGCCTGGCGACCGACGTCAGCGACCTGCGCGGCGATGGGGACCGTGCGCTGCGCCAGTCCACTGCGCGGTGGTTCCCCTCCACCGCGGCTGCGCGAGGCACGCCCCTCGACATCCGCGACACGTCATCCGCACGCGACGCGCTGACCGGCCTGCCGAATGGGGCTGGGTTCGGCGACGGCATGTCCAGGATCCTGTCCCACCCGCCACGGGCACGACAGCGGCTGGCGCTGGTCTACCTGGGCATCGACGGGATGACCGCCGTGAACGAGCAGCACGGCCGGACCGGTGGCGACCAGGTGCTGGTGATCTGCGGCCGACGCATGCGCTCCCTGCTGCGCGCCGACGACCTCCTGGCTCGAGTCGAGGCCGACGAGTTCGTGGCGCTGGTCACCGGGATCCAGAACCCCTCGGATGCGCGCGTCGTGACAGACCACCTGCACTCGATGCTGGCAGCGCCGATCCCCTTGGCCGGTGGTCATGAAGTCACCGTGAGCATGAGCATCGGGCTCGTGATGGTGGAAGCCCAGGACTCCGTGGAGGACACCATCCTCCGGGGGCGCGGGGCCATGGCGCGGGCGAAGGCGGCAGGCGGCGCACGCACGCTGTTCAGCGACGTCTGACCGGTCCTGCTGCCGCAGAGCTGGGTCGTGGTCGCGGCCGGGTCCGAAGACTCTCGCGGGTCTCAACCGCGTCACCGGGGGTAGGTGAGGGACCGTGGTGGGCCGACCGAGCCACCGCTGGAGGAGGAGGACATGCGTGGCGACCGACGTGGCTCGTCGATCAAGGACCCGGAGCTCTTCGAGCGCCTCCTGGAGCAGGGCGCGTCCACGCAGAAGGCGGCACGGATCTCCAACGCCGCCGCGAAGGACGGTCGCTCCGAGGTGGGTAGGCGTGGGGGCAGGGCGTCGGACTACGACGAGCGCACGGTTCCCGAGCTCCGCGATCGAGCACGCGACCTCGGCCTGACCGGGTACTCACGGTTGCGCAAGGACGAGCTGATCGACCTGTTGAGAGGAGACCGACGATGACGATCCCATTCCCGCCCGGCGTCCCCCCGGTCCCCGGGCCGCCGCTACCGGGCCCGGACCCGCAGGATGTTCCCCCCGTTCCTGGGCCGCCGCTTCCCGGCCCGGACCCGCGGGATGTCCCCCCGGTTCCGGGGCCGCTACCCGGCCCGGAGCCCACAGCGGCGCGCTGCTCCCCTAACGGCCCGCTGGGGGCAGGGAGGTAGTCCGTTCGCGGTGCCTCCCATGCCGCCCACGAGGGCTTCCGGCGATGCCGATCCGGGGAACGGCTCCATGCCGGGGAGCCGTTCCCCGGATCGGACGCGTCAGGTCAGCAGGCTCACGCCACCGGGGCCCACGAGGAGCCCCACGACGATGAGCACGATGCCCCAGAGCACCTGGCTGCGCAGGACGGCGAAGATGCCGGCGACGACGAGGACGACTGCAAGGATCCACAGGAAGAGTTCCATGCCCGTCCCCTACCCGGCCTGCGCGCACCTAGACATCCGGCAGCACCACAGCACGGGCGGCCACCTGCGCGGCCGGCGCGCCGAGGGCTCGGGGCGCGGCAGGGCTCACCGCAGGCGACGGCGCTCGCGGGGGGCCAGGACGAACTCGACGTCGATCTCCGACTCGTCGAAGTCGAGGGCACGACGAAGCTGGGGGATGGTCGTGGCGGTGAGCCCCTCCCGGACCGCCGCGATGTCCGCCCGATCCGTCAGGGTGACCACCAGGCGGTGGCGGTGCCGGGAGGGCCTGCCCTCCACCGTCATGCGGGCCCTGGCCACTCCTGCGTGCGACTCGACCTCGCGCTCCACCGCCTCGGCGATGGCCGCCGTCCGCAGCCAGGTGTCGCCCCCGCTGCGCGTCGGGTCGACCTCCAGATGGCGCAGGCGCTCACGTGTCACCTGCGCGACCAGCCAGCGCAGGCTCAGCAGTGCGAGCACGAGCGCCAGGGCGGCGACCACCGGCGTCACCCACCAGTCCCCGGCGAGCACCCGCTCAGCGCCAAGAGGCGGCTGCGAGGTGGGTGCCTGACCGAGGCGGCCGAGGCTCCCGGCAAGGCCCAGCGCCGCAAGGGCGAGCAGGGCCGTGCCGAGCAGTGCCAGGATGATGCGGTTGACGGAATCCACGCGGGTGCTCATCTCAGCCCTCCCGCGAGCGGACGGACACGGAGGTGGCCAGGGCGGGGCTGGGGTCCAGCGACTGCACACGGTCGCTGACGGCCCGGTGCACCCGCTCGCGGACGTCGGCGGTGCTCCCCGGACGCGGAGTCCGCGCGGACCCGCACGCGGCCCCGCCGGACAGCAGCACGAGCCCCATGCACCCCAGGTTGTGCGGTTGCGACGCCGGCCAGGTATCGCTCGAGGCTGCGACGGCGCACGCGCAGGAGAGCCGCATCCGTGCCGTCGCTGGTGAGGACCACCGTGCGCGGTCGGCCCCGGGCCACGGCGACCGCGAGCAGTCCCAGGCCGAGGAGCAGCACGACGCCCCAGGCCAGGAGGACGTCGGGGTCATCCCACTGCCGTGCGCCCAGGGCGTCACGGATGCGCTGCTCATCGACGACCCACGCGGGTCGGCCGAGGGCCAGCAGGACCACCTCGACGAGGGTGATCACGCTCAGGGTGATCACGGCCAGGGCGATCACGGCTGAGACGACACGCCGCACGACGCGCATCACAGTCACCGGACGCGGGCGAGCGGCCGTGTGTGGACGGTCATGCCGACCACCGTGATGTCCACCCGGCACACGCTCAGGCCTGTCAACTCCACGATCCGGTCGATGATGTGGTGGCGGGCGCGCCGGGTGACGAGGAGCACCGGGGCGGGGTAGACAACAGCCATCTCCACGTCGAGGCTCGCCACGCCGCCATCGACATGCGCTCGCACGCTCGCCGGGTCCTGAAGACCCCGGGAGCCGAGCGTGTGGCCGAGCACCTGCCGTCCGCTGCCGGCGGCGCCGACGACCTCGCGGACCGCCTGCACGGCGACCCGTTCGACGACACGGGGCAGCACCGTCGTCGTGCCCCGGGCGCCGTCGTCCTCGGGTGCGTCGGTCGCCGCGTCCCCGGTCGGCCCGAGTGTGGGGTCGGGTCCGGCGCCGGTGCGCGGCCCCGCCTCCGATGTCCCGGCCGTCACCGGGTCCTGCCTCGGTCCAAGTAGGCCGTGACGTCGATGTCCCCGTCGATGACCCGCCCGACGACGACCCCGATGGTCCCGAACAGCGCCAGGAGGACGAACCCGAAGAAGCCGTCGATCAGGATGCCAACGGCGAGCAACAGGCCCGCGAACAGGCCGACGACAGAGGCGGGGGGTCGGTACATGGCTGGCTCCTTAGGATGTCGGTCGAGCGGGTGCTCAGAGGGTCCCCGGTGCTGCCGGTGTGGCGCTCGCGAGCTCGGCGGCCGGCAGCGAGCCACCCGCCTCCTCGGACGCCAGGTCGTCGACGGCCACGTCCACCGGGCGACCCCCAGCCAGCGGGGTGCACGCGGCACGCACCTGCTCGGACAGCTCGGGCAGGCGCACCCCCCAGCGGGCGATCACATGTACCTCGACGCGGTCCTCGTGCATTCGGATACCGGGAACCCGTCGCCCCGCCAGGTGGGTGGCGACCTCCCCGAACGGTCCCTCCGACATCCCGACCACATCGGCACAGCCGGCCACCGCCGCTGCCAGGAGCTCCTCGAGCGCTGGAACCGAGTCAGCGGCGTCCGTGACCGAGGCCGTGGGGATCGGGGGATCGGTCACTGGACTCGCGGCTCTGCCGGGAGGTCCTCGGTAGGGAGGCGGACGTCGTTGACGACGATGTTGACCTCGGTCACCTCCAGGCCCGTCATCCGCTCGACGGCCGAGATCACGTTCCGGCGCACAGCCTGGGCGACATCGGCGATCGCGACGCCGAACTCCACGACGATGTCCAGGTCGACGGCGGTCTGGGTCTCGCCGACCTCGACGGTCACTCCTTGGTCCGAGCTCGAGCTCGAGCCTGGGATGCGCTCCTTGAGTGCCGAGTAGGCCTTGGCCGCCCCGCTGCCCGTGCCGAGCTCATGCACGCCGGACATCTCGCGGGCGGCCACGCCGGCGATCTTTCGCACCACGACGTCGGCGATCGTCGTGCGCCCCAACGGGGTGCTCAGGACCCCCTTCGACGGGCGGACCTCGATCGCGGAGCCGGCGTTCGGTGAAGCCATGGGACCCTCCTGGGGGTAGTGGCGGGCGCGGGGGTGCGGTCGAGGGGTGGCTACCCGATGACTCGGCCGCCATACCTCAGCATCGCGTCGTACCCCTGCCAGACGCGGGTGCTGGTCACAGCAGCAGCGGCCGCGCTCCGACCCCCGTCACCACCCGGTCCCTCGAATCGAGCAGTCGCTCATAGAGCCTGAGGTGGTCCTCGACCATCCTGTCCGCCGAGAACCTCGTCTCCACAGCCGTGCGGCAGGCCGCACGGTCCAGCTGGCCGATCTGATCGATGGCGGACACGAGCTCGGCGTCGGAGTCGCACACGAACCCGGTGATCCCATCGTCGACGATCTCCGGAGCGGCCCCCGACCGCAGGGTGAGGACGGGCGTGCCGCAGGCCAGCGCCTCGATCATGACCAGGCCGAAGGGCTCGGGCCACCGGATGGGATTGAGCAGGGCGCGCGCGGACCCGAGGAGCTCGAGCTTGCGCTGCATGCCGACCTCCCCGACGTACCGCACCGAGCTGTCGAGCAACGGTTCCACTCGTCGTGGAAGTACTCGACCTCCTCGGGATGGCGCATCTTCGCGGCGATGACCAGCTCGACCCCCGCCTCGTGCGCCGCAAGCGCGGCCTCCCGAGCCCCTTTGTCGGGGGAGAAGCGGCCGAGGAACAACAGGTGGCCACCCTCTCCTGCCCCGACGGGGAACTCCTCCGGGCGCACGCCGTGGTGGATGACGGCGGTCACGGGCACCGGGCTGCGGGACGCCTGGTCGTGGGAGATCGCGACCAGGGCGGTCTGCGGCACCGCCCGGGCGTAGATCTCGTTGACCTCCGCAGTGAAGGGTCCGTGGTTGGTCGTGACCACCTGGCCGCGGCACCGCCCCTGGGCGTACAGGGGACCGAGGACTGTGTGGTCGTGGACGATGTCGAAGTCCGACACCATCTCGTAGGCGTGGATCAGGTGGTGCAGCTCAACGGCCGACTGACCCATCATGTCCGGTGCTGAGCGCGGCCGCGACCACGCCCTGGGCACCGGGCACGTGCTGTCCCCCGTCGTCAGCAGCAGGACGTCGTGCCCCGCCTCGACGAAGCCCGTGGCCAAGCGGTCGATGACCCCCTCACTGCCGCCGTAGGCAGGTGGCGGCACAGGCAGCCACGGCGCCGCGACCAGCGCGATCCTCATCGGGAGCTCCCCGTATCCCGCGGCGCCTCGCCGTGCTCCTTCTTGAGCTGCACGATCGGGTCGTGCTCCGCATCCAGCTCAGCCGGGCCGTAGATGCTCAGGAGCAGCAGGCGGACCTTGTAGACGATCCAGCGAAGCAGACGCATCACTGAGGCCTCCCCTTCCCGGCTCCTCGAAGCGAGCCCCGGGACCCCGATGGCAACCTGCTCGCTGGCCGACCCGCCTCCACCTGCTGTGACCACCCACTGGGCATCGCCTGGGTAGCTGTCCCAAGGCCCCATGGAGATGTCTCCTCACGTCGTGGGCATCCCCTCGCGGTTGAGGGGGCCCGTACCGGGCACTACCCGCAGCCGACCGGCCCAGACCCCTCGGGCAGGTGAACGTCGTCGAGCCGCGGGACGGGCCGGGAGGTATCGGGCCACCTCGAGCGGGTAGTCGACCCCATGGAAGCCATCTCGCTGATGCAGTTCCTGCGCGACTACCTCACGGCGACCCTGATGTGGGCCGGGATGGGGTCGTTGCTCCTGGTCTGGAGCGTGTTTGTCTGGCGGGCCTGCGAACTGCTCCTGCTGCGCCCTGCTGGAGGTCGCGGCGTCATGCATTCGGCGCCATCGGTGTCCCCCGACACGGACCTGCGTTGATGTCCACCACGTCCCGAAAGGTGTTCCCGTGACCCACACGAGCGACAGCAGTGCCATCCCGCCCACCGCGGCAGAGGCGGCCGATGAGTTCGTCGAGTCGACCATCCCGCCGGAGACAGCCGAGGGCTTCGACGAGCCGACCTTGCCGCCCGAGGCTGCCCCGTTGCTCGCAGCCGCCGGGGTCCAGGCCCTGGCTGTGAAGCTGCTCAGGCCGCGCCTCCTCGGCGGAGTCCTGGCTGGCATCCTCTCCATGGTGCTGGTCTCCTTCGCCCGCCGGGCCCTGACCGACCGCCGGGACGGCTGAGGCCAGAAGCCGGCCAGAGAGCCAGAAGCCAGAAGCCAGAGGGGCCCGTTCAGCAGGGCGTGACGTCGAACTCGATGGGCTTGCACACCCCACCGTTGGACTTCTCCGCGGAGCACGCCGTCAGGCCGACGTGGAGGTCCATCTCGGCTCGCAGGACCAGTCGGTCCCCCGGCACGGAGGTCGGGGGGTCGATGTGCAGTGATCCGCCCGGATCGGTCCACACGTTCATGAAGATGTTGAAGGTCGTAGAGACCTGGTCCGCGGTGACGCCGAACTGCCGAAGACCGTCGCTCAGATTCTCCAGGCAGCTGGGGTGTGGGGCTCCGCCGAACTCGGGGTAGAGCAGGTCGAACGTCTCCTGGCTGCACGGGGTCAGCAGGAAGTCGTGCCGGCCGCAGGTGTCGTGCGTGATCGTGGCCATCGGTCGGCTCCGGTTGCTGTACAGCACGTCGCCAGTGCTGAAGCGCGTCGTGCCGCCGTAGTCGATGGTGCGCCCCGACGAGAGCCATTCGGAGTGGTCGTGGGCGGACAGCGCGAAGAAGTCGCTCACCTGGCCCCCCGTGGGATCCACGACGGTGAGGCTGTCGCCGGCCCGCAGCAGGAACCCCGTTCCGGTCTGGGGCGCCAGGCGGTTCACCGGAGTCCCTGCCGGTCGACCGCCCGCTCGTGGCGCGGCGGATGGGGCGCGGCCCCGGGGTCGGGCTCGAACGGTGCCCGCCACTGCGGGCTGACCTCCCGGCCGGAGTACTGCCGCGCCTCCGAGGACTGGCCGTAGTCGCTGACCATGGGGTTGACCTGGCCCTGGAGCGCCTCGTCGCGCGCCCGGATCCGGTCTCGCAGCCTGGGGAACGTCCCCGCTTCCCGCAGCTGCTCGAACTGGGCGTGCAGGTTGAACACCAGGGTCGGGACGGCGCTGCGTCGGGCATGCCGCGACGCCCTGGGGTGCAGCCCGACGACGAAGTAGGCGCTGCCGGCGACGCTGAACGCGAAGTGGGGGTCCTGTGGGTCGGCAGAGACATCAGGCGTCCAGGGCTGGTCGTCGGCCGCGTGCACAGCGCGCAACTGCTGCCACAGGAGCTCCTCGAACTGCTTCTCGCCCGGATGGCGGGGGCCACGAAACATCGCGATGAACGACGCCAACCCCTGGTCGAGGTCGACTCCGGAGGCGAAGCGGCGCAGGTCCGCCAGGAGCCTTCGCGCGCTCTCGCGACTGCCCAGGTGGTCGTACACCTCAACGGTCGCCCGGTCCTGACGGAACACCGATCGTGCGCCCAGGCAGGGGTACTCGGGGTGGTTGATCATCGCTCGGATGGCGGCGCTCAGCTCCCGTGCGTCGGCGGTGGCGGGGTCGGCCACCTCTGGGCCCAACTGGTGCACCTGGCGACCTCCCCATCCTCCCCGCGCGCCCTGGACCCCGGGTTACGGCCCATGCGCGGGTCGTACCCCCTACCCCCGGTGGGGAGCGGCATACCACCTCGCGGGATGGCTCCTCCGCGCACGAGGGCGGGGCCGCCGCCGCAGCGCCCGGGAGGTATCGGACTCCTGGGTGCGGGTAGTGGTGGGACGTGACCGATGCCCAAGGAGACCGCATGCAGGATCAGGACGAGCAGAGCCGCGACAAGCAGAGCCGCGACGAGCAGGAGGCCCGCCGGACGACGGCGCCGACGCCGGGTGCGATGGTGGGGATCACGATCCCCACCACCTCGCAGGACGATCCCGTCGGGGGAGGCGACCATGAATGATCGCGCGGTGCACTACGGACCGACGGGTGGAGCGCGCGTGGGTGGGCGATGGGCCCGCAGGGCGTGGTCGGGCTCCGTCGTGGTGGCCGCCACGACGCTGCTGATGGCCTGCGCCACGACCACGTCCGCTTCCGGTGGCGCCAGTGTGTCTGCGCCCTCGGCGACGGCAGACACGGGGGCGGCACAGGTTCCCGCGGGGTGCCTGCTGCTCGTCCGCGGCCTGGCGGCCCCGACCATCGACCAGACAGCAGGCGTCTACACCGGAGCATTCCTGGTCCTGCGCGTCGGGACGACGGCGAGGTCCGTGGCGAGGGCGGCGACTTCCACAGCGAGGGGTACGACGTCCGCGGGGAGATCGGCCCGATGGGTCCGGAGCTCCAGATGAACGAACCCACCGATCCGCTGCAGTGGCAGCCGCTGCCCCTGGTCTGGGTCCCTGATCGCGAGACCTTCGACGGGTGGGACCGCGTCGGCCCCGACGAGATGCGCGAGTACTCCGGCGGGGGTGTCCCGTCCGCTGGAAGTGGCTGCGGGGAGGACGCGCCCCAATGAATGGGTGGCAGCGGCCGACGTGAGCGGCTGCCACCGTCCGCCGTGTCAGCCCGCCATGTGCCGACCGGCAGACTCCTCATCGGCGAGCGCGCTTCCCGCCGGGCGGCCGGGGCGCACGGGCAGCAGCGCGATGGTCAGGCCCAGGACCGAGAGTCCGGCGTGCAGCAGAGTCCCCGCACCATCGGCGCCCAGTACGTCGATTCCGGGCTCATTCATCGCCATCAGGTTGTACGCGGCCACGCTTCCGTACACGATGGCCAGCATCCAGCCGCATGCACGTGCCCGAGGCAGCGTGGTGGACAGGCCGAGTGCCAGCGCGCCGGTCACAAGGTGGAGCAGGTTCTGCAGCGGGTTCACCTCGAGGCCGAGCAGCTGGGCGTCGCTGTCGCCGGCCGGGTCGTCAAGGCCGGTCACGACCAAGCCGGCGACTGCCAGGGTGACCAGGGCGACGCCGGCGGCAGCGGCGAGCCCTCGAACCCATCGGACCCGCGCCGGATCGGTGGTGTGTCCATGAGCCTCGTCGGTTCCTCGAGTCTGTTCCATCGTTCCTCCTCCTGTCAGGGCGCCTTAGCGCCGATTCCTCACCCGGCTGCTACCCGCATCTGCCGCAGGCAGACACCGCATCCCAGGGGGCTGCCGGGGCCGGAGGTATCGGCCCCGGCCCAGCGGGCACAGGACTCCCATGACGCCGGACGTGTTCGTGATCGTGGGGGGCTCCCTGGCGGGGGCGGAGGCAGCAGCGGGCCTCCGCGAGGGCGGCTTCGATGGTCGGGTCGTTCTCATCGGGTCGGAGCCCTGGCTGCCGTATGCGCGCCCTGAGCTGTCCAAGGGCTACCTGATGGGCCGGAAGACCATGTCCGACATGCAGGTTCGTCCGCCGGACTTCTACGCGCGGGACGGGCATCGAGGTGATGACCTCCACCACCGTGACGGCGGTCGATCCCGTGGACCGGCTGGTGCAGCTCGACGGTGGTGGGTCGCTGGGCTACGAGCGGCTGCTGCTCGCGACCGGTGCATCGCCGCGCCCCCTGGACGTGCCCGGTGGGCACCTTCCCGGGGTGCTCTCGCTGCGCACGGTGGACGACGCAGACGTCCTTCGGGAGGGGATCCTGAGGGCTGAGCGGGTCGTCGTGGTCGGATCAGGGTGGATCGGCTGCGAGGTGGCCGCCTGCGCGCGCATGCTGGGGGCCGAGGTCGCCATGGTCAGCCCGGATCCGTACCCGCTGCTCTCGGTCCTCGGACCGCAGGTTGCCGCCGTCCTCGCGGGACCTCCACGTCGATCACGGTGTCGCGCTGCACCTGGGCTCCAGCGTCGAGGCTGTCGTGGGGACCGACAGGGCGCAGGGGGTGCGCACCACGGACGGGACGACGGTCGCCGGTGACCTGGTGGTGGTGGGCATCGGAGCAGCGCCGCGCGATGGGCTGGCCCGCAGGGCTGGGATCGACGTGGACGATGGGATCCTGGTCGATGAGTACCTCAGGACCAGCGATCCCTGGGTCTTCGCCGCCGGTGATGTCGCCAGCGCGTGGCATCCCGTGCTCGGGGCGCGGCTGCGCGTGGAGCACTGGGACAACGCGATCAAGCAGGGCCGTTCTGCGGCTGCGAACATGCTCGACACGCGAACGGCATACACCCAGCGTCCGTTCTTCTTCTCCGACCAGTACGACCTCGGACTGGAGTACCGCGGCCACGCCAGCGGCGGGGACCAGGTCGTGTTCCGCGGGGATCCGGCGTCCGGGGCGTTCCTCGCGTTCTGGCTGCAGGACGGCCGCGTTGTGGCCACCCTGAACGCCAATGTCTGGGACCAGGCGGACGCCCTCGATGCACTCCTGGGATCGCGCGCGACCCCGGACCCGCAGCGTCTGGCCGACCCGGAGGTGGATCTCGCCGACCTGATGGAGGTCGGTCCCTGACCGCTGTGGGGCCGTCGTTGTCGGCCCACATCCCCGGACGGTGACTCGGCCACGGCCACGAGGAAGCAGGGAGGACGACGACGGTGAGGACATGGACAGGTGAGGAGTGCGGGGCCGCGGGGGGCGACATCGTCGACCTCCTGCAGGCGCGCAATGGTCAGATCCGCGCTGCGTTCCAGGCCGTGGCCGCCGCGCAGGGTCCGGACAGGGCTGCCCTCGTCGACCGGCTGGTGACACACCTTGCGGTGCATCAGGCCGTGACCCAGGAGCTGGTGCGCCCCCTGGTCGAGCGCCACCGGCCGCCGGAGGGAGCCGAGGGGCTGGAGCTGCCCGGGTGGACCGAGATCATGGGACGCCTCTCCCGGTTGGCCGACCTGGAGGTCGACGACAAGGACTTCGTCGTCCAGCTGCTCGGGCTCGCCCGGATCGTGACGCTGCACACCGAGGCGCAGGAGCGGATCGACCTGCCGCTGCTGCGCAGGGCGGTCCCCGAGGCGGAGCTGCGCGCCCTGGCGGACCTGCTGATCTCCGCTGAGAACGTTGCCTGGTCCGGCGCTCTCGCCATCCAGGCGGAGGTCCCGCGCCCGGACGCGCTGGAGCTGGCCGATGTCCAGACAGCGCTCGCGGGGATGGTGCACAGGACGCAGTGAGAGCCGGCCGGGTCCGGCGGGATGCCCTCGAACCGGCGGCCCGACCTCCCCCCACCCAGCACGCCTGGGCTCAGTCCGCCAGGGCTATGCCCATGTGGACAAGCGCCGCGCCAGGATCGCTGATCCCACGCCCAGGGCCACCGCTGTGCCGGCTGCTGCCCACCCCAGGCGCCGCCACGGCATCAGCATGCTCGCGGCCTGAGCGAGTGCGGTGAGCACCAGGGGGGCCTTCGCGCTCGCCTCGGCGGTCGCGTGCTCGGCACGGGAGCCGGGATCCCTGGCCGTGAGGAGCAGGCTCTCCTTGTTCCAGGGATCCGGGTCCACATCCGTCAGGTCGATCCAGCTGTCGGATGCGGGGGCGGGCGGCAGGCCCGGCGCCCGCCGTGCCCGCAACGTCAGGACAGGACGCCGCAGAACCTGCATCCTCTGGGCTTCACGGGTGGTCATGGGGGCCTCCTCGGTGGGTTGGTGTGTCGCGGGTCCGGTCGACTACCCGCGGGGGGTGCTCCCATCCCCCTGCTGGGCTGCAGACAGCGTGGGAGGACGCAGACGGTGGGAATCGACGGCCACATTGCGGGTAGTGGCACCGCATGACGTCGCCTCCACCCGGTGGCCTGCGCCGGGAGTCCTCCTCGCACCGACCACCCGGCAGCCCCCGGCCCCAGCCGGGGCGTCGGAGGGGGAACGGTGGTGGCCCTGCCCGTCCCGGCGCATGGTGGGGGCCGAGCGCGTGCCCAGAGCCAGGTGGCGCACGCAGCCGCCCCGGGCCGTCCACGCACGACGACTGACCGCCGTGGGAGATGCCGAGGGCATGGCACCGGCCCAGGCCGTGACCGCCCTCAGCCACCGCGCCCCCTGAGCCGGGCATCGCTGGCGTGGTTGGCGGTCAAGGTCTCGCCGGCGCTGGAGTCCTTCGCCTTCCTCGCACGCGGCCTCGAGCTGGGGGCACCACCGGCGGAAGCGGGATGCGCGCAGCACGAACTCGGGCCCCTCCTCGCAGTGGTGCTCGGCCCGGTCGCCGGGACCCATCCGCCGGACGCCACGGAGCAGCTGTACCGACGCGCTGCTGACGCACGGGGGGTGACCCTCGAGCAGTGGGAGCGATGGCGCGAGTCCCGGCGCACGCCCGAGCTGCTCGAGGACGTCACAGCCCTCCTCCACACCGGGTCATGCGCCGAGCGCCCGGGATTGCTCACCTGCACCTGCGCGCTCACTGGGGTGGGGACACATCGTCGCCTGCGCGCCCTGCCTCCCGGTGGGGGACCCATCCCCACCCTGACCCCCGATCCCTCAGCAGAGACCGATCCGTGGCATGACGCTCTGGTCGACTTCGTCGCTCGGTTCCGGGGCCGGGGGACGGCGCGTCGCTCCCAGTTCAACCACGAGAGTGACACCTCGGTCCGCGACCGACGGCAGCTGGTGAGCCATCTCGAGCTGCTGGCAAGCACATTCGCCGGGCCCCGGCGCATCGACCGGATGGCGGGCCTTGCCAGTGTGGACTGGGCCCCACGGATCCGCGCCACGCGGGCGTGGCAGCGGCGCGACCGAGCGACTGGGACCGAGTTCGCGCGCGAGGAGCTGCTCGCCCGACTCGTCGCGGTGACCAAGTGATGCAGCCCTGCCAGGACCCACTGGCCCGGCGCCGGCTATCCGGGCGGCCGCTCGACGCCGGCGTCCGTCCCGGCCGGTAGCGGCCGTCGGAAGATGAAGAAGTGCGTGAAGAGGGGGTGCCCCTGGGGCACGTACTCGGACTGGCCCGTGGATTCCACCTGGACGACCGAATGGGTATGGACCTCCCAGCCACCGTGCGTCCGTTCGCGCAGCATCGCGTTCACGGTTGCCAGGCCCTGGTCGTCGCCGTAGGCGGTGATCCAGCCGGATTCGTACTCCATGGACCAACGGTGGCGCAGCCGAGGCTCCAACGCAACCGTCCGGCGCCGCGCCCCGCGCCCGCCTCCAGGGCATGGCGCAGGTGGCTACAGCGCCGGCAGGTCCTGCTCGATGCGCTGGACGGGGGCGAAGAGGTCGCCCCATGTGTCCCACGCGCTCCACAGCTCCGGAGCGTCCATCGGTCGCTGCGCAGGTCGGGGTCGTCCAGCTCGTCCCAGGTGATCGGCATCGACACCGGTGCCCCGGGCTTGGGGCGGACCGCGTAGGGGGCGACGAGGGTCTTGCTCGATGCGTTCTGCGTGAAGTCCAGGCGTGCCCTGCCTGCCCGGTCCTTGGTGGACCACTCCCAGCTCACCAGGTCCGGGACGATGTCCCCGACGCGCGTGCGACAGCCGCTCGACCCACGCGCACGTCTCCGCGAACCCGTAGCGTCCGCGGGTCAGCGGGATCCACACCTGGATCCCCCGTGAGCCCGTCGTCTTGGGCTGGCCGAGGATCCCCAGGTGATCCAGCGCGGTCCGGAACAGCCGGGCGAGCGTGATGGTCTCGTCCCAGGTGGTGGCCGGTCCGGGGTCGATGTCGATCAGTGCGAAGGTCGGATGCTCGGGGTCGGCGCATGTGGAGGTCCACGCATGCACCTCGAAGGCAGCCTGGTTGGCCAACCAGGCCAGGGCCGCGACACCGTCGGCGACGAGGTGGTCGTTGGCCGTGCGTCCCTTCCGCTCGTCGACACCGGACTCGTGCCACCGCGTGAGCCAGCCCGGTGCGGACCGGGGGATCGCCTTCTGCCAGAAGCCCGGCGCATCGGCGCCGTCGGGGAATCGGTGCAGGTTCAGTGGGCGGTCGGCCAGGTGGGCGAGCATGGATGGGGCGATCCGGACGAAGTAGTCGATCAGCTCGCGCTTGGTGATCGGCGCCTCGTCGGACGCCGGGCCTGGCGGGGAACAGGGCCTTGTCGAGGTTGGTCAGGTTCAGCGGACTGCCCACCCACCTGCCAGGTGCCCTGCGCCCGGCATCGCCGCCAGGGCGGCCAGCTCCTCCTCGGTCGCGGACCACGGGCGTCCGGGGGCGGCCGGTGCCGCGGTGGGCGCCGGCACGGCCGCCGGAGGCCGGGCGGCGTCGGTGGGGTCCAGTGCGGCGTGCTCGCGGGCCACCTCGCGTGCGTCGCGGCCGAGGTCGAGGCCCTTGAAGGAGGCCTGGCGGACCATTCCGTCGCGTGACCACCCGCCGAGCTCGCGCGCGGATGACGAGCTCCGGGCGGACCCAGACGACCCCGGCGAGGTCCCCACCCCAGCGTCCCCGGTGCGTCGGGTCCGGGGGCGGGTCGAACGGGGGCGCGGCCTGAGCGCAGCGGCTCGAGGCGCGACAGCAGCTGGCGGCGGGTCCGGGCGCTCGAACCCGGACCCCACCTTGCCCGCGAACCGCAGGGACCCCGTCCTCATGCACGCCCACGACGAGCGCGCCGAGGTCGCGGCCGCCGCTTTCGGGGTCCAGCCGCCCACGACGAGCTCCTGCTCCGGTCGGATCTTGACCTTCAGCCACGTCGGTGACCGCTGGCCGGGCAGGTACGGCGAGCTGCCGGTGCTTGGCCACGATCCCCTCGAGGCCCTGCTGGCGGGCTGCGGCGAGGAACGTCGACCCCCTCGGCCTCGACATGGCCGGCGTAGCGCACCTCGGGCTCCTCGCGCAGGACCAGCCGGAGCAGCTTCTTGCGCTCTGCCAGCGGGACGCCGAGCAGCGAGCGCCCGTCCAGGTGGAGCAGGTCGAACACCTGGTAGACCAACCCGGAGCGGCGCTGGCCGGCGCGGGCTGCGGAGATCCGTTCCTGGAGCAGGGCGAAGTCGGGCCGGCCGGTCGCGGTCGAGGGCAACCACCTCCCCATCGACGATGGCATCCCGTGGCCGCGATCCAGGTCGGCGGGTCCAGCATGCCCGGGAAGTAGGCGCCGGCGTCGTTGCCGTTGCGGGTGAACAGGCGCACCGTCGCCGTCGCCGGACCACGGCCTCGACGCGGTAGCCGTCCCACTTGACCTCGAAGAGCCAGCGACTCGTCGGTGAACGGCGTCGGACGCCAGCGTCACCCGCATCGGCGGGATGAAGCGCGGGATGGGCTCGGGGACCGCCGCGGACAGGTCGATCTCGGCCTCGGCCGGCGGGGGCACTGCTCACCCACAGCGGCGGGCGCATCGCCCGCACCTCGTCATTGGTGCGGCCGCTGCGCACGCTGCGTGGGTGGTCCTCGGCGTCCCAGCCCTCCTGTGCGTATGCGTCGTGCTTGTGGATCAGCAGCCACTGGTCGTTCCCCCTGTGCGCGGCCTCGGGCGGCGCCGACCCGGGACGCGGGGAGGTCCGGACCAGGACGAACCGCCCGCGCAGCTTCTCGCCGTGCAGGACGAACTTCAGCTCGCCGGCCTCGATGGCCGTCGCCGGGTCCGGCGTCTCGGCCTCGGGCTCCCAGGTGCCCCAGTCCCAGACGATGACGTCACCGGCGCCGTACTGGCCGCTGGGGGATCACCCCCTCGAAGTCCAGGTACTCCAGGGGGTGGTCCTCCACCTGCACCGCCATCCTGCGCACCGAGGCATCCAGCGTCGGGCCCCGCGGCACCGCCCAGCTGACCAGGACCCCGTCCACCTCCAGGCGCAGGTCGTAGTGCAGCCGACGCGCCCGGTGACGCTGGACGACGAACCGTCGTCGGCCGAGGGTCGCCCCGGTCGGCCACCCCCGGGGTCGCAGCGCCGTCCGGTTCCGGTGTGCGCGTCAGGTCGCGCCTGCGCCGGTACTCGTCCAGGGGCATCCCCGCAGTATCGGCTCCCGCGTCGTGACG
>CAVSQK010000003.1:0-22324 GCA_963729885.1 uncultured Actinomycetes bacterium
TCGACCTCCGTCGTGGTCAGCTTCCTGGTCACAGGGCTGTTCCTCGTCGGGTGGATGGTGTTCGCGGTGGTCCAGTACCGCAGGACGGGCACGGCAACATGGCTCTGGCTGGGTGCGCTCATGGCGCTGAGCCTCGGCGCGGCGTTCGTGCGCTTCCCGCGATGAGCCGGGCCATCCTGACCGGGAGGCGGCGATGACGCGCGTCGTCGTCCTGGACTACGGATCGGGCAACCTCCGGTCGGCGGCGAGGGCGCTGGCGGCCGTCGGGGCGGACGTGTCGGTCACCTCCGACTACGACGCGGCGATGGCCGCCGACGGGCTCGTCGTCCCCGGGGTCGGCGCCTTCGCCGCCTGCATGTCCGGGTTCCGCTCCGTCCGCGGGCCGCAGCTCGTCGACCATCGCCTGGCCGGTGGCCGCCCGGTGCTGGGCATCTGCGTCGGGATGCAGATCCTGTTCGAGTCCGGCGTGGAGCACGGCGTGGTGACCGAGGGCGTGGGGGAGTGGCCCGGCGTCGTCGAGGAGCTGCCTGCCGCGATCCTGCCGCACATGGGGTGGAACACCGTGGACGCCCCTGCGGGGTCGGCGCTGTTCGCCGGCATCGCCGACCAGCGCTTCTACTTCGTCCACTCGTACGCCGTGCAGAGCTGGGACCTGGTCGTCTCCGCGCCGTTCCACCCGCCGCTGGTGACGTGGGCCGAGCACGGCGCCCGGTTCGTGGCGGCCATCGAGAACGGCCCCCTGTCGGCCACGCAGTTCCACCCGGAGAAGTCCGGTGATGCCGGCCTGCGCCTGCTGGCCAACTGGCTGGGCACGCTCGCCTGACCGGGACCGACGGCCGCACTGGCCAGATCCGGACACCTGTGTCCGGATCGGAGCACGGGGTTGTCCGGATCGCGCCACTCCTGCAGTGGGGACCGACTAGCCTGTGGGGCATGACGCCCCTGATCCTCCTGCCCGCCGTCGACGTCCGGGACGGCACCGCCGTCCGGCTGGTCCAGGGGGAGTCCGGGACCGAGACGTCGTACGGGTCCCCCCTGGACGCCGCCCTGGACTTCCAGGCCCAGGGTGCGCAGTGGATCCACCTGGTGGACCTCGATGCGGCGTTCGGGACGGGCTCCAACCGCGAGCTGCTCGCGCAGGTGATCGGACGGCTGGACGTCGACGTCGAGCTCTCCGGGGGGATCCGCGACGACGAGTCGCTGACCGCGGCCCTGGCGACCGGGTGCCGACGGGTCAACCTGGGCACCGCGGCGCTGGAGGACCCGGACTGGACCCGCCGGGTGATCGGTGAGCACGGGGACCGGGTTGCCGTCGGGCTCGACGTGCGCGGCACGACGCTGGCCGCCCGCGGCTGGACCAAGGAGGGCGGGGACCTCTGGGAGACCCTGGCCCGTCTCGACGCCGACGGCTGCACCCGCTACGTCGTCACCGACGTGACCAAGGACGGCACCCTGCGCGGACCGAACCTGGAGCTGCTCGCCGACGTCTGCGCGCGCACCGACCGTCCGGTGATCGCCAGCGGCGGCGTGGCACGCCTCGAGGACCTGCATCGGCTCGCCGAGCTCGTGGAGCGCGGCGTGGAGGGGGCCATCGTGGGCAAGGCCCTCTACGCCGGCGCGTTCACGCTGGCCGAGGCGCTGGCCGCCGTGGCCCCGCACCGCAACTTCCTGTAGGGGCAGCCCGCCAGTAGCCTGCGCCCGGGAGGAAGGGGTGGTCATGCCGGTCGAGCGGTTCTCCAGCGGGGGCATCTACGAGGACGAGGTCGGCTACAGCAGGGTCGTGGTGGCCTCCGGGTACGGCGGGCACACCGGCTGGACCGCGGGCACGACCGCCATGGTCAACGGGGTCGTGGCGCACCCCGGGGACCCGCTCGGGCAGGCGCTGGTGGCCTTCCAGGCCGCGCTGTTCGCCCTCGAACGCGCGGGGTTCTCGCGCGCGGACACGGTCCAGACCCGGATGTACGTCGTCGACGTCGCGGCCCATGCCGACGCGGTGGGCCACGCGCACTCCCAGCTGTTCGGCGCGGTCCGCCCGGTCGCCACGATGGTCGGCGTCAGCGCGCTGGTCCATCCCGAGATGCTCGTCGAGGTCGAGGTCGTCGCCTGGCGGCCGGAGGACGACTCGGCAGCCTGAGGCCGCCGTAGCCCGACGGCGCGCTGGACCAAGCGGTCGCATCGTGTGTGGCAGAGTAGGGCCGCACCAGAGGGAGGAAGTCGATGCAGGACGAGGCGCCCGACGGGCAGCCGCAGGATGTGGGCGATGCAGTGGAGGGTCACGCAGAGCCCGCATGGTGGCCGTGGCCCGAGCCGCAGGCAGAGGAGCCCACTGGCCCCCGGGACGGTGCACCTGGACCGGACGAGACGCTGAGCCTCCCCGTGGCCGCGGAGACCGGGTCGATGTCACCGGAGCCGGAACCTGTGGGGGCCACGGGTGCGGTCCTCGACGCCGGGCCCGAGCCCGAGTCCGCGCGGCCGCCCGCGCCTGCTCCCGAGCCGGAGCCGGCCGCGGAAGCGACGCCCGAGCCGGAGCCGGAGCCGGCCGCCGAAGCGCCGCCCGAGCCGGAGCCGCGCGCCGGACCGAGCCGGCGCCGAGCCCCCGCGGTCGTCGCCGAGCGCCCGCTGGACGCGACGCCGAGCCCTGAGCCGATCCCCGCCACCGGGGCGGTCGCCCTCTCCGCTGCAGGCGGCCGCACGGGTGGCCACCGATGTCCGGAACGAGGCCATCCCCGCCGTCCCCCCGAGGCCGGCACGGGACCGATCGGCAGCATCCCGGCTGCCCACGCCCGAGCGGTGTGGTCACGGGTGCAGGCGTCCAACTGGCGGCTGTTCCTCATCCGGTTCCTGTGCGCCGGGCTGGCGGTGGTCGCCACCGTGGCGATCGTCCCCGGGCTGGGCTTCGTCGGCTGGAGCTGGGGGCAGTTCACCCGGATCGCGATCATCTTCGGCCTGCTCAACGCCACGGTGAAGCCCCTGCTGCAGTTCCTGGTGCTGCGGTTCATCTTCAGCACCTACGGCATCGTGGTGGTGATCATCAACACGCTGCTGCTCCTGCTCCTGGCAGCGATCCTCGATGACACGTTCGCGGTCTACCGGCCGCTGTCGCTCGTGGTGGGTGGCCTGGTCGTCGGGATCGTCGGGCTGATCCTCGAGACGCTCCTCGGGGCGACGCCGCCCGTCCTGGATCGTGACTACAAGGAGAGGAACGGCCTGCGGTGAACGGCTTCGACAGCATCAGCGAGAACCTCCGCCTGCAGCAGATCTACTCCGCGCTGGTCGGCTTCGGGGCGGAGTCCGTGGTCGACAACAGCATCCTGGGTGGCCCGAGACGTCGCATGCAGCGCTGGGTCTACCAGCTGCCCGAGCCGATCCCCGCGCTGTCGCCGGCCACCCGGACCCGCATCCTGCTGGAGGAGCTGGGGCCCACGTACGTGAAGATGGGCCAGATCGTCTCCAGCCAGGTCAACGTCCTGCCCGACGACTGGGGGGTGGAGCTGGACCGGCTGCAGAACGAGGTCCCCACGTTCCCGTTCGAGACGGCCCGCGAGCTGGTCGAGGCCGAGCTCGGCGCGCCGCTGGAGGACCTCTACGCGCGAGTTCTCCGAGACGCCGCTGGCGGCAGCCTCGCTGGCCCAGGTGCACCGCGCCCGGCTGCATGACGGCCGGGAGGTCGTGGTCAAGATCCAGCGCCCCGGGCTCGACGAGCAGGTCAATGCCGACCTCGGCATCACCCGGACCCTGGGTCGGGCGATGGAGGCGCGCAGCCAGTGGGCCCGGGAGGTGGGCCTGCGCGGGATGCTCGACGAGTTCAGCACCAACCTGGTCGAGGAGCTGGACTACTACGCCGAGGCGTACAACATGTCCAGCCTCGCCGCGAACATGTCCGAGCTGCCCGGGGTGCACGTCCCCGACCTGCACCGCGACCTCTCGAGCATGCGGGTGCTGACCCAGGAGTACATCTCCGGGGTCAAGATCTCCAACGTCGCGGCGATGGACGCCGCCGGCCTGGATCGGGCGGTGATCGGGGAGAACGCGCTGCGCGCGGCGATCAAGATGATGCTCATCGACGGCTTCTTCCACGCCGACCCGCACCCGGGGAACCTGATCGTCAACCTCGACACGGGCGTGGTCACGTTCCTGGACTCGGGCATGGTCGGCGAGCTGTCCGTGGCGCAGCGGGTCAACATGATCGCGCTGCTCTGGACGGTCGTGAAGGGGGACATGACGGCCATGGGCCAGCAGCTGCGCTCCCTGAGCCAGCCGTTCCGCCCGGTCGACGACGCGGCGTTCGTGCGCGCGTTCGAGCGCAAGATGGCCCGCTACGGCAAGGGCTCGGGTGCCGACTTCCGCGACGTGCTCAACGCCGGCATGGCCGTGCTGCGCGACAACGGGCTGCGGCTGGACCCGGCGCTGACCCTGGGGATGAAGGCCATGACCCAGGCCTCGGCCTTCTTCGCCCCGCTGGCCCCGGCCGATCGGCCGTTCACCACGGCGGCGGTCGAGATCGTGCTGGAGCAGGCCCAGGCGCCGTCCACCGAGGTGATGGTCAAGGAGATGCTGCGCAAGGAGGCCACGAAGGCGGCTGGGCAGGCTGCGCATGCCGCACCGGAGTACCTCAAGAGCCTGGTGTCGTGGAACAACCAGCTCAAGAAGGGCAAGCTCACGGTCTCCGTGGACACCTCGTCCGCTGGACAGCCAGATGGGCCAGTTCCGCCAGATCGCCAGCATGATGATGATCGCGCTGCTGGTCTGCGGGCGGCATCATCGGCTCGGCGATCGCGGCCAGCGCCCTGGAGGGCAGCGGCAGCCGGATGGAGGAGTACGCGCCAGTGGGGCTTCTTCGCCTCCCTCATCCTCGGCGCGGTGCTGCGTGGTCATCTACACCGTGCGCCTGTTCCGCGGCGGGGGCGACCGGGGCTGGCGGGCCGTCGGTCCCGCCGGGGCGCCGGGTCACGGGGGGCCGATTAGGCTGGAGCCATGCCCGTGGCCGTGCGCGTCATCCCCTGCCTGGACGTCGATGCGGGGCGCGTGGTCAAGGGCGTGAACTTCGTCGACCTGCGCGATGCCGGCGATCCGGTCGAGCTGGCCGCCGCCTACGGGGCCGCGGGTGCCGACGAGCTGACGTTCCTGGACATCACGGCCTCCTCCGGCGACCGGGAGACGACCTACGACGTCGTCCGGCGCACCGCGGAGCAGGTGTTCATCCCGCTGACCGTCGGTGGTGGGGTGCGCGCGGTCGTCGGACTTCGACGCCCTGCTGCGCGCGGGGGCCGACAAGTGCGGCGTCAACACCGCCGCCATCGCCCGTCCCGAGCTGCTCGCCGAGGCCGCCGACCGGTTCGGCGCCCAGTGCGTCGTGCTCTCCGTGGATGCCCGGCGCTGCGGCCCGGGGACGGCCGCACCCGACGTGCGCACGGACTCCGGGTTCGAGGTCACCACGCACGGCGGGTCGCCGCTCGACGGGGATCGACGCGATCGGCTGGGCCGTGCGCGCAGCCGAGCTGGGCGCCGGGGAGATCCTGCTGAACTCGATGGACGCCGACGGCACGAAGTCCGGCTACGACCTGGAGCTGATCCGGCTCGTGCGCGCCGAGGTGCGCGTGCCGGTGATCGCCAGCGGGGGAGCAGGCCGCCTCGAGGACTTCGCCCCGGCGGTGGATGCCGGGGCCGACGCCGTGCTCGCGGCCAGCGTCTTCCACTTCGGGGAGCTCACGATCGGCCAGGTCAAGGCCGCCCTCGCGCAGTCCGGGCACGTCGTGCGGGCTCTGACGGCGCGTCGCGGCGTGCCGGCAGCGGTGCCCGCGTGGGCCAGAATGGGCCCGTGGACTTCCTCGACAGCGGGCTGGACCCGGATCTCGCGGGCCGGCTGCGCCCGGCCGGGACGGCCCCCGACGGCCGCGCGCTGGTCACCGCCGTGGCGCAGGACGCGGACACCGGGCGCGTCCTCATGGTCGCCTGGATGGACGCCGAGGCCCTGGCCCGGACCCTGGCCACCCGCGTGGCGACCTACTACTCGCGCTCCCGCCAGGAGCTGTGGGTCAAGGGCGCGACCTCCGGGGCCACCCAGCGGTCCTCGGGCGTGCAGCTCGACTGCGACGGGGACGCGGTGCTGCTGCGGGTGCGTCCGGCCGGGCCCGCCTGCCACACCGGCCTGGAGTCCTGCTTCGACACCCTGGAGATCGCATGACCGCCGCCACCCCCGACCTCGAGGGCTTCCGCGAGCTGGCCCGCTCCCGGCGGGTCATCCCGGTCGTCCGGCGCCTGCTGGCCGACGGGGACACGCCCGTCGGGCTGTACCGCAAGCTCGCCGGTGAGCGGCCCGGGACGTTCCTGCTGGAGTCCGCCGAGCACGG
Organism: uncultured Actinomycetes bacterium; assembly: GCA_963729885.1. Lineage (GTDB taxonomy): Bacteria > Actinomycetota > Actinomycetes > S36-B12 > CAIYMF01 > Prado023. The sequence continues at coordinate 6,351 of CAVSQK010000003.1, forward strand.
CCGGGTCTGGTCGCGCTACTCGTTCATCGGCGTGCAGGCCGCGGCGATGCTCTCCGAGGTCGACGGCCAGGCGACGTGGCGGGGTCGGGCGCCCGTCGGGCGTGCCCACCACGGGCAACCCGCTGGAGGCCCTGCGCGACACGCTGGCGCTGCTGCACACCGACACGCCGGATGCCGACGGCCTGCCGCCCCTGACCGGCGGCCTGGTCGGGATGATCGGCTACGACGCGGTCCGGCGCTGGGAGCGGCTGCCGGACGCCAACCCCGACGAGCTCGGCCTGCCCGAGGTCGCCATGCTGCTGGCCATCGACCTCGCCGTCCTGGACCACTGGGACGGCACGGTGCTGCTCATCGCCAACGCGGTGAACTACGACGCCACCGACGAGCGGGTCGCCGAGGCGTGGGCCGATGCGGTGGCGCGCCTCGACGCGATGGAGCAGGCGCTGGCCGCGCCCAGCCCCGCGTCGGCCGCCTCGCTGGACCGGGTCGCCGCCCCGCCGGACGTGCTGCCGCGGACCCGTCCCGAGGACTACATGGCCGGGGTGGAGGCCGCCAAGGAGCACATCCGCGCCGGTGACGCCTTCCAGATCGTGCTCTCCCAGCGCTTCGACCGCCCGACGTCGGCCAGCGCCCTGGACATCTACCGGATGCTGCGGGTGAACAACCCGAGCCCGTACATGTACCTGTTCCGCTTCCCCGAGCCCGGCGCCGGGGCGGACCTCGGCGATCAGGTGGCCTTCGACGTCGTCGGCTCCAGCCCCGAGGCGCTGGTCAAGCTCACCGCCGGCCACGCGATGCTGCACCCGATCGCCGGGACCCGGCCCGCGGGGCGCGACGCCGGAGGACGACGCGGCGCTGGCCGAGGAGCTGCTGGCCGACGAGAAGGAGCGCGCCGAGCACCTGATGCTCGTCGACCTCGGCCGCAACGACCTGGGCCGGGTGTGCGCCCCGGGCAGCGTCGAGGTCGTGGACTTCATGTCGATCGAGAAGTACTCCCACGTCATGCACATCGTGTCCACGGTGACCGGCCGGCTGGCCGAGGGCCGCAGCGCCTACGACCTGCTCGCGGCCACCTTCCCCGCCGGCACCCTGTCGGGGGCGCCGAAGCCCCGCGCGATGGCCATCATCGACGACCTCGAGCCCGCCCGCCGCGGGCTGTACGGCGGCGCGGTCGGGTACCTGGACTTCGCCGGCAACATGGATGCCGCGATCGCGATCCGCACCGCCGTCCTGCGCGACGGGGTCGCCCACGTCCAGGCGGGGGCCGGCCTCGTGGCCGACTCCGTGCCGCAGACCGAGCACGACGAGTGCCGGAACAAGGCCGCGGCGGTGCTCGCCGCGATCACGATGGCCGAGGGGTTGCGCCCGGCGGGCTCCCCGGATGCCAGAATGACCCATCACTGACCAGCGAGGAGACCCATGAGCACCGAGCACGACAACCACGGGCGGACCCCGGCCAACTGGACCGGCGCGACCATCATCACGCTCGCCTTCATCGTCGGGCACGATCGGCGTGGTGATCGCCCAGCCGATCGTGTTCTGGATCGGCGTGGCGATGATCCCGGTCGGGCCTGTCGTGTGGAAGGTCATGGCGGGCATGGAGTCCAGCTCCGACGCGGGCTGACCTGATCCGAACAGCACCTCGATCGGATCCGTACCGACCACGTGGAGGATGGGCGACCATGAGCGTCGAGAACCGCGGGCTGGTGCTCGTCGCGGAGGACGAGAAGCCCATCGCCGACCTGATCGGGATGTACCTGCGCCGTGACGGGTTCGGGGTGCACGCGGTCGCGACCGGCCCCGATGCCCTGGCCGCGGCCCGCCGGCTGCACCCCGTGGCGATGATCCTCGACGTCGGGCTGCCCGGCATCGACGGCACCGAGGTCTGCCGGACGCTGCGCGCCGAGGGCGACTCCGGTCCCGATCCTGTTCTGCACCGCCCGCGACGACGAGATCGACCGCGTGCTCGGGCCTGGAGATGGGCGGCGACGACTACATCACCAAGCCGTTCAGCCCGCGGGAGGTGGTGGCCCGGGTCAAGGCGGTGCTGCGCCGGACCGGCGGGCCGATCGAGGGCGAGGAGCGCTCCCTGGTGATCGGCGCGGTGGAGCTCAACCGCAGCCGGCACCGGGTCACGGTGTCCGGGGAGCCGGTCGAGCTGACCGCCACCGAGTTCGACCTGCTGGCCTACCTGATGGCCCGCCCCGGGCGGGTGGTGACCCGCGACCAGCTGCTCTCGGCGGTGTGGGGGTACGCCGCCGCGGCCGGCACCCGGACGGTCGACGTCCACGTGGCCCAGGTGCGGGCCAAGCTCGGCGACGCCAGCCCGATCCGCACGGTCCGGGGTGTGGGGTACAGCGCGGACGAGGGATGAGCCGCACCAGCCTCTCCCGCCGGCTGCCGCTGCTCATGGCCGGCGTGGCCGACCATCGCCGTGCTGATCGGGGCCCTGGTCGCCTGGCCCCTGCTGCGCGCGGCCGCGGACAGCACCGCCCAGCGGACCCTGTCGCGGACGGCCGACCTGACCGCCGAGCTGACCGCAGAGCTCCTCGAGCGCCGGTCGCCGGTGAGTTCGAAGGGCCGCGGGGTGGCGTGAGCGCCCGGCTGGAGGCCCTGCTGGCCCCCAGCAGGTGACGCGCCGTATCCGTGCGTGAGGCTTCCGGCCGCGATCCCCGCTCAGGTGGAGCGGCCCCTGCGCGACCTCCGATGTGCGGCAGTGACCAGCGGGCGGCGAGGTGTCCGACCGGCGCGCCGGCCTGTCGGGGGCCAGCTACGTCGAGGGCCGTCCGGTCGCCGACGGCATCGGCGTCCTGCTCGTGCAGCCCGCGGACGTGGCCCGCGACCTGAGCATGCCGGCGCTCGGGCGCCTGGCCATGGCCCTGGCCCTGGGCCTCCTGGTGGCCGTCGTCATCGGCTACTGGGCGGCGCGGCGGCTCACCCGGCCCGCTGGTGCAGGCGGCCGCGGCGGCCAACGCGATGAGCTCCGGCCAGCGCGACGTCCGGATCGATCCCCAGGGCCCCAGCGAGGTGGCGGACATCGCCATCGCGCTCAACCGGCTGTCGGCCGCGCTCAACGAGAGCGAGGGCCGCCAGCGCGAGTTCTTCCTGACCGTCTCCCACGAGCTGCGCACGCCGCTGACCTCGGTGAAGGGCTACGCCGAGGCCCTGGCCGACGGCGTGGTCCCGCCCGAGGACGTCCCCGCCGTGGCGGGGGTGGTCCGCTCCGAGGCCGACCACCTCGACCGCCTCGTGGCCGACCTGCTCGACCTCGCGCGGCTGGGGGCGGTCGACGTGGCCGTGGAGCCCGTGGACCTCGACCTCGCGATGCCTCGGCGCGGACGCCGCGGCGGTCTGGGCCGACCGCGCGGCCCGCTCCGGCGTGCGGTTCGTCGACGAGGTGGTGCGCACCCCGTACCCGGTGCGCACCGACCCGGTGCGGGTCCGGCAGATCATCGACAACCTGATGGAGAACGCGCTGCGCGTGACCGGGGAGGGTGCGCCGGTGGTGCTGCACGTGTCCGCGGGCCCCGAGCCGGGGGAGTTCGTCGTCGAGGTGCGCGACGGCGGCCCGGGGCTGACCCAGGACGACCTCGCCGTGGCGTTCGAGCCCGGGGAGCTGCACGCCCGCTACCGGGGCATCCGCAAGGTCGGGTCCGGCGTGGGCCTGGCCCTGGTCGCGCGCCTGGCCGAGCGGCTGGGCGGTCGGGCGCAGGCCGGGGCAGCCCCCGAGGGCGGTGCGGCGTTCCTGGTCGTCCTGCCCAGCCTGCCTGCGGCCTGGGAGCCCGCGGAGGTCAGCTCGCCGTCGACCCCAGCCAGGGAACCGCAAGGCGCAGGACCCACCAGCCCGCAGTGACGGCCATCAGGACCAGCACCGTCCGGTTGGCGATCACCGGGGCGGGCAGCCCGCGCCACGAGCGTGCCGCCCAGATCCCCCAGGCCACCACAGCCAGGGGGAGGATCACCAGCACGAAGAGCGCGTTGTGGTCCAGCGCGGTGACCATGTCGCCGCGTGCCAGGCTCGCCGCCGCCCGGGTCGCCCCGCAGAACGGGCAGTCCAGCCCCGGTCAGCATGCGCCACGGGCAGGGGGTGGGCCCGCTGTCGCTGAGCCGCAGGCTGGCGGCGGCGAGCCACGCGGCCCCGACCCCGGCGGCCACGGCGACCGGTGCGCGCAGGCTCCTGCTGCGCCGGGCGCTGGCCGTGGAGGTGCTCACCGGCCAAGGGTAGCCCGGCGCACCCGAGCCGGGGCGGCCATGGGCAGGGGCGATTCGGTGGACGAGTCGGTCAGTGCGTACCCTCTCCACCAGGATCCCGGCGACGAGGTGGAGGCTCGCATGACGGTTCTCGACGACATCCTCGTCGGCGTGCGCGCCGATGTCGCCGAGCGCATGGCACGCGTCCCCCTCGACGAGCTCAAGGAGCGGGCGAGCCACGCTCCGCCGCCGCGCAACGGGGTCGCCGCGCTGCGCCAGGACGACGGGGTCACGGTCATCGCCGAGGTCAAGCGGTCCTCGCCCAGCCGCGGTGCGCTGGCCGCGATCGAGGACCCGTCGGCGCTGGCCCGCGAGTACGAGGCAGGAGGTGCGCACGCGATCTCGGTGCTCACCGAGGGCCGGCGCTTCGGCGGGTCGCTCGAGGACCTCGTGGCGGTCCGGCACGCCGTGGATGTGCCGGTCCTGCGCAAGGACTTCATCGTCTCGAGCTACCAGCTGTGGGAGGCCCGGGCGGCCGGCGCGGACATCGTCCTGCTGATCGTGGCCGCGCTGACCCAGGACGCCCTCGTGTCGTTGCACGAGCGGGCCCAGTCGATTGGGCTTACGGTGCTCGTGGAGGTGCACGACGTGGATGAGGTTCCCCGGGCGCTGGATGCCGGAGCGCGCGTGGTCGGGGTCAACGTGCGCGACCTGCGCACGCTCGCTGTGGATCGCGACCACTTCGCGAGGGTGGCCCCGATCATCCCCGACGGCGTGGTGCGCGTGGCCGAGAGCGGCGTGCGCGGCCCGCACGACCTGATCTCCTACGCCAACGCCGGTGCCGACGCGGTGCTGGTGGGGGAGAGCCTGGTGACCGGGGGCGATCCGCGCCAGGCGGTGCACGACCTGGTGACCGCCGGGGCCCACCCGGCGCTGCGGCACGGGCGCCCATGACCGCTGACCTGATGAACCTGGGCCTCATCCCGGGGACCTCGTCCACCCCCGACGCCACCGGGCACTTCGGGGTGTTCGGTGGTCGGTTCGTCCCGGAGGCGCTGATCGCCGCCCTCGATGAGCTGACCGCGGCCTACGCCGCCGCGCGGGTCGATCCGGCCTTCCTGGCCGAGCTCGACCACCTGGCGCGCACGTACACCGGTCGGCCGACCCCGATCACCGAGGTGCCGCGGTTCGCCGCTGCCGGCGGGGTCAGCGCGCGGATCGTGCTCAAGCGCGAGGACCTCAACCACACCGGGTCGCACAAGATCAACAACGTCCTGGGGCAGGCCCTGCTGACTGTGCGCATGGGCAAGCGCCGGGTCATCGCCGAGACCGGGGCGGGCCAGCACGGGGTGGCCACCGCGACCGCCGCAGCCCTGATGGGGCTGGAGTGCGTGGTCTACATGGGCCTCGAGGACACCCGCCGGCAGGCCCTGAACGTCGCCCGGATGAAGCTCCTGGGCGCGGAGGTGATCCCGGTGACCACCGGGTCGCAGACCCTCAAGGACGCGGTCAACGAGGCCATGCGCGACTGGGTCACGAACGTCGCGGACACCCACTACCTCCTGGGCACCGTCGCCGGCCCGCACCCGTTCCCGCAGATGGTCCGCGACTTCCACCGGGTCATCGGGGTCGAGTCCCGCGCGCAGGTGCTGGCGGAGTACGGCCGGCTGCCGGACGTGGTGGCCGCGTGCGTCGGAGGCGGGTCCAACGCCATCGGGATCTTCCACCCGTTCCTCGACGACGCCGGCGTGGCGCTGCACGGCTACGAGGCGGCCGGCGACGGCGTCGAGACCGGCCGGCACGCGGCGACCATCACCGGCGGGTCGATCGGCGTGTTCCAGGGCACCCGCTCCTTCCTGCTGCAGGACGACGAGGGCCAGACCATCGAGTCGCACTCGATCTCCGCGGGCCTGGACTACCCGGGCGTGGGCCCCGAGCACTCCTACCTGGCGCAGACCGGCCGTGCCCAGTACCACCCGGTCACCGACGCCGAGGCGATGGATGCCTTCAGCCTGCTGTGCCGCACGGAGGGGATCATCCCGGCCATCGAGAGCGCCCATGCCCTGTCCGGTGCGCTGCAGCTCGGCCGCGAGCTCGGCCCCGACGGGATCGTCCTGGTCAACCTGTCCGGTCGCGGGGACAAGGACGTGAGCACCGCGGCCAAGTGGTTCGGGATCGACCTGGGCGAGGGGCAGCTGTGAGCTCGCTGCACGAGGCCTTCGCCCGGGCCCGGGCCGAGGGCCGCGCCGCCCTCATCGGCTACCTGCCCAGCGGCTTCCCGACCCAGGAGCAGGGCGTCGAGCTGGCCACGGCCATGGTGGCGGCCGGCGTCGACATCGTCGAGGTCGGGCTGCCGTACTCCGACCCGCTGATGGACGGTCCGACCATCCAGGAGGCCGTTGTCCGCGCGCTGGACGCGGGCTCCACCGTCGGCACACGTCCTCGACACCGTCGCGGCCGTGGCGGCCACCGGCGCACCGACGCTGGTCATGTCCTACTGGAACCCCATCGAGCGGATCGGCGTCGAGGCGTTCGCCGAGCGGCTGCACGCCGCCGGGGGCGTCGGGGTGATCACCCCCGACCTCACCCCCGAGGAGGCCGGCGACTGGGTGTCGGCCACACAGCGCGCGGGGCTCGACCGGGTCTTCCTCGTCGCCCCGTCGAGCACGGACGAGCGGATCGCCGCCGTGGCGGGGATCACCAGCGGCTTCGTCTACGCGGCCTCCCTGATGGGCGTCACCGGCGCCCGGGCCAGCGTCGGCTCGGGCGCCCGTGAGCTCGTCGCCCGCGTGCGGGCGCTGACGGACCTGCCGGTCGCGGTCGGGCTCGGGGTGTCCACCGGCGACCAGGCGGCCGAGGTGGCCGCCTACGCCGACGGTGTCATCGTCGGGTCGGCGTTCATCGCGCGCATCCTGGCCGCCCCGGACCACGCGGCGGCCGTGGTTGCCGTTCGTGAGCTGGCCGCGGAGCTTGCGGCCGGAGTCCGCCGGAGGGTGTAGACCCGCGACTCAGACGTACTTGTAGACCACCATGGCCGCCATGATCCCCAGCAGGATCACGACCCCGGCCGCATCGAAGCCCAGTCGCAGCGGGCGCTCCAGCCGGCGCTTCGTCCCGGCGCCGAGGTTGCCCTCGAGGATGTTGACGCGCGTCATGGAGGCGAACACCAATGTCGTGGTGATCGTGATGAGCATGCACCAGGGGCACATCGCGCCGATGACGAAGTAGGCCTGGTAGAACAACCAGTACGCGAACGCCAGCCCGATCGAGTAGACGACCTGGGCCGAGAGCATGAACCAGCGCGGGAACCGCACGCCCGCCGAGTGCGGCAACGGCGATCGTGATGACCACGGGCTCGGCGATCAGGCCCAGGAAGGCGTTCGGGAAGCCGAGCAGGTTGGCCTGCCAGGTCAGCCCGACGGTGGCGCAGGAGATCGTCGAGGAGATGTTGCAGCCGAGGTCCGCAAACGGGTCCTCGGCGAGCTTCACGGCGTCGATGGACAGCACGAGGGACGCCCAGAGGCCGATGATGCTGGAGATCAGCATCTCGATGAACGCCCCTGTGTGGTAGCGGTCCCGGGCCGTCGGGACGGAGTGCGCCGGCGGGTCGGCGACCTCGGTGGTGACGTTGACCATCGCGCGTCCTGCCTGTCCGGTGTCGGGGCGGCCGCCGCGGCCGCACCTGCACGATGGTAGTTCAGGCCGGCTCCATGCGGGTCCGGCCCGCGTGGCGACACGGTTCGGGCCCGATGCCCGGCATTTCGGGTAATCTTGCCCCGACTCACGGAGGTAGTGATGGCAGCCGAGAAGAACACGTCCAAGACGGGCCAGTCCGGCCTGACGCCCAAGCAGCTCGCGGAGCAGGCGCGCGCGGAGTCGGAGGCCGCCGAGCGCCGCCGCGAGCGCACCATCCGGATCGTCGGCGGGATCGTGGTCCTGCTGGTGGTCGGCGGCCTGCTGGCCGTCGGGTTCTTCGCCGGCCGCGACAACGGCACCGCCGGGTCGGCCAGCCGGCCCCGACGCCGCGACCCGAACGCCGCCCTGCCCGCAGGGGTCTCGGCGGACACCTACGGCGTCCCCTACGGAACCGGATGGACGTCGCCGGACGAGGCGAAGCTGCCCACCCTGGAGATCTGGGAGGACTTCCAGTGCCCCGCCTGCCAGCAGGTCGAGGCGGTGTCCGGGGCGCAGATCCAGGCGCTGGCCGACGAGGGCAAGGTCAAGCTGCTCTACCGGCCGGCCACCTTCCTCGACGCGAGCCCTGGCTGCTGCCGCCAACGAGGCCAACGGCAACCCCAACTCCTCGGCACGGGCCACCAGTGCCTGGGGCTGTGCGGTGGATGCCGGGAAGGCCGGCGAGTTCCACTCGGCCGTGTTCGACATCCAGCCCGCCGACGAGGGCGTCGGGTTCTCCGACCAGCAGCTGATCGACCTCGGGACGACGGTGGGGATCGCCGACGCGGACCTGGCCACCTACACGACGTGCGTCCAGGACGGGACCTACCTGGCGTGGTCCGCCAACAGCAACAAGGCCTTCACCGACGCCGGCGTGGGTGGGACCCCGACCGCGTTCCTCAACGGGGTCGAGCTCGACGGCTCGGACCTGGCTGACATCGAGGGCCTCACGCAGAAGATCGAAGCCGCGACCGCCAAGTGATCGGCGCGCTGGCCACCTCGATCCCGAGCCCGGACCAGTCGGTCTGGCACCTGGGCCCGCTGCCGCTGCGGGCGTACGCGCTGTGCATCCTGGTCGGGATCTTCGTCGCCATGTGGGTCGGCAACCGGCGCTGGGTCGCCCGCGGCGGGAGCGCACGGACTCGTCTACGACGTGGCCGTGTGGGCCGTGCCGTTCGGCATCATCGGCGGGCGCCTGTACCACGTGCTCACCGACTGGCCGACGTACTTCGGCGCCGGGGGATCCGGCCTGCGCGGGGCGATCGCCATCTGGGAGGGCGGGCTGGGGATCTGGGGCGCGATCGCCCTGGGCACGGTCGGGGCATGGATCGGCTGCCGGCGCCAGGGCGTCCCCCTGCCGCCCTTCACCGACGCGCTGGCCGTGGGCGTCCCGTTGGCCCAGGCCATCGGTCGGCTGGGCAACTGGTTCAACCAGGAGCTGTTCGGCAAGCCCACGGACCTTCCGTGGGGCCTGGAGATCGACCCGGCCTACCGGCCAGAGGGCTACGAGCAGGTCGCGACGTTCCACCCGACGTTCCTCTACGAGGCCCTGTGGCTGGTCGGGGTGGCCGGGCTGGTGGCGTGGGCCGACCGGCGCTGGACGCTCGGGCACGGGCGCGCGTTCGCGCTCTACGTCGCTGCCTACTGCGTCGGGCGCCTGGGCATGGAGATGCTGCGCATCGACCCGGCCACGCAGCTCGGCGGCATCCGGATCAACGTGTTCACGTCGGTGGTCGTCGGCGTGGGTGCCGTCATCTACTTCGTGGTCAGTGCCCGCAGGCATCCCGGACGCGAGGCCCCGGAGGAGCTCCGGGGCACCCGGGCTGGTGAGGAGAGGGTTCCCTCCTCGGAGTGAGGGGACCCTTGGTCCCGGGGAAGTCAGGACGTTCGGCGCGTCGATCCCGGCCGTTCAATGCCGATTGTTCCGTTTCGCGTGCCACATAGTTGACCCTGCAAGGGAGTTCCCGACTCACGAGAAGAGAGACCCGAATGTCCAAGACCCCGAAGGTCGTCGCAATCCTGCTGTACATCGCCGGGGCAGTGCTGCTCGTCGGCGGTGCCGGCACCTGGTACACGGTGTCCAACCAGCTGGCCGCCGAGAGCATCACCGTCACCGACGACGCCCCCTGCCAGCAGGGCCAGGATGTCAACGGCCCGATCGAGGCCTTCTGCATGGCCGAGATCATCAACACCCACGCCCTCGAGGCCACCGGTGGCAAGACCTACGCCGAGCTCGAGCGCGAGGACCCGCTGCGCGCCGTCGCGCAGAGCGCGTCGTTCCTGCGCGCCTCGCTGTTCACCTCCGTCGTCGCCTTCGGCGTCGCCGCGTTCGCGATGGGGATGGGCCTGCTGAGCATCCTCATCGGTGCGGGCATCGGCGCCCTCGACAAGCGGACCCAGGTCGCAGCCCTGCCGGCGGAGACCGTCAGCGCCTGACGACCAGCACCCACCAGAACCTCCGCGAGCTCCCGGGAAGTCCCGAGCTCGCGGAGGTTCTGGCATGTTCGCAGGGATGTGCACGGGTGACCGGCGGCGCGGCCGGGGGACTACCAGCCCTCGGTGAACGCCACCTCGAGGGCCTCGAGCAGGAAGTCCACGGACGCGGCGTCGATGCACAGCGGCGGCTTGATCTTCAGCACGTTCATGTGGTCGCCCGTGGCCGCCATGACCACGCCCAGCTCCAGCAGCCGCTCGCACAGGGCGTCGGTCGCCTCCGTGGCCGGGGTGCGTGACTCCCTGTCGGTCACCAGCTCCAGCCCCAGGTACAGCCCGCGCCCGTGGACAGCACCGGCCATGTCGAACCGGTCGACCAGTGACTCCAGGCCGGCCCGCAGCCGCGCGCCCATCCGGTCGGCGTTGCCCATGAGGTCCTCGTCGCGCAACGCGGTCAGCGTGGCGATCGCCGCGGCCGCGCCCGCCGGCGTTCCGCCCATCGAGGCGAACAGCGAGCCCTCCACCGCGAACGACTCGGCGATCTCCCGGCGGCACACGACCGCCGACACGGGGTAGCCGTTGCCCGTCGACTTGGCCAGGCACACGATGTCGGGGACCACGCCGAGCATCTCGAAGCCCCAGAAGTGCGAGCCGAGCCGGCCGTACCCGACCTGCACCTCGTCGGCGATGACGACACCGCCGGCCGCCCGGACTGCCTGGTAGACCTGCTGCAGGTAGTCGGCGGGCAGCTCGATCCCGCCTGCGTTGCCGTTGAGCGTCTCGCAGAGGAAGGCGGCCGGCCGCCGGCCCGCGTCGGCCATCTCAGCCAGGATCCGCCGGACGTCGTCGGCGTAGAGGGTCCCGGCGTCGGGGCCGGTGAACGGGCCCCGGTAGGGGTTGGGCGGCTCGGCGAGGTGGATCCAGTCGGGCCGCGTCTCCAGCGCCCTCGGGTTGTCCATCAGGGCGCTGGACACCTCGTCGGAGGCGGTGGTCCAGCCGTGGTACGCGGTGCGCAGGGCGATCGTGTCACGCGCCCCGGTGTGCACCCGGGCCAGGCGCAGGGCGAGGTCGACCGTCTCGGACCCGCTGGACAGCAGGAACACCCGGTCCAGCCCCTCGGGCATCGTGGCGAGCAGCATCTCGGCGAACTCGACGTGCGCGGCGTAGTGGAAGCGGGAGTTCGTGTTCAGTGTGCGCAGCGCCCTGTCGACGGCATCCGCGACGGCGGGGTGGCTGTGGCCCAGGACGGCCACGTTGTTGATGCCGTCGAGGTAGACCCGGCCCGAGACGTCCGCGAGGTGGTGGCGCCAGCCGCGCTCGATCCGGGGCGGGTCGGCCCAGTAGTGCTTCTGCACCGAGGCCAGGGCTGCCTCGCGCCGGCGCATCAGGTCGTGGGCGTCGGGCTCGGCCGCGCCGGGCTCCAGCCCCAGCAGCGCGCTGGGGTCAGGGCACAGGTGGCGCCACAGCTCGGCCTGCGATGCCGGTGCATGGGTCGGCGCCGTGACCCCGGTGCGCACGACCTGGACGTGGACGTGGTCGGGCAGGGCTGGGGCCCGGGACGTGGTGACGGAGGCGATCGGGTCACCGGCGGCCACCGCGGAGCCCGGGGGGCGCAGCGGCTCGGCCCCGGACACCAGCAGGTCCCAGCCCTCGTCGCCGACGAGGTGGGTCACCCACGGCTCCCCGAGGGTCAGGCGGCCGGGCCACGGCGCGACGACCCGGCTGCCGCGGGGCAGCAGGACGTCGAGCCCCAGGTGGAGGGTCGCCGGCTCCTCCAGGCTGTCGACCAGGCTGTGGTGCAGGTGCGGCTGACCGTAGGCGATGACCCCCCAGCGGGGACTTGCGGCGGCGGCGGCCGACCTGACTGCGGCGCGCACGCGCTCCGGATCGGTCCACGCCCCCTCGTCGAGCAGCGGCGAGGTGGTGGACAGGTCGATCGGGGTGACCCCGCCGAGGTCGGGGAGCACCGTCGTGCCGACCGGGAGCAGCGGCTCCGGGGCCCCGAGCAGCCCGGCGGCGCGGCGCATCGCCAGCGTCCCGAGCTCCAGGGGCAGGGCGGCGACGATCTCGAACACCGCCCGGTCCACGGCGAGGTTGTCGTGCAGGTACGGGTTGTCCGGCTCGCTGCCCAGCTGGTGGGCGGTGCTGACCAGGCCGGCGCAGGCGCGGGCGGCGACCATCGGCCACAGCGCCCCGACCTCGGGCTCGGAGAGCGGCTGCTGGCCGAGGAACCCGGTCAGGACGTCCTCGGCCAGCCGCAGCGGAGCGCGGCGGTCCTTGACCAGCAGCGCGCAGATCGTGACGGCCGCCTCGGCCGCCCGCCAGGTGTGCATCAGGTCGCCGAAGTCGATGATCCCGGCCGGGACCAGGCGCGCGTCGGGTCCGGGATCGGCGACCACGTTGAAGTCCGTGACATCGGCGTGGATCACCTGGCTGGGCAGGTCCGCGGCAACCCCGTCCAGGGCTCGCTGCGACTCGGCAGACAGCGCGCGCACGCGCCGGGCCAGCTCCGGGTCGAGGGCGGGCAGCAGGTCGGCGACCACCTGGGGGGATCGGCGGACATCCCACTGGTTGGGCAGGTCGGCCCCCGGGTGCCGGAAGCCGGCCAGGGCGGCGCAGACCTGGCCGGCGAGGGCCCCGAACTGGCGCGCGGTGACCGGCGCGAAGTACCCCCGCCCGGTCATCGGCACGCCCTCGACGTAGGTCAGCAGCCGCACGCTGTGGGGCGTGCCCCCGAGGTCGACGACCTCCCGCAGCGCGCCGGTGGCCGACGCGACCGGTCGGGGGGTCCGGACCGGCAGGTCGGCCAGGGCGAGCATCGCGGCGTCCTGGGCGTCCAGCGACGCGTCGGGGATCGCGGTGTTGGCGACCTTGAGCACGAACCGCGCATCCGGGGCGCGTGATGAGGAAGTTGCGGTCCTGATGGCTGCCCAGGTCCCGGACCTGCGTGTCGGGCAGACCCCAGAGCCCGGCGACGATCCGTCGCGCGTCGTCGAGGTCGAGGTCGGGCGCGTCCTCGCGGATGCTCATCCGAGCAGGGTAGCGCCGAGCCGCCGTCGCGGATCGGGCGTCGGAGGGGTGACGTTGGCCACTTATGCCGGCCGCCCCCGGCGGGTACCGTTCCAGGCATGGAGCCCGGGAGCCGGGATCGCTTCATCGACCTGCTGCGCGGCGGGAGCATCGTCGCCGTGGTGGTCGGGCACTGGCTCGTGGCCGACGTCCGGTGGGCCGACGGCGGTGCCGGGGGACGGCTGGTGGAGACCAGCTCCCTGCACGAGGTCCCCGCGATGTGGCCGCTCACGTGGCTGTTCGTGGTGATCCCCCTGTTCTTCTTCGTCGGGGGCTATGCCAACCGGCGCAGCTGGGAGGGGACGCGGCGCCGGGGCGAGGGGTACGCGACGTTCGTCGACCGCCGGGTCCACCGGGTCCTGGTCCCGGCCGGGCTGTACATCGCGGTGGTGGCGGTGCTGGGGCTGGTCCTGGATCGGGCCGGGGGAGTGGGCGTCCGGGCGCTCGGCGGGCTGTTCTACCAGCCGCTGTGGTTCCTCGGCGCCTACCTGTGCGTCGTGGCCCTGACCCCGCTGACCCTGCGGCTGCACGCCCGCTTCGGGGCCGGCGTGATCGCCGTGCTGCTGGTCGTGGTCGCGCTGCTCGACGTCGGCCGGTTCGCCCTCGACGTGGCGGCCGCCGGCTACCTCAACGTCCTGTTCGTCTGGCTGCTGCTGCACCAGCTGGGGTACCTGCAGGTCGACGGCAGGCTGACCCGCCGCGTGGCGGCGGGGATGGCGCTGGGTGGCCTCGGGATGACCGCCCTGCTCGTCGTGGCCGGTCCGTACACGGCGAGCATGGTGGGGGTGACCGACGGGCCGGTCGGCAACATGCATCCCCCGACCCTGGCGATCACGGCGCTGGGGATCGCCCAGGTCGGGATCGCGCTGGTCCTGCGCGACCCGCTGACCCGGTGGCTGCAGCGGCCCCGGGTGTGGGCGGTGCGTCGTCGTGGTGAACCTCAGCGTGGTGAGCATCTACCTGTGGCACCAGGCCGCGCTGACGATCGCAGCCCGCCTGGTCCTGCCGCTGGGGTACCCGGACCCGGCTCCGGGGACGCCGTCCTGGTGGGTGGCCCGCCTGCTGTGGCTGGTGATCCCCGGCGTCGTCCTGGCGGGGATCGTGGCCCTCGTCGGCCCTGCCGAGCGTGTCGGCGCACCGAGCCCCTGTGCGACCCGGGCGCGGCACGGCCGCGACGGCGGTTGCCGGCGTCGTGCTCGTGTGCGTGGGGTTCCTGGCGCTGGCCGGGTCCTCGGCGACGGAGCCGTTCGCCCCGGGGCAGACCCTGGGACCGGTCACGGCCTCGCCCATGCTCGGCCTGTCGGCGATCGCCGCCGCGGCCCTGGTGTTCTGGGCGCTGCGCCGGGTCGCTCCCGGGCCAGCGGCCGGTGGGGGCTCAGGTCCGGGTCAGGACCAGCAGGGTTCCGTCGTCGGTCGTGGCCGCCACTGAGCCGTCGGCGCGGACGTCCACGTCGCGGATCCGGTGGCCGACCTCGAGGCGCTCCCGCTGCGTCACCTTCCCGTCGCGGTCCACCCGCACCCGCCAGAAGGACTGGTCCTTGAGCGTGCCCATGAGCAGGTCGCCACCCACCGAGGTGGTCCACCCCGACCAGGACGCCGGCACCTGGACGAGCTCGGACGTGGCGACGCTGGGCACCCAGGCGGCCTTCGGCTTCGTGTAGCCGGCATGGGTCCCGGTGCGTCGGGGCATCACGTAGTCGTTGGTCCCGTAGGGCTCGCCGAGGGTGACGAACGGCCAGCCGTAGTCGCGCCCGCGACGGATCAGGTTCAGCTCGTCGCCGCCGCGGGGGCCGTGCTCGGTCTCCCAGAGCCGGCCCAGGCGGTCCCGGGTGAGGCCCTGCCCGTTGCGGTGCCCCTGGCTGATGCGCACGGGCGCGCTACCCCTCTCGATCCGGAGCACGGATCCGAGCTGCCCGCGGGCCCTGCGGTCATCGATCCGCGGGGAGCCCAGGTCGCCGAGGGTGACGTAGGCCCGCGACGCCGACAGCCGCACCAGCTTGCCGGACGCGTGCTGGATGGCCGCCGGCGGGACGCACGGCTTCGAGCGGAAGACGCGGGCCGTGCCCAGGATCCGGGGCTGGGCACCGGGTGAGATGTCGACGCGGTTCACGGCCAGGCGCACGCACTTCCTGGAGGCCACGTACTCCGGGAAGGACACGAACAGCCGGATCCGGGTGGGGGTTGCCGACATCACCTCGATGTCGGTCGGGGCGAACCGGGCGTCGTCCAGGCGCTGGTCGGGCCGCACGACCCGGCCCACCTCCCGCAGGCTGCCGGTCGCAGGGTCCAGCACCAGCAGCCGCGAGCCGTCGGCGCCGCCACCGAGCAGGACCCGGCCGTCGCCCAGCGCCGCTGACGAGGGCCCGCGGGTGCCCCCGGAGGAGTCCTTCACGACCGCCCCGGCGATCGGGACCCGGGCGACCTGGACCGCGCCGACAGCGCTGTCCAGGGAGGTCGGCGGGGCGTCGGCCGGCAGCACGACGGCCGCGGCCGCCGTGGCGGCGCCCGTCGCGATCACGAGGGCGGGCAGCAGGATGCGGACCATGCCCTCGAGGGTAACGCCGAACACCGGGGAGCACACCACCTGCCTAGATGCCCTATCCTTT
>CAVSQK010000004.1:0-16425 GCA_963729885.1 uncultured Actinomycetes bacterium
TAGTGGGCAGCCTGGGCGTCATCGCCGTGGGCGGAAGCGCCCTGACCAGCGCCGCCCCCGCTGAGCCTGCCTGCCAAGGGATCGGCGGGGGTGGCGAGACCCACATCGCCATTGCCCGGCCGCTATGCCCGGCGCGGGCGGGCGATAGAGAGGATCGTGGCCATGAGCGATGCCGCGATCGGAGCCCCGGCGGCGGCGCCAGCCCCTCGCGAGGTCGGTGTCACCGAGTTGGTCCTTCGCGACGCCCACCAGAGCCTGCTGGCCACCCGGATGGCCATGGAAGACATGGTCGATGCGTGCGCCGACATCGACGCCGCCGGCTACTGGTGCGTCGAGTGCTGGGGCGGCGCGACCTTCGACGCCTGCATCCGGTTCCTCAACGAGGACCCCTGGGAGCGGCTGCGGACGTTCCGCGAGCTGCATGCCCAACACGCCGGCTGCAGATGCTGCTGCGCGGCCAGAACCTGCTGGGCTACCGCCACTACGAGGACGACGTGGTGGACCGGTTCGTCGAGAAGTCGGCCGAGAACGGCATGGACGTCTTCCGGGTCTTCGACGCGCTCAACGACGTGCGCAACATGCGCGCGCGCCATCGCAGGCCGTCCGGCGCGACCGGCAAGCACGCGCAGGGCACCATCTGCTACACGATCAGCCCCGCTGCACACCGTCGAGGGCTACGTGCGAGCTGGCCGCGCAAGCTGGTCGACATGGGCTGCGACTCGATCGTGCATCAAGGACATGGCCGCGCTGCTGCAAGCCGCAGCCGGCCTACGACATCGTCGAGGCGATCAAGGAGGCCTGCGGCGAGACGTCCAGGTCCACGTCCACTGCCACGCCACCACCGGCGTGACCCTGGTCATCGCTGATGAAGGCCATCGAGGCCGGCGCCGACGTGGTCGACACCTCGATCACCTCGCTGTCAGCTGGGCCCGGGCCACAACCCGACCGAGTCGCCTGGTCGAGATGCTCGAGGGCACCGCGTACACCACCGACCTCGACAGCGAGCGGCTGCTCGCGGATCAAGGACCACTTCGCCGCGGTCCGGCCGCGCTACGCCCAGTTCATGTCGGCATCACCGGCGTCGAGACCGACATCTTCGACAGCCAGATCCCCGGCGGCATGATCTCCAACATGGAGAGCCAGCTGCGCCAGCAGGGCGCCGGCGACAAGCTCGAGGAGGTGCTGGCCGAGGTGCCCCGGGTGCGCGAGGTGGCGGGCTACCCGCCGCTGGTGACGCCGTCCAGCCAGATCGTGGGCACCCAGGCCGTGTTCAACGTGCTGATGGGCCGCTACAAGGTGCTCACCGCGCGAGTTCGCCGACCTGATGCTCGGCTACTACGGCGACGACCCTGGGCGAGCGCGACCCGGAGGTCGTCGAGCAGGCCCACGCGCAGACCAAGAAGGAGCCGATCACGGTGCGTCCGGCCGACCTGCTCGACCCCGGAGTGGGACAAGCTGCGCGACGAGGCCGACGCGCTGGCCGGCTCCGACGGCAGCGACGAGGACGTGCTGACCTACGCCATGTTCCCGCAGGTCGCGCCGGGGTTCTTCGCCACCCGCAGCCGAGGGCCCGAAGAACGTCGGGCGTGACCCGGCCGAGGTGGCCGCCGAGCAAGGCAGTCCGGGCTCACCGGCCAGCGGGCCCGGTCACGGGCCCGATCACGCTACGACGTGAGCCTCGACGGCGCCAAGCACCACGTGACCGTCAGACACCGAGGCTGAGGACGCCATGAGCCACACCAAGCCCGATCACGATCGACCGGAGCCGCGATCGAGCTGCTCGCGCGAGCGCGCCGACGGTCGAAGCTCGGCGGCGGCGCCGAGCGGCTGGCCAAGCAGCACGAGCAGGGCAAGATGACGGCGCGCGAGCGCATCGACGCGCTGCTCGACCCGGGGACGTTCGAGGAGATCGGCATGTTCGCCCAGCACCGGACGACGCTACTTCGGCATGGCGAGCGCGGACCTGCCCGGCGGACGGCGTCGTCACCGGGCAGCGGCACGGTGTTCGGACGCCCGGTGCACCTGGCCAGCCAGGACTTCACGGTCGCCGGGGGGATCGGCCGGCGAGGTGCACTCCGACAAGGTCGCGACATGATGAAGGCCGCCCTGGCGACCGGCACGCCGTTCGTCTTCATCAACGACTCCGGCGGCGCGCGCGTGCAGGAGGGCATCGACTCGCTGTCCGGGTACGGCAAGGTGTTCTACGCCAACGTGCTGCTGTCGGGCGTCGTGCCGCAGATCTCGATCATCGCCGGGCCGTGCGCCGGCGGCGCGGCCTACTCCCCGGCGCTGACCGACTTCATCATCCAGACCCGCAGGCCGCACGATGTTCATCACCGGCCCGAACGTGATCCAGCAGGTCACCGGCGAGGAGGTCACCGCCGAGCGAGCTCGGCGGCGCCGACGCGCACATGACCCGCTCGGGCGTCAACCACTTCGTCGCGGACGACGACCAGCAGGCGATCGTCGTCGCCAAGAAGCTGCTCAGCTTCCTGCCTCCGAACAACACCGAGGACCCGCCCGACGTCGAGCGCCGACTACGTGATCGAGCCGGACCGAGTCGATCGCCGACGTCGTGCCGGTCGACGGCAAGCAGGGCTACGACGTCCGCGAGGTCATCGCCGGGATCGTCGACTGCGGGCGACTTCCTCGAGGTGCAGGCCGGCTACGCGCCGAACATCGTGGTCGGCTTCGCGCCGGATCACCGGGCGCATCGGTCGGCATCGTGGCCAACCAGCCGCTGGCACTGTCCGGCGTGCTGGACATCAACGCCTCCGACAAGGGGCGCGCGTTCATCCGCTTCTGCAACGCCTTCAACATCCCGCTGGTCACGCTGGTGGACGTGCCCGGGCTTCCTGCCCGGCGTGGCCCAGGAGCACGGCGGCATCATCCGGCACGGCGCGAAGATGCTGTTCGCGTACTCCGCGGCCACGGTCCCGAAGATGACCGTCGTGCTGCGCAAGGCCTACGGCGGTGCCTACCTGGCCATGTGCTCCAAGGACCTCGGCGCCGACCGGGTCTTCGCCTGGCCGACCGCCGAGATCGCCGTGATGGGTGCCGAGGGCGCGGCGGAGATCGTGTTCCGGCGCGAGATCGCCGAGGCCGAGGACCCGGAGGCCAGGCGACGTGAGCTCATCGAGGAGTACCGCAGACGTTCTCGACGCCGTACGTCGCGGCGTCCCGGGGCCTGGTCGACGACATCATCGACCCGGCGCGACACCCGCGAGATGGTGGCCCGTGCACTGGAGATGCTGGTCACCAAGCGCGACCTGCGGCCGGCCAAGAAGCACGGCCTGGGGCCCACATGAGCGACCCCACATTGGCCGACGTCCTGGCCGCAGTGCAGGCCCTCGCGGAGCGGGTCGATGCGCTGGAGGCCGAGATCGCCGCGGTGCGCGCCGACATGCCGCCAAAGGAGGTCCCCGAGGACGTCGTGATCGCGATCTCCGCCGCGGTGGCCGCGTTCCTGGGGCACCGCGCGCGCCTCACGCAGGTGCGCTACCGCACCGGAGGGGATGCGTGGACCCAGCAGGGCCGGGCAGCGGTTCAGGACCGGAAAATCATGCTCGGGGTGAGGTGAGGCCATGCTGCTCAAGGTGACGGTCGACGGTGTCGTCTACGAGGTGGAGGTCGAGGTCGAGGAGGACCCGCGGCCCCCACTGGGCACCATCTTCATGGGCGGTGGCTTCGTCCCCCAGCACGCAGCGACCCCAGCCGCCCCCGCCCCTGCCTCGGACGGGGAGGGCATCAAGGCTCCCCTGGCCGGCACGGTCGTGCGCGTTCCGGTGAAGGTGGGCCAGCAGATCGCTGACGGCGACGTCCTGGTCGTGCTCGAGGCGATGAAGATGGAGACCGAGATCACGGCGCAGACCGCCGGGACCGTGGAGGCGGTGCTGGTGGGCGTCGGCGACCCGGTGACCGGTGGCCAGGTCCTCGTGCAGGTGCAGGCCGGCTCCTGATCGCGGATCCATCCGCTTCGACTTGTGCGATCCGCACCGCCGACTGGATCTGTCCGCTATCGCTCGGACTGATGCTGGATCCATCCGCCATCGCGACCGAAGATCGTCGCGATTACGGACGAATCGGCGGTCGGGACGCTGGTGCCGGGCATGGCTCGGCGACTGATTGTCGACCGGTGACCAAAGCCCCTGTCCTGCCCGGTCGCGTGGGAGTAGAGGGGAGTTGTGGGTGTCACAGCGCAGGCCCACAAGGACGGGGCACACCGGACTGGGCCCGCCGTGCGCGGGCTGAGCGCGAGGCGGGCGGTGGCCGCGGCCGGACTTGCGGGTGCGGCGCTCGTTGGAGGCACTGCCGGGTGCGGGCCCGACACGCCATCGTGGGCGGTCGCGGCCGAGGAGTACGTGAACGCCTTCAACGCCTCGTTCCAGAGCGGCTTCACGAACACCGCGCCCTTCTACGCCGAGGATGGGACGTTCGACGGGCGCTTCTTCATGATCCCGGCGGCCACAGGGCCGAACGCGATCGTCCAGGCCCTCCGGGACAGCGCCCAGAACGAGGACCGGACGTCAACGACGCCACGCCATTGACCCGCGACGAACCCCTGTACCTGTCCGCGGATGGCGCCGTCGATCCGGTGTGGATGCACGCGGACCCCTACATCGTGCACCTCGCCACCGCCTACACGTTCTCCCCCGGGGGCATCACGTCCGAAGCCTGGGCCGGACAGGTCAAGGGCGCCGAGATGTACCTCGGCGTTCCGGTGTCGGCGATGGACCCGCTCCCTCACGGTTACCTTGACGCGTGGACCAGCGGCGACCGCACAGCGGTCCGCGCGCGGTACGCGCCGGGCGCGGTGGTGCGCGACTCGCTCGCCGGGATCAGCCTGGAGGGTGCCTCGGCGATCGCAGGTGCGGCTGGCGCACCCGTGGCCGCCGGCGGGCTCCCCCGGGCGACGCTGCATGAGGTCACCGGGGGCGGCGGCCCGGCGTACTACCTGGGGGCCCCCGGAGCCGCCTGGCCACCGGAAAGGTCGGCTGGATGGTCATGCTGCTCTCGGTGGACGACGGCTCGGGCTGCCCGGGGGACATGGCCGTCGCCGTGAGCTTCGACGAGGAGCAGCGGATCACCCGGGAGGAGCGCTACCACCGGATCGACTCCTTGGGCCGGTGTGCGACGGGCACCCAGACGGGCTGGTGGGACTCCATCTCGATCCCGGATGTGGCTCCGGTCGTGCGCACGGGCACGATGACGCTCGCCGGCCTGGACGTGGCGATCTGGAACGGCACCCCGGATCCTCCCCGCTGGTCGAGTGGGCGGTCCAGCGGTTCGCCGACGCAGGGCTCACGCCCCCGATCCCCACATCGGTGACCTTCCTCCCCGGGGGCGCTGACCCCTGGGCGCGGTACGGGTTTGTCGAGGGGTCATCGGCGCCGGACGTCGCGCTTGCCTTCCCTGCGGCGGAGGCGTGCGGCAACCCGGAGTGCACGCAGTGGCCCACCTGGGCCAAGGCCGCGATGCTGCACCAACTGGCCCACGTGTGGATCCGTCAGGGGCCGTACACGGGCCCTGGCACGAGTGCCCGAGGGCCGAACCAGGCGGCAGACTTCCTCCGGGCGCACGACCTGACGTGGGCCGATGAGGCGCAGCCTCGGGAGGAGCAGGGCGCCCAGGTCGCTGCCGAGACGATCGCCTGGGGGCTCATGGACGAGCCGTACGTCGTCGACTCCCGACTCGGAGCACTCACGTGCGAGCAGCTGGCCGCGGACTTCACCCTGCTCACCCGCGCGCCCGCCGATCCCAGCGCCTGCGCGGAACGCCCCGCCGGGTCCGTCACCGCCAGCGCGGACGCCGGGCTCGACCCTCAGTACCCACACCCAGCCCCGGCGCCGTGGACCCCCGTCGAGGACTCCAACGCCGCTGTGACCTGGTTCGGCACATACGCCAGCGCCCTGCGGCAGGGACTGGCCAACATCCCCGCGTTCTACGCCGAGGACGCGCGGATCGACCACCGGGCCCTGAACGCCGGTGTCGCCGTCGGCCGGGACTCGCTCCTCGACCTGCTGGGCACACTGGAGGAGGGTGCGCTGCTCAGCGGGAGGCGCTGGAGGCCCTGCACGTCTCCGCGTCCGGGGCCGTGACCGTCGATCGGATCAGCACGGCCCTGACCAGGACCACGGGTGCGTTCGCCATGACGATGGGGCCGACGGGGATCCGCTCGGAGGCCTACGCCCCATCCCTGCAGCAGTGGCGGAGGACGTTCCCCAAGGATGAACGGCTCCTCGACGCCCAACTCGCGCGTGCAGGAGTACCGACAGGCCTGGAGGGAGCGGAGCCCTGATCGCCTGGCATCGCTCTACGCCCCGCAGGCGACCATCACCGACGACCTGCTCGGCATCCGAGTTCAGGGCCGGGCGGACGTGACTGCGCTGGCTGGAGCCTCCGCCGACGACGGCGGCCTCGCAGGGCTCTCGTGGGTTCCCTGCCCGACATGGGCGGACCGGCGATCTTCCTCGCGGGCGGGCGGGCCGGTGACGAGCAGCTCGACACCGTGGTCCTCCTGGCGCAGGCCGAGGGATGCCTGGGGCACGTCGCCCTCGTCCTGCAGCTCGACGCGGCCGGGCTCATCGAGGAGGAGACCCGCCTGCACAGCGTCGAGGACCTGCCCACCTGTCCGCGAACGAGGACGGTGCCGGCGTGGTGGGAGGCAGCGGAGGTCCCGCCTGCGGTGGCGATGGTCCACACCGGGACGCTCCAGGCGGCTGACCGATCCATCGAGATCTTCAACGGGTCGCCCACGTTGGACGAGTTCGTGATCTGGGGGGTGGACCGGTATGCGGCCGCCGGACTGGGAACCCCGGCCGTCGATGTGATCCGGTTCATCGGCATGACGACGGACACCTGCCAGCGCGTGGCAGGGCTGAATCTCGGGACCGAGATCACGTTGTGCGTCGATGTCTCGAGAGCGGCACCACCCCTGCCCAAGGCAACCCTCCTGCACGAGCTGGGGCACGCGTGGATGAACCAGAACCTGGACCAGGCGGACCGGCAGAGGTTCGTCCGTGCGTCCGGGAAGCCCGCATGGGCCAGCACGACCACCCCTGGGGTGATCGGGGTGTGGAGCTGGCCGCGTCCACGCTGTCCTGGGCGCTCAATGACGCAGCGCAACCTCTGAACAACAAGCTCGGATCGCACTCGTGCTCCGAGCTCGCCGGACTCTACGAGGCCCTCGTCGGGAAGGCTCCGACGAGGGTGCCGCCCTGCCCGGCCGACACCGGTGTCGGTTCGCCCTCCTGAGGTCGGTCTCGGCCTCGGGCACACGCAGAGGAGCCATCGCCCGATTGGCCGTGATTGCCACGTAGAGCGCCGGTGGATCTGGCGGCGAGCAGTCGGCCCGCCCCTGTCCGACGAGGCCGGGCCAACGGCCGACGCGTTTCCGCATCACGGGACGTAGGGCTCTGGTCAGGTGCCCGCACCGGCGGTAGGCAGGAGGTGTGGGAAGGCCGGGCATGGCCCCCGCAGATGGGGGTTCGCAGGCAGCCGCCGTGCGTGCGGCGGCGCGATGGGCGGCGTGCGCCCTTCTCGTGACGTCCACCGGCTGCACGTCCGCTCCCGAGGTGACCACTGGGCCCGAATGGGCGTCCGCCGCCGAGGAGTACGCGGCTGCACTGAACGACGCCTATCGAGTCGGGATCACCGACGCGATGCGCTTCTACGCCCCCGATGCGCACGTCGACAAGCGGTTCATCGACTACGAGGGTGTCGGCCGCGCGGGATTCGCCCAGGCGCTGCGGGACAGCGCCCAGTACCCACCAACCTGGCCGGGCGGGCGCGACAACTCGCGACCGGATCGACCTGGTCCCCACCGAGCCGCTCTACCTGTCCCGCGACCGGTTCCTCGAGCCGCTGCGCCGGATTGACCCTGCGATCGTCCCGGCCATCGACGCGGCGTTCCTCTACACCATCGGCGCCGCGGGCCTCACCGACGAGGTGATCCTCGGGTCCGCGGAATCGGGGCAGTGGACCTACGCAGGGGGCCACGAAGGACGATGTCCTGGACCTGGCACGTGGGTACCTCGACGGGTGGACCTCAGGCGACAGCAGCGCGGTCCTGGGTCAGTACACCGACGATGCCACGCTGACTGATTCCCTGGCCGGCAGGGAGGTATCCGGGGCCTCGGCCATCGCCCACGGAGGCCGGTGCAGACCTCGGGGCTCTCGCTGCGCGGGGCCACACTGCACGACATCCCGGACGGCGCGGGGCCAGCCGCCTTCATCAATGGGGACTACGGCACCGGCATCCTCGGCACGGATCGACTCGTCCTCCTGCTGGACGTGCCCGGCGAGGGCGGTTGCCCGGGGGCCGTCGCCACCGTCGCTGTGGCTGGACGCCGATCAGCGCATCACCCGGGAGGAGCGGCTGCACCGCATCGACTCGGTGCGTCGCTGCACGGCTCCGGACGAGCGCCCGAGCGGCTGGTGGGACGCCGTCGCACCTCCGACGGCCCCCGCTGTCACCCGCACGGGGACCCTCCACCCCGGTGCCCACGACATCGCGGTCTGGAACGGCGACCCGCGCATCGACCCGATCATCGACTGGGCACAGGAGCGCTTCGCGCGGCTCGGACTGCCACCCCCCGAGCCGACGTCCGTCACCTTCCTTCCCCGGGTGGATGGTGACCGATGGGACGCGTACGGCTTCCCCACCGGCTCGGATGCTCCTGACCTCGGCCTGCCGTTCACCGCCGACGAGGCCTGCCCCACATGGCCCTGCCGGTGGCCCATCGAGGTGCGGGCGGCGACCCTGCACGAGTTCGCGCACCTGTACCTGGCTCCGTCCGTGTACGGGGGCAACAACTCCTACGACGTCCCCGCAGGGCCACACACGCGTCAAGGAGTTCCTCGCCGCCCACGACCTGACCTGGCACGACCCCGCCCTGCCCTGGGGTCAGCAGGGCAACGAACGCGCCGCGGAGACCATCGCCTGGGGCCTCATGGACCAGCCCTACACCGTCGACCCCCGCCTCGGACCCCTCACCTGCGCCCAGCTCACGGCCGACTTCCAGACCCTGACCAACACCACCCCCGACCCCCGCGCCTGCGCGGAGCCGAAGGCGGAGGTGACGGCGCCATGACACTCACACCGCCCTCAAGGCACTCGACTGTCCTTTGGCGCAGAGGCTGGCGGGCCTGCGCTGTGAGCCTCGTCGCAGCAGGGACACTCGTTGCCTCGTTCGGGTGCACCGAATCCCCCTCGCCTGCCAACCCCGGTGGTCAGGGCGACCAGTGGGCGGCCGCCGCCGAGGCCTACCTGGAGCGCTGGGACGCAGCCAAGAAGTCATCGGGTTCACCAACACGGCCCCCTTCTGGACCCCGGACGCGCGCGTGGACATGCGGGAGCTCAACGGCTTCGAGGGGACGGGCCGGCCCTGCGATCCTCCAGAACTACCGGGACAGCCTCCAGATTCCACCCCGCTTCTACGAAGGCTGGGACCAGGCCGACGCCGACATCGTCGGTTCAGCGCCGGCAGGGCCGATCTACCTCTCCCGGGAGCGGGCCATGCAAGTGGGGTACATCCCGGACGAGGTGGTACTTCGCGGATCTCTCGACCATCACGAGCGAGGGTGTCGTCGAGATGATGGACGCGGTCTCGATCGACGCAGCTGTCAGGTACTGCAGCGTGCTCCCGACCGATCTGGATGCCCTCGTGGACCGGTATGTCGGCGCGTGGGCCTCGGGTGACCCGACGAGGGTCGGCGATCTCTACGCCGAGGGCGCTGTCCTTCGGGACTCGATCGCCGACATCACTGCGAGCGGCACGACCGCCATCGCGAACCTGGGCGCTGCGGACCCAGCGCAGGGCGGGTTGCCGGGTGCCGTGCTCCCCGAGTTCCCCGACGATGGGGGACGCGCGTACTTCATCAACGGCCCGTTCCTCCAGGGGGCCTACCCGGTCGACCAGCTGGTCCTTCTCCTCGACGTCGGGCCGGAGGGTGGATGCCCCGGACCTGTGGCCGTGTTCCTCGACCTCGACGATCAGAAACGGATCACCCACGAGGAGCGCTTCCACCGGATCGACGCGTTGCGGCGCTGCCTGCCCACCGAGGACCGGCCCACCGGGTGGTGGGACCGGGCGCGGATCCCGAAGACGCCGAACATCCGGCTCACCGGCTGGGTGAGCGCCCCGACCCACGACATCGCGATCTGGAACGGCGATGCCCGGGTCGACCCGATCGTCGAGTGGGCCCGGACGCGCTTCGCGAGCCTCGGGCTGCCCCCGCCACGGCCGTCCTCCGTGACGTTCCTCCCCCCGGTGGAGGGTGACCGGTGGGAGACCTTCGGCTTCCTGACTGGAAGCGATGCCCCGGACCTCGGCCTGCCGTTCACGGGACCCGAGGCGTGCCCTGATGGCCCCTGCCGGTGGTCCACGGAGGTGCGGGCCGCGACCCTGCACGAGTTCGCCCACCTGTGGCTGACCCCCAAGCGCTACAGCGGCAGGGCCTCGTACGAGCTTCCCCGGAACTGGAAGACCGAGACTCGGATCACGAGGTTCCTCGACGCCCACCACCTGACGTGGCACGACCCGAACCTGCCCTGGGGGCAGCAGGGTGGGGAACGCGCCGCCGAGACCGTCACCTGGGGCCTCATGGACCAGCCCTACACCGTCGACCCCCGCCTCGGCCCCCTCACCTGCGCCCAGCTCACGGCCGACTTCCAGACCCTGACCAACACCACCCCCGACCCCCGCGCCTGCGCGGAAACGGGCGGAGGGAGCGGAGGTGCCCCATGACCCGACGTCGGCCGGCATGCCACCCGATGCACCGCGCGCTCGGCCACGCGTTGATCGCCTTCACGCTGATCCTCTCCGGGGCATGCACGACCGCTCCGGGGTCAGGTGCCCCCGTGCTCAGCACACCCGAGAAGTGGTTCGCCGCCTACCACGACGCCCTGCGGCAGGGGGTGTTCAACATCGGGTCCTTCTACGCCGTGGACGCGCACGTCGACCTGACGAGCCTCGGAATGCCACTCACGAACACCAGGGAGGATGCGCTGAAGGCGATCGGCAGGGCCTTCATCTCGTTCCCCGACCGGGCCCAGGAACCCGGGGACCTCTACGTGTCCGGCTCCGGTGCGGTCGAGGCCGCGCCGATCAAGGAACCGTCCGTGGACGCCAATCGCCTCGTGGCAATCGACGAGTTCGACGCGAACGGGCTTGCCGCCCAGACCTTCGCCAAGTCGGAGTTGGCGTGGCGCGACGGCAGCTCGGACGACCCACGGATCCTTGAGGTTCACATCCTGGCGCGTGACTGGGCGACGGCGTGGTCCCGCGGGTCGGCCGACGCAGTCGGGAGGCTGTACGCACCGAATGCCGTGCTCACGGACGACCTCATGGGCGTGCGTGCGGAGTCCGGCGACGAGGTCGGAGCCCTCGCTGCCACCCGCACCGAATCGGGAGGACTGCCCCGGGCGACCATCGACCTGCTGCCCGGACTCAGCGGCCCTGCGGTCTTCGTGGTGGCGTCCACGGGCTTCGACTACGCCGAACCGATGCAGTCGATGGTCATGCTCGTCACCGCTGACGGGGGCGAGGGCTGCCCCGGACACATGGCCGTGGTCCTGGATCTCGATGAGCAGGGCCGCATCGCCCGCGAGACGCGCTATCACCGCATCGACACCCTGAGTCGCTGCGTCGGCGAGGCGTCGGGAGACACCTCGACGACGCGCTGGTGGGACAGCATCAGCATCCCTGCAGCCGTGACGAAGATCCAGACTCAGCGTGCTCACCCTCAACGGCGAGGACGTGGTCATGTTCAACAGCACACCTGCCCTCGAGGAGGTGTTCGTGTGGGCGGCCAACAGGTTCGCTGAAGCGGGCCTCGCGTCGCCGATCGTGACCGAGGTGGCCTTCTACGACAGGCGCCTGGACATGTGCACGGGAATCAACGGATTCACCCTCGGCACGACGTTGAGCCTGTGCTTCGTCGAGGGGTCGACCATCGGCAACTCCGCGGAGTACACCGACTGGAAGCTGGCAAGGCCACGACGCTCCACGAGCTGGGCCACGTCTGGATGTCCGCGCGGGGGCGGGGTGGGCCGGTACCCCCGGAGGTGACCGAACGATTCACCGAGCAGGCCGGCCTGCCCACGTGGGCGGACAACGCCTACGCGTGGCAGGACCGTGGCGTGGAGCTCGCCGCCTCCACCATCGCGTGGGCGCTCATGGATGAGCCGGTGGTCCATCCCCGCTTCGCGGACAGGTTCACGTGCAGCGAGCTCGAGGACCTGTTCACCACCCTGACCGGCAAGCCGGTGCCGGAGAGCGCCCGGTGTCCGGACTATGTCCCCCCACCGGCGCCAGAGGGCTGACGCGATCCTGGCAGGACCACGTTGGCCAGCGGCTGGCCGTCGGCCCATCGCCGCAACTGCGCGGCAACCAGCCGCCGGGCCCGAGGCAGGAACGCTGACGTGTTGCCGCCCACGTGCGGGCTGATCAGGACTCCTGGGGTCCGCCACAGCGGATGGTCGGCGGGCAGCGGCTCGGGGTCGGTGACGTCCAGGGCGGCGCGCAGGCGCCCGGCCGTGCACTCGCGCGAGCAGGGCGTCGGTGTCCACGACCGGCCCTCGGGAGACGTTCACCACCAGCGCACCGTCGTGCATCCGGGCCAGGAACGCGGCATCGGCCATCCCACGGGTGTCGGGTGTCAGCGGCACGATCAGGATCACCACGTCCGCGTCGGGCAGCAGGCCGGGCAGCTCCTCGATCGGGCGGACGTCGATCCCCTCGACCATCCGGGCGGTGCGGGCCACTGCCGTCACCTCGCACTCGAAGCCCTGCAGGCGGCGAGCGATCGCGCGGCCGATCGACCCGAACCCGACGATGAGCACGCGCTTGTCCGCGAGGGCCTCGTGCCGGTCGTAGAGCCAGCGGCCGTCGGGCATCGCGCGGGCGAACTCGTCGAGGTGGCGCAGGCTGGCGAGCGTGAGCCCGACAGCCAGCTCGGCGGTGGAGGCGTCGTGGACCCCGGCCGCGTTGCACAGGGTGACCCCGTCGGGGAGGGCGGCGAGCACGTTGTCGACCCCCGCGGTCAGGGTCTGCACGACCCGGAGGTTCGGCATCCGGGCCATCATCGCCAGGTCGTCGGCGGTGGCGGTGTACGGCGGCACGAACACCTCGACGTCGGCAAGGCACAGCGGGATCGGGGTCGCCGGAGTCCCATGCGACGGCATCGACCGACGAGATCCGCGGGCAGGCCCTCGAGGATGTAGCCGGGGAGGAGCGTCGTCACGCGTGCACCCGGTGCGATTCGCCCCCTGCCGTGACGACCGTCGAGCCGGGGCGGTGCTCCACCCGCGAGCCGTGGCCGAGGGTCCACACGGACTGCCTGCCCATGACCGTCCACTCGAACGGCCCACCGACCAGCGCCGTGTCCTCGTCGATCCCCAGCACCGTCACCCCTCGGGGGCGTGCAGGAGGACCCGGGTGAGCAGGTCCGGGGCCCAGCCGAGCATCTTGTCGAAGTGCGGGATGACCCGCAGGTGCGGCAGGAGCCCCAGTCCGGGGTCGATCGGCCGGTGCATCGCGCGCACGTTCGGCACCCACCCGGTCATGGCCATGGCCCCGGCGCTGCACCCGGCCAGCGCGGCCCCACCGCGCCAGGCGGCCAGCACCTCGCTCCAGAGCGCGGAGTCGCGCAGCGCACCGGCCAGGTGCCCCGGGTTCCCGCCGGACATGTAGACCAGCCCGGCCCCGCGCACCTGCTCGGCGATCGCGGGGTCGTCTGCGTCCGCGCGGTCGTGCACGAGGAGCGGGACCGCCTCGACCCCCAGGCGCTCGGCCTGCTCGGCTCCCAGGCGGGTCCACTTCGCCAGGACGGCGGGACCCTCGGGCGCCGCCGCGGTCGGGATCTGCACGTACCTGGGCGGGCGACCCTCGATCAGGTGCCGCTCGACCTCGAGCATGACCGGCAGGTACTCCCCCGACCCGACCAGCGCGATCGGCCCGGGTGTCAGATCCACTGCCATGTCGACCCCTCGCGACTGTCGCGCACCTCGACGCCGACTCCGGCAAGGACGTCGCGCAGGCGGTCGCTGGCCGCCCAGTCGCCCGCCGCGCGGCTGTCCGAGCGCAGGTCCACCAACGCCTGCACGGCCCTGCCGGCCAGTTCGCGGTCGTGGGTGGCCGAGGCGGACTCGGCCTGGTGGACGAGCTCCACCACCGCGGCGCGCTCGGTCGCCGCGGAGGCGGGGAGGGCGGCGAGGATGTCCCGGGCGAGGTCGGCTGCGCCCGGGGCCTCGGCGGCGGGGTCCGGGTCGAGGGCCACGTCGGCGGGGTATTCCCGAGCCGGTTCCATTGCCTCGGCGGCGGGGTCCACGTCGCCGCGGTCCACCTGACCCACAGCAGCCCCTGCCCCGAGCGCGGCGATCCGCTCCTCGAGCTCGGAGATCGGCAGTCGCGAGCCGTTGGGAACCACGTCCTCGACCCCGGCCACCCGCAGGGTCACCCCACTGCGGCCCGCCACCCACGCCGTGCCCGCATCCAGGTCCAGGACCAGCGCGGTGTGCTCGTCGACGCCGAGGATGAACCCGTCCCCCAGATCCGGCTCGATCTGGGCCAGCCGACGGCCGCCGACGTAGCAGAACCGGGTGTCGTGCGTGCCACCCTCGCGGTTGTCGTAGTGCGGGATGACCGCGCACCGCCATCCCAGGACCCGGCTCATCAGCCCGATGCCCGGCTCCCACCGGGGATCCTCGCCGACCTTGTAGATCTCGTAGACGGCAGGGCCCAGTCCCCGAGGGTGACGACCGCGGCCGAGGCGAACACGAGCGCCGCCGACCGCCCGGGAGCCACCATGCCGGCGAGGGCCTCGGGGACGCCCGTCCCCTCCCAGCAGCGCCGCGCGTAGCTCGGGGACCCCGGTCCGGCGAAGACCCAGTCCGCTGCGCGGATGTCGGCCAGCGCGCGCTCGACGGTGAGGGCGTCGGCCGCCGCCGGCAGGGTGATCGCGCGCAATGGATGCCCGAGCGACTCGGTGAAGTACTGGTTGATCTTCTCCACGAGCTCGTCGGCGTTCTCCTGGAATGCGAACGGGCTGTCCATCAGCCGGGCATCCGTGGGGTCGGGCAGGCCGGAGAAGACCTCGCGATGGACGCCGAGCATCCCGGTGGTCGTCTCTCCCGAGCCCATGATCACCAGACGTCGCGGCACCCCGGAAGCCTAGCCCGGCGGCGCTGCACCCGCCCGCGCGATGCGGGTCACCAGGTCTGGGTGCCGCTGTCCGGGGAGCGGCTCTCGATCGCGCCGCAGGCACCCGCTCGACCGCGGGCCGGGGTCCCCGACATCCGGCGGGTCGGTCCCGATAGGCTCGCCCTGTCCCAGCCGGCGGGCAGTCGTCGGTGCGTTCGATCAGGAGAGTGCCCATGTCCCTCGCCACCCCTGCCCCCGGTGTGCATCGCCGATGTCGTCGGGCGCAGCGCCGTGCGCAACGCGGTCCTCGTCATCGCCGGAGCCGCCTTCGTCGGGCTGGCCGCCCAGGTCGTCGATCCCGTTGCCCTTCACCCCCGTTCCGCTGACCGGTCAGACCTCGCAGTCCTGCTGACGGCCGCAGCCCTGGGCATGTGGCGCGGTGTCGCCTCGATGAGCCTGTACGCCGTCGCCGGGCTGGCGGGCGTCCCGTGGTTCGCCGGCGCGTCCAGCGCCTTCAAGGGCGGCGCCCTCGTGGGTCAGCTTCGGCTACGTCCTGGGGTTCATCGCGGCCGCAGCGCTGGTCGGCTGGCTGGCCGAGCGCGGCGCCACCCGCACCGCCCCCGGACTGCCGGCCTAATGGTGCTCGGCAACGTCGTGATCTACGCGTTCGGCGCCACGTGGCTGGCCGCCGCGCTCGGCGTGTCGCTGTCCACGGCGATCTCGCTGGGCGTCACCCCGTTCCTGCTCGGGGACCTGCTGAAGGTAGCCCTGGCGGCCGGGCTTTTCCCGCTCGCCTGGCGCGCGGCGGAGAAGTTCACGGCGGAGTAGTCCCTCAAGGCAATGTTCAGCGCCCCGGTCGAATCGGCCGGGGCGCTGCGCTGTGATGGATCACGCCGAAGACGCCGCGCTGTCGTGGATCACGGCGGCGAACCGGACAGCACCGGTCCGCTGAGATCCGTCGGAATGCGACGACCCCCGGTCGGACATTCGGATGGATCCAGAGTCGGCCACCCAATGGCGGATCGATCGGTGGGGGCCGAGTGGGGGGGGGCGGGGCCGAGGCGGGCTGTTCGGCTATCCTCGACGCCGAGGCGCTGGAAGATCAGGGCGCGAACCCGGGCGGCGTCGGCCTGGCCGCGGGTGGCCTTCTGACCGCAACCACACGCACCGGCCGGCTGGATCTTGCCGCCACGGATCTTGTCCGCGACGTCGGGCTGCGCGGCCAGTGCCTCGTCGATGGCCGCTGGCGGTCCGTCATCAAACTGACCGCCAACCCACGCCC
>CAVSQK010000005.1:0-22828 GCA_963729885.1 uncultured Actinomycetes bacterium
GGGTGTGCACCTGGGCCGAGTCGATCTTCTCGGCTGCCTGCGGTAGCCCTTGCTGCGCTTCATGACGGATTCCTCTCCGTTGGTGGTGATGCGGGCCGCGCCGGCCCTACCACGTGTTCGTGGGCGGGGCGTCTCACTCGGAGACGGTGATCCCCATCTGACGGGCGGTGCCCTCGATGATCTTCATCGCGGCATCGATGTCGTTGGCGTTCAGGTCGGCATCTTGACCTCGGCGATCTCCTTGACCTGGGCCCTGGTGATCGAGCCGACCTTGTCCTCTGGGGCACGCCGGAGCCCTTCTCGACTCCTGCGGCCTTGAGGATGAGCTTGGCCGCCGGCGGGGTCTTGAGCACGAAGTCGAACGAACGGTCCTCGTACACGGTGATCTCGACCGGGATGACCTGGCCGCGCTGGGCCTCAGTCGCCGCGTTGTAGGCCTTGCAGAACTCCATGATGTTCACGCCGTGCTGGCCCAGCGCCGGCCCGACGGGCGGGGCGGGGTTGGCGGCGCCGGCCTGGATCTGGAGCTTGATCAGGCCGCTGACCTTCTTCTTCTTGGGAGGCATTTCTCGGGTCCTTCGTGTGGGTGCACCCGCGGCGCGTTCACCGCGGGAATCTGGGGGCGCCGGATCGCGCTAGTTCTTCTCGATCTGGTCGAACCGCAGCTCGACCGGGGTCTCGCGGCCGAAGATCTCGACGAGGCCGGTGATCTTCTGGCCCTCGATGTTGATCTCGGAGACGGTGGCGTGCAGCGTGGCGAAGGCCCCGTCGATGACCGTGACGGAGTCGCCCGGGGAGAGGTCGATCTCCACGACCTTCGCGGCCTTGCCCGCGCCCCGGCGGCCGCCGGACCCACCCGCCCGCGGAGATCGGCTCGACGACGGCCTCCGGCTCCGGGGCCAGGATCGCCACGACCTCGTCGAGGCTCAGCGGCAGCGGCTGGTGGGCGTGGCCGACGAAGCCGGTCACCCCCGGGGTGTGGCGCACGGTCCCCCAGGACTCGTCGGTGAGGTCCATCCGGACCAGGACGTACCCGGGGAACTTGTTGCGCTTGACCAGCTTCTTCTGGCCGTTCTTGATCTCGACGACCTCCTCGATCGGGACCTCGACCTGGAAGATGTAGTCCTCCATGTTCAGCGAGGTGACCCGGGTGTGCAGGTTGGCCTTGACCTTGTTCTCGTAGCCGGCGTAGGAGTGGATGACGTACCAGTCGCCGGGGCAGCGGCCATCTCCTCGCGGAAGGCCTCGGGGGGTCGACCGGGGCCGCTCCTCGACGGCGGCCTCCTCCCCGGCCGTCACGAGGACCACCTCGCCGGTCTCCGGGTCGACGACTCGACGGCGTCGTCACTCCTCGATGCTCGTCGACGGCCTCGGGTGCGGCGGAGAACTCGACCTCCACGGCCGCGACCTCGTCGACACCGCGTCACGCAGACCTCAGCCTCGTCGCCGCTGGCGTCGACCTCGTCGGAGCTCGGGGCAGCGTCGATCCCGTCGGCAGCCGTCACGGCAGCCGACCAGTCGAACTCGGCGGCCTCGCCCTCGGGGGCGTCGAACTCGTCGGTCGATCCAGACACAGTCGTCCTCGCAGATCTCGTCCGGGGTGCGCAGCTCAGCCGAAGAGCTGCAGCACCAGTCGTGTGAACACAAAGTCGAACACCGCCACCATCGCGGTGAAGACCGCCACGAAGACGATCACGACCCAGGTGTAGGTGAGCAGCTCCTTGCGCGTGGGCCAGATGACCTTGCGCAGCTCGGCAACCATCTGACGCATGAACAGCGTAACCGCGCCCAAGGCTGGGCTTGCCGGCGGCTTCTTGTCGCCGGACGAGCCACGGTCGGTCGTCGTGCTGCTCTCGCTCACAGGTCCTCCGAGGTGGGCGACGGGCGCCCGCAGGTTGTGATGACGCGGAACGCGAACGTCCCGCCTCGCAGGGCCGGAGGGACTTGAACCCCCAACCGCCGGTTTTGGAGACCGGTGCTCTACCAATTGAGCTACGACCCTTTGGACTACTTGACCCGGGCAGGCTACCGCGAGGGTGCACCGACCCGGATGACCCAGTGTACGGTGCTGCCCCCTGCTGCCCAAATGCGCTGCGCGGCCGGCCGGCGCCGGGCCGGGACGCGACGCCGTGCCCCTCACTACGATGGTCCCCATGCCTGCTCACTCCCGAGTCTCTGCCCGAATCGGCGCGATCGCCGAGTCCGCCACCCTGGCCGTCGACGCGAAGGCCAAGGCCCTCAAGGCGGCCGGACGGCCCGTGATCGGCTTCGGCGCCGGCGAGCCGGACTTCCCGACGCCGGACTACATCGTCGAGGCGGCGGCGGCGGCCTGCCGGGATCCGCGCTGGCACCGCTACACGCCGGCCGGCGGCCTGCCCGAGCTCAAGGAGGCGGTCGCGGCCAAGACCTACCGCGACTCGGGCCTGGTGGTGAAGCCCAGCCACGTGCTGATCACCAACGGGGGCAAGCAGGCCCTGTACAACGCGTTCGCCGCCCTGCTCGACCCGGGCGACGAGGTCCTGCTGCCGGCCCCCTACTGGACCACCTACCCCGAGTCGATCGCCCTGGCCGGGGGGACCACCGTCGTGGTTCCGACATCCCCGGAGAGCGGGTACCGCGCGACCGTCGCCCAGCTCGAGGCCGCCCGGACGCCGAGCACCAAGGCCCTGGTCTTCGTCTCGCCCTCGAACCCGACCGGCGCGGTGTACTCCCCTGAGGACGTGGCGGCGATCGGCCGCTGGGCGGTCGAGCACGGCCTCTGGGTGGTCACCGACGAGATCTACGAGCACCTCGTCTACGGCGACGCCGAGTTCGCCTCCATGCCGGTGGAGGTCCCCGACCTCGTCGAGCGCTGCATCGTGGTCAACGGGGTGGCCAAGACCTACGCCATGACCGGTTGGCGGGTGGGCTGGCTGATCGGGCCCGAGGACATCGTCAGGGCGGCGACCAACCTGCAGTCGCACTCGACGTCGAACGTCGCCAACGTCAGCCAGATCGCGGCCCTGGCCGCCGTGTCCGGCGACCTCACGGCCGTCGAGGCGATGAGGGTGGCCTTCGACCGGCGCCGGCGGCGGATCGTGGAGCTGCTGTCCGCCATTCCCGGGGTGATCTGCCCCGAGCCGGAGGGCGCGTTCTACGTGTACCCCTCGGTCGAGGACGTCCTGGGCAGGCAGATCCGTGGAAGGCGGCCGGCGACCTCCGCCGAGCTGGCCACCCTGATCCTCGACGAGGTGGAGGTGGCGGTCGTGCCCGGGGAGGCGTTCGGGACCCCGGGCTACCTGCGGCTGTCCTACGCGCTGGGCGACGCCGACCTCGAGGAGGGCGTGGCCCGGATGGCGGCCCTGCTCGGCGAGGCCCGCTGAGCGCCCCTGCGCCACAGGGCGCAGCCGACGAGGACCGGCTCGTTCTCCAGGACGATGCCGAACTGCTCGGCGACGCCCGCGCGCACGGCGCGCGCCAGCTCGAGCAGGTCCTCGGCGGTGGCGCCCCGCGGTTGGTCAGCGCCAGGGAGTGCTTCGTGGACAGCGCCGCCCGGGCGCCTGGACGCAGCGCGTACCCGCGCGCGAACCCCGCGTGCGAGATCAGCCAGGCCGCGGAGGTCTTGACCGACCCGTCGGGCTGGGCGAACCGGGGCGCACCCTCGGGCAGGGTGTCGGCCTCCCCTGGGTGATGATCGGGTTCGTGAAGAACGACCCGGCGCTCCAGGTGTCGTGGTCGGCGGCGTCGAGCACCATCCCCTTGCCCCGGCGCAGCTCCAGCACCGCCTCCCGGACCGAGGCCGCCGGCGCCCGCTCCCCGAGCTCGACGCCCAGCAGCCCGGCGAGCTCCGCGTAGCGGACCGGTGCCCCCCACGGGTCGACTGTGAGGTCCATGGACACCGACAGCACCACCCAGCGCCCCCGGGCGGCCTTGAGCGCGGAGCTGCGGTACCCGAACCCCGCCTCCCCCGGCGGCATCCGGCTGACCGCACCCGTCCGGCGGTCGAGCACCTCGAGGGAGCCGATGACCTGGGCCACC
Source organism: uncultured Actinomycetes bacterium (assembly GCA_963729885.1). Lineage (GTDB taxonomy): Bacteria > Actinomycetota > Actinomycetes > S36-B12 > CAIYMF01 > Prado023. Next base: position 4,018 of record CAVSQK010000005.1, read on the forward strand.
TCGGCCCCGTAGGCGCCCACGTTCTGGATCGGCGTGGCACCGCAGGAGCCCGGGATCCCGGACAGGGCCTCGACCCCGGACCAGCCCGACTCGACCGCGATGGCGACGAATGCGTCCCAGGGCTCACCCGCGCTGACCCGGACCCGCACCTTCCCCGGACCGGGGGCTCCACGCGGACCCCTCGCGTGCCGATCCGGACGACGGTTCCCGGGAAGCCGGCGTCGGCGACCAGCAGGTTCGACCCACCCCCAACGAGCAGGAGGGGCTCACCCGCGGCGTCGGCCGACCTGACCGCCTCGACCAGGTCGTCGTCGGTGTCGACCGCGACCACCCGCGCGGGTCCGCCCACGCGCAGGGTGGTCATCTCGGCCAGGGTCGGCGGGAAGGTCTCGGCTGCCCGCCGGTCGCGGGATCCGGCGGGGTCCGGTCATGCTGCCCTCCGCGGCGCGGCGCCGACGTCGTGCGGAGTGGTCCTCACCACGGCCGCGAGCAGCGCGAAGCCCACGATGCACAGCGCCAGGCTGAGCCAGTCCAGGGGGATGATCCGGTCGGCGAGGGTGAGGATCATGTTGCCCGCCAGGACGACCAGCGTGGCCACGGGGAGCTGCCAGCCGAGCGGATCGGTCACCCGGCCCAGCCAGCCGGTGCGCACACGGCCCGGCCAGCGGGGGGTCATCCACCAGCGGCCGATGTTCCCCACCAGCGCGATGTCGACCAGCGCCGCGGCCGTGGCCAGGGCCAGCGGACCCGTGCCCCCGGGCTGACGGTGGCCCCCGCGTGCCCAGGCGAGGATCAGCAGGATCAGCCAGAGCACCGAGGTGGCCGCGAGCCAGACCCCCAGGCGGACGCACCTGCCCACCCACCGTTGCCAGTGGGGCTCGACCTGGTCGTGTTCGGCGCTCAGGGCTGCCCCTGCGGATCGGCGAGCTCCGGGTGCTGGCGCAGGTAGCGGGCCTCGTCGTTGAGGTAGGCGTAGTACAGGCCGATGAGCACACCGCCGCCCACGAAGTTGCCCGCCAGGCAGATGACGATGTTGCCGATCGCCGGCAGGATGGCGATCCCCTGGTCGACCCCCACGATCGTGAACAGCACCGTGTTGGCCACGGAGTGCTCGAAGCCCAGGTAGGCGAAGACGAAGACCGATGACGATCATGACCATGGCCTTCATCAGGTCCTCCTTGATGGCGCCGTTGTAGACCATGAGCATCGCGAGGTTGATGAAGAAGTTGCAGAAGATCGCACGGACGAACAGGTCCAGCCAGCCCGTGGGGCCGTCGGTGACGAAGGCCAGCTTGGCGTCGACGGAGTGCTCCATCAGGGCCATCGTCGGCTCGTTGATGATCGTCGAGACCCACGCGAGCACGGCGACGAACAGTCCGCCGAGGAAGTTGCCGATGTAGCACAGGGTCAGCACCCGGACCGTGGCCCGGTGGGTGATCCGCCGGAAGTAGTGGCCGATCGAGGTGATCATCATGTTCGAGGTCAGCAGCTCGGACTTCGAGAAGTAGATGAACACCAGCGCGAAGCCGAAGAAGGCGGAGCCCAGGAGCTTGCCGAGCGGCAGGAGCCCGTCCTCGATGCCGAAGTCGAGGGACTCCATCCCGGCCTGGATCGTGTAGTTGCCGATGTAGAGCAGCCCGACGATGATGCCCGCCATGGCCGCGCGCATGAGGTAGCGGCGCTTCATCTGGCCCGGTCATCTCGGTCTTGTACTCGAGCATCTCCAGGATCGAGGAGATGAAGTACTTGCCCGGGAACAGCTTGTGGGTCTCCATGCCGGCCCCTTCTGCCAGGACGTCTCGCTGGGAATCCTAGTGAGGGTTCCGGGGCTTAGCCGGGTGGGCAGGGGGCACCGCGACGGCGCCACCCTGGCGGTGCACACAGTGGCCGTGGATATCGATCAGTGGAGCAGCCCTCATCACATCGGTGATGGGAACGACGAAGGGGAGCCCCCACCAAACGGGGACTCCCCTTCGCACGTTCACACGCGCGCTCCGCCATGAACCCTCGTGGAACCTCAACCGGTCCACGTCGGCCACCGCGCTGGGTCTCAGCGCGCGAGCCCTGCCGGGCCAACCCTCAGCGGGTCTCCTTGTGGGCCGTGTGCTGGTTGCAGTTGGCGCAGTACTTCTTCACCTCGAGGCGGTCCGGGTCGTTGCGCCGGTTCTTCTTGGTGATGTAGTTGCGGTGCTTGCACTCCTGGCAGGCCAAGGTGATCTTCGGCCTGATGTCGGTGGACTTGCCCACGGGACTGCCTTCCTTCTCTCACGCCACGGTGGGCGCCTCGTGCTGGGCCCTGCCGGGCACCGGGTCTGGTAGCGGAGGCCGGACTTGAACCGGCGACACAGCGATTATGAGCCGCTTGCTCTGCCAGGCTGAGCTACTCCGCCGGGCAAGTGCGACCCTTGCGGGCCGACTCTTCCGAGCCCCTTTACGGAATCGAACCGTAGACCTTCTCCTTACCATGGAGACGCTCTGCCGACTGAGCTAAAGGGGCAATGCCCGCCAAGGTTACCCGACCGGCTGGCCATTGACGAAATCGCCCGGAGCCTGCTCGGGCGTGCTCACCAGGGGTACGCGACGCCCGTCAGTTCGGTGCTCACGTCCCAGAGGCGGCGGGCCGCATCGACGTCCCGGGCGGCCTCTGACGGGGTCTCGAAGCCGGGCGTCCCGCGCTGGCCGAGGAATCCGGTGGGCCCGATGTAGCTCCCACCGGGACGCCGGGATCGGTGGCCGCCATCAGGGTCGGCCACGCCCCTGCTTGGGCAGACTGAGCGAGGAACCGGTTGGCCAGGCCCATCATCCTTGCCCCCAGCCTGCTGCCCGACATCTGCGGGCCCACCGCCTGCAGGTTGGTGGCGGCGTAGCCCGGATGGACTCCGATGCTGCGCAGGTCCGCGCCTGCGGCCTCGGCCCTGCGGTGCAGCTCGAGCGCGAACAGGATGTTGGCCAGCTTGCTCTGCCCGTAGGCCCGCCACTTCTGGTAGGAGCGCGCCGACTGCAGGTCGTCGAAGTCCATCCGGCCGAACCGGTGGGCGCCGCTGGAGACCGTGATGACGCGGCCACCGGGGCGCAGGGAACCCACGAGCAGCCCGGTCAGGGCGAAGTGGCCCAGGTGGTTGGTGCCGAGCTGCATCTCGAAGCCGTCGGCGGTCTCCCGCCTCGGGATGGCCATGACCCCCGCGTTGTTGACCAGGACGTCGAGGCCGTCGGGGTGGGCCCCGATCCACGCCGCCGCGAACTCCCGGACGCTGGCCAGGTCCGCGAGGTCGAGGCGGGCGATCTCGACCTGCGCCCCTGGCTCCGCCGTCCGGATCTGCTCAGCTGCCTTGCACCGCGCCCGAGGTCGCTGACGGCCAGGGTGACTGCTGCACCCTGGGCAGCAAGGGCCTTCGCAGCCTCGAAGCCGATTCCGGAGTTGGCGCCGGTGACGATGATCGTTCGTCCGGTGAGGTCAGGGATGTCCGCGCTGCGCCACGTCATGGTCCAGATTCTCCCACCAGAGCGCGACCCCGCCCGCCCCGGGCCGGCGGCCCTGCGCGCGGCGGCGCCCCGCCGACCCCCGGAACGCCGAGGCGCCCCCGCCTGGTGCGGGGGCGCCTCGGTCGCGCGTGGCGGGTGTTGGGTTCGAACCAACGTAGGCTGAGCCGGCAGATTTACAGTCTGCTCCCTTTGGCCACTCGGGCAACCCGCCGTAGCCGGGCAATCGTACCCGCGCCCACCGGCCGGGGACAAACCACCCGGCGACCACGGCCTCCGCGGCCGCCGTCCGACGTGACGGCCAGATCCAGCAGGCTCGGCACCTGAGCGGGCCCGCCTGCTGGCTCGACCTTCTCGGCTCGATCCACACCCCTGCCGAGAGGGGTTGCGGCGGCGGTTGGGAATCGAACACCAGTTCGAGCCTGCTCCGGCTGGCGCCCGCGCGGCCGGCGATCGGGGGGCAGGGGTCGCCGTGGGTCGCCGCTGACCTGCGTGCCCGAGCACGAGCCCATCCTGTTGACGGAGGCGCGAGGCCCGCCTGGCCGGCTTGATGCCTGTGGCGGCGAGGTACTGCCTGGACCGAGGGTCCTGATGGGAGGCCACCTGCACGGCCCGTGCGCCATCCTGTGGCTGGCCCCTGGGCTCCCTGGTCGCGCGACTCACCTGCCGACCGGTGGCCCGTCCCCGGTGGACCACTCCGGGGACCGAAGCTGCCCGACTGGCCCACGCCGGGACGCCGCCGGCTGGCCCTGCGCCCCAGGTCGTCAGCTCGGCGTGACCGTCGTGGCTGCCATCGAGGCCCACCTCCTCACCGCCAGCCCGGCGCGGGTAGCTCGTTCGGCAATCGCCTGCGGCTGCGGCGATCCACGACCCCGGCGGTGAGGAGCTCGCCCCCGCCCGGGCTCGACCATCCCCGCATGGGCCAACCGCATCGGCACGCACGGCCCTGACGGGGCGCCAGCAGCTCGTCGCCCTAGTCAGTCCGAACCGCGATCTTAGCGTGTGCCGGGCGGCTGGGCCTCGACCACGGGCCGACCTCGACCAGCGGGGGCTGAGAAAGTCGATCGTCGAGGTCGCGTCCGGGTCCAGCACCGCTTTCCACCGGGACGACGGCCGTACCACTGCGCCGAGGTTGAACGCGTCGCTCGCGCCGCCCGGCTGCGTATCTGCCCGGAGTCGGCCCAGCAGGCGCGCATCCGGGCCTTCGCGGCCCGCCGGGTCACGGTCCACCCACCGGCAGTGGCGTGATGCCAACGCTGGTCGCCGACATGGCCGACATCGAAGCCCACCGGATCCACCGCCGCCTCACAGCCCTGGCCGCCGGACTCCAGGCCGACGCTGCCGCCGAGGGATCAGCCGAGCTCGCACCCGAGACCGGTCCGCGCAGACAACTTGACAGACCTGTTGCTGGCACCCGCGCCTCCCGCTGGTCCCACTGCTCGCCTCGGAGCTGGGCCGGCTGTCCCGGAAGCCCGCCGACCTGACACCCGAGGCTGTCAGTTCTGCGCCATGGACACCGACTGCTGCCCATGCGCGCCGAGGCTCCAGGTCCTCGTCAGCGTCGAGACACTGCTCGGCCTGGATCGATGACCCCGCCAGGTGCCGGGGCTCGGTCCTGCTGTCGAGGTGATCGAGCCCTGGCCTGCGACGGGGCATGGCGAGCATGGTCAGCCGACGTACGTGGGGCCGTCCCGGCGACCGGCACACGGGCCTATGTGCTCTGGGACCTCCCTGGCCAGGCTCGGTCCGGGCCAGGCGAACCACGCTGCCACTATCCCCGGCTGCCACCGGGCCGACGCCGCTGCGAGCTCGACGGGTCACGCCGCCGTGGCCAGCACGGGTGCGACGTCCGTCGCCAATCTCGGGCCCTTTGTCGGCGACATCCAACCTCTACTAGACCCACACGCCGTGGGCCCTGGACCCCGATCCCCCGCCATCAGATCCACCGTCGGGCACGACGAGCCGGGCGCCCACAACAGCACCAGCAACACCCGGATGGCGCTGGCGCACGCCCGCGGGCCTGACTGTCACCGACGGCCCCGAACCTCCACTGCCGCACTGGTGACTGCCGTCCTGGTGACGGCTGTCTGACCCAGCGACTCCCGGGGCACGCCCTCAGCACCACCGGACCCTCCCCCGCAGGGGCAGCTACGCTGAACCCATGGCAGACAGCAGCTTCGACATCGTCAGCAAGGTCGACCACCAGGAGGTCGACAACGCCCTCAACCAGGCCGCCAAGGAGGTGTCGCAGCGGTTCGACTTCAAGAACACCTCGACCACCATCGCCTGGCGCGGCGAGGACGCCATCGAGATCACCTCCAGCACCGAGGAGCGCTGCAAGGCCGCCCTCGACGTGCTCAAGGACAAGCTCGTCAAGCGCCAGGTCTCGCTCAAGGCCCTCGATGCCGGGGAGCCGCGCCAGTCGGGCAAGGAGACCAAGATCCACTGCACGCTCAAGGCCGGGATCTCCAAGGAGCAGGCCAGCAAGTTGAACAAGATGATCCGCGACTCCGGGCCCAAGGGCGTGAAGTCCCAGGTCATGGGCGACGAGCTGCGGGTGAGCTCGAAGAGCCGCGACGACCTGCAGGCCGTCCAGCAGCTCGTCCGTGAGGCGGACCTCGACTTCGCGGTCCAGTTCGTCAACTACCGGTGATGCCCGGTCGGTTCGCCGAGGCCGACCCCATCCTGTTCGACCTCGACGGGACGCTGACCGAGTCGGGCCCGGGGATCATGAGCTCGGTGCGGTACGCGCTGGCGAAGATGGGTGAGCCCGCCCTCGACGACGAGCAGCTGCGGCGGTTCATCGGCCCGCCCCTGCTGGACTCGTTCCGGGACTTCTGCGGCTTCGACCCGGCTGAGGTGGCCGTCGCGATCGCGGCCTACCGGGAGTACTACGCCACCGATGGCCAGTACGAGAACTCCGTGTACGACGGGATCCCCGAGCTGCTGGCCAGCCTGCGCACAGCAGGCCGCACGCTGGCCGTCGCGACCTCCAAGGCCGAGGTGTACGCCGCCTCGATCCTGGAGCACTTCGACCTGGCGGGGTACTTCAGCACGGTCGTCGGCTCCGAGCTCGACGGCCGGCGCACCGCGAAGTCCGACATCATCTCCGAGGCCCTGGACCGCCTGGGCCGACCGGCGTCGGGCACGGTGATGATCGGTGACCGCAGCCACGACGTGCGCGGCGCGGTGACCGTCGGCGTGGGCAGCATCGGGGTGCTCTGGGGGTACGGCGACGATGCGGAGCTGACCGCGGCCGGGGCCGACGCGCTCGCGGCCACGCCGGCTGAGCTGCTGGGCCAGCTCACCCCCTGAGCGGCGTCGGCACATGACGTGCTGGCCCTCACCCCTCCAACTGGTCCATCCCGTGGCGCAGCCCACCTGCGGTGGACGCGGGCGCGACGGCCTCGTCCCGCCATTCGAGCGCGTCGAACGGGCAGACCTCCACGCAGATGCCGCAGTACATGCACAGGCCCCAGTCGATCGTGAAGTCGTCGAGCACGTTGACGGTCCGCGGGCGCCGCGCCCCGGGGTCGCCGACGAGCTCCTGATGGGCCTGCAGCGTGATGCACCACGTCGGGCACTCGCGCACGCACAGCATGCAGGAGGTGCAGTTGTCGGCGATCAGCGCGATCCGCGCGTTGCGGCTCATGCCTGCCACTCCGGCGGGACCCCGGGCGGACCGGGACGGGACCGTGGACGCGCGGCGACCCGGTCACCGGCAGGGCGGTCCGAGGGATCCACGGCGCCCGGCCAGGGGGTGGCCACCCGGGCGGGCAGCGGGGACGTGCGGCGCAACGGGTGGTGCGTGTCGCCGGTGGTCAGCAGGGGTCGCAGGTCGGGGTTCCCCTCGAAGGTGACCCCGAACATCTCGTGGACCTCGCGCTCATGCCAGCCGGCCCCCGGGTACACCTCGACCAGCGAATCGAGCACCGGGTCATCCCGGTCCACGTCGGTCCACACGAAGTGGCGCGCGCGCCCCACGACATCGACCAGGTGCGCCACCACCTGGATGCGCCCGCCGGCCGGGTCGTCCACGGCCGTCAGCATGTCGAGCATCGTGGCTCCTGCGGCCGCCAGTCTCGGCGCAGCGGGCACGCCACCCCGAGGCGACCACGTGCTCCTCATGCGCGCGCACGCAGCACCTCCGCCAGCCCGGCGACCAGGTCCTCCGGTCGCGGGGGGCACCCCGGGACCCAGGCGTCCACCGGGACCACCTCGTGGGCGCCCGGGACCACGCTGTACGAGTCCCAGTACGGCCCGCCTGTCGCGGCGCACGCCCCGAAGGCCAGGACGGCCCTGGGCTCGGGCAGTCCCTCCAGGGCCTCGACGAGGGCCGGGGCGAGCCGAGTGGTGACCGTGCCGGCGACGACCAGCACGTGCAGGTCGGCCGGTTCGGACCCCAGGGCGGGATCGTCGGGGTCCCCCACCCCACCGCTGGCGGCGGCCGCGCGGCGGGCCTCACGGACCTCGATCCCGCAGCAGGCCAGACCGAGCTCGACCACATGCAGGGACACCCGCTGGGACCCCACCTGGATCCAGCGGCGTTGGACCGCACCGGCAACCACGCCCCAAGGCTAGGGCCTGCCGGCGAGCGGCCGCGGCGCCGCGCATCCCGATCCGGGGGCAACACACGGACGGGCGGCGACGCAGCACCCCGGATCATGGGACAGAATGGAGAGTCGAAGGCAACCCTAAGCAGTGAGAAGTCCCCCAGGGACGCGAAAGGTACGGACCGTGAGCAAGCCGGTTGTTCCGCTCGAGAAGGTCATCATCCGCTTCGCCGGGGACTCCGGGGACGGCATGCAGCTCACCGGCGACCGGTTCACCCAGGAGACCGCGTCCTTCGGCAACGACCTGTCCACGCTGCCGGACTTCCCCGCCGAGATCCGGGCACCAGCCGGGACCGTGCACGGGGTCAGCGCCTTCCAGCTGCAGTTCGCCGACCACGCGATCCAGACCCCGGGCGACGCCGCCGACGTCCTGATCGCCATGAACCCCGCCGCGCTCAAGAGCAACCTGCACCACGTGCGCCGCGGCGGGCACCTGATCATCAACAGCGACGAGTTCACCAAGCGCGCGGTGGAGAAGGTCGGCTACTCCTGCGACCCCCTGACCGACGACAGCCTGCGAGTCCTACGCGGTCCACCCCGTCAGCCTGACCACCTTGACCGTCGAGGCGCTCAAGGGCTTCTCGATCACCAAGAAGGAGGCCGAGCGGGCGAAGAACATGTTCGCCCTGGGCCTGCTCAGCTGGCTGTACTCGCGTGGGACGGAGGGGACCCGGGACTTCCTCACCGCCAAGTTCGGTCGCAAGCCCGAGATCCTGGCCGCCAACCTGGCGGCGTTCGACGCCGGATGGGCCTACGGCGAGACCACCGAGGACTTCGCGGTCCACTACGAGGTGAGCCCCGCGGCCATGCCGCCCGGGGTGTACCGCAACATCACCGGGAACATCGCCCTGTCCTACGGGCTGATCGCCGCGGCGGAGCTCTCCGGGCTCCCGCTGTTCCTCGGGTCCTACCCGATCACCCCGGCCAGCGACATCCTCCACGAGCTCAGCCGCCACAAGGAGTTCGGCGTGCGCACCCTGCAGCTCGAGGACGAGATCGCCGGCATCGGCGCCGCCCTCGGGGCCGCCTACGGGGGGTCATTGGCCGTCACGACGACCTCCGGCCCCGGCATCGCCCTGAAGTCCGAGACCATCGGGCTGGCGATGGCCATCGAGCTGCCCCTGCTGGTCATCGACGTCCAGCGCGGCGGGCCCTCCACCGGGCTGCCCACGAAGACCGAGCAGGCGGACCTGCTGCAGGCGATGTTCGGGCGCAACGGTGAGGCCCCCGTCCCGATCGTGGCCCCGCAGTCACCCAGTGACTGCTTCGACACCGCCATCGAGGCCGCACGGATCGCCCTGACCTACCGCACACCGGTGATGCTGCTCTCCGACGGATACCTGGCCAACGGGTCCGAGCCGTGGCGGGTCCCGGACGTCGCGGACCTGCCCGACCTGCACGTGGACTTCGCCACCGAGCCCAACCACACCCTCGAGGACGGCACCGAGGTCTTCTGGCCGTTCAAGCGCGACCCGGAGACCCTGGCCCGGCCCTGGGCCATCCCGGGCACGCCGGGCCTCGAGCACCGGATCGGCGGGATCGAGAAGGCCGACGGCTCCGGGGCCATCAGCTACGACCCCGACAACCACGACTTCATGGTCCGGACCCGCCAGGCGAAGGTGGACGGGATCGCCCGGACCATCGCCCCGCTGGAGGTCGACGACCCCGACGGCGACGCCCGCGTGCTGGTCCTCGGCTGGGGCTCGACGCACGGCCCGATCGGCGCGGCGTGCGGCATCATCCGCGCCGAGGGCGGCAAGGTCGCCCGCGCGCACCTGCGCCACCTCAACCCCTTCCCGGCCAACACCGGGGACGTCCTGCGCGCCTACGACCGGGTGCTGATCCCGGAGATGAACCTCGGACAGCTGAGCATGCTGATCCGCGCCAAGTACCTCGTCGACGCCCAGGGCTACAACCAGGTCCGGGGCCTGCCGTTCAAGGCCACGGAGCTGGCCGACCAGATCAGGGGGCTCCTGTGACCATCGACCTGCCCACCTCGCGGTCCCTGAGCCTCGTGCCCAAGGCCGACTCCCCGCAGTCGGCCAAGGAGTTCAAGAGCGACCAGGAGGTGCGCTGGTGCCCGGGCTGCGGGGACTACGCCATCCTGGCCGCGGTGCAGTCGTTCCTGCCCGAGCTGGGCGTGCGCCGGGAGAACATCGTGTTCATCTCCGGCATCGGCTGCTCGTCGCGGTTCCCCTACTACGTCGACACCTACGGGATGCACTCGATCCATGGCCGGGCCCCGGCCATCGCCACGGGCCTGTCCACGTCCCGGCCGGACCTGACCGTCTGGGTCGTGACCGGCGACGGGGATGCCCTGAGCATCGGGACCAACCACTTCATGCACGCGCTGCGCCGCAACGTGAACATCAAGATCCTGCTGTTCAACAACCGGATCTACGGCCTGACCAAGGGCCAGTACTCGCCCACCTCGGAGGCCGGCAAGGTCACCAAGTCCACGCCCATGGGGTCGATCGACTACCCGTTCAACCCGATCTCGGTGGCGCTGGGGGCCGAGGCGTCGTTCGTGGCGCGCACGATCGACTCCGACCGCAAGCACATGATCGAGGTGCTGCGCCAGGCCGCCGCGCACGAGGGCTCGGCGCTGGTCGAGATCTACCAGAACTGCAACATCTTCAACGACGGCGCCTGGGAGCCGCTCAAGGACGCCGGCATCCGCGAGGACAACCTGATCCGCCTCGAGCACGGCAAGCCGGTGCGGTTCGGGGCCAACGGCCAGAAGGGCGTGTCCCGGCGCGAGGACGGCGTGCTGCACGTCGTCGACGACATCGCCGACTGCGACGGGGACTGCCTCTGGGTCCACGACGCGCACGCCGCGGAGCCGTCCACCGCCTTCGCGCTGTCACGGCTGGCCGACTTCAACACCCTCGAGAACACCGCCATCGGCGTGTTCCGCGACGTCCGCAGGCCCGTGTACGACCACCTGCTGGCCGAGCAGCTCGAGCGCGCCGCCGCCAAGGGCCGCGGCGACCTGGCCACCCTGATCGCCGGCCGCGACACCTGGACGATCCCCGGCTGACGGGGTCGCCCGGCTCAGTGCCAGGGCTCAGTGCTTGCGGTGGCGGATCACCGCGACGGAGCCCCTCGCGTGGTGCAGCAGGGACTGGCTCGTCGAGCCGAGCAGCATCCCGAGGAACGCCCCGCGGCCATGCGAGCCGACCACCGTCAGGCTGGCTCGGCCGCTGGCCTCCACGAGGGCAGGTGCAGGACGCCCGTGCGCGACGTTGGTGGTGATCTCCACGTCCGGGTACTCCTCCCGCCATCCCGCGAGGACCTCGGAGGTCACCCGCTGCTCGAACCCCGCCGTGGCCGTGGTGATCTCCACCGGTGGCACGTACGGCACGACACCGGGGTAGACCGGGATCGCGAAGGAGTGCACGACCTCCAGCCCCAGGCCGTGGCGCGAGGCGTGGTCGATCGCCCAGCCGACCAGCTCCTCGGACTCCGGCGACCCGTCCACCCCGACGACCACCGGGCCCTCGGCAGTGCCCTTGGCCTGGAGGACGATGACCGGGCAGTACCCGTGCGAGGCCACGTGCGACACGGTCGACCCGAGGATCGCCGACGCGATCGAGCCGTGGCCGCGTGAGCCGATCGCGACCATCGCGGCCGTGCGGCTCGCCTCGACCAGCACGCTGGCCGGCGACCCCGAGGTGGAGACGGTCTCGACGGGGACCCCTGCGGCGGCCACGACCTCCGCGGCCGCGGCGAGCAGGGCAGCGCTGTCATGCGGGAGGTTCGTGGCCAGCACCGGTGCCCCGGACATCGAGGCGGCTGCGCCGTCCCACGCCGCCATGTCGGGCTCGCACAGGACGACCCGGACACCCATGCGCCGCGAGGCGGCCTCCCGGACCGCCCAGTCCAGCGCGGCCTGCGAGTCCGGGGACGCGTCGTACCCGACGACGATCTGGGTGGGCGTGGACATCGCACATCCCTCCTCAGCCGGGCGCCGACCCCAGCGACCACCGCGGGGAACGCTCCGCCACCTCCATCCTGACGCCGGTTGCCGAGGCGCGGATAGGGACCATGGTCGCGTCCTGCCACCGGTCCCTACGAGTCGTTGCGGGGCCCGAAGCGGGGCGCTGGACCGGGCACCCGGGCACCGGTGACCGGGTCAACCACGAAGGTCCCCCGCGCCGCGAGCTGCGGGTGGTCGGGGGCCTCGGTCATGTCCAGGACGGGGGTCACACAGGCGTTGGTCCCCGCGAAGACCTCCGCCCATTCGTCGCGGGTCCGCGCCGCGAAGGCCTGCGCGAGCTGCTCGCGCAGGACCGGCCAGCCGCGCGGGTCCCACTGTGGGGGCAGGCCGGCCGGATCGAGCCCGACGCCGGCCAGGAGCTCGGCGTAGAACGCCGGCTCGAGCGCCCCGACGGCCACGAACATGCCATCGGCGCACGTGTAGGTGTCGTAGAAGGGCGCGCCCCCGTCCAGGGTGTTCCCACCGGGCGGGTTGGGCCACAGGCCCTGGGCCCGCATGCCGTGGACCAGGCTCATGAGGTTGGCTGCCCCGTCGACCATGGCCGCGTCGACCACCACGCCCCGACCTGTCCGGGCCACCTCCACCAGCGCGGCCAGGACGCCCATCACCAGGTAGGTCGACCCGCCCCCGTGGTCGGCGACCAGGTTGAGCGCCATGACGGGCCGCTCCCCCGGGCGGGCGGTGTGCCGCAGGGGACCGGCGATGGCGCTGTAGTTGATGTCGTGCCCGGCCAGGGTGGCCCACGGCCCGGTCTGGCCCCAGCCGGTCATCCGGCCGTAGACCAGCCGCGGGTTCACCGACCAGCACTCCTCGGGTCCCAGGCCCAGGCGCTCGGCGACTCCCGGCCGGAACCCCTCGATGAGCACGTCGGACCCGGCGACCAGGGCCAGAGCCTCGGCGCGCCCCTCGTCGGAGCGCAGGTCGACCGTCCGGGTCGGGCGCCCCCGCAGCAGCGGGTCCCGGCCCGGGACGTGCCCCAGGGTCTGCCCCCCGGGGCGGTCCAGCCGGACCCCGGCGGCTCCGAGGTCGGCCAGCATCATCCCGGCGTGCGGGACCGGACCGATCCCGCCGAGCTCCACGAACCGCACCCCCGCCAGGGGACCGACGGCTCCCCGACCAGCCCCGGGGTCGGCGTCCACGGGACTACTGGTCCTTGTTGTGGTCGACGACGAAGCCGATGTCCCCGGCGTACCAGCCCGACATCCGCTCGTCGAGCTCCTCGTCGGACTCGGTCGTGGGCTGCTCGGCGTCCGGCGCGTCCCGGCGCTCGGTGAGGTGGCGCCGGGTGGCCTCGAGCCGGCGGTCGCGGTTCGCCTCGTCAGGGGTGCCCCCGACGGCATCCACGACGTGGTCGAGGTCCCCGCCGTACAGCCCCTCGTAGTGCGAGTTGGGGTAGGGCTGGCTCGTGGCGCCCGAGGGCTTCGGCGGCAGGTGCGCGTCGGTGTGTTCGGCGACAGCCTGCGTGGCCGAGGCAACGTCCCCGGGGTAGTAGCCGGCGATCCGGGCGTGCATCTCGTCCTCATCGCCTGCCTGCGGAACCGCAGGGACGAGCCGGCGCACGCCCACGAGTGCATCCACGGGGATCCGCAGGGGTTCGTCATCCCCCGCGCAGGTCACCAGGACGTGGTCGACATCCAGGGCCAGCGAGACCACGGTCACCCAGCGCTGCTGGTCCGGGTGGTCGTCCCAGACCAGGTCGGCCAGGGTGAGCTGGAGGGCAGGGATCCGGTCAACTTCGACGGTCATCGGTCATCTCACTCGCGGTCCTCGCCACGGCGTTCGCGGCTCTTCAAGTCTACTCGCGCCGCCCGGGGGCCGGCCGGGGCCCTACAGGTCCTCGACCAGGTCCGGCTGACGGGACCGCGAGTTGCGCAGGGCATCCACCGTGAACACAACCAGGGCGATCCAGACCCCCACGAACGCGAGCCAGCGCTGCGGCGACATGGGCTCGCCGAACACCCAGACGCCGATGATCAGCTGCAGCGAGGGGGCGACGTACTGCAGCGGCCCGAGGACCGACAGCGGCACCCGGTGGGCCGCGAACCCGAAGAACAGCAGCGGAAGCGCCGTCACCGGTCCGGCACCCACCATCAGCAGCGCGTGCCCCCAGCCGTAGGACCCGAAGGCCAGCTCGTCGCGGGTCCACAGCCACCCGATGTAGGCCAGGGCGATCGGCGCGAGGAGCACCATCTCGACGGTCAGGCTGGCGATCGCGTCCACCCCGGCGAGCTTCTTGGCAAGCCCGTAGACGCCGAAGGAGAACGCCAGGACCAGGGCGATCCACGGCAGGCGGCCCAGCGACACCGTGGCGTACACGACCGCGACCGCGGCGATCGCGACGGCCAGCCACTGCAGCGAGCGCAACCGCTCGCGCAGCACCACCACGCCCAGGGCGATGGAGACCAGGGGGTTGATGAAGTACCCGAGGGACGCGTCGACGACGTGGCCGTTGTCCACCGACCAGATGAACACCCCCCAGTTGACCGAGACCACCACCGCGGCGACCGCCAGGATCATCAGGCGGCGGCGGTCGGCCAGCACCGCGCGCACGATGCCCCACTGGCCCACGGCCGTGACGAGCAGGGCCAGCGAGGCCAGGGAGAACACGACGCGCGCGGCCAGGACCTCGGCCGGCGTCGCGGGCTCCAGGAACCCCCAGTAGAGGGGGAACAGGCCCCAGAGGACGTAGGCCGTCAGGCCGGAGGCGACCCCGGCCCGTCGGCCGCTGAGGTCGCCGACCCGCATCAACCGGTCCGCTCGACCACGTAGTCGCAGAGCAGCTCGAGGGAGCCACGGGCCGGGCCAGCGGGGAGCGGCGCCAGGGTCGATCGGGCCTCGGCGGCCCACCGGTGGGCCTCGTCCCGGGCGCGACCCATCGCCGAGTGGGCGCGCAGCAGGCTCAGTGCCTCGGCGTGCTCGGCATCGTCGTGGATCGGTCCGGACGTCAGCTCGATCAGTCGGGCGTCGTCCGGATCCGTCGAGGTCCGGGCGTACAGCACCGCCAGCGTGGCCACGCCCTCGCGCAGGTCGGTCCCCGGGGTCTTGCCCGACTGGGAGCGCTCGCTGCCGATGTCGACCAGGTCGTCGGCGAGCTGGAAGGCCACCCCGATGCGCTCCCCGAACGCGGCCATCGTCTCGACCACGTCCTGCCCGGCACCGGACATCATGGCGCCGAAGCGCCCGGCGGTCGCGATGAGCGAGCCGGTCTTGTCCGCCAGGACGCCCACATGGTGGGTGATCGGGTCCTCGCCCTCGGCTGGGCCCACCGTCTCGCGGATCTGCCCCGTGCACAGCCGCTCGAACGTCCTGGCCTGGATGCGCACGGCCTCAGGGCCCAGGTCGGCAAGCAGGTCCGAGGCCCGGGCGAACAGGAAGTCCCCGGTGAGGATCGCCACGGTGTTGTCCCAGCGGGCGTTCGCCGAGGCCGCCCCGCGGCGCAGCGGTGCCTCATCCATGACGTCGTCGTGGTACAGCGTGGCCAGGTGCGTCAGCTCCACGACCACCGCCGAGGGGACGACCCCGACGGCCATGGGATCGCCGAACTGGGCGGCGAGCAGGGTCAGCAGGGGTCGGAAGCGCTTGCCGCCGGCATCCACGAGGTGCCGCGCGGCGTTCGTCACGAACGGGTACTCGCTGACGACGGACTCGCGCAGCAGTGCCTCCACATCGGCCAGCCGGGTCCCGATGTGGGCGTCGAGCCCGGCGTCGGGCAGGACCAGTCCCTCAGGTCGGCTCGAGGTCAGGGAGGGCACGGGGACAAGTCTGACTCACGTCGCCCGGATGCGCCGAATCGCCCCGCCCTCGACCGTGGACGGTGGCTCCCGTTGCGCGAGGCTGTGGGCCAGGGCGGTCCGGCTGGTCACCCCCAGCTTGCGGTAGACCGCGCCCAGGTGGTACTCGACCGTGCGCGGGGAGAGGAACAACGCCGACGCCGTCTGCCGGTTCGACGCTCCCTGGGCCACGGTCGTCGCCACGCGCAGCTCCTGGGGGGTCAGCGTCGACCAGGGATCGGGCCCAGCCACGTGGACGGTCGCACCCGCAGCCCTGAGCTCGCCGAGGGCGCGACCCAGCCAGGGATGGGCTCCCATCCTCTCGAAGGTGGTCGCGACCGTCCGCAGCTCCCGTCGGGCCCTGGTGGTCTGGCGTTCGCGGCGCAGCAGCTCACCGAGCACCAGGCGGGTGCGCGCCTCCTGCACGGGATGACCCGCCGCACGGAAGGTGATCGCGGCCAGCTCGAGGGCAGCCTGCGCCTGCGCCCCGCTGGTGACGAGCCCGTGGACCCGGGCGAGCAGGGCGCGGACCACCGGGTCTGATGAGGCCCCCAGCACCCGCTGGAGCTCGGCGGCGACCCGGGCGGCCCCCTCGACGTCGCCGGTGCGCACCAGCGCCTCGACCAGGTCCGCGCGTCCCATGGGCACGGGGTCGCTGGGTCCCGTTCCGAGCAGCAGGTCCCGGGTCAGGGGCTCCAGGTGGGTCAGCGCGTCGTCGAGGCGCCCCTCCGCCAGGGCCAACGTGCCCTGGGAATGGTCGGCGAACGTGCCGAAGCGGACGCACCCGAACCTGCCCGCCAGCTGCCGCAGCTCGTCGGCGTCCCGGGCGAGGGCGTCGTGATCTCCGGCCACGGCGCCGATGCGCACGGACGTCACCAGGGCCAGGGCGACGGTTCTGCCGCGAGAAGCCGGTGCGCACCAGCTCCAGGCCCTCGTCGGCCAGGGCGCGCGCGAGCGTGACCTCGCCAGTGCGCAGGGCCCGCTCGGCCTGGACCTGCCGCACATAGGCCAGCGTCTCCCCGGGGTCACCGCGCAGACGCCTGCTCACCTCGGCGATCCGGGCATCGACGTGCTCGCCCGTGGCACCCATCATCTGGTCGAGGAAGACGACATTGAACAGCAGTCCCAGATGCGTCGCGGGAGTGAACCGCCACCGCGCCGACTCCTCCAGGGCCTGGTCGATCAGGGGGGGTGCATCGGCCACGTCGCCGACCTCGAACCGGCTCAGGGCGGACATCACCCGACCCGCCCAGGGGGGATGGCGCCCAGGCCGCCCGGGTGGGGCCGATCCGACCCACCGATCCAGCCGCGCCGCGTGCGCCAGGGCCGGGGGCCCGTCGCCGAGCATCCAGGAGGCGATGACCGCGGACCACAGGAGCATCGGCTCCGCTGCCGAGCCCGCCGTGTGGGCGTGGGCTGCCGCGGCCGAGAGCGCCGCCGTAGCCTGGCGCAGATCGGTCTCGCCGACGAGCTCTGCCCGCAGCCACTGGATCCAGGCGCGCTCCTCGGCGGACAGCAGCGACTCATCGATGTGGTCCAGGATCGGCCACGCCTCGCTGAGGCTCGTGGACTTCTCGAGCACCGCGCGGGCCGCCCGTGCCGCCAGGTGGCTGCGTTCCGATGCTGAGGTCGAGAGCATGGCTGCAGCCACCAGGCCCCGGGAGCTCACGGCCACCTGGTCGTCTGCCAGGGCACGGTCTGCCTCGTCAACCAGCGCACGGATGCAGGCGCGGTCGCCGAGCTGACCACCCGAGGCCAGGTGGGCGATCACCACGGCTGGGGGCAGGCCCAGGTCCCGCGCGGCAGCCGCCACACGGTGATGCACCGCACGGACAGCCGACTCCGGGGTGGTGGCAAGGATCGCGTCACGGATCAGGGGATGGGCCAGGCCCGGCTCACCTCCCGGACCCGCACCGACCCGGGCGCGGACTACGAGGCGTGCCTCGATGGCTGGTTCGAGGTCGGCACGGGTGCCCCCACCGCGGGTGAGCACGTGGTCGAGCAGGCCGTCGCCGGTGCCCTGGGCGATGCACAGCGCGAGGACCGCCTCACGGGCTGTATCCGGCAGCCCGGCGTAGGCCCCCGCCCAGGCCTGGAGCAGCCGCTCGTCCAGGGGGATGGGGTCCGGCAGGGACGTGGCACCGGTGAGCTGCGACTCCGAGAGCAGCCGGGTGCACTCCGCGATCACGAGGGGACAGTGGCCGAGGGCTGCCACGACGTGCTCGGCCTGGGCTACCGGGATCCTCGTGGAGAGCGCGGCGGGCGACATTGGCGCGCAGCACGCCCACCGCAGCGTCCGGCTGCAGCGGCTCGACGTCCATGCGCTCCCACTGGGCGGTCCGCGGGTCGAGCGCAGGACGTGGGCGGGCGGCGCCGAGCAGGACCAGCGGCTCGGCGGAGAGGCGCCCCACGGCCAGCACGAGGGCGGACAGGCTGGCCCGGTCCGCCCAGTGGAGGTCATCGAGCAGCAGCATGACGGGTCGGACCGTGCACGCCTCGGCCAACAGGTGCATCAGGGCCGAGGCCACCCGGCCGGGGGCCGCCGCACCCCGCAGCGCGACCTGCGCCAGGAGCGCGCGCTCCTCGGGGTCCAACGCGGCCAGGGCCTCCGGAAGGCCGCGCACGACGTCCTCGACCAACGCATGGGTGAGCTCCACCGAGCCCTCGGGGGCGGCCGCAAGGACGATGCGGAACCCGTGCCGCCGACCGAGTCGCTCGGCTGCTGCCAGGAGCGTGGTCTTGCCCATGCCGGCCTCGCCGACGAGCAGGACCGCCGCGGGCCGAGCCGGACCGCGCGGCGTCGACGATCTCGTCCAGCCTCTGCAGCTCCGCCGCACGCCCGACGATCACATGGCCAGACTAGGCCGCTCGAGGGTCCTGACATCCGGCGCGGACGCCACCGACGCCCGGAACTCGGACCGGACGGCGCGTGCCGCGACCGGGGTCAG
>CAVSQK010000006.1:0-28234 GCA_963729885.1 uncultured Actinomycetes bacterium
GGGTGACCACGAGCGCCTCGAGCACGAGGGTGCCGATCGTGCCGACCAGCAGGGAGATGAACAGCACCGGGCGGGAGTAGAAGTCGGCGTCGCGCAGCAGGGCCAGCACCACGAGGAGCAGGACCATCTTGATCAGCCACGAGCCGAGCACGGACGCACCGAGGGCGGTCGCGTCCATCCCCGCCGTGCCCAGCGCGACTCCCACCGTGATGGTGAAGAACCCGACGGCGATCCCCATGCCGATGGCCGCGCCCCAGGCCCCGGCGGCGCCGGCCACCAGGTAGCCGATGAGCACTGCGACCGGCAGCGCCACCAGGGAGGCGATCAGGCCGATGCGCAGCACCCGGCGCATCGGGGTCACCAGCGCGGTGGGACCGCGCCGCGGGCCGCGCGGTGAGCCGCCAGCCGGGTCGGTGGTGTCGGTCATGCGACCTCCGATCGGGTGCGAGCTTCGGCCCGCGCAAGCTCGGCCAGGCGACGCCGATCCCGAGCAGGACGGCCCCGAAGGCGCTGGCGATCAGGGCGTTGACCATCGGGACGAAGGCGAGCAGGACCACCGAGAAGGCGATCAGGGCCGCCCATCCGGTCAGCAGCAGGACAGCGCGTCGCTGGGAGTGGCCCATCTCCAGCAGGCGGTGGTGCAGGTGCTGCTTGTCCGGGGCGAACGGCGAGCGGCCCGCCCGCGTGCGCCGGACCACCGCCAGCCCGAGGTCGATCAGGGGCACGGCCAGGACGGCCAGGGGGACCAGGATCGGCAGCAGCGCGGGCAGCAGCGTGGTGCCCTCGAGGGCGTTCGGGTCGACCTTGCCGGTCAGCGTGATGACGCTGGCGGCCATCAGGTAGCCGATCAGCATCGACCCGGTGTCACCCATGAACAGCCGTCGCCGGGAACACGTTGTGCGGGCAGGAATCCGATGCAGATGCCGACCAGGAGGGCCGAGACCAGCGCCGAGAGCGTCGCGCGCTCCACCCCGAACTGGACGCTGAGCAGGTAGGCGTAGACGAAGAAGGCCGCCGCCGACACCGCGGTGATCCCGGCGGCCAGGCCGTCGAGGCCGTCGATGAAGTTGATCGCGTTGACGCTCACGAGCACGATCAGCACGGTCAGCAGCACCGAGGTGGTCGGGTCGAGGACCAGCACCCCGTCGATCGGCAGCCACAGCAGGGTGATCCCCTGGAAGGCCATGACCGCGGCCGCCAGGACCTGGCCGGCCATCTTCGTGGGGGCGTCGAGCTCCCAGCGGTCGTCGGCCAGGCCGAGGGCGACGATGATCACGGCTCCCGACATCAGGGCCACGCCCTCGGTCGAGGCGCCCTCGAACACCGAGCGCATCATCGGCAGCTTGCTGGCCAGCACCATCCCCGCGCACAGGCCCAGGAACATCCCCAGGCCGCCCCAGCGCGGGATGGCGTGGTCATGGACATCGCGGTCACGGACGCCGGCGACGGCACCGGCGCGCAGGGCGAGCGAGCGCACCACCGGCAGGACCAGGAAGGTCAGGGCGGCGGCGACGAGCAGGCTGAGCCCGTACTCGCGCACTAGCCGCGTGGGTAGGCCGGGAAGGCGGTGACCAGCTCGGTGACCTCGGCACGGATCCCATCGGCGGCCGAGCCGTCCTCGTCGCGGATGGCCCGTCCGATCAGCTCGGCGATCGTGGCCATCTGCGCGGTGCCCATGCCCTGGGTCGTCACCGACGGGGTGCCGACGCGGATGCCCGAGGCCACGCTGGCCGGGCGCGGGTCGTTCGGGATGGCGTTCTTGTTCAGCACGATCCCGGCGGCGTCACATCGGGCCTCCGCGTCGGTGCCGGTGACGCCGGTCGCCCTGCAGGTCCAGCAGCGCGAGGTGCGTGTCGGTCCCGCCGGTGACCGGGCGCATGCCCTGGGCGGCCAGCCCCGCGGTCAGCGCCTGGGAGTTGGCGATCACGTCGCGGGCGTACTGGGCGTACTCCGGGCTGGCGGCCTCCTTGAGGGCGACGGCCTTGGCTGCGACCGCGTGCATGAGCGGTCCGCCCTGCATCATCGGGAACACGGCCTTGTCGATGGCCGCCGCGTGCTCGGCCTTCGCCAGGATCATGCCGCCGCGCGGGCCGCGCAGGACCTTGTGGGTCGTGAACGTCACGACGTCGGCGTACGGCACGGGGCTGGGGATCGCCTTGCCGGCGACGAGGCCGATGAAGTGCGCGGCGTCGACCATCAGGATGGCGCCCGACCTCGTCGGAGATCTCCCGGAAGGCGGCGAAGTCGATGAGCCTCGGGATGGCCGAGCCGCCGCAGATGATCATGCGCGGCCGGTGCTCGCGGGCCAGGTCGCGGACCTGGTCGTAGTCGATGTCCTCAGTCGTCGGGTTGACGCCGTAGTGCACGGCGTTGAACCACTTGCCCGAGAACGAGACCTTCGTGCCGTGGGTCAGGTGCCCGCCGTGGGGCAGGCTCATCGCCAGGACGGTCTCGCCGGGCTTCATGAACGCGCCGTACGCCGCGATGTTCGCGCTCGCCCCGGAGTGCGGCTGCAGGTTGGCGTGATCGGCGCCGAACAGGGCCTTGGCCCGCTCGATCCCGATGGTCTCGGCGTCGTCGACGACCGCGCAGCCGCCGTAGTAGCGCCGGCCCGGGTAGCCCTCGGCGTACTTGTTGCTCAGCGTGGAGCCCAGCGCCGCGAGCACGGCCGGCGAGGTGAAGTTCTCGCTGGCGATCAGCTGCAGGCCGGCGCGCAGGCGGTCGAGCTCGCCGAGGATGACCCCCGCGATCTCGGGATCCTCGGCGGTGAGGGCATCGAAGTCGGGACCCCAGAAGGGGGTGTCAAGGCTCATGGGCGGGCTCCAGGGCGCGATCGGGGGTTCGCCGGACGCGCCCGAGTCTACGTGCCCTGCGGCTGGGGGCCCGCGGTCGGCACGATGAGTCCCGGGCAGGTCGCGCGCAGGTCCTCGAGATCCAGGGGGCCGGACCGGACGAGGATCGGGGCAGCGCCGGTCAGGTCCACCACGGCGGAGGCCGATCCGGGCGGCAGCGGGCCGGCATCGAGCAGGACCGCCAGGAGCACGGCGAGCTCCTCGGGGAAGGACCCGTCGGCGGTGACCGGCCCGCCCCCGGGGGACGGCGCTGCCGCCGCGACGACGCCCAGCGGGCCGGTGCGCTCGAGCAGGTCCAGTGCCACCGGGTGCAGCGGCATGCGCACGGCGATCCGTCCCGAGGCGTCGGTCAGCGACCACGCCAGGGTCGGCTGCGCCGGCAGGACGAGGGTGAGCGGACCCGGCCAGAAGTCGAGCATGAGCCGGCGGGCGTCGGTGTCGACCTCGGCGATCCCGGAGACCGTGGCGATCTTCGGCACCATCACGGGGATCGACAGGTCGGCGCGGCCCTTCGCGTCGCGCAGGGCCTGGGTGCCCCGCGGGTTGAAGGCGTCGGCGGCGATCCCGTAGGCCGTGTCCAGCGGAAGGCCGACCAGTTGGCCACGGCGCAGGGCTGCTGCGGCGGCGGCCAGGCCGCGGTCGCGCTCCTCGGCAGTGGTCGTGTCGATCCGCATCACGGCGCCATCCTGCCCGCCGCGCGGATCGCCGCGGTGTGCCGGGGCCGGCCGGCGAGGTCGAGGTGGTCGGTGACGTGCGTCCAGGCGCGCGCCGCTGCGGGGGTCCGATCGCGGGGTGGGGGCTGGGGCGGGGGTGGCGGTGGGGTCGCCGGCGTGCGGCGCCCGGGTCGCCCGCGGGGCGAGAGGGCTCGTGCGCCGCCGGCTCGGGCTGGCTGCGCAGGACGGCCGGGACGCCGGACTCCCCCGCGTCCTCGCCCTGCACGTCGGCGTGCTCGACGAGCAGCAGTCCCCCGGGTCGCAGCAGGAGGGCGGCCTGCTCGGCCAGCGGGCGCACGACCTCCAGCCCGTCGGGCCCGCCGTAGAGCGCCAGGCCGGGGTCGTGGTCGCGGACCTCGGGCTCGCGCGGGATCGCCGCTCGGGGACGTAGGGGGGTTGGTGACCACCACGTCGACGGTCCCGCGCAGGTCCGCCAGGGCCCCGCCGGTCCGCGGCGACCCGGTGGCGTCCGCCGCGAGCGAGCTCGATCGAGCTGCCCGCGGCGGCGACCTGGTGCGGCGTGGTCCGGCGATGTTCCGCCGGGCCCACGCCGCGGCCTCGGGCGACAGCTCGACGGCGATCACGCGGCTGCCCGGGCAGCTCGGTCGCGATCGACAGCGCCAGCGCGCCCGAGCCCGAGCAGAGGTCGACGACGAGCAGACCCGTGCGCGAGCCTGTGCGGCCGCGAACTGCCAGCACGTGGTCCACCATCAGCTCCGTCTCCGGGCGCGGGATGAACACCCCGGGCCCGACGTGCAGCTCGAGGTGGCGGAACGGGGCCAGGCCGGTCAGGTGCTGCAGCGGGATCCGCTCGGACCCGCCGGGCCACGAGCGCGGCGTAGGCCGCGGACTGCTCGTCGGTGACGGCGCCCCCGGCCATCCGCAGCAGCGCGCGCGGCCGACCGGTGACGTGGGCCAGCAGCAGCTCGGCGTCGACGTCCGGGGTGGGCACCCCCGCGGCTGCCAGCTGCGCAGCGGCCGACGCCAGCAGCTCCCGGGTCGACTCCACCGCAGCACCCTACGCCGGCGCTCCGCCTCGGATCTGCTCCCGGCCTGACGGTCTGCTCCCATCTGGACGGGAGCGGATCGTCGGGACGGGAGCAGATCGGGCGCGGGTCAGGGCGCTCGCGGCGACCAGGCCCTTGGCCTGCAGGTACTCCGCGGCGACCTCCTGCGGATCCCGGCGCTCGATGTCGACCTGCCGGTTCAGCTCGATGAGGTCCTCGGTCGTCAGGGTCGCGGCCAGGCGGTTGAGCGCGGCGATGTTCTGCGGCGTCGCGGCACGCTCGGACAGGGCGGGCACGAGGTTGTCCACGGTCTGCAGGGCCTTGTCGTCCTCGAGCACGACGAGGTCCAGCGCCGACACCCCGCCGTCGGAGGAGAACACCAGTCCGACGTCGATCGTCCCCTGCGCCAGCGCCTGCTTGGTCAGCGGCCCGCCGGCGTCCAGCGGGACGAACTCCTCGATCTGGGCGCCGTACACCTCCTCCAGGCCCGGCTGGCAGAACGGGCGGGTCGGGCACTCCGGTGGTCCGCCCAGGACGACCGGCGACGGTCTGGGAGAGCGCGGCCAGGTCCGACACCGTGCGCAGCGAGTGCTCCTCGGCGAACTCACGCGTGACCGCGAAGGCGTTCTGGTCGGCGGCCAGCGCGGGCTCGGCCAGCGTGATCCCCAGCGGGTCGGCCAGGCCCCGGCCGGCTGCCAGGGTCTCGGCGACGTCGGAGTTCGCCACGGCGGGGGCATCGGGGCCGTTGACCTGCTTGTTCAGGAACTCCGTGAACGTGCCCAGGTACTCGGGCACAGCGTCGACCTCGCCGGCCTGCAGCGCGGGCGCGATGACCTCCCGGCTGCTGAGCTCGGAGACCGAGACGTCCACGCCGGCGTCCTGCAGCATCCCGGCGTACAGGGCGGCCATGACCTTGGACTCCCCGAAGTTGAAGGCGGCGATCGTGACCTGGCCCTCCTGCGAGCGCCCGCCGGCCATCAGCAGCCCGCCCGCGACCACCACGGCCGCGACCCCGTAGGCGCCGGCCCACTTCAGGGCGGCGCCCGGGGCCGCGGGTGTCCGGTCGTCCGGCACGCGGGCCACCGCGAGCTCGTCGGCCGACTCTCCCCGCGCCCGGGAGCGGATGCCCCGCGGCGAGAGCAGCCGCGTGCCCCACCCGGCGACACGGTCCGTGCGATGGCCAGCACCGAGACCAGCAGCGCCCCGACCAGCACGAGCGTCTGGTCCTGACGGGCGAACCCGTCCACGACGTAGCGCCCCAGCCCGCCGGAGCCGACCAGCGCTGCCAGGGAGACCGTGGCCACGACCTGCACCAGGGAGGTCCGCACGCCGGACAGGATCGAGGGGGCCGCCAGCGGCAGCTCGACCCCGCGCAGCACCTGCCCGCCGGTCATCCCCATCCCCGTGGCGGCGTCGCGCACGTCGGGGTCGACGTCGCGCACTCCCACGTACGCGGAGGTGAGCATCGGCGGGATCGAGAAGACCGCCAGGGCCAGGATCGCCGCGAGGTCGCCCACGCCGATCGCGGGGATCGAGGCCAGGATGACCAGGATCGCCAGGGTCGGGATCGCCCGGCCGAGGTTGCCGATCGAGGTCGTGAGGAACGCCGCACGGCGCACGTGCCCCAGCCAGATGCCGACCGGCAGGGCCACCAGCGATGCCCAGGAGCATCGCAAGCGCGGCGATCACGACGTGCTCCACCGTGCGGGCGGGGACCCCGTTGGGCCCGCGACCAGTTGGCCGGGTCGGTCAGCCAGCCCCAGACGCCCATGTCAGCGACCCCGCGCCCACGGGGTGGCACGCCGCTCGACCAGCAGCAGCAGGCCGTCGAGGGCGATGGCCAGGGCCACCGCGCAGATCGTCGCCGTGGCGATCTTCGCGTGGTAGAAGTTCTCGTTCAGGCCGGCGAGGATCATCGTCCCGTAGCCGCCGTAGCCGACGAGGGCGCCGACCGTGACCATGCCCACCGTGGACACGGTCGCGATCCGCAGCCCGGCCAGGACCGCGGGCAGCGCCAGGGGCGCCTGGACCTGCCAGAGCAGCTGCTGGTCGGAGAGCCCCATCCCGACCGCAGCGTCGACGGACTCGGCGGGCACGCCGGCCAGCCCGACGAGGATCGCGCGCACCATCACCAGCAGGGCATAGATCGCCAGGGCGATCACCACCGTCAGCGGCGACAGGCCGAACACCGGCCACAGCGCGGAGATCAGCGCCAGCGAGGGGATCGTGTACAGGACCCCCGAGGTCGCCACGATCGGCCCCGACAGCCGCGGGATCCTGCGCGCCAGCAGCGCCAGCGGGACGGCCAGCGCACAGGCCAGGGCGATCGCGGCCACGGTGATCCCGAGGTGCTCCTGCCCGGCGGCGAGCAGCTCGGGCCAGTGCTGCTGGACGTAGTCCCAGCTCAACCACGGGTTGTCGGCGCTCACGCCGCCGGCTCCTCGGGGGCCATCGCCCGGTGCACGGCGTCCATGGTCAGGGTGCCCAGGGGCTGCCCGTCCCGGGTGACCAGCACCGTGCCCGTCGGGGAGTCGAGCAGCACGGCGAGCGCCTCACGCATGCGGGCCGCGCGTCGAGCGTCGGCTGGCCGGGGAGGTCCTGCGGCGGGCGCCAGGGTGGTGAGGTCGATCGGGGTGAGCGCCAGGCGCTTGATCGTGCGATCCGCGCCCACGAAGTCCGCGACGAACGGCGTCGCCGGGGAGCCCAGGACCGTCCCCGGCTCGGCGTACTGGTCGAGGTAGCCGCCGACGCGCATCACCGCCAGGCGGTCACCGAGCAGGACCGCCTCGTCGAGGTCGTGGGTGACCAGGACGACCGTCGTCCCCAGCTGGCGCTGCAGCGTCGAAGAACTGCTCCTGCAGCCGACCCCGGGCCACCGGGTCCACGGCGCCGAAGGGCTCGTCCATGAGGACGACCGGCGGATCGGCCGCGAGCGCCCGGGCCACCCCGACGCGCTGGCGCTGGCCGCCGGAGAGCTGGTGCGGGTAGCGCGGGCCGTAGATCGACGGGTCGAGGCCGACGAGCTCCAGCATCTCGGCGACCCGCGCCGCGCGTCCGGGCCGGATCCCAGCCGTTGAGGGCGCACGCCGTCCCCACGTTCTCCGCGATGGTGCGGTGCGGGAACAGCCCGACCTGCTGGATCACGTAGCCGATGCTGCGCCGCAGCTCCACGGGGTCCGCGTCGAGGATGTTCGACCCGTTGATCCGGATCTCGCCCGACGTGGGCTCGATCAGCCGGTTGATCATCCGCATCGTGGTGGTCTTGCCGCAGCCCGACGGGCCGACGAGGGCGGCGATCCGACCGCGCGGGACCTCGAAGGACAGCTCGTGGACGGCGACCGTGCCGTCCGGGTAGGTCTTGGCGACGTCGTGCAGGCTGATCGCCGGTGTCTGGTCCACGAGCCCTCCCCGACCGCGCTGCGGGGGGCTGCGCGGCTGCCACGAGAGTAGGGCATGGGCCCCCGCCCGGCACGGGGGATGCGGCCACGAACGGTGATCCGGGCCGGCGACCTCCGCCTGGCGGAAGACGCACGCGGCGGTCGCTGCCCGGCTTCGCGGACAAGCCCCGAGCCTGCCCGGGTGACCGGGTGCCGGTGCCCCCACGGGACACTGGTCCCATGACCGAGGCCTTCTACGAGCTGCATCGAGGAGTCCGATCGCCGGGTCGCGAGGAACTCAGCGCCCGCGTGCGCTCGACCGAGCACACCACCGGGCCCTGGGCGGCCGGGCTGCAGCACGCCGGGCCTCCCGCGGCGCTGCTCACCCGTGCCGTGCGCCGCCTGGGTGGGCTGCCGCCGTGCCCGCTGCCCGCGCGGCTGAGCTTCGACATCCTCGCCCCGGTCCCGGTCGCCGACCTGGTCGTCACCGCCCGGACCGTGCGCCCGGGTCGCAAGGTGGCCCTGGCCGAGGCGACCCTGACCGCCGCCGATGCCCCCGACCGGCCGGTCATGGTCCTGCGGGCGTGGCTCGCTGCGCCAGGCGGACCCGCCCCTCGACGCGGCGTGCCCGAGACGCCCAGCACCTCCCGCCCCGGCCTGGCCCGACGAGTCCGGCCCCCATGCCGCGCTCCGAGGGGTGGCATCCGGGGTACATCGATGCCGTCGACTGGCTCTGGGTGGAGGGGTCGTTCGAGGCGCCCGGGCCGGCCGCCGTCTGGACGAGGCTGGCCGTGGACCTGGTGGACGGCGAGGACACTGACCCGATCGAACATCTGGTGGCCGTCGCCGACGCCGCGAGCGGGATCTCCGCGGTCGCCAGCCCGGCTCGGATGCTCTTCGTCAACACCGACCTGACGCTGCACCTGACCCGCGAGCCCGTCGGCGACGAGATCTGGATGCGCGCGCAGACCACCCTGGACGCAGCGGGGATCGGTCGCACCACCGGCGACCTCGGTGACCGCGGCGGGGCGGTGGCGCACAGCGCCCAGTGCCTGTTCGTGGAGCCGCGCACCTGACTCGGGTCAGGACGCGGCGAGCCGCACCGCCATGTCGGCCTCGGTGAGGGCGTCGATGACGTCGTCGAGCTCGCCGTCGAGCACCGCGTCGAGGTTGTGGGACTTGTAGTTGACCCGGTGGTCGGCGATCCGGTTCTCCGGGTAGTTGTACGTGCGCACCCGCTCGGAGCGGTCCACGGTGCGGACCTGGGACTTGCGCACGTCCGAGGCCTCGGCGTCGGCGGCCTCCTGCGCGGCGGCCAGCATCCGGGCGCGCAGCACGCGCATCGCGGACTCCTTGTTCTGCAGCTGGCTCTTCTCGTTCTGGCAGCTGACCACGATGCCGGTGGGGATGTGCGTGATCCGCACGGCGGAGTCGGTGGTGTTCACGCTCTGCCCACCCGGGCCGCTGGAGCGGTAGATGTCGATGCGCAGGTCGTTCGGGTCGATCTGGACGTCGACCTCCTCGGCCTCGGGCAGGACGAGGACGCCGGCGGCCGAGGTGTGGATCCGTCCCTGGGACTCGGTGACCGGGACCCGCTGGACGCGGTGGACGCCGCCCTCGAACTTCAGCCGCGCGTAGGGGGCGTCCCCGGGCTCCACGGTTCCACGCGCCTTGACCGCGACCTGGACGTCCTTGTACCCGCCGAGGTCGGACTCCTCGGAGTCCAGGATCTCGGTCCGCCAGCCACGCCGCTCCGCGTAGCGCAGGTACATGCGCAGCAGGTCGGCGGCGAACAGCGCGGACTCCTGGCCGCCCTCGCCGGCCTTGACCTCGAGGATGACGTCCTTGTCGTCCATCGGGTCGCGCGGCACCAGCAGCAGGGTCAGCCGCTCGGCGACGCGCTCGCGCTCCTGCAGCCGACGCGTCGGCCTCGGCGGCGAACTCCGGGTCCTCGGCGGCCAGCTCGCGCGCCGCGGCCTCGTCCTCACCGAGCTGGAGCCACTGGCGGTAGGCGGCGACGACCGGACGCAGCTGGGCATGCCGCTTGCCGACCCGGCGGGCCGCCGCGGGATCCGCGTGCAGCGCCGGATCGGACATCTGCTGCTCAAGGTCGGCGTACTCGCGCTCGAGGGCGAGGCAGTTCTCGAACATCCGTAGCTCCGCTCGTCCGCGGGAACTACTTGGTGTCGGCCTTCTTGCCGAAGCGGGCCTCGAACTTGGCCACGCGGCCGCCGGTGTCGAGGATCTTCTGCTTGCCCGTGTAGAACGGGTGGCAGGCCGAGCACACGTCGGCGTGGATCACGCCGTTCTTCGCGGTGCTGCGCGTGGTGAAGGTGTTCCCACAGGTGCAGGTCACCGTCGTCTCGACGTAGTTGGGGTGGATACCCGACTTCATGGCTGGCTCCTTCGATGCTCCGGGTCGTGCGGGCAGGTGTGCTGGGCACGTGAACCGGAAGCGGTCGGAGCAGTATCCCACGTTCCCCCGGTGACGCCCAAACGAGCCGCACCCGGGAGGGTGAGTGCGAGCGGCTCAGGGCTGAGCCGGGGCTGCGTGGCGGGGCGCAGCGCCGCGGCGCCCACCGCCGCGGCCACGAAGCAGGCTGCGGCGCCGAGGACCAGGCCCCATCGGGCTCCGAACGTCGAGGACACCCAGCCGGCCACCGGGCCTCCCAGCGGCGTCGTGCCCAGGAACGCCACCAGCCACAGGGCCATGACCCGGCCGCGCATCTCCGGCGCCGAGGCCAGCTGCAGGGTGGCGTTGCCCCGGGCCATCAACGACACGCTGGCCGCCCCCACGGCGACCAGCAGCACCAGCGCGACCGCCGCCGAGGGGGCCAGGGCGGTGGCCAGCACCAGGACCCCGAAGAGGATCGACGAGCGCACCAGGGTGGGGATCCCCGTGCGACCGCGCGCGGCCGTGTACAGCCCGCCGATGACCGCGCCGAGGCCCATCGCCGCCGTCATGAACCCGTACGTCCGGGAGTCGCCGTCGAAGGTCGTGCGCGCCAGGTAGGGCAGGGTGACCTGGAACTCGTAGGTGAAGCACCCCATGATCGCCATCATCAGCAGCGGCACGCCGAGCTCGCGCTCGCGCCGGACGTAGGCGAACCCCGCGCGCACCTGCCCGCGCTCGTGCGGCTGCGGCGTCGTGGGATTCAGGCGCGAGGCATCCATGGCCAGCAGCATCAGCACGACCGGGACGAACGACGCCGCGTTCAGCGCGAAGCACACACCCAGGCCGCCGGCAGCGATGACCAGCCCTGCGACCGCCGGGCCGAGCACCCGGGCGGCGTTGACCATCACGGAGTTCAGGCTGACCGCGTTGCGCACGGACTCCGGCCCGACGATCTCCACCAGGAACGACTGTCGAGTCGGCTTCTCGAAGGCATCGGCCAGGCCGAGCAGCGCCGCGAGGCCGAGCACCTGCCAGAGCTGCACCCGGTCGGTGAGGGTCAGGACGGCCAGCACCAGGGCCAGCGCCCCCATCACCACCTGGAGCGCCACGAGCAGGCGGCGCTTGTCGGTGCGGTCGGCCACCAGGCCGCCGTACGGCCCGACCAGCAGGATGGGCAGTGTCTGTGCGGCGAAGGTGAGGCCGACCCAGGTGGCCGACCCGGTGATCTCCAGGACCAGCCAGGCCTGGGCGACCATCTGCATCCAGGTGCCGACCAGCGAGATCGACTGCCCGGCGAAGTACAGCCGGAAGTTGGGGATCGGCCAGCGCCGAGAACGTGTCCCGGCGCAGCGTGGCGAGCCGACCTGCCTCGCGCGCCTCCTCGACCGCTGTCACGCCCCCATCCTCCCCCACCGATCGCCGCCCCCCACGAGCAAACCCTCCGCTGCGGGTCAGATCCTCCACGTCGACCGGGAGGATCTGACCCCTGGCGGAGGGTCTGCGGATCGGGGGGCGCGGGGCGCGGCGCGCCGGGGCGTCAGTCCTCGGAGCGGCTGCCCGGTGCGGTCGGGGTGGTCTTCTGCACCTGCAGGAGGAACTCGTAGTTGCTCTTGGTGTCGCGCAGCTTGCTCTGCAGCAGCTCGATGGCCTGCGTGGCCTCCAGTGCGTGCAGGACACGGCGCAGGCTCCACACGATCTTGAGCTCCTCGGAGCTCATGAGCAGCTCCTCCTTGCGGGTGCCGGAGGCGTCCACGTCCACGGCCGGGAAGATCCGCTTGTCCGCCAGCCGCCGGTCGAGCTTGAGCTCCATGTTCCCGGTGCCCTTGAACTCCTCGAAGATCACCTCGTCCATCCGCGAGCCGGTCTCGACCAGCGCCGTGGCCAGGATCGTCAGCGAGCCGCCGTTCTCGATGTTGCGGGCGGCGCCGAAGAACTTCTTCGGCGGGTACAGGGCCGCGGAGTCCACACCGCCGGACAGGATCCGCCCCGATGCCGGGGCGCTGAGGTTGTACGCCCGGCCCAGGCGGGTCATCGAGTCCAGCAGCACCACGACGTCGTGGCCGAGCTCGACCAGTCGCTTGGCGCGCTCGATCGCCAGCTCGGCGATCGTGGTGTGGTCCTCGGCGGGCCGGTCGAAGGTCGAGGCGATGACCTCGCCCTTCACCGAGCGCTGCATGTCGGTGACCTCCTCGGGCCGCTCGTCCACGAGGACGACCATGAGGTGGCACTCCGGGTTGTTGGTGGTGATCGCGTTGGCGATCGCCTGGAGCACCATGGTCTTGCCGGCCTTGGGCGGCGAGACGATCAGGCCGCGCTGGCCCTTTCCGATCGGGGCGACCAGGTCGATGATCCGGGTCGTGAGGTTCGTGGAGACGGTCTCCAGGCGCAGGCGCTGCGACGGGTAGAGCGGTGTCAGCTTGCCGAACTCCACGCGCCCGCGGGCAGCCTCCGGGTCGGCACCGTTGACCGACTCGACCTTGACCAGGGGGTTGAACTTCTCCCGGCGGTCGGCGCCCCCCTCGCGCGGCTGGCGGACCTGGCCGGTGATCGCGTCGCCCTTGCGCAGTCCGTAGCGCTTGACCATGGACAGCGACACGTAGACGTCCGTCGGACCCGGCAGGTAGCCGGTCGTGCGCACGAAGGCGTAGTTCTCCAGGATGTCGAGGATCCCGGCGACGGGCACGAGGACGTCGTCATCGGTGATCTCGGGCTCGTAGTCACGGCCCTGGGCACCCTGGGCGCCCGGGCGGCGCTCGTTGCGGTTGCGGTTGCGGTCGCGGCCGCGCCGGCGTCGGCCACCCGGCTCGTCGCCGTACCGGTCGTTGTCGCGGTTCTGGTTCTGGCCCTGGGTTCCGTCGTCGCGGGACTCGCGCTGCTGGTTGCCGCCCTGGTTCCGGTTGGCCTCGCGCAGCTCGCGGTCCTGGCTGCCCTCGCGGGACTCACGCCCCTGGGCCCTGGTCCTGGCCGTCCTCGCGGGGCTGGCGGTCCTGCTGTCCACGGTCCCGGCCACCGTCACGCTGGCGCGGCTCCCGCTGGCCACCCTGGCGCTGCCGGTCCTCGCGCTGGGCATCACCCTGCTCGGCGGAACCCTGGCCACCCTGCTCGGCGCCCTGCGCGCCCCGGTCGCCACGACCGCCCTGCTCCTCGCGTCCGCCGCGCGGCTCATCCGCGGGCTGGGCCGAGGGCCCCTGGGCGGACTCCCCCTGACCGTGATCGGCAGCCCCCTCAGCGCCGCTCCCGCCCCGCGGGCGGCGGGTCCGCCCCGCCCTGGCCGCGGGGGCCGCGCCCGACTGCGCGGCGGTGATGGCGGCGACCAGATCGCTCTTCTTCATCGAGGACGTGCCGGCGAGCCCCATGTCGTGGGCGACCTTCTTGAGCTCGGGCAGGAGCATCGTGGACAGGCTGCCGGTGGAGCGGCCACGGCCGGACCTGTCGTCGGCGTCCGGGGCGATGCTGATCGTGTCGGTCACGTGATTCCTAGGAGGTGAGGTGTCTCGCCGGCGCGGATCAAAGCCGCGGGCGACAGATGTGCGTGGAGGTGGATCGCGACGGCGAGGTGCTTCAGGCGTCAGGAGTGAGGTGCTGCACTCGGTGCCGGTCGCCACCTGCGTGCGTGGCACCGTGCTGATCCGCAACACACGGTAGCACCATGATGACCGGTGGCGTGAAACCGACGTCGGTGTTCCCGCGCGCCGTCCGGGCGGGTCAGACGGTGCGGACCCCCGAGTCGGACACGGGCAGCGCGAGCACGCGGGCGGAATCCCCGACCAGGTCGAGGATCCGTGCCGCCAGCGCGTCGCCGTCCCCGTCCCCGGCGAGGGCGATCACGGCCGGACCGGCACCGGAGATGGCCGCGGCGATCCGCAGAGCACGCAGCCGCTCGACGAGGTCCATGCTGGCCGGGTAGACGGCACGTCGCTGCCGCTGGTGCAGGCGGTCCTCGGTGGCCTCGAGGAGCAGGCCCGGGTCGACCGTCAGGGCGTGGACCAGCAGGGCGGAGCGCCCGGCGTTGAAAGCGGCATCCGCGTGCGGCACGGTCGCGGGCAGCGCCCCCCGGGCCCTGGCCGTGGACGCCTCGATGGCGGGGATCACCAGGACCGGGGCGACTGCGGGGTGGACGGCCAGTCGCGTCGCACGCCCGACCGGTCCCACCTCGGTGTCCTGCATCCACGCGATCGTGGCCCCGCCCAGCACGCCGGGCGCCACGTTGTCCGGGTGGCCCTCGAGGCGCGTGGCCAGGGCGATGAGCTCCGCATCGGAGACCGACCCGGCGACCCCAGCCAGGTGCGCCGCGACGGCCAGCCCGCCGACGATCGCGGCAGCCGAGGACCCCATGCCCCGGCTCTGCGGGACGCCGTTCACGCACCGCAGGCTCAGCCCGCGCGCGGCCAGCTCGCCGGACTCGTCGAAGGCCGTGAGCCCGGTGCGCACGATCCGGGCGACGAGGTTGGCCCCGTCGGTGGGGACCCGCCCCGCGCCCTCGCCCACGACGTCGACGGTGACCTCGGACCCGTCGGTGAACCGTGCCTCGATCCGGTCGGTCAGGCCCAGGGCCAGCCCCAGGCAGTCGAAGCCGGGGCCGAGGTTGGCGCTGGTGGCCGGCACCTCGATGACCACGGTCCCCGTCACAGCCGAGGCCCCTGCGGCGCTGTCGCCGGCGCCATCCATGTCGGAGGGCATCAGCCCTCCAGGCCCAGCGCCCGGGCCGCCGCGGGGACATCCACCGGGATGATCGTCGGGTCCGAGGCCGTCGCCAGCGCCCACTGGGTGTCCTTGAGGCCATGGCCGGTCAACGTGCACACGATCGTCTGGCCCGGGTCGACCCGGCCGGCCGCCTGCGCTGCGATCAGCCCGGCCACCGACGCCGCAGAGGCCGGTTCGCAGTACAGGCCGTCGCGGGCAGCCAGGGCCAGGTGCGCGGCGAGGATCTGCTCGTCGCTGACCATGTCGATCAGTCCACCGGACTCCTCGCGCGCGGCGACGGCGAGCTGCCAGGACGCCGGGTTGCCGATCCGGATCGCGGTGGCGATGGTCTCGGGGTTGGCCACCGGCGCCCCCCGCACGATCGGCGCCGCACCCTCGGCCTGGAAGCCCCACATCCGCGGCGTGTGCGCGGCCAGGCCGTCGTGGGCGTACTCGACGTAACCCTTCCAGTAGGCCGTGATGTTGCCGGCGTTGCCCACGGGGAGCACGTGGATGTCGGGGGCGTCACCCAGGGTGTCGACGATCTCGAACGCCGCGCTCTTCTGGCCCTCGATCCGGGCGGGGTTGACCGAGTTGACCAGTGCGACGGGGTACGCGTCGGACAGCTCGCGCGCCAGGCGCAGGCAGTCGTCGAAGTTGCCGTCGAGCTGCAGCAGCTGGGCGCCATGGGCCACCGCCTGCGCCAGCTTGCCCATGGCGATCTTGCCCGCGGGAACCAGGACCGCCGGGGTCATCCCGGCCTTGGCCGCGTAGGCCGCCGCCGACGCGGAGGTGTTGCCGGTCGAGGCGCAGATCACCGCGCGGGCTCCCTCATGGGCCGCCATGGAGATGGCCATGGTCATCCCGCGGTCCTTGAACGACCCGGTCGGGTTCCCGCCGTCGAACTTCAGCAGCACCCGGCAGCCGGTCAGCTCCGAGAGCCACGTGGACTCCACCAGTGGGGTCCCGCCCTCGCAGAGGGAGATGACCGGGGCATCGGGCGGCAGGGGCATCCGCTCGCGGTACTCGGTGATGACCCCGCGCCAGGGACGTGCGCCACCCCGGGCGCCCCCGGCGGCGGCTCCGTCAGGGGCCGTTCCACTCGGAGTCGTCGCACCCGCGGGGCTCACTGCGCGTCCCCGATCACCCGCATGAAGCCCACGACCTCGTCGACCGGG
This sequence comes from uncultured Actinomycetes bacterium, assembly GCA_963729885.1. Taxonomy (GTDB): domain Bacteria; phylum Actinomycetota; class Actinomycetes; order S36-B12; family CAIYMF01; genus Prado023. The sequence continues at coordinate 16,206 of CAVSQK010000006.1, forward strand.
TCCAGGTCGCGCAGCTGGGCCACCGTGGCTGCGAGATCCGCCTCGCGAGCGGGGTGGGTCAGGATGAGCAGCTCAGCCTGGTCGCCCTCGCCCTTCTGGGTCATGCTCCGGATGCTGGCACCGTGCTCGGCGAACACGCCCGCGACCCCGGCCAGGACGCCCGGGCGGTCCAGGACGCGCAGGTGCACGAAGTAGGCCGTCGTGGCCGCGCCCATCGGCAGGACCGGGAGCTCGGCGTAGGAGGACTCTCCCGGGCCGGTGGACCCGGTGACCCGGTTGCGCGCGGCGGTCACGATGTCGCCGAGGACCGCGCTGGCGGTCGGCGCCCCGCCGGCACCCCGGCCGTAGAACATGACCTGGCCCGCGGCATCGGCCTCGATGAAGACGGCGTTGAAGGCATCGCGCACGCCGGCCAGGGGGTGGGTCCTGGGCACGAGCGTGGGGTGCACGCGCACGCACACCCCCGCGCTGCCCTCGCCCTCGATCAGCTCGGCGATGGCCAGCAGCTTGATGTCGTAGCCCATCTCGTGGGCGGCGGCGACGTCGGCGGCTGAGACCGCGGTGATCCCCTCGACGTCCACGTCGTCGAGCGTCACGCGGGTGTGGAACGCGATCGAGGCCAGGATCGCGGCCTTCGCCGCGGCGTCGAGGCCGTCGACGTCGGCCGTGGGGTCGGCCTCGGCGTACCCGAGGGCCTGGGCCTCGGCCAGGGCGTCGGCGAAGGAGGCCCCGGTGGAGTCCATCTGGGTCAGGATGTAGTTGGTGGTCCCGTTGACGATCCCGAGCACCCGGCGGATCCGATCCCCGGCCAGCGACTCGCGCAGCGGGCGCAGCAGCGGGATCGCGCCGGCCACCGCGGCCTCGTAGGACAGGTCGACGCCGGCCTCCAGGGCGGCGGCGTGCAGCGCTGCGCCCTCCGTCGCGATGAGCGCCTTGTTGGCGGTCACCACGCAGGCCCCGCCCTTGAGGGCCCGCAGGATCAGCTCCTTGGCGGGCTCGATGCCGCCCATCAGCTCGACGACGAGGTCGGGATCGGTGTCCAGCAGCGCCTGGAGGTCCGAGCTCAGCAGCTCCGGACGGATGCCCGGGCGCTCTCGGGAGGCATCGCGCACGCCCACCCCGGTCACGACCAGTCGTGCCCCGACACGGGCCGCGAGGTGGTCGGCCTGCTCCTCGAGCAGCCGCACCACCTGGGCGCCCACGGTCCCGCCGCCGAGCACGACGACGGACAGCTTCTCGGGGGGCGGTGCCATGACGGGACTCCTTGTGCGGATCGGGACGGTCCGCCGCCGGAATGCGCGGCTGGACGCGTCGACGATTCTCTCACGGGCCCAGGGGCAGGCCACGCGCCGACGAGCGGCGCGCCGTGGCGAGCGCTGGATGGCACGAGGGCCCGAGGGGCGTGGCCCGCAGCACGGGTCGCTCCCGCTCGGGCGCGGCGCGTCAGCCGGCCCGGGTCAGGCAGGGGCGTCGGCCAGCCCGGCGTCGAGGGCGAACAGGTCGGCCTCGGTCTCCCGTCGCAGGACGATCCGTTCCGCACCGCCGCGCACCGACACCACCGGTGGTCGCCCGACCATGTTGTAGTTCGACGCCATGGCGCGGCAGTAGGCGCCGGTGGAGGCCACGGCCAGCAGGTCGCCGCGCTCGAGGTCGGAGGGCAGCCACGCGTCACGGACGACGATGTCCCCGGACTCGCAGTGCTTGCCGACCACGCGCGACAGCATCGCCGGTGCCGCGGAGACGCGCGAGGCCAGGACGACGGTGTAGTCCGAGTCGTAGAGCGCCGTGCGGATGTTGTCGCTCATGCCTCCGTCCACGGACACGTAGGTCCGCCAGGCACCGGTCCGGTACTCGACGTGCTTGATCGTGCCGACCTCGTAGACGGTGACCATGCTCGGTCCGACGATCGCCCGACCCGGCTCGACGCAGATGAGCGGCACGTCGATCCCGCGCCGGGCGCACTCGCCGGCGACGATGACCCGCAGCGCCTCTGCCATCCCCACGGGGGCCACGGGGTCGTCGGTCGGCAGGTAGGCGATGCCCATGCCGCCACCGAGGTTGAGCTCGGAGACCGCGATGCCGTCGTGGCTCAGGAGGTCGGCGATGAACCCCACGACCCGATGGGCCGCCACCTCGAAGCCCGACGTGTTGAAGATCTGCGAGCCGATGTGCGAGTGGACGCCCACGAGCCGCAACTCGGGCCGCGCGGACACCGCGAGCACCGCGTCCCGGGCGGCGCCGGAGGACAGGGAGAGGCCGAACTTCTGGTCCTCGTGGGCGGTGGCGATGAACTCGTGGGTGTGCGCCTCGACACCTGTGGTGACCCGGACGAGCACGTCGGCGACCGTTCCCGCCTCACCGGCGAGGTCCGCCAGGCGGTCGACTTCGTCCACGGAGTCGATCACGTAGCGGCCGACCCCCGCGGCCAGCGCCGCGCGCATCTCGGCGGCGGACTTGTTGTTCCCGTGCAGGCTGATCCGCTCCGGGGGGAAGCCCGCGGCGCACGCCAGCGCCAGCTCCCCGCCGGTGCAGACGTCCAGGCCGAGTCCCTCCTCGGCCAGCCAGCGCACGGTGGTGGCGCTCAGGAAGGCCTTCCCCGCGAAGCTGACCGACCCTGGGATGTCGCGATCGGTGTAGGCCGACTGGAACGCGGCCGCCCGCGCCCGGAAGTCCGCCTCGTCGAGGACCAGTGCCGGTGTGCCATGGGTGGCCGCGATGTCGCGGACGGACACCCCGCCGATCACCAGTGCCCCGGTGGTGTCGCGTCGGGCCGTCGCCGGCCAGATCTGCGGGTCGATCCGGGCCATGAGACCGGCGTCAGGGACGGTGGGGACCGTCGCTGGCTGGGCGTAGTCGCCGTGCATCGGGCCGGCGGGATGTGCGCGCATGGCGCGATCCTAGGGCGCCGACCGCGGGCGGTCAGCCGCCTCGAACAAGCCTTGCGTCCGCACGCGGACTCCCCGCATGATTTCCGCCGGAACACGGCCCCGCCACGAGACCTGCGGCCGTGTGCACGGCCCGCGGGCTCGTCGGGGCGGGTCCGTAGGGGCCGGGGCTCGCCCCCGGGGCACCTCGGGTCCTCGCCCCCGGGGCTCCGGCGGCGCTGCCGGTCAGCGGCCGAGGGGGCCGCTGCTGGCGAGGTCGCGGCGGCGGAATCCCAGTCGCATCCCCTCGATCTCCGCGGATCCCACGATGGCCAACCCGATCACGTACAGCCAGATCTCCAGGGCGATCACGCCGCCGAGGACGGCCACGATCTGGGAGTACGTCGAGGACACCGACAGGTACCAGCCCAGGCCGACTGTGCCGAGCACGATCAGCCCGGTGCCCAGCGCGGCGCCCACGTTGAGCCAGCCGACCGCGCGACGGGCCCGGATCCCGAAGCGCATGGCTGCGGTGAGCAGCAGGTAGATCGCGATGATGGCGGCCGGGACGCGCACGTAGCGCAACCCCGCGCTCATGGACTCCCCCACCCCGAGGGCGTCGAGCAGTCGCGGGACCAGCGTCAGGGTCACCACCCCGGCGATGATGACCACCTCGGCCACCAACGTGATGAGCACCGCGATCGCCCGGCTGAGCAGGCTGGGAGGGTGCGGCTCGAGCTCGAAGGCGATGTCGAGGACCTGGCGGCCGACGTACACGAAGCGGCTGGCCGCGTACAGCGAGACCAGGAACCCGACGAGGCCGGCGATGCCCAGCGACCCGGGGCTGACCGGGCTCAGCCCGGCGATCTGGTCCAGGAACGGCTGGAGGGCGGCCAGCAGCTCCGGGTTCGTCGCGAACGCATCCTCGACGCTGTCCACGAACTGCGCCGGGTCGAGGAACATCGCGACGACCGCTCCCAGCGACAGCACCGCAGGCACCAGCGAGAGCAGCGCGAAGAAGGCCAGCCCGCCGGCCAGGACCGACCCCCGGTGCCGGGCGAAGCGTGCGTAGACCGCGACCCAGAACCCGACGTGGCCACCGGCCTCGGGGGCGCGGTCGTCGATCCGCTCGGTCCAGCGCACGAGCGCCGGCGAGCCGCCCTCCTCGCGCACGCGGTCCGCGGGGTCGGCGGGGTCCGGCGCGGTCCCGTCCGCCCGGTGCCCCGGATCGGCCACCGGCTACATCCGCTCGGGTGCGGAGACTCCCAGCAGGGTCAGGCCGTTGACCAGGACCTGCCGGGAGGCCGCGCACAGCCACAGCCGCGCGATGTTCAGCGGCTCCACCGGCTCCTCGCCCATCGGCAGGACGCGGCACACGTCGTAGAACCGGTGGTACGCGGTCGCCAGTCGCTCGAGGTAGCGCGCGATCCGGTGCGGCTCGCGCAGCTCGGCGGCGCTGGCCACGACGCGTGGGAACTCGGCCAGGACGCCGAGCAGGTCGTTCTCCCGCTCGTTGTCCAGCAGCGCGGGGTCGAACGGCGAGTTGCGCCAGTCGATCCCGAGCTCCGCGGCGTTGCGCAGCACGGAGGCGATCCGCGCCGAGCCGTACTGGACGTAGTACACCGGGTTGTCGTTGGTGCGCTTGAGCAGCAGGTCCACGTCCAGCACGAGCGGGGAGTCCACCGGGTAGCGGATCAGCGAGTAGCGCGCGGCATCGGTGCCCACCTCGTCGACCAGGTCGTCGATCGTGATGATGTTGCCCGCCCGCTTGCTCAGCCGGACCTCCTGACCACCCTTGACCATCTTCACCAGCTGGCCGATGAGGACCTCGATGCTGGCGTCCGGGTCGTCGCCGGCGCACGCCGCAACCGCACGCAGCCGGTTGACGTAGCCGTGGTGGTCGGCGCCGAGCAGGTAGATGCACAGGTCGGCCCCGCGATTGCGCTTGTCGACGTAGTAGGCGGTGTCGGAGGCGAAGTAGGTCAGCTCGCCGTCGGCCTTGACCAGCACCCGGTCCTTGTCGTCGTCGAAGTCGGTCGTGCGCAGCCAGATCGCGCCGTCCGCCTCGTACATGTGGCCCTGCTTGCGCAGCTGGGTGAAGGCCCGCTCGACCGCGCCGGACTCGTGCAGCGTCCGCTCCGAGTACCAGACGTCGAAGTGCGTGGCGAAGCGTGTGAGGCTCTCCTGCTGGGCCTCGAGCATCGTGCGGTAGCCGAGCTCACGGAACATCACGAGCTGCTCGTCGACCGGCAGCGCGGAGATCCCGGCGTCGTTGGCCACGATCTGCGCGGCGATGTCCTTGATGTAGCTGCCGTGATAGCCGGACTCCGGGGCTGCCAACCCGTGGGCGGCGTTCATGATGGACTCCCCGAACCTGTCCATCTGGACGCCGCGGTCGTTGATGTAGAACTCGCGGGTCACCACCGCGCCCTGCGCGGCCAGCACCCGGGCGATCGCGTCACCGACTGCCGCCCATCGCGTGTGGCCCAGGTGGATCGGACCGGTCGGGTTGGCCGAGATGAACTCGATGTTGATCCAGCGGCCGTGCTGCGAGATGCCCTGGCCGTAGTGCTCGCCCTCGACGACGATCCTCGAGGCCACCTCACCCTGGCTGGCGGCCTCAAGGGTGATGTTGACGAACCCCGGGCCTGCGACCTCGGCGTGGGCGATCGCCGGGCTCAGCGAGAGCTGGGCGGCGAGCATCTCGCCGATGAACCGAGGGGGCGTGTGGGCGGGCTTGGCGAGGGTCATCGCGACGTTGGTGGCGTAGTCGCCGTGCTCACGGTTCTTCGGACGCTCGACGGTGGCGTTGACGCGGTACCCCTTGGGCAGGCAGAGCTTGTTGTGCTCGATCAGGTCGGTCACGGAGGCCGACACGAGGGCTGCCAGGGCGTCGGGGGTCATGGGCCCATGCTAACGGGGCGGCAGCACCCCGGGGACAGCCGATTCCGCCCCTGCCGCGGCCCCGTCCCCGTCCTCGCCGCCCCGCCCGCGGGGTCTCCAGGTTGCGTTGCGTCTGCTCCGCTCGACCCGGGCCTGCGTTGCGTCTGCGACGCGAAACCGGCCGAGATGCGGCGCGAACGGAACAGACGACGAGGGCAGGCGCGGTGGGCCATGGTGCGGCGGATTTGCTCGGATGACGTCGTCTCGGGCGGTTGATCAGGTGGTCCCATGTGAAGCGCCGGACCACGTAGCCGGCGGCAGCAAGTCGCTGGTCGCGCCGTTCGGTCAGCCTGGAACCGGTCCGGGCCGTGGAACGGCTGTCCATCGACGTCGACGACGATCTTGCCGGCCGCCCCTCACCGTCCCGAGGTGTGTTGCGCTTCCGTCACGCGACACGGACCTGCGGTTGCATCCGGGACGCCTGTTCGGCCGAGAGGCAGCGCAACGCGAAGAACGGCCCGCGGGCGGCCGCTGATTTGGGGGCGTGGGGGGCGGTCGGTAGGATGGTCCGTGCCCTGGCCCCCGTAGCTCAGGGGATAGAGCGGTGCCCTCCGGAGGCATGCGCGCAGGTTCGAATCCTGCCGGGGGCACTCTGTGGGCGCACCCTCACCGGGCCCCTCGTGGTGGCCCTTTCCTCTGTGCCGAGCCGTCCGGGGCCTCGGCCCGGCCCCGCCCATGGGCTTTCGTCCGTGAGGGCTGTCACAGGTAACGTCGCGCCCATGGCCGAAGCCCGCTCCCCCGCAGCCACCGTCGACACGATCGACGAGTGCCGCCGTCGTCCAAGTCCGCGCCTTCCCAACTCGAGGCTGTTCGTGATGTCCGTGCTGGGCGGGATGTTCATCGCGGTGGGCGCGCTGCTCGCGATCGTCGTGGCGGGCGGGTCCACCGAGCTCGTCGCCAACAACCCCGGCCTGGCGCGACTGGTGATGGGCGTGGTCTTCCCCGTGGGCTTCATCGCCGTCATGCTCACCGGCGCGGGGTTGTTCACGTCCGACTGCGCCACCCAGATGGTGCCCTGGTACCGGCGACGGGTGTCAGGGGCGACCGTGCTGCGCGTCCTCGTCGTGGCCTATCTGGCCAACGTCGTGGGGGCCGTGGGCCTGGCGCTCCTGGGTTGGTCGGGTGGGATCCTGGCCCCGACCAGCCGTGGACGCCCTACCTGATGGCCCTGGCCGACGGCAAGGTCTCGCACAGTTGGGTGGAGGTGTTCAGCAAGGGGATCCTGGCCAACATGCTCGTGTGCGTGGCGGCCTGGCAGGCCTACTCGTCGCGCTCGACGACGGGCAAGATCCTCGGGATCTGGTTCCCAGTGATGGCCTTCGTTGCCCTGGGCACCGAGCACAGCATCGCCAACCTCTTCTTCATCCCGGCCGCGATGCTCAGCGGGGCGGACATCACGGTCGCGCAGTTCGCCACCGCCAACCTGATCCCCGCGACCCTGGGCAACTGGGTGGGCGGGGCGCTGCTCATCGGCCTGCCGTACGCGTGGCTGTACTCAGCGCGGCGAACGGTGCCGGCAACCGGCGCGGCTGAGGACGGCGTGGCGGCGGCTGAGCCACGACCCGGAGGTCAGGCCGCAGGTCACTGCCCCAGCCGCGCGAGCAGCAGCACCTCGGCCAGGGTCAGCCGCCGCAGGACCTCGAGGTCCACGCTCTCGTTGGGGCCGTGCCAGCAGGCCGCGGGGTCGCCGGGGCCGACGACGAGGATCGTGGCGTCCGGGTACTTCACCGCGATGTCGGCGATGAACGGGATCGACCCGCCGATCCCCATATGCACCGGCTCGGTGCCGTCCCACGCGTCGGCGAAGGCGGCCCGGGCCACATCGGCACTCGGTCCGGAGGGCACCAGCGCCACCGCGTTCCCGGCCGCACCGGGCACGCACGTCACCGTCACCCCCCACGGGGCACTGGCGACCAGGTGGTCGGCCAACGCCTGCTGGGCGGCCGCCGGGTCCTGCCCGGGCGCGATCCGCATGCTGACCTTGGCCCGGGCGATCGGCAGCAGCACGTTGGCCGCGGCCTCGGTGCGGGGGGCGTCGATCGCCAGCACCGTCACGGCCGGCAGCGACCAGATCCGGTTGGCCGCCGAGCCCTCCCCGATGGAGGCCACACCCTCCAGCACCCCCGCCTCGGCGCGCAGGGCGGCCTCGTCGAGGTCGACGGTCGGGACCGGACCGTGCACCAGCCCGGGCACCGCCACGCGCCCCTCGTCGTCGTGCAACCCGGCCAGCAGCCGGCAGAGCGAGGTCAGGGCGTCCGGGAAGAGCCCGCCGAACACACCGGAGTGCTGCTCGCCGGCGTGGGTGCGCACCTCGACGAACACCTCGACCAGCCCGCGCAGCGAGGTGGTGAACGCCGGGACGTCGACCTCCCAGTTCGACGAGTCGGCGATCACGATCACGTCGGCGGCCAGCAGGTCGCCGTACTCCTCGAGGAACGGGCCGAACGTCGGCGAGCCGACCTCCTCCTCGCCCTCCACGAAGACCGTCACGTTGACCGGCAGCCCCTCGGGGTAGGCCGCCTGCAGCACGCGCAGGGCCCCCACGTGCGCCATGATCCCGGCCTTGTCGTCGGCCGCACCACGGCCGTACAGCCGCCCGTCGCGCTCGACCGGCTCGAACGGATCGCTGTCCCAGTCGGCGAGGTTCCCCGCGGGCTGGACGTCGTGGTGCGCGTACAGCAGCACGGTCGGCGCCCCGTCGGGCCCGGGCATCCGGGCGACCACTGCCGGCGCACCGCCGTCGGCCTCGAGCACGCGCACGTCGGGCATCCCCAGGTCGGCCAGGAGCGTCGCGACGGTCTCCGCGCTCCGGGCGACATCCGGTGAGGTCGCCCCGTCGCGGCTCACGCTCGGGATCCGCACAAGGTCCTCGAGGTCGGCGCGGATGCCCGGAAGGGCGGCAGCGACAGCGGAACGGAACTGGTCGGTCGACGGTGCGCTCATGGGAGGCATCCTGCCAGCCGACAACACCCGGCGCCCAGTGACAAGCACTCCCGAACGGGCCCGGACCAGTGAGGGCCGCGGCGCCTGAGGAGGACCGCGGCGGCCGGTCCCCCTGCCCACCGGCGCGGCCCCTACTCGACCTTGATCGCCGCCGGCTTGGACTCGTTGCCCGCCTCGTCGATGCCGATCACGCACACGGTGCTGGGCAGGTCGGCGGCCTGGATCGTCGCTGGGAGGCGGCGGTACTCGACGTAGCCCTCGGCTGTCGCGCAGTCGATCGAGTCGACCGGGCCGCTGACCCATCGGAACGCGGTGAGCTCCGGGGGGTCGAACACAGGCTCCACCTGCGACGCCGCCCTCCACCTGCGTGGTGGTCAACTCGATGGACGCCGGATCGGGAGGGGTGCCGTCGGCCTTGATCACGATCCCCGTGGGCTGCTCGGCCGAACCCGACGCACACCAGGGTGAAGCCCTCGTCGGTGGGGAGGATCACCGGGTACGACCACAGTCCCGGCAGGAGTCGTGGTCACGACCTCTCCCGAGCCGGCCCCGGTACCGCCCCCGGGCTCGCCTCCGGGTCGGCCAACACCTCGGGGCCGGTGGCGCCCGACGCGGATGGGGATGCGCCCGGCGAGCGCCACAGGATCCACGAGCCGGCGTCCGCGGCCGCCAGGGCCGCGGCCTCCGCGGCACCCAGCCACCCCTCCGGCGCCCTGCAGTCCACCGTCCCCAACTCCCCCTGCTTCACCTGGAGGTCGGCCGTGGAGGCGAAGGCCTCCGGCAGGTCGCCCTCGAGCCGGATCTCCACGGTCGTCCCCGGCCTGGCGACCGGCGCGACCGCCCGGGCCGGGACCACCGACGCCGGGTCCTCCAGGGAGCAGTCCCCGCCGAGGGTGAAGGTGCCCCCGGGGAAGCATGCCGCGCAGGGCCGCCACGGGCAGCATGTAGTTGGTGTCGTCCTTGACCGAGATCCCCCCGTCGTCGCCTACCTGGCAGGGCAGCCCGAGGGCGCAGGCGGTCTTCTCGTGGCCCCGATCGTGGTCGTGGTCACCATCGCGACCGCCTCGCCGGCGGGGTTGAACACCGGCGATCCCGCGGACCCGCCGAGGATGCCCGCACAGTCCGAGGCCTGGGCGTCATGCCCGATCAGCCCCTCCTCGAGGACGTCGGACGTCGTGCCCGACCTGGCATCGGCTGCCCCGCAGGAACTGCTGGTTGGGCTCGATCCCCTCGACCGGGACCCCTGCGACGAGGATCTCCGCGCCCTTGTCCGGCGCGGCGACCGGATCGATGGGCCGGACGCCGCGGCCGTCGAGCTCGGCGGTAGGTCGCGCCCAGGCGCAGCACGGCCAGGTCGGTCCCGCGCACCGAGGCCCACTCGACGGCCTCGATCGGAGCGTTGACCAGGTCGGGCTGCATCGCCGTGGTCAGCGGGGCGAACGCGTTGAACTCCACCCTGGCGTCCGTCAGCTCCTGTCCGGCCATCACGCTGGTGGGATCCGTCTGCCCGACGCACCGGGCGCTGGTCACCGCGTACGCGTTCGCGTCCGCGGGCGCCCCAGCGTCCAGCAGCCACGCAGTGCACGGCTCGGCCAACCCGACGGTCCGTCCCACCGCGGTCAGCGAGGTCCCGGCTGCCTGTGACCTGCTGGAACAACCCCGCTGGGCTCTGCGGCGAGTCCTCGCCCGGCGCGTCCGAGCTCTGGCGGGAGTACGCGCCATAGAGGGCGAGGAAGGTGACCAGTGCAGCCAGCGCCGCCAGCCAGAGCGGCCGCTTGTGCCCCTTCGCGGAGTCCGCCTCCGCCGAATCCGCGGCCCCCGAAGGTCCCCCGGACCCGGGGTCGTCGGGGCTGCGCACATCACCATCGGCCATGCCCGACACGGTACGCGACCCCCGCCGCCCACCGGACAACCCCGCCGGAGCCCACCAGGCGTGACACGGACGGATCACCGCCGGCTTCCACCCGGCGCCGGGGCCGCCCCGGGCCAATCGTGAGTCCCCGAGTGCGCCAGGGCCAGCGGCTCATTCGGAACCTCGCACCAGTTCCGGTGGGATACCGCCCCTCGGGACTGCGTCGCCGACAACCTCGCACCAGTTCCGGTTGAACCCGGCGCCCCACCCCGGGCCGGAACCACCCGAACTGGTGCGAGGTCAGCCTGGCGGACCCCGATGACCCATCCTTTCCACCGCAACTGGTGCGAGGTTGCCCGTCAGCCGAGCCAGCCGCCCTCGGGCGGTCGCAGGGCGGCCTTGATCGATCGCTCCTCGCGGGCCTTGGCGTCGGCGATCGGCAGCCGCGCCACAGTGACCGTCTCGCGGAACGTCGCGTTGGCGAACGTCTGCATCCCCGCGCCCAGGGCCAGAGCGGCGCGCTCCCCGAACCTCAGGTGCCGGTCATGGCCGAACCTCTCGACCCCGCGACCCTTCTCACCACGGGTCCGCTCCGGCACCAGCACCAGCTCGAGGCGCAGGTCGCGGTCGGCCATGGAGGCCATCATCCGCAGGAACCCGGTGACCATCGCCTCCTCATCGAAGCGCTGTCCACGGTCAACCGAGTCGGTGACCGCCGTGATGATCTTCACGCGCCGACCCGGGGTCATCCCGACCCGGGCGAGGAACCAGGTGAGGCCATCGCCGGAGCCCTGGTTGTAGAGGTAGCGGCGCACGGTCTGCTGGCCCACGAACTTGTCGTAGATGACCAGCGGCTTGCTGTCCTGGCACAACGGGCCGAAGCGCTCCTTCCACTCCACCTCACGGTTCACGCCCTCACGCAGCGGCGCGTCGAGCACCTGGCGCGCGGCCATCAGGACCGACGTCCGCCCCGCGGTGGTGATCCGCCCGATCTCGACCAGGCCCGACGGGGTGGTGGCCGAGAACTCATCCTCCGGGACACCGAGCAGCTCGGCCTGGTCGGCCTCGACGAGGACGAGCTCGAGGTCATCGGAGAGCTGGGAGTCGATCAGGCTCGGGTCGAGGATGTCGCCGAGAGACCCCTCGAGGGGCGGGCGGGCGATCCCGACCTGCACCTTGCGGCTGGAGAGCACCACCTCCCAGGCCTTGGACAGCGAGGTCGGCAGCTTCCCGACCGCCTCCAGGAACAGGTCGAGGTGCGCCTGGGAGGTGAACACCAGCCGGCCGTGGACCGCGAGGTCCTCCAGCAGCTCCTCGTGGATCGCCCGGCGCAGGGCGGGATCGTCCGAGCGATCGCCCAGGGCGTTCGTGGAGATGCCCACGCCGAACACCGTCCGGCGCGGCAGTGCTGCCTTCTCGGTCACGAG
>CAVSQK010000007.1:0-137896 GCA_963729885.1 uncultured Actinomycetes bacterium
GCAGCAGGAGCAGGCAGCCGAGGCAGTGCGCGACTACACCGCGGCACTGCAGCAGGACCTGGCCGACGCGGGGTACTTCGAGGGCGAGATCGACGGCGTCTACGGGCCTGAGACCGTCGAGGCGGTGGAGGCGCTGCAGAAGGCCAACGGGCTGCCGGAGACCGGGTCGATGGACAAGGCGACCGAGGCGGCCCTGCGCGCCGAGCTGCAGGCCGCTGGTGGCGCTGCCGCCGAGCAGGAGATGGCCTCGACCGCGGCTCTGCAGCAGACCCTCGCGCTCGCCGGGTACTGGGACGGCCCCGTGGACGGGACGTGGACCGACGAGCTCACCGACGCGCTGAAGGAGTTCCAGACAGACCTCGGGGTCGAGCCCACCGGCGAGGTCGACGCCGCCACTATCGCAGCCTTCGAGCAGGCCCTCGCCGAGGCGCAGGCGACACCGACGCCGAGTGCGTCATCGGAGACCCCGTCACCGTCACCCAGCCAGCCGTCCTGATGAGCCCTCCCCGGTGGGCTCGGCGTCGAGCTGAGCCCGCGGTCGCGGCCACGCCATCAGGCTCTTCCAGTCATCCCCATCGGATGATGCAGTAGGCGGACGCCGGCAGGGTCAGCTTCGAGCCATCGCCATGATGTGGTCGACCATGAGGGTGAGGTCGCGGCCGCAGGCGCGTGCCGTGTTGGGGTCGGACAGGGGCTATCACCTTGGCGGGGATGCCGTGGTCGACCATCGCGTCGGCGAGGGTGTCGGCCTCCTCACCGGCGTCGATGCAGCCGTCCTCGGTCGCGCCCAAGGCCTCCAGGCGTGCGCGCAGAGATCCGTCGGGGTCGCGTATGGCCAGCCAATCGACCGTCTCCGTGTCGTCACAGCGCCGCAGCGACGTGCGGCTGGTGTCACTGACCGCGAACACCACCGGAATGTGGGCTGCGCCCTTGAGGAGTCCCCAGGGTGCAGCGGTCTCCAGGATCGTGGTCCCCAGGTCCTCGCCGAACGAATCCCAGTCTCCCGCGGGGTCCTCCGCCAGCCAGTCACCCTCCCAGAGCATCAGGCCCCGGGCTGCCCAGTCGGCATCCGGGGCGGCGCAGCCCGGGAACGGGTTGTCGGGCCCAGCCCGAGCATGCTGGTCATGCTGCCGCCGAATGCCCAACGAGGACCAACCTGTTCGGATCCGCCCCATACTTCGGCAGCCCTCACCGCGAAGTCAACAGCGCAAGCCATCTCGTCGACCGTCTGCTGCCCTCTGGCGACGATGGTGTCCAGCGATTCGCCCATGTCCAACAGGGCGGCCGGGGCCCTGTCCGTCCAATCGGCCGACATCACAACCGCACCACTGGCGACAAGGTCCGGCAATCCGGGATAGGCGCTTCCGCCCTTGCTGAGGGCTCCCCCGTGGAACAGGACCACAAGCGGCAGGCCCTGCCCCTTCCCTAGGCGTAGATGTCCATCAGGGGGGACTCCATGGACCATCGGGATCGTGGGTCGCGTACTCCAGGGCCTGGGCGACCACCGACGATCCAGGGCGCTGGGTGGCAACGACGCGGAGGCCTGTGCCTGATCGACGTTCCCGGTCGAACCACTGCACCCGGCCAGAAGGACACGCAACCCCGACCACCACGGGCAACCACCGGCTGCTTCTCGCAGCATCGCCATCACCGACCCGTCCCCTGATCGCCGTCGATTCGATCGATACGCCAACTGGATCCGCGGCTCCAGAGGCGAGGTCCTGTCGGTGCCGCCCACCATCAGCTGTCGCCGACGCCTGGGGGCTCAGCTCCCGTGGACGGGCAGCCGGACCACGAAGCGGGTGTCGCCGGGCGAGGACGAGACGTCGATCGATCCGCCGTGGTGGTCCACGACGATGGCGTGGCATGTCGACAGCCCGAGCCCCGTCCCCTCGCCCTGGGGCTTGGTGGTGAAGAACGGATCGAAGATCGGGGCCACCACATCGGAGGGGATCCCGGGCCCGTCGTCGGCGATCTCCACCACCACGTAGGCATCGACTGCACGGGTGGTGATCGTGATCTCACCCCTGCCGTCCACAGCCTGCAGCGCGTTGTCGATCAGGTGCGTCCAGACCTGGTTGAGCTCGCTGCCGTTCGCTGCCAGGCGCGGGAGGTCAGCGCTGTAATGCTCGACGGACGACCACGTCCGGCCTGATCCTGCTGTTGAGGATCAGCAACGTGTCGTCGATCCCCCGGTGGACATCGACGTCCTGCGAAGGGGCCTGACCGAGGAACGAGTAGCCGCTGAGGGCCGAGACGATCTGGGAGATCCGTGCGGCGCTCTCGCCGATCTCACGGGTGAGCGCGTACACCGGCACCGTGCGGGCGGCGAAGGTCAGGATCGCCGGGAGGGCGTCGTCCTGGATCCGGTCGGCCAGTGCTGTGAGCTCGGACGGGGCGAGCCCCATCGCCAAGAGGAAGGGTGCCAGCTCCCACGCCGCCTGCGATCCGGTGCTGGTCGAGCCACTCCTCGATCTCTCCCTCCGCGTCGACGCGATCCATGCCGCTGACGTCCGTCGGAGTCCCCGCGGCGTCGCGTGCGCGCCTTCGAGGCCGTGAGGACGTCGAGCGAGGCGCGCTCAGGGGGGTGGCGGTCAGGGCCAGGTGCGCGGCGTCCACCTGCTGCAGCGCGTCGGCGAGCTGATCCGAGGCACGTCGCGCTGCCGCCGCGGGGTTGTTCAGCTCGTGCGCCACGCCGGCCGCGAGCGTGCCCAGGGTGGCCATCTTCTCCGACTGGACCAGCGCCCGTTCCGTCATCTTGTGCCGCGTGACGTCGGAGCCGAAGACGAACACCAGGCGCGAGTGCGGGTCATGGCGGTGGGCGAACAGGTAGATCCGCCCCTCCACGTTCGCCTCGAGCTCGATCACCTCCGTGGTCGCCAGGACGGCATCCCAGAAGTCGGCGTCGACGCCCGGGCACACGTCGCGCCAGGCGCGCCCGAGCACGTCGGCCCCGAAGATGCGCTGGGCGGCCACGTTGCTCAGCAGCACATGGGAGTCGAGGTCCATCCGGAGGACAGGTCCGGGGTTCATGTCCGGGAACCGGGCCACCTCCCGGAGCTCCTGCTCGGCGCTGCGCCGTTCGGTGACATCCGTGCCGAACACGAAGACGAGGTCCTCGTCGGGGGCCCGGACGTGGTTCAGCGCGAAGCAGCGGTCCCCGAAGTCGGCCTCGACCCCGAAGGGCGCCTCGACGGCCGACAGGGCCAGCGCCCAGCTCGTCCGGTCCATGCCCGGGCAGAGGTCCAGCCACGAGCGTCCCTCGACCTGCTCGCCGCCGAACAGGGCCAGGGCTGCGCGGTTGGCCAGCAGGACCTGCCCGCCACTGTCCAGTCGGAGCACCGGGCCGGGGTTGTAGTGCGGGAACTGCGCGACCTTGACCAACTCGTCCTCGAGCTGCTCCCTGAGCAACTCAGTGGGGTCGGCCACAGTCCCTCGAATCCGCAGCCTCCGTCAGCCGGAGCCCTGGTCGGTGAGGCGCCCGGCAGGCCGCTTGGCGGTGATGGTCCCACACCACACGTGGCGCAGCGCTGCTTGACGGGTGGCACCATGCGCGGGCCACTCCCCCGCCCCGGCATACGCTGGCGATCGTGGAGTTGGTCGTGCGTGTTGCTGAGCTCGACGAGGTGCGGCCCCTGCAGCTGGCGGTCCTGAGGCCCAACGGGCCGCTGCCCGGGGACCGCCCGCCCTCGGCGGACGCCCTGCATGTGGCGGCACTGCGGGACGGGTCCGTGATCGGGGCGGCGACGCTGCTGCCCGAGGCGATGGCCCGGGCCCAGCGTCGTCCGGCAGCCCTCGTGGCGCCTGCGGGCCATGGTCGTGGCCGAGGCCGAGCGCGGGTCCGGGGTCGGTCGAGCGGTCCTCGACCGGGCGGTGGAGCTCGCGGTCTCGCAGGGCGTGGGCTCGCTGTGGGCGGAGGCCCGGTCGTCGGCGCTCGGGTTCTACGAGCGCTCGGGCTGGACGGTGGACGGCGACGAGTGGATCAAGGCAGGCATCGGGCCGCACCGCTACATCCATCGCGACCTGGGATCGCCGTAGTCTGACGCGGTGGGATCGACAGAGGTGGCCGCCCCGGCGCACATGACGCGACAGGCGTGGCTGCTGTTCGCCGCGATGTCGGTCATCTGGGGCATCCCCTACCTGTTGATCAAGGTCGCTGTGGCCGAGCTCAGCCCGGCTGCTGTGGCGGGGTCGCGGACTCTGCTCGCGGCGGTCATCCTGCTCCCCCTCGCGGCCCACCAGGGCGCCCTGCGTCCCGCGCTCCGGCTGTGGAAGTGGGTCGTGGCGTTCGGGCTCCTGGAGATGGCCGGGCCGTGGTTGCTCCTCGGGCACGCCGAGATCCGCGTGACGAGTGGGTTCGCCGGGTTGATGCTGGCCACGGTGCCGCTCTTCGGGGTGCTGATCGCCCGGCTCCGCGGCGACCCGCACGCCTTCGCGCCCGTGCGGCTGCGTGGACTCGGTGTGGGGATCGTGGGCGTGGCGTGCCTCGTCGGGATCGACTCGCTGGCGGGCCATATCGACCTGCTCTCGGTGGTGGAGCTGCTGCTGGTCGCCGTGGGGTATGCGGCGGCGCCGGTGATCGCCAACACCGTCCTGGCCGATGTGCCCTCGATGGGCGTGATCGCGATCTCGGTGGCCGTCGTCGCTGCGCTCTACCTGCCGTGGACTGTGTCCGGCTACGCGGGCGGCGACGTCTCGGCCGACGTGGTGGCGGCCGTGGTGGTCCTGGGGTTGGTCTGCACCGCCCTGGCCTTCGTGCTGTTCTTCCGCCTGATCGCACTCGCGGGACCTGTGCGCGCCACGGTGATCACCTTCATCAACCCGGCCGTGGCGATCGGCCTCGGGATCCTCGTCCTGGGTGAGCCGCTGACGTGGGGCATGGTCCTCGGGTTCCCGCTCGTGCTGCTGGGTGCCTGGTGGGCGACCCGGACCCCTGCCCCCGCCGCATCCTGATCCCGGGGCGCGTCAGACCGCGCGCGCGACCACGAGGTCTCGTGTCGTCGAGCGATCGGGGACGCGCCGATCGTTGCTGGCTGCTGGACGGGCCTGAGCGCTCGTAGCAGACGATCGAACGGACGCGGGGCCTCTCGGCCCTGTCGCTGCTCGCCTCCGCCTGATGGACTTGAAGTGGAGAGGAAGGGGGACGGGGATGAGGCTCAGTGATGCCTGGCCCTGCTCGCCAGCCTGTTGATGCTGCTGGGTTGCGGCTGCACCTGGTACAGGCGCGCCCAGCTAAGCAGTCGAGTACCCCACAGTCACCGAGATCGGCTTCACCTGGACCCCGGCCGACGTCATGTCGGGGTGTGCCACAACATCCGACGGTGCGCGACATTGAGCGCGCCGGTCACCTCGACCACGCGGGTCACCGCCCGGTGGACGCTCACCGCGATCTCGCCGGCCGACGATGTGTGGACCTATCAGATGTGGCTCGGGTCGCCCGCTGTGGGGAGTTTCGACGTGGGGCCGTTGACTATGGGCGCCTGCAGTTCTGACGGAGCCCGCTACGTGTCAGTGCGCATTGAGTTGTTCAAGGGCACCCGGGTGACACGCGCTGCACTTGCCGTACACGTCCAAGACCATGACCTTCACTGAGGGCTACGTGTGTGCACCTCGGTGACGGATCGCGTGAGCCGCGTCCAGGGCGGTCTCGGCAGTACTGTGTGGCGTATAGCCGAAGAGGCCGATCTGGTGGGACGACTGGTGAGCACCAGGCAGTGGGGCGGGTCAGGAGCGCCGTGGCTCTGGCGCCTATCCGGGCGCCGGGTCCTGACGACCTGCAGTGACTTCAGCGTGGGATCGGCGGCGTACGCGATGCGGTTGCCTGCCCGGAGCGACTGCTCCAGGGCCTCGAGGGCCTGGCTCGTGACCTCCTCGCCCGGGACGAGCACCGGCACGCCCGGAGGGTAGGGCGCGACCAACTCAGCACTGATCCTGCCGATTGCGTCGTCCATTGCCACGACGTCGTAGTCGGCGAAGAAGGCCTCCCTTGGGGATATCAGGGCCGGTGGAGCGGCGTGCGATGGAAACCACGGGTCGGGGCAGTCCGGGATCGCCCACCAAGCTCGCGAGGATCCCCTCGACCAGACGGCCCACTGTCGTGGCATCGTCGGCGAGTCCCACCTGGGCGACCAGGGAGTTGTGGTCGGCCATCTCAACGGCGACTCCTCGATGGAGCAGCTCACGTTCGGCATCGAGTCCGCTGCGTCCGGCTCGGCCGAAGTGCACAACGAGTTTGGCGGGGTCGAAGCGTCCCGGTGGGTGATCCGCGGGTCCGGGTACATGCAGGCCCGCAGCCCGCAACCGGTCCCGGGCACCAGTAACCAAGGGGATCATCGCATCGAGGGCACGGCGACCCTCAGCGCTGCCCAGGAACGCCCGCGATGCGTCGATGCTCGCCAGGATTGCGCCGGACGGGCTGGTGGTGTGCGTCGCCTCGAACGCCCGCTCCAGACGATCGGGATCGATCCGCTCGGTTCTCGCCAGGACGAGCGAGGCCTGGCTGAAGGCGGGCAGCATCTTGTGCGCGCTGGTGACCATGGCGTCAGCGCCGGCCTGGAAGGCGTGTTCGGGGTATCCGGGCGCGAAGCCCAGGTGGGCTCCCCACGCCTGGTCCACCACGACCGGGATCCCCTGGTCGTGGGCCGCGGTCGCGATGGCGGGGAGGTCGGAGAGCGTGCCTTGATAGCTGGGCTCCGTGCAGAACAGGGCCACGGCCTCGGGGTGGGCAGCGACAACGCGCACCCGGACGGTTCGGCATCGAGCCCGAGCGGACCACCAGTCCTCGGGTCGGTCATGACCTCGATCCAGACCGGCCGCAGCCCCGCCAGCACCAGCCCGGACAGGACGCTGCGGTGGGCGTTGCGCGCGACCAGCACCACGTCCCCGGGCTGCCCGACGGTCAGGCACAGGACCTGATTGGCGTGCGTGGATCCCCCCGTCGAGAACCGGCACACGTCGGCTCCCCAGAGGTCGGCTGCCAGTCGCTCGGCATCCCGCAGGACTCCGCCGGTCAGCTTGACGGTGTCGAGCCCGCCGTACAGGGGCACGTCAGGGTCGAGGAGCCGACCGAGGTCCGGGTGAAGGCGGTCAGCGCGACGCTTGTGCCCGGGAATCGTGAACGGAACTGGGTCGGATGCGACGACCTCCCGCCACGCCTGCATGAGCGGGGCATTGTCGAGCCAGTCCGGAGCTGTGTCGGGCGCAGCCGATCCCTCCCCCGCATCCAGCGTGTGATTCACGCCGTGATCCTCCCGCATCGCCGAAGCGTCTGATCCTGCGGGCTGGGAGCTCAGACCTCGACCGACCCCTCAGCCGGCGTCCGCGATCGCGTCCAGTGCCCGGAGAGTGGCACGCACTCGAGCGACCTCGTGGGTCCGGTACACGTTGACCCGGCCAAGTGCTGCGAGCACCGCGAAGAACCCCTCAGCGGTGCGGAACTCCTCCTCGAACAGGTCGAAGGCATGCGGCAGCGCCTGGCAGATGGGCACGCCCAGCACCCGCAGGCGGAACGAGTTGAGCAGGACCTGCGTCTGGTGGCGGACCCGCACGGTGGGGTCGGTGAGGTTGCCGTAGTAGAAGCCCAACCCCGGATCGATGATCAGGTTCTCGACCCCGTGCGCCCGGGCGTGGCCGATCCGCTCGTCGAAGTAGTCGATGAGCCCGGGGATGGGGTCGACGTCCAGCGGGACGTCCGCGACCTCCCGCACGTTCGCCCCTGCCACGAAGCACATGACGACCGCTGCATCATGAGAGGCAGCCAGTTCGTAGATCTGCTCGAGGTCGGTCGTCCCGGTGAGGTTGACCACCGAGGCGCCAGCCTTCAGGCACTCGGCGACGACCCGAGGGCTGTACGCCTCGACCGACGTCGGGATGCCGTCGGCAGCGAGGGCCTCGATGACCGGCACGAGCGCGGCCGCCTGGTCTGACTCCCCCACCCGGGTTGCCCGAAGGGTGCTGGACTCCGCGCCGAGGTCCACCACGCCAGCCCCCTGGGCGTGCATGACGCGGGCGCGCCGGATCGCCGACTCCGGCGAGACCGCGACGCTGTCCCGGTAGGTGGAGTCCCGCGACAGGTTGACGACGCCCATGATCAGCGGCTCGGCGTCCAGGTCGCGCACGACTCCGCCGATCCGGACGGGCGCCACCGGATGCGCCAGGGCGTCAGGGTGCTCAGCGGCCAGGCGAGCAAGGGAGGTCAGGTCCACCTTGCGTCAGTCCCCACGGATGTATCGGGCGAACAGGAAGCCGTCATCCTCGAGGAGCTGGTGGAGGCGCATCCCCGACAGCACGGCTGGGCCTTCCCTGGCTGGGCGGGCGGAGGCTGCCACCACCGGCGCCAACGTCAGGTCGACCTCATCGAGGGCCCCGGCTCGAACCATCTCCGCCAGCAGCGAGTCGCCTCCCTCGCACGTCACCCGGGTCAGTCCCCGGTCGGCAAGGGCGGCAAGGGCAGCACCTGGCTCGACCCGCTCCTCGCCGACGACCACGACCTCGCACCAACGCGCGGCCGCCGCCCGGTCAGCGGGGTCGCTGCCCTGGACGGTGAGGACGACGGGCCGGTTGTCCGATGCAGTGAACGCCGCGTCCTCCCAGTCGAAGCGACACGTCGCTGACACGATCGCCAGGGTGGGGGCTGCGGCCTGCCCCGCAGCCAGCGCGGCGCTCGATCACCTCGGGCTGGGCGCGCACAGCGCCGTAGCGCTCAGCGCGGACGGTGCCGGCACCCACCAGGTAGGCATCGGCGAACCTCCGGATGGCGGACAGGACCGCACGATCGGTGGGCGACGAGATGGACCCGGACAGGCCATCAGGTCCGGCGATGCTGCCATCGAGGCCCATGACCATGCAGGCACGGACCCAGCGCGCCTCCGGCCAGTCGTAGGCGTCGGCGAGGTCGCCCGACGAGGGACTTCCAGGCACGAGCCAACGCATGGCCTCGACAGTAACAGCGGCCCTCGGTGCCCGCTGGCGAGCCCATCGCCAGCCGAACTCCTGAACGTGGTTTCGGCGCGCCTTCACCGCCACGACTGTGATCCCGGCCACCATGGGGCCACCTGCACGGCACAGGGAGGTCGAAATGGGGCACACCGTGGACCGCATGGACGACTTCGTCGTGGACATGGTCCTTGAGGTCGATTCGAGGGGTATCGGCGTCGAGGACCTGGCCCGGCGGATCTGCCTGCCCGGCATGGAGATCCTGCGCACCTCGGCCCGGGGGACCATCTGGCTGACTGCGCTGGTGACCGCCGAGGGAGAGTCGGCGGCCATCCGGGAGGTCCGCGACAGCGTCCTCGCCCAGCTGCCGGACCGGCCTCGGGCGAGCGTCACGTCCGTGGTCAACTGCGCGCCGCTCGGCGACCTCTACGCGCGCCTGGACTCTGTGCTGGGCGATGAGGAGCTGGAGACCCTCGACGTGCGGGACCTCGTGGAGCAGGTCATGTGGGACCGCCCACGAGTCGACGTCCGTGAGGTGGACCTGCGCCCGGTGCGCCTGAGCAGCACCGCGTAGGTCAGTTGTCTGCGGCCAGGTGACGCGACGCGACCAGGATGTACACGCTGAACAGCAGCACCCAGGTCGGGAAGAGCAGCTGGGTCCAGTTCGACAGCGGTGGTGACAGCAGCAGGATCACGCCGGTGAGGTAGCCGAGGACGACCAGCCACTTGGGCAGGATCTTCGTGCGCATGCCGATCGACGAGACCGAGATGGTGAACACCGCAGCCATCCGGGCGCCGAACATGCCCATCAGCGACTTCGTGAAGACCACGAGCAGCAGCAGGGAGTCCGCGCCCACGGGGATCCCGCGCGCGAACAGGGTGAGCACCGTGGTCAGCAGCGCACCGGCGAGGAACAGCAGGGCGACGAACAGCAGGCCCGAGCCCAGGAACACCGTCGCGAACAGCTTGTCCTCGCGTTCGCCGAGACGGGTGCGGATCACCCCGATGAACCACAGGAACGCGATCCCGGCGAACGGGATGAGGCTGACCGCGGTCTGCACGCTCTGGCGCCGGTTGGCGTCGTTCAGCCAGTCCGTCGACGGCCTCCCGGCGGGCACCGAGCCGTGGAACTGGACGAGGACCACGATGAGGATGACGGAGAAGATGATCCCCGCGACTGCCGCCGAGGCCGGGTTCCGCAACTGCTTGACCACCGTGTCGGACTTCATCGGACTCTCCTCGGTCGCGGCGCGCGAACATGTACTGCACCTTGCCCTGATAGTGCGGGATCTCGCTCGTCTTTACTCCGCGTGTCGCACGTGGCAGACTGCACAGCGTGACCAGAGGTGAACGTAGCGTACGCCTCGGGGTGGTCCTGACCGGGGCCATTCTGACGGGTGGACTGCTCATGCCCAGCCAGGCCGCTCGCCGACGACGGTTCGTCGCCCCCTCCCCCGAGCCGACGGCCGCATCCGTCGCGGCGCCGGTGGATCAGTCCGCCGAGCAGCCGGCGGTCGCAGTCGAGCAGGTGACCGTCGCCGCCAGCGTGCCCAAGGCCGCCGGGCCCCGTGGTCGGCTGGCCGTCGGTGACTCGCTCATGGTCAGCGTGACCCCGTGGATGGCGTCCCAGGGCTTCCGGGTGCATGCCAAGGTCGGGCGCCAGTTCAGCACCGCACCCGGGAATCGTGCGCAGCTTCGGCTCGAAGCTGCCCCGAAACGTCGTGGTCGAGCTCGGGACCAACGGGACGGTGTCGCTGGCCGCCTGCCGGTCGGTGGTCAGACACGGCCGGGAAGTACCGCACGGGTGTTCCTCGTGACGGCGCGTGTGCCCCGCAGCTGGGAGGCGGGCAACATGCGCACGATGGCGGCGTGTGACGCCAGCTACGCGTCCAAGCGGGTCCGGATCATCGACTGGTACTCCCACAGCGCCGGGCACCCCGAGTGGTTCGTCGCCGACCGGGTGCACCTCTCCTCGTCGGGACGCCAGGCGTTCCAGAAGCTGATCGACTCCGAGGTGGACGCCCACGGCCTGCGCTGACGGCGCCGGCGTGCCCGCTACTCGCCGCCGAGGTCCCGCTCGTAGGCGTCCAGCAGGACCTCGGTGGTCCGCTCCTGGAACCGGCGCGCCCGCGTGAGCAGAGCTCGGATCGAGTGCTTGGCGGGTTCCACGGCTGACTCGTCCCCGGCATCCCGGGCCACCTGCAGGCGCACGTGGGTCACGGCGTCGTAGAGGCCGTCACGCTCCGTCGACAGCCGCAACCAGCGGCCCATCAGGTGCGGGGCGTCGGCGCGGATCTGCTCGGTGAACCCCTCGGCATCCACCAGGTCCCCCGGCTCCCGGCGCACGGCATCGGCCAGGTCGTCGAGCTGGCGGGCGAGCTCGACCCACCAGGACGTGGATCCGCGATGGTCGTCGATCAGCTGGGTGAGTCGGGCCTGGACGCTGGAGAAGGTGATGACGCGCAGCAGCGTGGTGTCCAGCGTGTCGGGGGTGATCGCCGTCATGAGGGCTCCTTCCGAGTGGCCCCCAGAGTGGCGCCCCGCGGCCCCGATGTACATGACAGGCGCCTCCCACTTGCGTCGCAATCGCGTCACAAGGGGTGCGCCGGCCCTCACCCGCTGACGGCCGTGGCGGTCTGCCGGGCGATCTCGAGCTCCTCGTTCGTGGGCACGACCAGGACGCGGATCGGCGCACCCCGGAACGACAGGTCGACCGGCACGGAGCTGCCCCGCACGGTGGCGTTGCGCTCGGTGTCGATGGCCACGCCGATCATCTCCAGGCCGGCGATGACCCGGCGCCGGATCTCGGGATCGTTCTCCCCGACGCCGGCGGTGAAGACGATCGCGTCCGCACGGCCGAGCACGGCCAGGTAGGCGCCCAGGTACTTGCGGATGCGGTGGACGTACACGGCCAGGGCCAGCTCGGCGTCGGCATCGCCCTCGGCCGCCAGCCGGTGCACCTCGCGCAGGTCGTTCTGGCCGCACAGGCCGATCAGCCCGCTGCGCTTGTTCAGCATGGTGTCGACCTCCGCGGCCGACATGCCCGCCGTCGACATGAGGTGGAACGCCAGGGCCGGGTCGACGTCGCCGGACCGGGTGCCCATGACCAGGCCCTCGAGCGGCGTGAGGCCCATCGAGGTCTCCACGCTGCGCCCCCCGCGCACGGCGCAGGCCGACGCGCCGTTGCCCAGGTGCAGGGTGACCAGGTCGACGGCGTCCACCGGCTTGCCCAGGACCTCCGCGGCCTTCGCGGTCACGTACTTGTGGGAGGTGCCGTGGAAGCCGTACCGGCGGATCCGGTGCGCCCGGGCCACCGACTGGTCGATGGCGTACGTGTAGGCCGCCGCCGGGATGGTCGAGTGGAAGGCCGTGTCGAAGACGGCGACGTGCGGGACGTCCGGGAACTCGGCCATCGCGGACTCGAGGCCGGCGACGGTCGCCGGGTTGTGCAGCGGCGCGAGCGGGATCAGCTCGCGGATGACGTCGATGACCTCGGGGGTGACCACCGTGGGCTCGCTGAACTGGTCGGCGCCCTGGACCGCCCGATGCCCGACCCCGGCGAGCTCGCCGACCTCGGACACCTCGCCCGTGCGGGCGAACTCCGCGGTGACCGCGTGGAACGCCGCGCCGTGGTTGGCGATCGAGGCGGTCGCGGTCGACTCCACCAGCTCGGAGTCCGCACCGCCGCGGATGCGGGTCCGGTGCGTCACCGTGGACTCCTCCTCGCCGATGCGCTCGACCAGGCCGGAGGCCCAGACGACCTCGGACACCGTGTCCACGAGCTGGTACTTCAGCGACGACGAGCCGGCATTGACGACCAGGACGATCATTGGCCACCCTCCTTCGCCGTGGCCGCGGCCACCTGCTGGGCCTGGACGGCGGTGATCACCACCGTGTTGATGATGTCCTCCACGAGCGCGCCGCGGGAGAGGTCGTTGACCGGCAGGCGCAGCCCCTGCAGGACCGGCCCGATCGCGACCGCGTTGGCCGAGCGCTGGACGGCCTTGTAGGTGTTGTTGCCGGTGTTGAGGTCGGGGAAGATGAACACCGTCGCCCGGCCGGCGACCTCGGAGCCGGGCAGCTTGGACTTCGCCACCGAGGCGTCGACGGCGGCGTCGTACTGGATCGGGCCCTCGATGGCCAGGTCCGGGCGGCGCTCGCGGGCGAGCTCGGTGGCGGCACGCACCTTCTCGACGTCCTCGCCGGACCCGGAGGAGCCGGTCGAGTAGCTGAGCATCGCGACCAGGGGCTCCACCCCGAAGGCCGCGGGCGGTCTCCGCCGAGGAGATGGCGATGTCGGCCAGCTGGGTGGCGTCCGGGGACGGGTTGATGGCGCAGTCGCCGTAGACCAGCACCCGGTCCTCCAGGGCCATGAAGAACACGCTGGAGACGATCGAGACGCCCGGTGAGGTCTTGATGATCTGCAGGGCCGGACGGACGGTGTGGGCGGTGGTGTGCGCGGCGCCCGAGACCATGCCGTCGGCCAGGCCCTTCCAGACCATCATCGTGCCGAAGTAGGACACGTCGGCGACCTGGTCGTAGGCGGCGTCCAGCGCCAGGCCCTTGGACCGGCGCAGCTCCACCAGGTCGGCGGCGAACTCCTCGCGCAGGCGGTCGGTCTCGGGGTCGATGATCCGTGCGGCGGCGATGTCCAGGCCCAGCTGGCGCGCCCGCTCGGCCAGGGCATCGGGGCGACCGAGGATCGTCAGGTCGACGACGTTGCGCCGCAGCAGCCGATCGGCGGCCTCGAGGATGCGGTCGTCGTCGCCCTCGGGCAGGACGATGTGCTTGCGGTCCGAGCGGGCGCGCTCGACGAGCTGGTGCTCGAACATCATCGGGGTCATCGTGGTGGAGCGGGTCACGTCGATCCGGGACTCCAGCTCGGCCTCGTCCACGTGCTCCTCGAACAGGCTCAGGGCGTCGGTGATCTTCCGGGTGTCGTCGGCGGCGATCTCGCCGTTCAGCCCGGCCACGGCCGCCGCGGTGTCGTAGGTGTCGAGGTTGGTGACCAGGATCGGCAGCGACGCCGCCTGGGTGATCCCGGCGGCGAAGCGCATGACCGTGGGGTCGGGGTCCAGCCCGCCGGTCAGGATGACCCCGGACACGGCGGGGATCGCGTCGGACTGCCGGGAGGAGTAGGCGGCCATGATGATGTCGGAGCGGTCCCCCGGGGTGATCAGCAGCGTGCCCTCGGACAGGTGGTCCATCAGGCGGGGCACGCTCATGGCAGCCACCTTGATGTCCGGCACCGGTCGGGACAGGTCCTCGTCGGATCCCAGGAGCAGGGTCGCCTGGACGGCGCCGGCCACCTCCCGGATCGTCGGATGCGTCAGGGAGTCCAGCTCGGGCAGCATCCAGACCGGCACGCGGGCAGCCGACCACGGCCTTGCCCATGGCCGTCCAGTCGGCGCTGCGGTGACCCGGTTGACGAATGCCCCGACGGTGGGGACACCGCGCTCCCCCAGCCCCTCGATGGCGGCGGTCAGGGCGCCGTTGACCTGGGCGGGTGCGTGGTCGGCGGCGGTGAGCACGAGCAGGGCGACGGCACCGAGGTTCGAGGCGATCTCGGCGTTCAGGGCGAACTCGAAGGCCTTGGAGGCGCCCAGGTAGTCCGTGCCCTCCACCAGGACGTAGTCGCACCGGTTGGCCAGCCGGCGGAAGCGCTCGATGATCCGGCTGACGAGGGCGGGGTCCACATGGTTGCCGCCGAAGTCCCGGGTCTCGTCACCGGTGACCCCGAACGACTCGTCGTAGGACTGCTCGAGCCGGTAGCGGGTGCGGAACAGCTCGATGCGCTTGTCGGCCGCCCCGGCCCGGATGACGGGCCGGAAGTAGCCGACCCGGCTGACCGAACGGGTCAGGGTCTCCATGAGCCCGAGGGCGGCCACGGACTTGCCGCTGGATGCTTCGACTGAGGTCAGGTAGAGGGCACGCACCCGGCAATCCTGTCAGGATCGCACCGGCCGATGCCCGCGGCGTGGCTACCCGACGCCGTTGAGCTCGTTGACGACGCGGAACAGGTCTCCGCGGTCGTACCAGTTGACCGCGATCATGGACGGGTGCGCTGCCGCGCTCGATCTCGCACTCGTCGATGCGGGGCTTGAGGACGTCGTAGGCGTTGACCTCCTCGGCGCTGGAGATCAGCCGGTTGAAGCTGGCCAGCCAGTGGTTGACCGAGAACAGCGGGCTGTCGGGCTGGCCGCGCTTGAGCGAGCACTCGAAGTCCGCGGCGGTCTTGAACGGTGTACTCGGTGTCCTGCACGAGGTCGAAGCCCTGGTGCAGGTAGGGGTACTGGTCGCCGCCGCCCTCGTTCTCCATGAGGACCACGAGGCGCTTGTTGGAGTCGATCATCTCGCCGCAGGGTCGGCCACTCGGCGCCGTCAGGGTGCACGTAGGCCTTGTCCGCCAGGCCGGCCTTCTCGCAGGACCGCAGCGGTGTCCGCCGGGGTGACCGTGTCCTGGATGAACAGCACGACCACCTCGCGCGGGTGGGCGTCCATCCAGTCGTTGAGCCGCTGCATGGTCGGGGTCATCGGGGTCGGCGCCGATCTCGCAGACCGTGTGGCAGAAGTAGGGCTCAGGGGGGCCGACCGACTCGCTGCGGCGCACCCGGTCGATGGTCCGCCGGATCGAGCCGACCACGTCCTCGCCGTAGGTCGCGGTGAGCTCGGCCTCCGCCGCCGGCCAGCGACTTGTCCGAGGTGAGCGCCCCGCCGTCGGCGGTGGGCTCGCCGTACCACGTGTCCACGAGCAGCCCGCGGATCCCGTCGTCGAGGGACTCGACCATGTCCTTGGGCTGCTCGGCCAGGAACCAGGTCCCGTCGGCGATCGGACATCGAGTTGTGGGACGCGGGGATCACGACCTGGTCGAACGGCACGTCGCACAGCGCGTCGAAGCCGTTGCACGCGGTCGTGTTGACCGCCGAGGCGCTCTCGAGGTTGTCGTCCTGGGGCAGGTTGCCCGGGATGATCAGCGCGGCCAGGACCAGCAGGCCGACGGCCGCGGCCGCGACGGGGATCAGCCAGCGAACCGGCGACCGACGCCCCTGCGGGACCTCCTCGGTGCCCGCCCGCGCCGCGGCCCGCTCCGCCTCGTCCTGGGCCCGTGAGCGCTCGGCGATCACGTCGAGCTCGGTGACGCCGTAGAACAGGACCACCAGGCCGGCGACCACCGCGACGACCTGCGAGCTGATGGTCGGGAACAGCACGATGAGCAGGCCGACGGCGATGATCACCAGCGCCCGTGCGACGGCCCAGCCCGTGGCCTTCGGCCGGCTCGTCGCGAGGCCGACCGCGTTCCGGGCATGGTCGGTGATGTCCACCTGCGGGAGCAGCGCGCCCGCGGAGGCCACGAGCAGCCCGCCGACCACGCCCATGGCGATGAACCGCAGGGACAGGGGCTGGCTGAAGACGGCCAGCGCGGCGCTGATGACCGCGCCCTGCAGCGTCGAGTCGTCGATGAGCAGGCTGGCGACGTTCAGCCCGAGGACCACCAGGCCGAGGAAGCCGGCGACGACCAGCAGCATCCAGCCGAACCGGACGATGGCCACGCGCCGCTTCGGGGCCAGCCAGATGCCCAGCGCGACGAGGATCAGGGAGATCAGCGGGACGACCCAGGCCAGGGTGGAGATCGCCTGGACGACGGGGATGATCTGGCCGGCGATCCCCTCCTGGCCGCCGATCTCGGCCAGGGTGAGGTTCAGGTTCGGCGGGATGACGTCGGCCGCCTGCGGGACGAACTGTCTCCAGCGCCGTTGTCGCGGTGGCGCCCAGGTCGGCGAGCGTGAGGACCGCGGAGTCGCTTCCCTCCTGGGTCAGGGCGTCGTGGAACGAGCGGATCGCGGGCGTGAACACCGCTTCGAGCAGGGGGCTGCCCACCACCGCGGCGGCACCCGCGGCGATGGCCGGCTCGACGGCGATGAGGTCCGGCTGGGCGTCCAGGGCGGCCACCGCGACGGCCTGGCCGATCTCGGCCTTGACGGCCTCGTCCTGGCGGACCTGGTTCACCAGGGAGGCGAAGTTCTCGCCGTTGACGACGGCCGCGTTCAGCCAGCCGAGGATCCCGGTCAGGAACAGCCCGATGGCTCCGATGCGTGAGCAGCACCTTCGACCAGGTGCTGCTGCGCGGCGTGCTCATGGTGTCCTCCCCGGAGTCCCTGTGAGGGGCAAGTATGGCCCCTCGGCCGCCGATTGGCCCGCGCATCGGCCAGCGCCGGGTCAGGGGCGTGGTTGCAGCGCGTACAGGGCGATGGCACTGGCGGCGGCCACGTTCAGGGAGTCCACCCCGCCGGCCATGGGGATGCGCACGCGTACGTCCGCCCGGGCGGCCAGCTCCCCCGGCAGTCCGTCGCCCTCCGTCCCGAGCAGCACCGCGGTGCGCCGCGTGACCGAGCCGACCGCGGCCAGGTCGGTCGCCGCGGGGTCGAGGGTCAGGGCCATCGTGGTGAATCCCCCCAGGTCCGCGATCGGATCGGCGCCCGTCCGGGTCCACGGCACGCCGAGCACCGCGCCCATCGACACCTTCACCGCGCGCCGGTAGAGCGGGTCGGCGCATCCAGGCGTGACGAGCACGGCATCGGCGCCCAGGGCGGCGGCGTTGCGGAAGATGG
Organism: uncultured Actinomycetes bacterium; assembly: GCA_963729885.1. GTDB lineage: Bacteria > Actinomycetota > Actinomycetes > S36-B12 > CAIYMF01 > Prado023. The sequence goes on from CAVSQK010000007.1 coordinate 17,545, forward strand.
CCCCGACGTTGGTGTGGTCGACCAGGTCGACCAGGACGACCACGAACCGGGCATCGGCCAGCAGCGCCGCGGGTGGCGACAGGGGGCGGCGCTCGAAGGAGGCCAGGGCACCGCGGTGGACCCGGTAGCCGGTGACGGCCCGCAGCACCTCCGGGCTGGCCAGCAGGATCTGGGCACCGCTGCCCTCCAGGGGCCGCGGCGAGGCCGGGCAGCCACTTGGGCTCGGTGAGCACCGCCCGCGGCCGGTAGCCCGCCGCGAGCGCGCGCAGGATCACCTTGGCGCCCTCGGCGATGAACAGGCCCTCGGCCGGCTCGCGCACGGAGCGTGCGGCGACATCCGTGAGCGCGGTGAAGTCGCGGACCCGGGGGTCGTCGGGGTCGGTGACCGTGCTCGGGTCGAGCACCGGGGTCAGGCGGTGGGCGGCGCCGCGGGCGGCTCGGTCGGGCGTGCGTCCTCGACGAGGTCGGCGTCGAGGATGTCGCCGGCGTCGGCCGTGGTCGGCGGTCCTGACCGGACGCAGGGGCCGGTGCGGCGCCCGCGGCCCGGCGGCGAACGCGCGGCTGACCGCGCCCAGGGCACCGGAGAGCTCGGCAGGGATCACGAACACCTTGTTCGCCGTCCCCTGGGCCAGCAGCGGCAGGGACTGCAGGTACTGGTAGGCCATCACCTGGTCGGTGGCATGGCCGGAGTTGATCGCGTTGAACACCTTGGCGATGGCCTCCGCCTCGCCCTGGGCGCGCAGCACCTGGGCCTGCGCCTGCCCCTCGGCCTTGAGGATCGCGGCGGTCCGACCACCCTCGGCCTCGAGGATCGCCGCCTGCTTGCTGCCCTCGGCCGACAGGATCGCCGCGCGCTTGTCGCGGTCGGCGCGCATCTGCTTCTCCATCGACTGCTGCACGCTGGCCGGCGGGTCGATCGCCTTGAGCTCCACCCGGTTGACCCGGATGCCCCACTTGCCGGTGGCCTCGTCGAGGACGCCGCGCAGCTGGGCGTTGATGTTGTCGCGGCTGGTCAGCGTCTCCTCGAGGTCCAGCGACCCGACCACGTTGCGCAGGGTGGTGACGGTCAGCTGCTCGACGCCCTGCAGGTAGTTCTGGATCTCGTACGTCGCGGCCTTGGCGTCGGTGACCTGGAAGTAGATGACCGAGTCGATGCTCACGACGAGGTTGTCCGAGGTGATCACCGGCTGGGGGGCGAACGAGACCACCTGCTCGCGCAGGTCGATCAGGGGCCGGAGCCGGTCGACGAACGGGATGATGATCGCCAGGCCCGGGTCGAGGGTCCGGTTGTAGCGGCCGAGGCGCTCGACGATCCCGGCCTGGGCCTGCGGGACGATCTTGATGGTGCTGAAGACGATCAGGATCGCGATCAGGACCAGCACGCCGGCGATGATGAGGCTCTCCACGGTTCCCTCCCCTTGCTCAGTTGCTCTGCGTGACGTGCGCTGCCCGGCTGGCGCCGGCTATCCGACCACCGCGGTGGCCCCGTCGATCTCGAAGACCGCGACCTTCTCCCCCGGTTCGTAGCGGGCCCCCTCGTCGAGGGTCCGCGCCGACCAGATCTCGCCGGCCAGCTTGATCCGACCGTTGTAGGCGTCGACGGTCTCGAGGACCAGCGCCTGCGTGCCGATCAGGGCGGCGGTGCCGGTCCGCTCCAGGGGTGCCTGGTAGACGTGGCGCTTGGCGATCGGCCGGACGAAGGCGATGAGCGCCACGCTCACGAGCGCGAAGACGGCCGCAGATCCGACGGCACCGGCGCCCAGGAAGGCCGCCAGCGACGCGGCCAGCGCCCCACCGGAGAACATGATCAGCAGGAGCCCTGCCGAGGCGGCCTCAGCCCCCGCGAGCACGACCGCGACGATCAGCCAGACGATCCATGCGTCCACGACCACATCCTAGTCGTCGGCGCCCGATCCGTCCCTTTCCGGCATCGCGATGGCGTCAGCGGGCACCACGACCTCACGGCCACGACGCCCGCGCGCCACGAGGTCGGCGGGGACGGCCCGGGCCCAGTACCTCCCGCGCACCTGGCCACTTCGCAGCCGGGTGCCGAAGGTCTCGCTCAGGTTCCGTCCGGTGAGGACCTCATGGATCGGTCCGGAGGCCACCGCGCGCCCGTCCCGCAGCAGGAGCACGTGGGTGAAGCCGGCCGGGATCTCCTCGACGTGATGGGTCACGAGCACCTGGGCGGGGGCCCAGCGGTCCGTGGCGATCCCCCCGAGCCGGGTGACCAGGTCCTCGCGGGCGCCGAGGTCCAGCCCGGCGGCGGGCTCGTCGAGGAGCAGCAGCTCCGGGTCGGTCATCATGGCGCGGGCGATCTGCACCCGCTTGCGCTCGCCCTCGGAGAGCGTGCCGAACAGGCGCTCGGACAGCGCGGCGGCGCCCACCAGCCCCAGGACGTCCCGGGCTCGGGTCGTGTCCGGGTCCTCGTAGGACTCCAGCCCCCGCCCGGTGACGGCCCAGGCTGCGGTGACCACGACGTCGCAGACGCGCTCGTCGGCGGGGATGCGCTCGGCCAGGCTCGCGCTGGCCAGGCCGATCCGGGGACGCAGGTCGAACACGTCGACGGATCCGAGGGCCTCGCCCAGGACCTCCACGCGCCCGGATGTCGGGTGGATCTGGGCTCCGGCGAGCTGCAGGATCGTTGTCTTCCCGGCGCCGTTGGGTCCCAGGACCACCCAGCGCTGGTCCTCGGTGACCCGCCAGTCGAGACGGTCGACGATGGGACGTCCGCCGCGCAGGACTGTCACGTCGCGGAAGTTGAGCACCTCGACCACTCGCCCACCCTACCCGCGCGGAACCGGGGCGCTGGGCCGCGACGTGCCCTACCCTCCTGCAGGTGAGCGCCGCACAGATGACCACGACCGCCCTGTGGCTGGGTGCGTGGCTGCGTGGGGCCGCAGGGTCCGACGACCTGCTCGAGACCATGGCCCTGGCCGCCCCGGACGCGCCCGTGGTGGGCAGCGTCCACGGCGCGCCACCGACCCCGCTGCCCGACCTGCTGCGCGCGATCCGGCTGTCGGGAGCGGACAGCACCTGGCTGCTCCTCCCGCGCCCGGGCCGCACCCTGGGATGGCCGCCCGCCGTCGAGGGCCAGCCGTCCCCGGCTGTCCTGCTCAGCCGCGGTGACCACGCCGTCGGGCTGCTCCGGCACAGCGCCGGCGGCTGGCGCTGGGACCCCGCCCGGTCCGCGGCGATCAGCCCCCTGCAGGCCGGCATGCTCACGGCGCGCTCGGGCGCCCGGGCTCTGGCCGAGGCCGTCACCGCGGCGGCCCACCGGCTCGAGCAGCTCGGCCTGGATCGTGCTGCCACGCGCCCCGCGCCCCGCGAGTGGGAGGTCGCCCTCGGTCGGCTGCCCCGGGGCCTGGATCCCGAGGTGGAGGCCCTGCTCGTCAGGCTGGCGGCACTGCACGACGCCCTGGACCTGGCCCGGGTCGAGGAGGGCGCGGCCGTCACCGCCGGTGAGGCACGGTCCCGGGCCGCCGAGGTCCGGGCGGTGCTGGGCGAGGTGGAGGACGTGATCGTCGGCGTCGTCGGCGGGCTGAACGCCCCGACCCGCCCGAGCCCGGAGCCGGGACCCCGCCCTGCCGAGTCCGCCGACCGCCGCGCCTGACCGGCCGCGGCTCTCGCTGAGAGCCCTCGCGGGGAGTCTCAGTTCATCCTGAGCGGTGACCTATTCCCCTGCCCACAACCACCGGGCTGCGACACGATGAAATCGAAGTCCGCATAGCAGAGACCGCGTACGGACTGCCTTGGGGGAAGGAGAATCCCGATGCAGACCATGACAGATCCGGGCGACACCGTCTCAAGTCCCGCAACGACCGCAGCACCGCCGGTGGCTGTGGGTCTTGCTCGCAGTCGCTGCCCTGGGCGCCGCCCTTGCGGGCGCCCTCTTGGCGACCAGCGCCGATGAGCCGGTCCGCGGTACGGCTGACCCGCTCGACGTGTATACGGCGACCGCTATGGATCAACAGGCAACCTCGATCTTCGAGAACATGCCGGACGGGACATTCGATCACGCATCCGTGGTGGTCGTGAGCCGAGATGAGGAGAAGGTCGGGGTCCTGACGACGCTCACACTCACAGGGAGCGCGCGGATGCGCCTGACCATGGGCGACATGAACCTGGACACGTTCCTGAAGGACGCGATCCAATCCGACTCCGGGTTCGGGGGACAGTTGTCCGAGGATGCGATCGACATGCCGATCATCGGATCGACTCGGGTCGCTGCGGTCTACCCGTGGGGAAGCCTGTTCGCCGTCTGGGTGCAAGACGGCAACCTGATGGCGTTGACCTGCAACCCATTTGATGCCCGGTTTGACCGGGCATCGGCCGACAAGTTCCTCCAGGACTACCTCGGAACCTCCCCTGAGTTCCCAGTCGCCGAGTAGAAGGCATCCCGCCGGCATGTGGTGAGGCGGCGAGGAGCGCGTCGATCTGCCGGCGGGTGGCGCCCCAATTGCGGTTCGGCATCTCGCGCGGGAGCGCTGGGACGCCCCGGGGTCGGGAAGACCACCCCGAGCATTGCATGACGCGAAGGGCCTGACTCTGCGGCTCTCGCAACCTCGGCCTCGACGCACCTTCGTCCAGCGACTCAGTAGGTCAGCGTCCCATCGAATGTGAACTCCACCGGCCATGGCTGGGCGTCACTGGTCGAGGTGACGCAGGTGTGAGCCAACGTGCCCATTGCGTTCTCGAACTCTCCTGTCCCGCCCACGACCTTGAAGGGGCCGGTGCCGTTGACCTTGGAGGTTGCCGAGTCGAAGACCCAGTCTGACTCGTAGGCGACAAAGATCTGGTCACCGTTCGCCATGGTGATCGTCCCCGAGCCGTTGGTTGCCCTCCCGGCCTCCTCAACCCGGCAGTGCTGCGTGGTAATGGTCATCTTCTCGCCGTCGGCGGTCTGCCCGGTAGCGGTGATGACCGTAAACGCAGTCCCAAAAGGGCAGAGCTTGTTGGTGTCGGTCGTATCCGTGGCCTCACCAGCCGCCGTGGCGCTGAAGGGATGATCGGTGACTGCGTTCGATGTGGACGTGGTGGTGGTCGCTGCTGTCCGATGAGCAGCCGGTCAGAACGCTCCCCGCCAGCGCGGCAACGAGCACTACTCCCAGGGCCTTGTTGCGCTTCATGGTGCACCCCGTTCCGCCCCGGAGGACGACGCCACCTTGGTGCTCCACTCAAAGGCTCATCTTCCAGACTGCACCGCCTGGTGTCGGGGCCGACAGAGCCCGAAGTCCCGGATACGTCGACGATCCCCGCTGCGTAGATGGAGCAAGTGGCTCCCATATTCGTGGATTGGCAAGACGGTCCTAAGGCGGCCCGAGGGGGCGTCGGGCTCGGGGTTGTCGGCGGTGTTGGTGCTGACGAAGGACTCTGGACTCACGGCGGCAACAGCGTAGCGTTGACTTCGGGAGACGGTGAGGATGTCCGACCAGGCGGTCGCAGTTGTCGCGGCAATCCTGCTCGTGCCGATCGTGTTTGCCGTGGTCCTGGACCTGCGAGGCAAGGGCGAGCGAGTGCCCCGGCAATGGCCAAGGATCGTCAGTTGGGTGCTCGGTGTCGGCCTCGTGGCGTTCGGGGTCGTCTTCTACTGGTGGGCGTCTCGGGAACCCTCCATGGAGTGGTCGGCTGCATGGACGTATTGCATGCCGCTGGCCGCGATAGGTGTCCTGGCCGTGATCCGCCCCCGCTGGGCGGCGTGGGAGTTGGCCATCACGACGCTGGTCGTCGGTCTTGTCACCGCCACCGCGGGCTTCGGGGTTGCAGTCATGTTGTACGCGCCGCCCGCGCTTCTGGCGGCAGCCTTGCTCTTTGCGGCGATCCCAGCGGAGCCAGGAGCCTGAACCTCGGCGGCGGTCTGCACGGGCAGGGCGGTAGCGGCTCGGTAGATGGCCCAGGTGGCTCCCATATCCGCGGATCGGCAATCCAGTCCCCCGCTGGCGGTTGTGTCCGTGTCACACCCGAAAGCAGGGCTCATCGGACTTCGCCGGTCACCCACTGGTGAGCGATCTTGCCGGCATCGTTGAGTTCGAACACCAGGACGCCCTCGCCGGTCCCTGGCCCTTCGAACTGTGTGAAGCGCACAGCCTCGCCCACGAAACGGCCGCTCTGGATCGGCGAACCCACGGGCTCCATCCGTAGACCCATCCCGAAGAGATCCCGGAGACGAACTCCGATTTCCTTGCGCCCCGTGGTCACCAGCCCGATGTCCTCCTCTTGCAGCACCGCATCCTCCGCGTAGAACTCCGCCGCCCCATCACCGTCTCCGCTGTTGAAGGAGGCGATCCGATCCTCAAGCATGGTCGCCACCTCGCTGGATGCGAGCCCCTCAGCGGACGTGGTGGACGTGGCCGTGATTGCGCTGTCCGATGAGCAGCCGATCAGAAGGCTCCCTGACAGCGCGGCTAGGAGCGCCACTCCGATTGCCCTGTTGTGCTGCATGGCGCACCCCCCTCCACCCCGGAGGACGACGCCACCTTGGTGCTCCACCCAGAGGCTCACCTATCAGACTGCACCGCCCGCTGTCGGGATCGACAGAGCCCAAAGGCCCTGTCGCGTGGGGTGTTCACGCGGGTGTACCCCCAATTCGAGGCGCGCAGTCGGGCTTCATGTTTCCTCAAGGCCCCCATCCGCGACAGGCGCCGAGCGTTGTGACCTCCTGATCGGCGCCGATCGACCACCAGAGGGCTCGGCTAGTTCGTCAGTTGCACCTTGTACCAGCCGTTCGCGCTGCCGAACATGTAGGTCGTGCCGTCGCCTGAGATGAGCGTGCGGTAGTGCTCGGTGAACTGGACCCCAGTGGGGCCGACCCAGGGGCTGAGCCGGGGGAGGCCGAGTGCTTCAAGGGCCGGAGTCAGGTCCGTGGTGGTGCCCGTCTGACGGTCGAAGACGCCGATCTGGGCGAGGCCAGTCGCTGAGTTGGGGCCGACCGAGCCGCTGTAGGAGACATAGCGCCCTCGGCGGGTCATCGACTGAGGGATGCGATAGTCCCCTGGTGTACCGAGTCCGGCGGGATCGTCAACAGCCAGATCGGTCACCGTGCCGGTGGCGATGTCATACCGCTTCGCCGTGAACGGATCGGCGACGGTGGTGGGATCGCCAGGCGTGTAGGGGCGGGGCTCGCTGTAGAAGATCGCGCTGCCGTCGTTGGGCATCTGGGCGTATGCGGACGGGAGTTGGACATCTGCATACCGGCGGCGATCCAGGACCAATCGCAGCGTGTCAGGATCCTCGCTCTTGATCAGGATGACGCGGCCGGACTCGGAGATGTCCACCCAGTAGGGCAGGTGCTTCTTGTGCGGGTACTCCTCACCCATTGGGCAGTAGTCGGTCAAGATCCTCATCGCCCGCGTCCGCATGTCCTTGATGTAGAGGTCGCCACGAGTCGGCACCTTGAGGTTCGCACAGAAGGCCACGTACCGACCGTTCCCAGACAATGCCCCGCGGACGGTTGGCCGGTCGGAGTCGTAGCATTCCTCCCCGCAGGGCTTGGCCTTCCACGCCGGCTTGATCCTGGCCCCGGACTTCGTCGTCACGGCCGAGCGCGCCTTCCCGGTCCTGACGTCAACCACGCTGATCCGCGCGCCCCACTGATACAGGATGTACCGACCAGTGTCGGACAGGGCTGTGTAACGGTAAGCATGCGCGCGGGCTGCCAAGACGACGCACTGTCCTTCCGTGGACGATGTCTCGCACCACGGTCCTCGCCCCCACGGTGCCCAGGGCCAGTGTCCCGCTCTTTGAGACGGCGATGATGTCGGACATCCCGGTCAGGCTCGGGCCTGTCTCGGACGCGCCGGCGGGCGTGCCGAGAATGAGGCTCCCTGCCAGAGAAGCCACCATCGCCATCCCGAGCAGTGACGTGCGCTTCATCGTGCGGCCCCTTCCCGCCCCGGAGGACGACCCCACGTCGGCTCCCCGTCCACGGCCTTGATTCGAGACTGCACCACCGGATGCCGGTGCCGACAGAGCCCAAAGGACCCTGTCTCGTGGTTCGCGGGCACGAGGGAGATAGCGTTGGCCCGAGAATGACTGACACCACCTTCCACGCGACCGTCGTCGGCGTCGATCGCCCGGGCGTCACCGCGCGCATGTTCGGCGCGCTGGCCGAGACCACGGTGCTCGACGTGGAGCAGGTGGTCGTCGCCGGCCAGCTCGTCCTGGGGGCCGTCGTGCTGGCTGCCGAGGGGTCCGAGGAGCACCTTGCCGAGAGGATGCGTGCCGCGGTCCCGGACTTCGAGGTCTCGGTCCGGCAGGTCCACGCCGCGGATGTCTCGGGGATGCTGTCCAACTGCACCGTCACCATCGTCGGCGCGACGATCACCGGCAGCGACATCAGCGCGCTGGCGTCCACGATGGCGTCGGGCGGGTCCAACATCGTCCGGATCGACCGGGTCGCCGACTACCCCGTGACGGTCCTGGCCCTGGAGGTCCTGGCCCCCGATCCGGCGGTCCTGCGCCGGGATCTCGTGGCCCGCTGCCACGACCTCGACGTCGATGTCTCGGTGCAGCCCCGTGGGCTCGCCCGCCGCGGAGTGCACCTCGTGGTCATGGACGTGGACTCGACGCTCATCCAGGACGAGGTCATCGAGGTCCTGGCCCGGTTCGCCGGCAGGGAGGAGCAGGTCCGCACGATCACCGAGGCGGCGATGCGCGGCGAGCTGGACTTCGCAGAGTCGCTGCACGCACGGGTCGCCGAGCTGGCAGGGCTGCCCGAGGACGTGATCGCCCGGGCGCGGGCGCAGATCCGGCTGACCCCGGGCGCCCGGACCCTGTGTCGGACGCTCAAGGGCCTCGGCTACCGGATCGCGCTGGTCAGCGGGGGCTTCACCGAGGTGATCGGCCCGCTGGCCGACGAGTTGGGCGTGGACGCCGTGCGCGCGAACGGGCTGGAGGTCGTCGACGGGCACCTGACCGGGCGCGTGCGCGGCCCGGTGATCGACCGTGCCGCCAAGGAGCAGGCCCTGCGCGAGTTCGCGGCGGAGTTCGGGATCGACACCGCGCGGACGATCGCCATCGGTGACGGGGCCAACGACCTCGACATGCTCTCGGCTGCGGGCCACGGCATCGCGTTCAACGCCAAGCCGGTCGTGCAGGCGGCCGCCGACTCGGCGATCAACGTGCCCTACCTGGACACCGTGCTCTACCTGATGGGGATCTCGCGCGAGGAGGTCGAGGAGGCCGACGCGGCCGCCGGGATCCTGCCCGTCAGTCCTTCGGGGTGGTGAACGTGTCCAGCGCCGCGCACCCGGGGGCGAAGTCCGCCCACGGCCGCTCCGCGTGCAGCAGGGCGACGGCGCAGGTGGGGAACTTGGTCGCGACGAGGTCGCGCAGGTCGTCCCGCGCGGACCCGGCCAGGCTGAGGACCAGCTCTGACACGCCGGGCTCGTGGCCCAGGATCATCACGGTGCCGGCGTCCGGCGGGAGCTCCCGGACCAGGTCGAGCATGTGGGCCCCCCAGGCGTCGTAGACCCGTGGGTCGGTGACCACGGGGCCCGTGTGGCCGAGCTCCTCGTTGATCAGCGCCCACGTCTCCTGCGTGCGCTGGGTGGGGCTGACCACCACCACGTCCACGGCCCCGACGAGCTCCCGGATCCGCTGGCCCATCCGGGGCGCGTCGCGCAGCCCGCGGGGCCCCAGGGGGCGCAGGCGATCGGGCACACCGGCGGGCCACGCCGACTTGGCGTGCCGCACCACCAGCAGCCTCCTGCTCGCGACGTCCATCCGATCCCCGATCCCTTCGACCACGTTCGGGCCGCGCACCCACTACCCTGCCACAGGTGAGCATCACCACCGCGGAGGTCCCACAGCGTCGACTGATGGCGATCGGGGGCGCCGAGGACAAGCTGGGCGCCACCCGGATCCTGCGACGGTTCGTCGCCGAGGCAGGTGGCGCCGACGCGAGGATCGTCGTCTGCGCGACCGCCTCGGCCCTCGGCCCGGAGATCGTCGAGCTCTACGAGCGGCTCTTCGCCAAGCTGGGCGTGGCCGAGGTGATCTCCGCCCGTCCGCGCGACCGGCGTGAGGCCGACAAGCAGGAGTTCAGCGACGCCGTGGCGTGGGCCAGCGGCGTGTTCTTCACCGGCGGCAACCAGATGAAGCTCGCCGCAGCCATCCGCGGGACCCGCTTCGGGGACGCTGTCGTGCAGGCCTACGAGCGGGGCGTCCTCGTGGGCGGGACATCGGCCGGGGCCTCGGTCGTCAGCGAGCACATGGTCGGGTACGGCTCCCCCGGCGCGCAGCCGAAGTTCCGCATGGTGGGTGCCGCCCAGGGCCTGGGCCTGCTGCCCGGGGTGATCGTCGACCAGCACTTCTCCCAGCGCGAGCGGTTCGGCCGGCTGATGAACCTCGTCGCCTCCTCCCCGACCTGCTCGGGATCGGCCTGGACGAGGACACCTCGATCCTGGTCACCGACGAGATCGAGCTCGAGGTCGTCGGCAAGGGCTCGGTGTTCTGCGTGGACATGCGCACGGCCCTGACCGACGCAGCCACCGCGCGGGGCACGACTCCCCTGATGATCTCCGGCGCGGGCGTGCACTTCCTTCCCCACGGGGCTCGCTTCGACCTCACCTCGCGCACGCTGGTGTCCTACCGTGACCACAGCGCCGTGGACCCGGGCGACCTGCCCGAGCCCACCCACGACCTCGTCACGATCTCCCGGCGGGTGGCCGCCGAGGGCGTCGATGACTCGGTGGTGGCACGCAACGCACGACGCCGACGCCGCACCAAGGAGCACAAGGAGTCACCGTGACCGACCGCCCTGCGCCGACCGGTCCCGCTGCGCCGGACCTGTCGATCATCGAGACTCGGGTGTACCGCGGCCCCAACATCTGGTCCTACGGCCCGGCGATCCACCTCGTGGTGGACCTCGGATCGCTGGAGGAGTACCCGACCGACATGCTCCCGGGTTTCACCGACCAGCTGCTGGCGTGGTTGCCGGGGGTCGGGGAGCACTCCTGCTCGCGGGGGCGCAAGGGCGGGTTCGCCGAGCGACTGCGTGAGGGCACCTGGGTCGGCCACGTTGCCGAGCACATCGCGCTGCAGCTGCAGAACGAGGTCGGCCACGACACCCGCCGCGGCAAGACCCGCAGCACCGGGGAGCCGGGGCGCTACCACGTGATCTTCGGCTACCAGGACGAGTCCGTGGCCCTGGCCGCCGGCACGCTCGCGGTGCGGATGGTCAACGACCTGGTCGCCCACGACCCGGAGTTCGACTTCGACGCGCAGTTCGAGGAGTTCCTGCTGCGGGCTGAGCGGACGGCGTTCGGACCGTCCACGCAGGCGCTTATCGACGAGGCCGTCTCACGCGACATCCCGTGGATGCGCCTGAACAGCGCGTCGCTGGTCCAGCTCGGGCAGGGCCGCTACGCCCAGCGCATCCGCGCCACGATGACCTCGCAGACCTCGGCCCTGGGCGTGGACATCGCCAGCGACAAGGACATCACCAACAAGCTGCTCAGCGCCGCCGGGCTGCCGGTGCCCAAGAGCGACTCCGTGCGCACCCTGCGCGGGGCGCTGCAGGTCGCCCGGCGGATCGGCTACCCGGTGGTCATCAAGCCGCTGGACGGCAACCACGGGCGCGGCGTGGTCCTGAACATCACCGACGACACCGAGCTGGAGGCCGGCTACGACGTGGCCAAGGCGGAGTCGCGCAGCGGGTACCTGCAGGTCGAGAGCTACATCACCGGAAGCGACTACCGGTTCCTGGTCGTCGGCGGGCGGATCGCGGCGGTGGCCGAGCGGGTCCCGGCGCACGTGATCGGCGACGGGCGGCGCACCGTCGCCGAGCTGGTCGACGCGACCAACGCCGACCCCCGGCGCGGAGTGGGCCACGAGAAGGTGCTCACCCGGATCAAGGTCGACGACGCTGCAGTGGCGCTCGTGGCCGCCCAGGGCCTGGCGATGGACGGCGTCCCGGAGCAGGGCCAGATGGTGAAGCTGGCGCTGACCGCCAACATGTCGACCGGCGGGATCTCGATCGACCGCACGATCGACGCGCACCCGGACAACGTCGAGATCGCCGAGGAGGCCGCCCGGGTCGTCGGGCTCGACGTCGCCGGCATCGACTTCATCGCCCCCGACATCACCGTGCCGGTGCGCGAGGCGGGCGGAGCGATCTGCGAGGTGAATGCGGCACCCGGCTTCCGGATGCACACGCACCCGACGATCGGCGAGCCGCAGTACATCGCCAAGCCGGTGATCGACCTGCTGTTCCCCCCGGGATCCCCGAGCCGGGTGCCGATCATCGCCGTCACCGGCACGAACGGCAAGACCACCACCTCGCGGATGATCGGCCACGTGTTCAAGGGCATGGGCCGCAAGGTCGGCATGACCTCCACCGACGGCGTCGTGATCGACGAGCGCCTGGTGATCCGCTCCGACGCGTCGGGGCCGAAGAGCGCCCGCATGGTGCTGCAGAACCCGCGCGTGGACCTCGCCGTGCTCGAGGTCGCCCGCGGCGGCATCCTCCGCGAGGGTCTGGGCTACGACCGCAACGACGTGGCCGTCGTGCTCAACGTCGCCTCCGACCACCTGGGCCTGCGCGGCATCAACACCCTCGAGGACCTGGCCGACGTGAAGAGCGTCGTCGTCGAGGCGGTTCCGCGCGGGGGTCACGCGGTGCTCAACGCCGACGACCCGCACGTGGCGGCCATGGCGCGACGGTGCCACGGCGAGATCGTGTGGTTCACGATGTCCGAGCCAGGATCGCCTACCCGGAGCATGGTCGACCGGCACTGCCGCGACGGTGGCCTGGCCCTGGTGCTCGAGAAGGGCGAGCTCGGCGAGTCGATCGTCCTGCGGCAGGGCAAGCGCTCCATGCAGGTGGCCTTCACCCACCTGCTTCCGGCGACCTTCGGGGGCAAGGCGCGGTTCAACGTGGCCAACGCCATGGCTGCCGCGGGCGCCTGCTTCGCCGGTGGGGCGCACCTGCACGACATCCGTGCCGGGCTGCGCACCTTCTCCACCAACTACCACCTGGCCCCGGGACGCCTGAACCACATCGACGTCAACGGCGTCAACGTGTTCGTGGACTACGCCCACAACCCTGCGGGGCTCGACGCGCTCGGCTCCTTCATCGCGTCCTACACCGACGGGCTGGACGCCGCCCGGGCCGAGGTGCACAAGCGCCGCCGGATCGGGGTCATCGGCACCGCCGGGGACCGCCGGGACTCCGACATCCTCGAGCTCGGGCGCACCGGAGCCCGGCACTTCGACCTCGTGGTGGCCAAGGAGGACGCCAAGCTCCGCGGCCGCCAGGCCGGTGAGGTCAGCGCCCTGCTCGAGCAGGGCGTGCGCGAGGCGATCGCGCAGGGGGCTCGGGCCAAGGAGGTACGCGCGGTGCCGATGGAGATCGACGCGGTGCGCTGGGCCATCGAGCAGGCCACCGCCGGGGACGTGGTGGCCATCTGTGCCGACCAGACCGACGCGGTCTACACCGAGCTCGAGGCCCTGGGCCACTCCGCCATGCACGAGTAGGGACGCCCCGGTCAGCCCGGGGCCGCGCCTGCGGCCTCCACCTTGGCGCGGATGGTCGCCGGGTCGTCCTCGGTGGCCCCGGCCTGCGCGAGCAGCGCGACGCACGCGGACCGGTCCTGATGGATCATCATCGCGATGACGTCGCCGTCGTGGGCGCGGGCCAGCAGCGCGCGCAGGCCGGTCGGCTCGTCCGGGACCTCCTCGATGGGCTCCTTGCCCGCGGCACGGACCCCCGCCCGCTGCAGCGCATCGATCTCGTCCTGGGTGCGCCCGCGCAGGTAGTGGGCCTTGGCCGCGAGCTGCACGGTGTCAGCGGCCTCGCCGGCCAGCCGGCCCACCTCGGCGATGCCCTGGTCGGTCCGGTCCCCCGCGTTGCCGATCGACGCGTGCAGGGCGGCCCCGGGTCGGCGCAGGCCACGGCCGACCCGGAACAGGGCCTCGGCGCCGGCCTCGTTGTGCGCGAAGTCGAGGATGACCGTCGCCGATCCCCCGTCCGGCGTCGGCGCACTCCAGATGTTCATCCGTCCGGGGCTCGAGCTGGCGTCGGGGAGGAACGACCGCAGGCCGGCTGACACGGCCTCGCGGGGCAGGCCGGCGGCCAGCCCGGCGCTGGCCGCGGCCAGCGCATTCGCCAGGTTCTCCCGGGACAGCCCTGCGATCGTGACCGGGATGTCCCGGACGGCGCCGAGGTCGAGGGGGCCAGAGGGATGCCCCTCGACCACGAGCTGCCCGCCGCGCACGGTGCTCAGCGGGGCGCCGAGCTGACGCGCGAGGGCGGCGTCGGGCCCATCGGGCTCCAGGGCGAAGAACCACGGTCTCCCGGGACCTGCATCGTGGTACTGACGAACCAGGGGGTCCTCGGCGTTGAGCACCGCCCAGCCCCCGGGGCGCACCACCTTGACGACCGTGGACTTGGCCCAGGCCAGCATCTCGACGGTGTCGATGCCCTGCAGGCCGAGGTGGTCCGGGCTCACGTTCGTGAAGACCGCCACGTCCACGGCGCGCACGCCCATCCCGCGCAGCATCAGGCCGCCGCGGGCAGTCTCCAGGACGGCGAATCCGACCCCGGGCTCCTCGAGGGCCAGACGGGCGCCCCCCGGTCCGGACCAGTCCCCCGGCTCGATGCACCGGCCGGCCAGGTACACGCCGTCGGTGCTGCTCCACGCGGCAAGCAGGCCCGCCTCGGCGGCCATCCGCCCCAACAGCCGGGTCGTGGTCGTCTTGCCGTTCGTCCCGGTCACGGCCACGGTGGGCACCGTCGGGTCGATCAGCCGCGGCGGGTCCCCCGGGTCCGCGGCACGCACCAACTGGGCACCCGAGGCGATCCGCTCGTCGAGGGGGACGCCGGGCCCCATCCGCAGCACCTCGACGAGGGCCATGCCCAGCGCCTCGCCGGTGCCCTCGTGCGCCCACGGGAACGCGACGACGACGGTCCCGTCGCCCCCGGTGCGGCTCACGGCCGGACCGACGTGGGCATCGGCCGCCCGGGCGATCCGGTCGGTCACGTCACACAGGTCCAGCCCCGGCTCGAGGGGCCCGGCGAGGGTCACCCGGATGGCAGGGGCGGGGATGTCAGCGTTCGGGCCGAGGAGCACGCGAAGCTCGATCAGCATGGCCGAACTCTGCCACGTCGCTCCCGTGGGATCCCGCTGGCGGCGCTACTGTGACCGGCGTGGAATGGGGACTGCGCGATCAGAGGGCTCTCGACGTGATCGAGGCCGACTTCCAGGCACTTCCGCTCGCGGCGTGTGCCCAGGCCGGGATCGAGG
Organism: uncultured Actinomycetes bacterium; assembly: GCA_963729885.1. Lineage (GTDB taxonomy): Bacteria > Actinomycetota > Actinomycetes > S36-B12 > CAIYMF01 > Prado023. The sequence continues at coordinate 32,790 of CAVSQK010000007.1, forward strand.
CGGCCCGGGCCCTCGGTGCCGAGCACGTCGACGTCCGGATCTCGCGGCAGCGGACGCGGTCGGCGACCGTCCACGACGCGAATCCGCTGGCCCTCGTGGCCGACAGCGCCACCGGACTCGGCGTCCGGGTCCTGGTGGACGGGGTCTGGGGCTTCGCGTCGGGCGATGCGGTGAGCACCGCGTCTGCCGCCGAGGTGGCGAGGCTGGCCGTCGCGATGGCGCGGGTGGCCGCCCCGGTGGCGCGCGAGCGGGTGGAGTTGGCCCCCGAGCCGGTGCACGCGGGCCGCGCGTGGGCCAATCCGGTGGCCATCGACCCCTTCCTGGTCCCCGACTCCGAGGTCCTGGCGCTCCTGGAGGCACGCAGCGCCGCCCTGCTGGCCAGTGCCCACGTGCAGCGCGTCGACGCGGGCTTCCAGGCGTTCCGGGACATCACCTACTACGCCGACAGCGCCGGGACGGACACGCTGCAGCAGCGCACCCGGGTGGCCGGGGACGTCATGGCCTTCCACATCACCGACGAGCGCTTCGACGACATGTCGTCCTGCGCCCCGCCCGTCGCCCGGGGCTGGGAGTACCTCGTCGGCGACGGGGCCTGGGACTGGGACTCCGAGCTGTCGGCGCTGCCCGAGCTGCTCGCGGAGAAGTCGGTCGCGCCGTCGGTCGAGCCCGGCCGGTACGACCTGGTCCTGGACCCGACCAACCTCTGGCTCACCATCCACGAGAGCGTCGGGCACGCCACGGAGCTCGACCGCGCCCTGGGGTACGAGGCCAACTACGCCGGCAGCAGCTTCGCGACGCTGGACCAGCTGGGCAGCCTGAGGTACGGATCAGCCGCTCATGCACGTGACCGGTGACCGGGTGCCCCCTACGGGCTGTCCACGGTCGGCTTCGACGACGAGGGCGTGGCTGCCCAGTCCTGGGACCTCGTGCGCGACGGCACGCTCGTGGGCTACCAGCTCGATCGCCGGATGGCCGCCGAGCACGGCTTCGGGCGGTCCAACGGGTGCGCCTTCGCCGACTCCGCGGTGCACGTGCCGGTCCAGCGGATGCCCAACGTGAGCCTGCAGCCCGATCCCGCCGGGTCCCGACCTCGAGGGGCTGATCAGCGGGGTGGAGGACGGCCTGTACATCGTGGGCGACAAGTCCTGGTCGATCGACATGCAGCGCTACAACTTCCAGTTCACCGGGCAGCGGTTCTTCCGGATCCGCTCGGGGCGGATCGTCGGGCAGGTGCGCGATGTGGCCTACCAGTCGAGCACCCCGACGTTCTGGGCGGGGCTGAAGGCGCTCGGCGGACCGCAGACCTACCTGCTGGGCGGGGCGCTGAACTGCGGCAAGGCCCAGCCCGGCCAGGTGGCCCCCGTGAGCCATGGATGCCCCGTGGCCGTGTTCGAGGGGATCAACGTGCTCAACACCCAGCAGGAGGCGCACGCATGAGGCCCCAGGAGTTGGTGGAACGGGCACTCGAGCTGCTCGGGCCCGACCGCGGGACCGTGATCGTCGAGAGCACCACGACGGCGAACCTGCGGTGGGCGAACTCGACCCTGACCACCAACGGGATGACCGCACGGCAGACGGTCCACATCGTGGCGCACCCGGACGTGCCGGGCGGCATCGGTTCGGGGACGACCAGTTCGGTGGTCCGCTCGCGGCGACGATCTCGAGGCCCTCATCGCGCAGGCCCGTTCCGAGGCCCATGGGGCGGGCCCGGCGCAGGATGTCGCCCCCGAGGTTCCCGCTCGCCCCGCCAGCCCCACGTGGGACCTGCCGCCCGCACTCTCGGCCCCCGAGGAGCTGGCGCCGGTCAGCGCGCTGCTCAGCGATGTCCTTCCCGCGACGGACATCGACCACTTCGGCTACGCGGAGCACAGCCTGACCAGCACCTACTTCGGGACGACCGGTGGCCTGCGGCTGCGGCACGACCAGCCGGCGGCGCGCTTCGAGCTGTGCGGGAAGTCCGGATCCGGCAGCCGCTCTGCGTGGGCGGGCCGGTCTGGGCGCTACTTCGCGCGAGATGGACCTCGCTGGCACACCGGCGGAGGTGCGCCGCGGGCTGGCGGCCCAGGCAGACTCGCATCGACGTGGCCCCGGGCAGGCAGCGGGTGCTGCTCTCGCCCTCGGCGGCAGCCGACATGCTGATCTACCTGCTGTGGTCGGCAGGCGCTCGCGACGCCATCGAGGGCCGCAGTGCGTTCAGCCGCCACGGGGGCGGCACCCTCGTGGGTGAGCGTCTGGCCCGGTTGCCCTTCTGGCTGCGATCCGATCCGGGCGCCGCGCGGGCTGGAGTGCGCCGACCACGTCCAGGACACCGTGTCCTCGGCGATGTCCAGCACCTTCGATGCGGGTCTGCCGCGCGGTCGCCACCGACTGGGTGGCCGATGGGACGCTGCGTGGCCTCGTCACGACCCGGCACTCCGCCGGCCTCGCGGACATCGCCCACACGCCCTTCGTGGACAACATGATCGCCGGTGTCGAGGGACGCGAAGGCACCCTCGACGAGCTGGCCGCGCGCCTGGGCGATGGCCTGCTGGTCACCTGCCTCTGGTACATCCGCGAGGTGGACGCCCAGAGCCTGTTGCTGACGGGACTGACCCGCGACGGGGTCTACGTCGTCCGTGACGGCGAGGTGATCGGGGCAGCTGGCAACTTCCGGTTCAACGACTCCCCCCTGGGGATGCTGGACCGGATCGCCGACGCCGGCACGCCGGTCGACTGCCTCCCGCGCGAGTGGGCCGACTGGTTCACCCGGACGCGGGTCGCCCCGCTGGCCATCGAGGACTTCAACCTGTCGACGACCAGCGAAGCGGTCTGATCAGGCGTCCTCGAGCCGGAAGCCGATCTTCATCGAGACCTGGAAGTGGTCGACCTCGCCGTCGCGGACGTAGCCGCGGATCTGCTCGACCTCGAACCAGTCGATGTGCCGGATGGTCTTCCCGGCCCGGCTCACCCCGTTGCGGATCGCGGCGTCGACGCCCTCGGGGCTGGTCCCGACGATCTCGGTCAGGCGGTAGGTCCGGTTGGTCATGGGGTCTCCTCGTTGTGGTCGATTGGCACCCTCCGCAGGATGCCCTATCCGCGGCCCGGTCGTAGGCTGGGCGCGTGAGTCGGGTGGAGGTACATCGCATCACATCGGCGGAGCCCGGTCCGTCGGCGGACCTGGTCCACCGCGAGCGCCAGTACCTGTTCCTCATGGGGATGCGCATGGTGGCCATCGTGGTGGCCGTCGTGGTGCCCGGCTTCTGGCGCTGGATCGCCGTTGCCGCCGGGATCCTGCTTCCCTACTTCGCCGTGATCCTGGTGAACGCAGTCAAGGTGCGGGGTACCCCCGATGACCCCAACTACTTCGTGCCCGAGCCCAAGGTGGCGATCACCGAGGCGCCGTTCACCGGGGATGTCATCGCCCACGAGGACTGAGTCCGGTCAGCGGGTGCGCGGGCCGACCACCGTCCCGGTTCCGCCCTTCGAGCTCGTCAGCGCCAGGACGTCGACGTCCGCGACGTCGTCGGCCAGCTCAGTGAAGGGCGCGAGGACCGACAGGACCTTGGCCGTGGCGAACGGTGATGCCGCGCTTCTTCTGGCCGAAGCTGTGGTCCTCGAAGCCCCGGAAGGTCGACTGCGGCCGGACCCGCCCCTGCGCATCCATGGTGTACGCGATCAGGCATGCCACCAGCTCAGCCACCCGACGGCGATCGACGGGATCGGCACCACGGGCCCTGCCACAGCGCCGGGTAGCCGCCCAGGGCCTCCAGGACCGTCAGCGCGCTGTACCAGGTCGCCGGCCACTTCCCGGTCTTGAAGCTGCGCCCGTGGCCGAACATGTAGGGCGTGCTGGCGGCCCGATCACCCCAGGCCGACAGCACCGCGCGGGCCACCTCGGGCAGGTGCGCGGGGCGCACGGGTTCCGGAAGCAGGGCGAAGGTTCGCAGCCCCTCGATCGACACCTGTGGGCACAGGTCCCCGCGTCGGCCCGGGCCATGGAAGCCGGTGGCCGGATCCGGTCGGCACGGCCAGGCGGGACCCTGCGCGGTCGTCGGCGAGGTCGGCGGACATCCGGTCCAGCGCCACCCGGACTCGTGGGTCGTCACCCCGCCCGTACCGGACGAGCACCTCGGTGATCGCGTGTGTGTCACACAGCAGGGCGCCCCAGACGGGCTGCTCCGCACCGCGCAGCGGAGCGAACGATTGGAACCGCCCGTCGGAGTCCTGGTGGTCGAGCATCCTGTCGAGCAGATCCTCGATCCGCGCGTCGTCAGCCGGACTGCAGGCCCATGTCGGCCAGGAGGTTCAGGAGGTTGGGGGCGAAGGCCGGGCTGTTGTGCCCGGAGAACCCGGCGCCACCCTCCCAGTCGGGCAACCGGGCGATGAGGTCGGCGGTGGCGGGGTCCGCGAGGACCTGCTCGCGGCGCGGCGCGGACGTCGGGATCGTCCGGGCTGCGGCCCACGGAGCCGGTGAGGAGCAGCCAGCGGGCTGCCGGGTCATCGCCGGTCAGGATCCAAGCCCGGGGGTCGGCGACGTCACTGCCGGTCCACGGCCAGGCGGTGTCGCCCGGGATCAGCGCCACAACCGGGCACCTCGTGTCCGCGGCTCGACGCCCCGATCCATCTCGGCCAGCTCCGCCGGCGGGGTGACGCGGCTGACCCATGCCCCGTACCTGCTGGCCAGGGGCTGGGCCGAGAAGCCCGTGGGCGATCACGCTCAGCAGGACCGTCAGGCAGATGGTGGCCAGCACGACGCGCAGGTCGTCGTCGACATCCAGGGACTCCAGCGCGATCAGCGAGAACACCACCGAGGCCAGTCCGCGGGGGCCGAACCATCCGATGAACGCGACCGTCTGAGGTCGAAGGTCGGGTGCCGAGCAGGCTCAGGGCCACGGGAAGCATCCGCACGAGGGTCAGGGCCAGCAGCGCGAACACGAGCTCCCGCCAGCCGGCCTCCCGCCAGACCAGGGGCACAGCCACGAGGCCGAGGACCAGCCACACCGCATACCCCAGGAGGTCGGAGAGCTCCTCGGCGCCGAGCAGCGCCGACTCCTCCTCGTGGATCCACGCCGCCGATCCTGCGAAGGCGGTGCCGGAGATGAAGGCGGCGACGAAGCCGTTCCCGGACATGACCAGCGCGGCCCCATAGGCAAGCAGCGGGATCATCAGGACGCCAAGGGTCCGGCTGGCGGCGGTGCTCATCCGGTGCTGCCGCGACCATCCCAGCAGCGCACCACCTGCCGCCCCGACCGCGACCCCGGCGACGACCCCGAGGGCGACCTCGACGAGGGCCGAGAGATCGTCTCCCGAGGGCCAGCCCCTCCTCTCCGGCGAGCACCGCGATCGCGAACAGGACCACCGGCGTGGCCAGGCCGTCGTTCAGGCCACTCTCCACGTTGAGCGCCCGTCGGATGCGGGTCGGGACGACCGGGTTGAGCACCGTGGGGGCGCCGAGGCCCGCGTCGGTCGGGGCCAGGGCGGCAGCCAGCAGCAGCGCCATCATCACGGGGAGGTCGGGGAACAGCAGGCGCGCGATCAGGAAGCCGAGCAGGATCGTCAGGGGGAAGCCGATGAGCAGCAGCCGGGCATAGAAGCCACGGTCGGAGCCGATCTCCCGGGGACGGACCTGGGCGGCGTCGTGGAAGAGGATCAGGACGAGGGTGATCTCCGCGACGAGCTTGACGGGCTCCGTGGCCGACCCTTCCATCGGGCCGACCGCGAACCCGAGCACCGCCCCGATCGCGACGAACGCCAGCGGGGCGGTGACCAGGCGCCGGCCCAGGGCCGCCGAGACGGCGGTGAACGCCGAGCACGAGGAGCGCGAACAGGACGGCGGCGGCCAGGGCCGTCGACATGTGTGCCGTCACGCGCTCACTGTAGCCAGCGCGGGGTCAGCGAACCGGGCCCCACGAGTGCAGCGTCTGGTAGTAGTTGGCGCGCTGGTAGGCCTCGGGCTCGGCGGCCTTGCTGAAGGAGACCGAGCCCTTGGCCTGTTCCACCGAGCTGTAGCCGCGCTGGTCGAGCCAGGCCTCCAGGCCGGTGACCAGCGTCTCGACGTGCTCCGGTCCGTGGCGCAGCAGCGCGGCGGTGGTCATCGTGGCGTCAGCCCCGGCGAGGATCAGCTTCACGACGTCCTCGGCGGAGTCCACTCCCCCGCTGGCAGCCAGCGACAGCGGGACCTGCCCGGACAGGATGCCGATCCACGCCACCGACTGCCGAACGTTCCCCGGGACGCTGAGCATCAGCCGCGGGCGCACCGACGGGACCTCGAGGTCGATGTCCGGCTGGTAGAGCCGGTTGAACAGCACGAGGCCGTCGGCGCCCGGCGTCGGCCAGCTTCATGGCCATGTTGGCCAGGGCGCTGAACCACGGACCGACCTTGACCGCCACGGGGACCGCGACCTCGGCGCGCACCGACCTGACGAGGTCCAGGACCCGATCCTCGACCTCGAGCGCCGGTGACGCGCGGGTCGGTGATCACGTCGTAGACGTTGAGCTCGATCGCATCGGCCCCGGCATCGACCAGGCGGGCGGCGTACTTCACCCAGCCCCCGCTGGTGGTGCCGTTCAGGCTGGCGATGACCGGGACGTCCACGGTGGCCTTCGCCCGGGTCACCAGGTCCAGGAAGCGGTCGGGCCCGATCGAGTAGTCCTCGAACTCCGGCAGGTAGTCCGAGGCCTCGGCCACGGTGTCGCGGCCCTCGTCGAGCAGGTCGGAGACCCACCACGACTCGGACTCGATCTCCTCCTCGAACAGGCTCGGCAGCACGATCGCACCGACGCCGGCGTCGTCCAGGCGACGCCACTGGTCGGGGTCGCCGGTCACCGGCCCCGGGGAGGCGATCACCGGGTTGCGCAGGGTGAGCCCGAGGTAGGTGCTGGTCAGGTCAACGCTCATTCGTCGCTCTCCCCTTCATCGATGCGTCGGGCACGCGGTCCGTCCGGATCCGGTGGCGGGGCGGCGCGCTGCACCCCGGCCAGCTGCTCGTAGTACCTCCATCGCTCGGCGATGTCCTCCTCCGAGCGCGCCATCAGCTCCTTGGCCCGCGCCGGGTCGGAGCGGAACAGCATCGCGAACCTGGCCTCCTTGCGCGCGAAGTCCGCGAACGGGATGCTCGGCGCCTTGGAGTCCAGCTGGAACGGCGCGCCGTCGGCGGCGGCCGGGCGGTAGCGGTACAGCGGCCAGTGCCCGGAGTTGACGGCCAGCTTCTGGTGGCCCATCGAGTCGGCCATGTCGAAGCCGTGGGCGATGCAGGTGGAGTAGGCGATCACCAGCGAGGGGCCGTTGTGGGCCTCCGCCTCGGTGAGCGCCTTCACCGTCTGGACCTCGCTGGCACCCAGCGCGATCTGCGCGACGTACACGTCGCCGTAGGCCATGGCCTCCAGCCCCAGGTCCTTCTTGTGCAGGCCCTTGCCTGCCGCGGCGAACTTCGCCACCGCGCCGCGCGGGGTGGCCTTGGACTGCTGGCCGCCGGTGTTGGAGTACACCTCGGTGTCCATCACCAGGATGTTCACGTCGCGGCCGGAGGCCAGCACGTGGTCGAGGCCGCCGTAGCCGATGTCGTAGGCCCAGCCGTCGCCGCCGATGATCCAGAACGTGCGTCGGACGAGCGCAGTGGACAGGTCGATCAGGGCCGACGCGCGCGGCTCCTCGTCCGCGATCTCCGAGAGCTTCTCGACGAGCTCGGCCACGTGGGCCCGTTGGGCTCGGATCCCCTGGTCGTCGCCGGCCGTGTACCCGCCGGCGATCCGGCCCACGAGGTCCAGGCCCAGCTGGGGCTCCAGCTCGGCCAGGAGGGTCAGGGCGTGGGTCTGCTGGCGCTCGTAGGCCAGGCGCATGCCGAGGCCGAACTCCGCGTTGTCCTCGAACAGCGAGTTGGACCACGCCGGCCCCCGACCGTCGCCGTTGACCGTGTAGGGCGTCGTCGGGCAGGTTGCCGCCGTAGATCGACGAGCAGCCCGTGGCGTTGGCAACGAGCAGTCGGTCGCCGAACAGCTGGGTGATGAGCTTGAGGTAGGGCGTCTCACCGCAGCCGGAGCAGGCCCCGGAGAACTCCATCAGCGGCTCGCGCATCTGGGAGGTCTTGACCGAGTCGGGCGACCAGAGCGCCTGGTCGGCCGGGGTCAACGCCGAGGAAGGCGTCCCACCGGGTCCGCTCGACCTCGAGGTGCTCCTCGATGGGCTGCATGTTGATCGCCTTGCGCCGGACCTCGGACTTGTCGAACGCCGGGCACTGGCCGACGCAGACCCCGCACCCGGTGCAGTCGTCGGGGGCCACCTGGATGGTCAGCTCGAGCCCGGGCCTCTCGCGGTTGCGGAACCCCTTGGAGGGATGCGTCCGCGTGGTCGGGGTTCTCGGCCGGGTCGAAGACCCTCATCCGGATCGCAGCGTGCGGGCAGACGATCGTGCACTTGCCGCAGTCGATGCAGAGGTCGGACTCCCAGATCGGGATCTTGGTCGCGATCGTGCGCTTCTCGAACGCCGCAGTGCCGGTCGGGAACGATCCGTCGACCGGCAGGGCGCTGACCGGCAGGAGGTCGCCCTCGCCGGCGATCATCCGGGCCGTCACCCGCGCGACGAACTCCGGTGCGTGGTCGGGCACAGCCGGCCGACGGTGCAGCGTGGAGGTCGCGGCCTCGGGGACTGCGCACCTGGTGCAGCTCGGCCGTGGCGGCGTCGATGGCCGCCAGGTTGCGGTCGACGACCACGGCGCCGCGCTTGCCGTAGCTCTTGCGCACCGCCTCGGTCAGGCGCGGCATGGCCTCCTCGAGCGGCAGCACGCCGGAGATCGCGAAGAAGCAGGCCTGCATCACGGTGTTGATGCGCCCGCCGATCCCGGCCTTGCGGGCCACGGCGGCGGCGTCGATGGTCCACAGGTCGAGGTCCTTGGCCAGGACCTGCTGCTGGACCTCGTTGGGCAGGTGGTCCCAGACCTCGTCGGCGGGATGGGGCGAGTTGAGCAGGACGCGGGCGCCATGACCGGCCACACCCAGGACGTCGAGCTTCTCCATCAGCCCCCACTGGTGGACGCCGACGAACGTCGCCTCGGTGATCAGGTAGGTGCTGGTGATCGGCCCCTCGTCGAAGCGCAGGTGGCTGACGGTGACGGAGCCGGACTTCTTCGAGTCGTAGACGAAGTAGGCCTGCACGTTGAGGTCGGTGGCCCCGCCGACGATCGTGGCGGTGTTCTTGTTGGCGCCCACCGTGCCGTCGGACCCGAGGCCGAAGAAGACCGCCCGGACGCGGGAGGTGTCGGCCGGGAAGTCCATCGGGACCTCGAGGGAGTTGTTCGTCACATCGTCGACGATGCCCACCACGGACTGGCGCATGGGCGTGGGCGCCGCTGCCTCGGTGAACACCGCCGCGGCCATCGCCGGCGTGAACTCCTTGCTCGACAGCCCGTAGCGCACGCCGATCGTGCGGGGCGTGCCGGCTGTGAACCGGGCCGCGGCGAGGGGGTCGTTCAGCGCCGCCATGACATCGAGGTGCAGCGGGTCGGCCGGGGCGCCCGGCTCCTTGGTGCGGTCGAGGACCGCGAGCGTGCGCAGCTGTCGGCGGGAGTGCGGCGATCAGCTCCGCGACGGGGAACGGCCGGTAGAGCCGCACGACCAGCAGCCCGACCCTCTCACCGCGGTTGGCAAGGGTCTGGACCGCCTCGCCGACGGCACCGGCCCCGGAGCCCATGAGCACGATGACCCGGTCGGCCTCCGGGTGCCCGACGTAGTCGACCAGTCCGTAGCGACGGCCCGTGGCCTCGGCGATCCGGTCGAAGGTCTCGGCGACGATGCCCGGCACGGCCTCGTGGAAGGGGTTGGCGGCCTCGCGCGCCTGGAAGAACACATCGGGGTTCTGGGCGGTCCCGCGCAGGACCGGGCGGTCGGGGTCCAGCCCGCGCAGCCGGTGGGCGGCGAGGTCGCGGGGGTCGATGAGGTCGCGCAGCGTCTGCTCGTCGATCAGGTCGATCGTGGCCAGCTCGTGGCTGGTCCGGAACCCGTCGAAGAAGTGCATGAACGGCACCCGGCTGGCCAGCGTGGCCACGTGGGCCACGGCGGCGAAGTCGCCGGCCTCCTGGACGCTGGACGCGCACAGCATCGCGAACCCGGTCTGGCGCGCGGACATGACGTCCGAGTGGTCGCCGAAGATGCTCAGCGCATGGGTGGCCAGCGTCCGGGCGGCCACGTGGATCACCGTCGGGGTCAGCTCGCCGGCGATCTTGTACATGTTCGGGATCATCAGAAGCAGGCCCTGGGACGCGGTGAACGTCGTGCCGAGCGCGCCGCGGGTCACCGCCCCGTGCAGGGCGCCGGCCGCTCCGGCCTCGCTCTGCAGGGACGTGACCTCGGGAACGGTCCCCCACAGGTTCCGGCGCTGCTTGGCGCTCCACGCGTCGGCGTGCTCGGCCATCGGCGAGGCGGGGGTGATCGGGTAGATCGGGATGACCTCGCTGTAGAGGTGGGCCACGCGGGCCACCGCCTCGTTGGCATCCATCACGGATCGGGTGGGCTGGGGCATGGGCCCATCCCATCACGCGCCGCAGCCCCCAACAGGGGGCCATAGGTCCCGCCGCACGCCCGCGTGACCCCGCGCGGCTGCCCGGGGCCGGTCAGTCCAGCTCGGCCAGGGCGGCGGCGAACAGGTCGCGGGACTCCTCGAGCAGCATCACCATCGTGCGCGAGCCGCCGACGGTCGTCATGAAGTTCGAGTCGCCCCGCCAGCGCGGCACGATGTGCTGGTGCAGGTGCCCGGAGATCCCGGCGCCCGCGGCCGAGCCCTGGTTGAGCCCGATGTTGAACCCCTGCGGGTTGCTGGCCGCGCGGATCGCGCGCATCATCCGGGCCTGGAACCAGCTGAGCTCGGCCGGACTCCTCGGCGGTGAGGTCCGTGAAGTCGGCCACGTGCCGGTAGGGGCAGATCAGCACGTGCCCGGGGTTGTACGGGAACAGGTTCATGACCACGTAGGTGTGCTCGCCGCGCGCGACGATCAGCGACTCCTCCCGATCATCCGTGCGGCAGAACGGGCACTGCGGACCTGCCTCGGTGTCCGTCGGCCGGCTCTCGCCCCTGATGTAGGCGATCCGGTGCGGCGTCCAGAGCATGTCCCAGGCGTTCTGCTCCACGGCTGACCTCCCCCAGCTAGACCTGACGGTGGTCGGCGATGGCTGCGACCACCTCGGCGACGGCCTCCGCGATGGGGACCCCGTTGCGCTGGGTGCCGTCGCGGTAGCGGAAGCTCACGGCGCCGGCGGCGACGTCCTCGTCACCGGCGATCAGCATGTAGGGCACCTTCTGCTTCTGGGCGTTGCGGATCTTCTTCTGCATGCGGTCATCCGAGCTGTCCACCTCGACCCGGACCCCGGCCGCGCGCAGGGTCGCCGCGACCTCGTGCAGGTAGTCCACGTGGCGCTCGGTGATCGGGATGCCGACGACCTGCACCGGGGCCAGCCAGGGCGGGAAGGCGCCGGCGTAGTGCTCGGTGAGCACACCCATGAACCGCTCGACGGAGCCGAACAGCGCGCGATGGATCATGATCGGCCGCTGCCGGGTGCCGTCCGGGGCCTGGTACTCGAGCTCGAAGCGCTGCGGCAGCTGGAAGTCCACCTGGATCGTGGACATCTGCCAGGTCCGTCCGATCGCGTCGCGGGACTGCACGGAGATCTTGGGGCCGTAGAACGCCGCCCCGCCCGGGTCGGGGACGAGGTCGAGGCCGGACTCCTCGGCGGCTCGGCGCAGCGCCTCGGTCGCCTCCTCCCACTCGTCGACCTCCCCGACGTACTTGTCGGGGTTGCGGGTGGAGAGCTCGAGGTAGAAGTCGTCGAGGCCGTAGTCCTTGAGCAGGTCGAGGACGAAGCCGAGCAGGGACTGCAGCTCGGCGCCCATCTGCTCCTTGGTGCAGTAGATGTGCGCGTCGTCCTGCGTCATGCCGCGCACCCGGGTCAGGCCGTGGACGACCCCGGACTTCTCGTAGCGGTAGACCGACCCGAACTCGAACAGGCGCAGCGGCAGCTCGCGGTAGGAGCGCCCGCGGGAGCGGTAGATCAGGTTGTGGAACGGGCAGTTCATCGGCTTGAGGTAGTAGTTGGTGCCCGCGCGGCGGATGTTGCCCTCGGCGTCGCGCTCCTCGTCGATCACCATCGGCGGGTACATCCCGTCGGCGTACCACTCGAGGTGCCCGGAGGTCTCGAACAGGTGCCCCTTGGTGATGTGCGGGGTGTACACGAACTCGTACCCGGCGGCCTCGTGCTGGCGGCGCGAGTAGTCCTCCATGGTGCGGCGCATGATGCCGCCCTTGGGGTGGAACACGGCCAGCCCCGAGCCGATCTCGTCCGGGAAGCTGAACAGGTCCAGCTCCTGGCCCAGGCGCCGGTGGTCGCGCTTGGCGGCCTCCTCGAGGAACGTGAGGTGGGCGCGCAGCCCGTCCTTGTCCGGCCACGCGGTGCCGTAGATGCGCTGGAGCTGCTCGTTGGCCTGGTTGCCCAGCCAGTAGGCGGCCGAGGAGCGCATCACCTTGAAGGCGTTGGGCGCGATCATCCGGGTCGTCGGGACGTGTGGGCCGCGGCAGAGGTCGCCCCAGACGGTCTCACCGGAGCGCATGTCGACGTTGTCGTAGATGGTCAGCTCCGTGCCGCCGACCTCCATGACGTCCGCGCCGCCCTCGCTGCCGACGAGGCGGCACTTGTAGGGCTCTTCGGCGAGCTCCACGAGGGCGTCGGCCTCGGACACCACCCGGCGGACGAACCGCTGGCCGGACTTGACGATCTCGACCATCCGCTTCTCGATGCGCGCCAGGCCCTCGGGATCGAAGGGCTCGGGGACGTCGAACTCGTAGTAGAAGCCGTTCTCGATCGGCGGGCCGATGCCGAGCTTCGCCTCGGGGAAGACGTCCTGCACCGCCTGGGCCATCACGTGGGCGCACGAGTGGCGCAGGACGCGAAGCCCATCGGGATCGGTGACCAGGACCGGCTCGACCATCGCGAACGCCCGTGCCGGCTGGTCGAGGTCGACGAGCTCGCCGTCGACACGGGCGACGGCCACGCCGCGCAGCCCGGGGATCAGCTCGCCGAGGACGTCGCCCCACGTCGTCGTGTCCGCGATCGACCGGACATGGGTCTCCCCGGCGACGACGACTGTGACCTGCGCGGACATGGGACTCCTCGATGCGATCCCGGTCGCGGCCGGGGTGTGGTGGGACGGGGCCAGCCTACCCAGTCGCGGCCGCGGGGCCCGCATGGCCGCGATCGGGCCGGCGGCAGGTGGGACGGGGGCGCGGTAGCGTCCTGCACGGGAAGCGGATCCGCGGGCGGAGGTGGGGATGGCCAGCCAGGAGTACGTCCTCGTCGTCGCGCTCTACGCGGACGCCGAGGAGGCGGTGGCCGACCTGCGCGACCTCACCGCGCCCGGCGGGCTGAGCCAGGCCGTGGCCGGGTCCGGGATCCTGCACCGGGACTGGCGGCGCTCGATGCTGCAGCAGGGCAGCGGCGGGACGCTGGCCTACGGGATCGGCACGGGCGCGGCAGCGGGCATCGTCGCCGGCGTCTTCCTGGGCATGCCGCTGCTCGGTCGGTGCGGTCGGTGCGGTCGTCGGCGGGGTGGTGGGGCGTCGGATGAGCCGCCGCGAGGTCGAGGGGCTGGTCGCGGTGCTCGACGATGCCATCCCGGTCGGGGCCACCGCCCTGCTCGCCGTGGTGGAGGAGGAGCGCCTCCAGGAGATCCGGACCTCGCTGCACCGGGCGCTGCGAACCTCCGGGAGGGTCCTGGACGAGGGGCCGCTGACGACCTACGTCCGGGCATTCGTCCGCGGGAACCCGGAGGCGCTGGAGATCCTGGATCGGCAGGCGGGCAGGTCCCCGGACGCCTGAGACGCCGAACCCCCGACAGCGAGGGGTGCGCAGCATCGTGATGTCACGGGCCGGGCGCTCCTCGCGGACGAACGTCCGTGCCTCGGTGGATCGTTCGGGAGGTTATCGGCGAACCTCAGCTCCAGGGGCTCGAGCGGGTCAGCCGGGGTGAAGCCGAAGACCGCGGCGTAGAACGAGAGCTGGGCCTCAAGGGCGCGGATCTGGGTCGCTGCCATCCGGAAGCCGTGCTGCTCCCCGGCAACGGCAGGTAGGCGTGAGGGACGCCCCGGTCGGCGAACGCAGCCACGAGCGCCTCAGCCTGTGCGGGCGGGACGACCGCGTCCTCGAGGCCCTGCATCACCAGGGTCGGGGTGTGCGCCCGGTCGACGTGCGTGATGGGCGAGCGCTCGCGCACGGCCGCGGCCGCCTCCGGGATCAGACCGACGAAGGAGTCGAGGTAGCGGGACTCGAACTTGTGGGTGTCGGCCATCAGCGCGGCCATGTCCACGACACCGAAGTAGGACCAGCGCCGCGCTGAAGGCATCGTCGAGCATCGTGGCCAGCAGGGTCGTGAGCCCGCCGGCGCTGCCGCCGCGGATCGCCATGCGTAGCGGGTCGACCAGCCCCTCGCCGCGCCAGGTGCCGCGCGGCGGCCACCGCATCCTCGACGTCCACGACGCCCCACTGCCCGTCAGCAGCTGGCGGAACGCTCGCCCGTAGCCGGTGCTGCCCCGGTAGTCGACGTCGGCCACGGCGAACCCGCGCGATGTCCAGTACTGGACATCCAGGGAGTACTCGGAGCTCGCCTGCCAGGTCGGCCCACCGTGCAGCCCCGACGAAAGCGGGGGGGCCGACCGGCGTGCCGGCCGCGCATCTGGGTTGGTGGGCATGTGCACCCAGGCATGGGCATGGGTGCCACCAGCGATCGGGAACGTGATCCTCGTGGGCGCCGAGACCCACTGCGCCGGCAGCGTCACCTCGGACCCCGGCCGCTGCACCTCCCCGTCGGTCAGGGCGCGGATCTCCGCGGGCCGGTCCGGGAAGGTCACGATCCCCACGAGGCGATCGCCGTCGAAGGCGATCTCGGTCACGTGCAGGCCCTCGAGCTGCTGGGAGTGCGGCGCTCCGCTGTCCGGGACCGAGGTGAGGATGGTGTCCAGGCCATCAGGGTGGGCCGCGACCACCGTGCCGTCAGGCAGGACGACGGAATGCGACTGGCCGAAGACCCAGGCCGGGACGCTGACCTCGGCCTCGACGGGATCGATCGGCGTGAGATTGTCCAGGCCGTCGACCCGATAGACGTTCCACCGTCGCTGCGATCCGAGCAGACGTACAGGGCAGCGTGCCGTCCACTCGGGCTGCGCCAGCGACTCACCGCCCGAGCCCGCCTCACGGCGGGCGCCACGCAGGCTCAGCACCCACCGGAGTCCTCCAGCGCGCCAACCCACAGCTGCGTGGAGTCCCACGGCATGTTCGGGTGGTCCCAGGCCAGCCATGCCAGCTGGCGGCCGTCACGTGAGATGCGCGGGGCGGCCACGAAGTCCGAGCCGGAGAAGATCACTCGCGGCTCCGCGGTGCCGTCAGTGGGCAGCACCACGAGCTCGTTGTGGACATCACCCTCCGGGTCCGGGCCCTCGTGGCGCTCTCGCGACGCAGACGATCCACCGCCCATCGGGCGTCACCCGCCCGTCGGCATATCGCCAGGAGCGTGGCTCGGGCGGCTCCGGGGAGATGGGGACAGGGTCGTTCCCGGGTCGATCCGGTGCAACCGCTGGTCCTCCCACGAGGATGCGAACACGGAGCCGCGGTCGACCCACCACGCGCCGCCGCCATACTCGTGCACCGCCGTGCGCGCGTTGAACCCGGCCGGCAGGACCTCATGGACGCTCCCATCGGCGTCCCGCCGCACGATCGCCTCCCGCCCGGACTCGTGGGGACGGGTCTCACTCCACCAGACGACGCCCTCGGCCGCGTGCAGGGCGGTGGGGGTCGAACCACCAGCCAGGACGTCAGCGGCGGTGACGATGGAGGGCCAGGATGCGTACGGGGCGACCAGATTCAGTCCGCACCGTAGAGGTCCATCCAGGGCTGTCATCGGCTGAGGAGAAGGTCCCGCCGTCGGCGTGGCTGGAGGGCCGGACATGGTGCACCAGAAACGCGAAAAGCCCCACAGTGTGGGGCTTTTCCGGTGTGGGCGATACGGGGATCGAACCTGTGACCTCTCGCGTGTGAAGCGAGCGCTCTAACCGCTGAGCTAATCGCCCGGACCTGCAGAACTCTACCAACTCCCCCGGCAGCACCCAAAACGAGCGCGGATCACTCAGAAGAGGCCGGTGAACCAGGCCATGAACGAGTCCAGCAGAGCCAGGATCGGACCGAGGGTCAGGCCGTAGTTGGTCAGGTACCACACCAGCGCGATCCCGATGAGGACCCCGCCGATGGCCGCCAGGGTCAGGTTGCGCCGGCGCTTGCGGGGGTCCAGCGCGGCGTCGGACGCGCGCTTGGCGGCGTCCTTGACGGGCGTGAGCGCGCGATTGGCCCAACTGAACTCCGAGGCGAGCACGACCAGGCCGAGGATGACAGTGGCCCAGCCCGGGCCCGGGGATGACGAACATGATCACCCCGGCGACCACGAGCGTGACGACCGAGGGCGAAGACCATGACGCGCCAGGCGGTGTCGAGTCCGCGGTTGCGCCGCAGGGCCTCCCGGAATCGGCGCAGCCGGACGGCGACGCTCGGCGGGGCACTGGCCTCGATCTTGTGGAAGGCGGCGGTCGAGGCCTCCTTGATCTGCTCGCGGAGACTCTCGTCATCGTCGTCGTCCGAGGGGGTGCCCGAGTTGCCGTCATTGGACGGTTTCGGGTCGTCCTCGGACGCGTTTCGTGACACGACTCACATGTTAGTGGGGGTAGGTGACACGGGTTTCGGGTACGAAGGTGGTGTTATTGCCTTGACCGTGAGAGGTGAGCCAGATGTCCCGCAGCATTCCGACCGCCGTGACAGCAGAACTGTCGCTGCGGATGGTGGTCGACTCCGACCGCACGATCGAGGTGCCCTGCGAGCTTGAGTACCGCTCCGACGAGCCCTATGCCGTGCGGGCGACGTTCCGCACCGGGGCTGCCGACATCGAGTGGATGTTCGCCCGCGACCTGATCCTCGAGGGGCTCCAGCGGCCCTCCGGCGAGGGTGACATCGTCATCTGGCCGGAGAACCACGGCGACACCCCGCTGGTCCTCATCGCCCTGAACTCCCCCACCGGCCAGGCCGTCCTCGAGTGCGACCGCGCGCACATCGAGCACTTCGTCCGACGCACGTTCGACATCGTCGCGGTGGGCGAGGAGGGCACGAGCATCGACATCGATCGCTGCATCAACCTCATCCTCGGCGAGGGCCTCAAGGAGGTCTGAGCCGGCCGCGGTACCGACCTCCGGTAGGGTCGGTCAGGCGTTCCACTGGGCAGCGGCGCGCGAGGCGAAGACCTCGGCCGCGGCCGCCGTGAGGGTCCCGTCACCGGCTGCCCAGATGCGCTGGCCGTTCAGGTCGATCACTGCGTCGACCGGATGCACATCCCGCGTCGAGGAGGTGATGAAGATCTCCTCCACGCCGGCCACGTCGTCCATCGGGATCGCGTGCTGCTCGATGTCGATCCCCGCGTCGGCGCACCACTCGATGACCAGCGCCCGGGTGATCCCGGCCAGGCATCCGCTGGTCAGAGGTGCGGTGGTGATCCGCCCGTCGACGACGACGAAGACGTTGGACCCGTGCCCTCGCACACCTCGCCGGCCAGGTTGCCCAGGAGCGCCTCACCGGCCCCCAGGGACTTGGCATGGGCGAGCGCGAGGACGTTCTCGGCGTAGGACGTGGACTTCAGGCCGACCAGGGGGCTGCGCTCGTTGCGCGGCCAGGGCGACAGCGCCAGTGTGGTCGCGGCCGGCCATCGCGAGGCTGGGGAGGCGGCAACGACCAGCGTGCCTGCCCCGGAGTTGCGCTCCGAGCCCAGCGGACCGGGTCCCGAGGTCAGCGTGACCCGCAGGCGCCCGCCGTCGGCCAGCTCCGGGTTCGCCGCGCAGACGGCGAGCAGCGCGTCGCGCAGGTCGTCGGGATCGGGCATCGCAATGCCCATTCCTGCTGCGGAGCGGGACAGCCGTGCCACATGCCGGTCCATGGCGAAGGGAACCACGCCCACCGACGGGTCGTTGACGGTCTTGAGGGTCTCGAAGACCCCGTCGCCCACGGTGAAGCCATGGTCGAGTACGGCCACTGCCGCCTGCTCGGCGGGTACCAGCCCACCTGCGACCCAGAACTTCACGGCACCTCCCGATCACCGGCGACCGCGAGCAAGCGCGCGGCCTTCAACATCGTCTCGCGCCATTCTGCCCGCGCATCGCTGTCCCATGTGATGCCGGCGCCGGTGCCGAAGGCCAGTAGTGGTCCCGAGTCGGTGTCCTCGCGCCAGAAGGTGCGGATCGCGACGGCGAGTTCCGCAGTGCCGGCGTCGGCGTCCACCCATCCGAACGCCCCGCAGTACGGTCCCCTGGGGCCCAACTCCTGGGCGCGGATGATGTCCAGTGCGGCGAGCTTCGGCGCCCCTGTCACTGAGCCGGGAGGAAACGTGGCCTCGAGGATCTGCGGCCATGTGGTTCCCGGGCGCAAGTCCCCCGAGACCGTGGAGACCAGGTGCACAAGGCCGGGATGTGACTCGACCGCCAGCAGCCCGGGCACCGTGACGGTACCCGTCCTGCACACCCGACCGAGGTCGTTGCGCACGAGGTCCACGATCATCACGTTCTCGGCCTCGTCCTTGGCGAGGAGGTCGGTGACGCGCGCGCCGGTGCCCTTGATGGGTCGTGATGTCAGGTGCTGCCCGGAGCGCCGCAGGTAGAGCTCTGGGGATGCCGAGGCGATGTGGACACCGTGCTCCGGCAGTCGCAGCACGGCGGCATGCGGTGCCGGATTGCCGGCGATGAGCCGGTTGTGCAGCGCCACGATGTCCGACTCCGGGATCATCGGCGTTCGCAGGACGCGGCAGATGTTCGCCTGGTAGACCTCGCCCCTGCTGATATGGCCGCGCACGGCCTCGACAGCAGCGATGTAGGCGTCCTCGTCGAGGGAGGAGTCCCAGTGCGTCCGGGGTCGGGACCCTCCCACGACCGACTTCCTCGGCGGCCGGCGACCGTTGCTCCCACGTGGCGAATCGGGCGAGCGTCGCGCGTCCCTCGAAGGTGATCGCGACCATCCAGCGGCCCGCGCCATCAAGCGCTGCCGTGTCGTCGGTCACCTCGACAAGGTCGGTGGCGATCCATTGGCCGACGACCGCGATCGGGTCATGTGGCGGTCGCGGGCACACCGCGAGACTATGAGTCGAGCGGGCTGTCTGTCTGCCCGTGGGGTCGGCTGCCGATTTTGGTCGGCGCTGCCGCGATGGGCTATCCTTCGGTGGTGCCCAACGGGCATTGCGGACGTAGCGCAGCTGGTAGCGCATCACCTTGCCAAGGTGAGGGTCGCGGGTTCGAATCCCGTCGTCCGCTCGCAAGGGGTCCGAACGAGGACTCACGGTGGCGTGGCCGAGAGGCGAGGCAACGGCCTGCAAAGCCGTGTACACGGGTTCAAATCCCGTCGCCACCTCGTAAGATCCAAAGTACGGGCGATTGGCGCAGGGGCTAGCGCGCTTCCTTGACACGGAAGAGGTCACAGGTTCGATTCCTGTATCGCCCACCAACGAGAACCCCCACCACGTGGGGGTTCTCGCGTTTCTAGGCTCGGCTGGGCGTGCCCTGCCATGGCCACCCGGACTGGCCCGGCACCGGGATCCACCAGGTGCCTGCCTCCCTCTGTCGGTGCATGTCCGATAGCGTCACGGCGTATGGCTCCCGTCGACACTGGCACCATCGCACGCCACTTCCTGGCGGCGTACGCCGCCAAGGACCTCGCGGCGATCGCATCTGTGCTGGCCGACGACGTGCTGCTGCGCGACTGGAACCTTGAGGTGCGCGGACTGGACGCCTTCCTGGCCGAGACACAGCGCAACTTCTACGACGCGCAGTCCATCACCATCGAGATCGTGCACCTGCACGCCACCTCCAGCAGCGTGGCCGCTGAGCTGGTCATCACCGTCGACGGCCACATCCACCTGCGCGTGGTCGACGTGTTCGACGTCGATGCCGACGGCCTCGTGACCGCTGTGCGGTCGTACAAGGGGTTGGCACCCGGCCAGGACCTGGGTCCTCAGACGTCCACCGTGTAGTTCAGGGTCATCCGCCCGCCGTCGATGACGACGATCTCTCCGGTGACATAGCTGGCGGCATCGCTGGCGAGGAACGCGACGACGTCGGCCACCTCCGAGGGCTGCCCGAAGCGCCTCATCGGGGTCCGGCTCATGACCCGGCGACGGGCGGCCTCATCGACGAGGACCGAGGCCGCGGCCATCTCGGTGGCGATCGTCCCCGGGGCCACCGCGTTCACGCGCACGCCCTTGTCGGCCAGACCCAGTGCGAAGACCCTCGTGAGCTGGTTCATGCCGCCCTTGCTGATGTTGTAGCTGGCGATCGTCGGGATCGTGAAGGTGCCGTTGACCGAGCTGAGGTTCACGATGCTGCCCCGACCCGCGGCGACCATGTGCCTGGCCACCGCCTGCGCCATCAGGAACGCCCCTCGGAGGTTGACCCGGAGGACGGCGTCGAAGTCCTCCTCGGTCACCTCCAGCAGGTCGGCGGCCCGCGCGATCCCGGCGTTGTTGACCAGCACGTCGATGCGCCCGAACTCGGCCATGACCGCCTCGACCGTCTGCGCGATCTCGAGCCCCTCCCCCACATCACAGTGCAGGAACCGCCCGCCGACCTCGGCCGCGACCGCCGCTCCGCGCACGTCGTCGATGTCGGCCACCACGACGATCGCACCCTCGCGGGCGAATCGCCTCGCGCACGCGGCACCGATCCCCTGGGCGGCGCCAGTGATCAGGCACACCCTGTCGTCGAGTCCGAAGCGGATGTCTGGGTCGTCCACGCGGTTGTCCACGCGCCGCACAGTAGACCGATCAGCCGGTGGAGCGCCCCGCGGCCAGCTGCGTGATCCACTCGATCGCAGCGGGGCCGGCGACGGGCGCGGTGTAGATCGTCTGGTGGGTTGCCCCGGGCACGACCTCGAGGCGTACGGGAACGCCGGCGCGGCTCAGTGCGTCGTCGAACGCCCGGGACTGATCCAGGGGGACGTCGTCGTCGGCATCCCCGTGCAGGAGCAGGACCTCCAGGTCCTGCGGCGCCCCCGCGGAGTCGACCACCCCCACCGGGTCGCCCTGGCTCCAGGCCAGCGGCACCTCGGATGGCGTGCCCCCGAAGAGGTCGACGAGGGCGAACTCGAACGCCGTGGCGTCGTACACGCCGGCAAGGCCGATCAGCCCTGTGATTCCGGGAACGGGATACGGGCACTGCCCGGCCAGCTCATCGCCCTCCAGCGCTGCCAGGGAGGCCAGGTGCCCACCGGCCGAGTGGCCGAGTGCCACCAGCGGACCGGGAACCATCCCTGCGGCACGGGCCTGCTCCACGGCGAACCCGGAGGCGCACAGCACGTCCTGCACCGGCTCAGGGAACACCGACCCGTCCGACCCCGCCCGATACGTGGCGTTCACGGCGACGAAGCCGGCCTCGGCCAGGTCGGCGGCCAGGGGGGCCAGACCACTGCGGTCGGCTGTCTGCCATCCCCCACCCGGGACCAGGAGGACGATCGGGACGGGGCCCGTCGCCTGCTCCTCCCGGGCCGGCAGGTACACGTCGGCTGCAAGGCCCGGCAGGTACTCGCTCGTGGAGTCGGGGGCCCGGACCGCGTCCGCCGTGCTCGCGGCTCCCGTCTCGTCCGAGGCCGAGGAGCAGCCCGCGACCAGGACCACCAGCGCGACGAGGAGACCGAGCCCGAGCCGGTACGTGTTCGGTCCGCGTCGCCGGTCCGCGGGAACCTGACCTCGGGCCATCTCCGACTCCTCTCCACGCCGACCGAGATCGTCGACCTCAGGGAACCTCGGGCTTGCGGGCGCGGACGAACGCCGAGGCGAAGGCCCCGTCCGCCAGGTCCGCGGTCGCCAGCGCGGCGACATCCTCGCCGAGGACGGAGCGGGCGTCGTCGGCCGTGTACACCCGTGTGGGCTCGACGCTCGCATCGACGAACCCGGCCTCCGCGAGCAGGCGGAGGAACTCCTGCTCCTCGAGTGCACCTGCGAGGCACCCGGCCCATGCCTCCATCGATGCACGCACCCCCGCCGGCATGGCGCCGCGCACCACGATGTCGGAGACGGCGAACCGGCCGCCCGGCTTCAGGACGCGGAACGCCTCGCGCAGGACCTGGGCCTTGTCGACGGCCAGGTTGACCACGCAGTTGGAGATGATGACATCGACCGACGCATCGGGCAGGGGGATGTCCTCGATGGTGCCCTTGAGGAACTCCACGTTCGTCGCCCCTGCCTGGGCCTTGTTGCGGTTGGCCAGCGCCAGCATCTCGTCGGTCATGTCCAGGCCATAGGCCCGGCCGGTGGGTCCGACCCGTTGCGCGGACAGCAGCACGTCGATACCGCCGCCGGAGCCGAGGTCCAGGACCACCTCGCCCGGGTTGAGCTCGGCCAGGGCGGTCGGGTTCCCGCACCCCAGGGAGGCCAGGACCGCCTCGGCCGGCAGGTCGGCCACCTGGTGCGCGTCGTAGAGGTCGGCGCTGATCGGATCGGACGCCTGCCCACCGCAGCAGCCGTCGCCGCAGCATGACGTGACACCCGTGGTGGTGGCCCGGACGGCCGCGGCGGCGTAGTGGTCGCGGACGATCTGGTGGATCTCGTGGGTCTGGCTGGTCATCGGGTTCTCCTGGCTTCTCGTGGTGTGTCTGTGGGTTGTGGGTGAGCGGAACGAGGTGGTCGTCCGCCGGGCGCTCACGTCTGCCCGGCGCAGCAGGCCGCGGTCCCTCGGGGGGTGGTGGGGCTGCCCAGCTCGTCGACCGCCGCGGCGGCATGCGACAGGCCCTCGGGGTTGATCGAGTAGTGCGCCCAGCGTCCGCTGCGTCGGACGTGGACGAGTCCGGCGTCGCGCAGCGCCTTGAGGTGGAACGAGAGCAGCGACTGCGCCATGCCGAGCTCGCCCTGCAGGTCGCAGACGCACAGCTCGCCGCCGCGCAGGGC
Source organism: uncultured Actinomycetes bacterium (assembly GCA_963729885.1). GTDB lineage: Bacteria > Actinomycetota > Actinomycetes > S36-B12 > CAIYMF01 > Prado023. The sequence continues at coordinate 55,757 of CAVSQK010000007.1, forward strand.
CTCAAGGATCCGAGCCGGCGCTCGTCGGACAGCGCGTGGAACATCTGGGCGTGCGCGGCGAGGTCGGGGCTGGTCGGGCTGACCTGCAGGATCTCCATCACATCAATGTAACAGGATGTGTTGATGGATTGATTCCCGGACGCTCCCCACGACCCACTGACAGGCGTGGCTCGCGGACCGCGGGGGGCCGGGATCGGGGTCAGCCCCGCCCGGCACTCCACTCGGCGATGTACGGGGCCAGGACGTCGGCCAGGGTCGGGGAGCCGATCTCCCGCAGCACGTAGGACGCCCGCATCAGCGGCTGGTCCACCGTGATGATCCGTCCCAGGTCCATCGGCGTGCCGGACACGACAACGTCCACCGGAGTGGCCCGGATCGTGGCCTCGAGGTCGGCCAGCTGCTCGTCGCCGTAGCCCATCGCGGGCAGGATGGGGCCCGTGCCCGGGTAGGTCTGGTACGTCGTGGCGATCGAGCCCACGGCGTAGGGCCGCGGGTCGACGATCTCCTGGGCGCCGGCGGCCCGGGCCGCCACCGTCCCGGCCCCGAACGGCATGCCCCCGTGGGTCAGGGTGGGGCCGTCCTCGACGACCAGCACGCGCTTGCCGGCCAGGGACTCCCCCGACTCCAGCGTCACCGGGGACTCCGCCCGGATCACCACGGCGTCGGGGACCAGGCGCCCGACGGCCTCCACCACGCGCTCGACGTCGGCCGGATCCGCGCTGTCGACCTTGTTGACCACGACGACGTCGGCGATCCGCAGTGTCGTCTCGCCGGGGTGGTAGGACGACTCGTGTCCGGGCCGCAGTGGGTCGACCACCGTGATCATCACGTCGGGACGCACGAACGGGAAGTCGTTGTTGCCGCCGTCCCAGACGATGACGTCGGCCTCCTGCTCGGCAGCGTGCAGGATCCCCTCGTAGTCCACGCCGGCGTACATCACCATGCCCATCTCGACGGGCGCCTCGTACTCCTCGCGCTCCTCGACCGTCGGGTTGCTGGCATCGATGTCGGCCAGGGTGGCGAACCGCTGGACGCGCATGGCCTCGAGGTCGCCGTAGGGCATCGGGTGCCGGATGAGCGCGACCCGCAGCCCGGCGTCGAGCAGCAAGCGGCCCACCGCGCGCGTGGTCTGGCTCTTGCCGCACCCGGTGCGCACCGCGCCGATCCCGACGACCGGCTTGGTGCTGCGCAGCATCGTCGCCGCCGGGCCTGCGAGCCGGAAGTCCGCACCCGCGGCCATGGCGATCGACGCGTGGTGCATCACGTCGACGTGCGCGATGTCGGAGTAGGCGAAGACCACCTCATCGACCTGCTCGGCACCGATCAGCGCGACGAGCTGGGACTCCGGGACGATCGGGATGCCGTCCGGGTACAGCGGGCCGGCCAGGGACGGGGGGTAGAGCCGGTCATCGATCCCGGGGATCTGGGCCGCCGTGAAGGCCACGACACGACACGTGGGGTCGTCGCGGAAGACCGTCGAGAAGACGTGGAAGTCCCTGCCACCTGCACCCATGATCACGATGTTGCGCATGCCGCCCATCCTTCACCATGAACGGCGACCGATGGGATGCGGGTGGCCAGCCGGGTTCACACCGCCCCCTTACCCTTCCGCGACCGGCCTCCTACCCCGGTCGGTCACTGTGGATCCACGGTCGAGAACTCGACTAGTCCACAGAGGAAGGGACCACAACGATGAACCGCACACTGAAGATCGGCTCCGGGATCGCTCTCGGTGCCGCTGCCGTGGCAGTCGCCGGGATCATGGCGACCGCCTCACCCGTCACCACAGCCTGACGACCGCCGACCCGTCGCCGACGGCCACGGCGGACGCCCAGAAGGATGCTCAGGGCACCAGGGGCGGCCACGCGGGTGAGACCCCGCTGACCGGCGACGACGCCACGAAGGCGACCGCTGCGGCGAAGGCCGAGGTCCCCGACGGCACCGTGATGCGCGTCGAGACCGACGCCGACGGCGCCTACGAGGCCCACGTCCGCAAGTCCGACGGCACCGAGGTCGAGGTCAAGATGGACAAGGACTTCAAGGTCACCTCCGTCGAGGAGTTCCAGGGCCGCGGCGGGCGCGGTGGCGGCCACCGCGGTGGTCCCGGCCCGGGCGAGACCCCGCTGACCGGCGACGACGCCACCAAGGCGACCGCCGCAGCGCAGAAGGCCGTCGAGGGCGGCACCGTGATCCGGGTCGAGACCGACGCCGACGGCGTCTACGAGGCCCACGTCCGCAAGTCCGACGGCACCGAGGTCGAGGTCAAGATGGACAAGGACTTCACCGTCACCTCCGTCGAGGAGTTCCAGGGCCGTGGCGGGCACCGCCCCGACGGCACGGACGACGACTCCACCGACGTCGGCCGACTCCCTCTGCCTGACATCGGGCAGACTGAGCCGATGAACGCCGCAGTGCTGGTGGCCGACGACGACCGGGCGATCCGGGAGTCGTTGGCCACCGCGCTCGAGCTGGCCGGGTACGAGGTGACCACGTGCGCCGATGGCGTCCAGGCGCTGGCCGCCCTGCACGCGCGCCCGTTCGACGTGGTCATCCTGGACGTGATGATGCCCGGGGTCGACGGCCTGGGCGTGTGCAGCGTGCTGCGCGCCGAGGGCAACCGGGTGCCGATCCTGATGGTCACCGCCCGGACGGAGACACGCCGATCGGGTGGCCGGCCTGGACGCCGGGGCCGACGACTACGTCGCCAAGCCCTATGACCTCGACGAGCTCCTGGCCCGGATCCGGGCCCTCCTGCGGCGGATGGACACCCAGCTGCCCACGGCCCCGGCCCCCGACATCGACCGCGAGCCCGCCATCGAGGTCGGTCCGGTCCGCCTCGACCCGGCCGCGCGTCGGGTCTGGTCCCACGGGCAGGAGGTCGCGCTGTCGCGCACCGAGTTCGACCTGCTGGACCTGCTGATGCGCAACGCGGGGATCGTCGTCGAGCACCACGTGATCTACGACCGCATCTGGGGCTACGACTTCGGGCCGGAGAGCAAGAACCTCGCGGTCTTCATCGGATACCTGCGGCGCAAGCTCGACGTCCCGGGCGACACGCTGATCCGGTCGGTGCGTGGGGTCGGCTACACCCTGCGGGGGGACTGACGTGCGCCTGCAGACCCGGCTGGCCCTGCTCTTCGGCGCCGTCGTCACCGCCGCCGCCGTCCTGATGGGGACGCTGAGCTACCTGGCGATGGCCGTCGCGCCTGGAGGCCCAGATCGACCAGTCGCTGCTCGAGGTCTCGACGCCGATCGCGCGCGACCTGGCCCGGGGCGACCTGCCGCGCGAGCTCGTCGACGCGGGCGACGACCGGGAGGACCGCGGCGGCGGGGGGCGCCGTGGCGGGACCGAGCTCGTGCTGCCCACCCAGGTGCTGCTGCCCGACGGGACGCTCATCGCCGACCCGCAGGACGTGGCCCTGCCCGCCGGTGCTGCCGACCTGGCCGTCGCCCGCTCGGCGACGCCTGCAGTCCTGTTCGCCGACGCCACGATCGAGCAGCGGCCCTACCGGATGGTCACCCAGACCGCTGGGGGCTCCCGGGGGGCGGTGCAGGTGGGGCGCGACGTGTCGGAGAACGTCCGCGTCCTGACCTCCCTGGCCTGGTTGCTCGCGGGGATCGGGATCCTCGTGGCCGTCCTGGCCGCGCTGGCCGGGTGGCTGGTCGCCCGCCGCACCTCGGCGCGCCTGGTGGCGCTCACCGATGCGGCCGAGACGGTCACGGCCACGGGTCGGCTCGACATGGATGTCCCGGCCTCCGGGACCGACGAGGTCGCGCGGCTGGCGACCTCCTTCAACGCGATGCTGCTGCGCCTCGGGCAGGCGCGCGACGACCAGCAGCGACTGGTCCAGGACGCCGGCCACGAGCTGCGGACCCCGCTGACCTCGCTGCGCACGAACGTGAGCCTGCTGCGCCAGTTCGAGGCGATGCCCCCGGAGGTCCGCGAGCGCGTGATCGCCGACCTCGACGGCGAGACCCGCGAGCTCACCGCGCTGGTCGACGAGGTGGTGACCCTGGCCGTCGCCGTCCCCGCGGACTCCCCCCGGGTACCCGTGGACCTCGCTGCCCTGGCTCGATCGGTCGCCGCACGCGCCCACCGCCGGACGGGCCGTGAGGTGGTGCTGCGGGTCGACGACTCGGTGGTCCTGGGTGACAGCGCCCTGCTGTCCCGCGCGATGTGGAACCTCGTGGAGAACGCCTGCAAGTTCTCCCCCGGCCCGGCGCCGGTCGAGCTGGTCGTGGACCGGGGCAGCGTGCTCGTCAGGGACCGGGGCCCGGGCATCGATCCGGGGGACCTCGGGCATGTGTTCGACCGCTTCTACCGGTCCGCGTCGGCCCGCTCGCTGCCCGGATCCGGGCTCGGCCTGGCGATCGTGCGCGACGTCGCCGAGTCGCACGGCGGGCGTGCGTTCGCCGCCACCGGTCCGGACGGGGGTGCGGAGGTGGGCTTCTGGGTCCCGCTGAGCCCGCCGCAGCCCGTCTAGCTCAGGCCCGGGCGGCGGCGATCACAGGCCCAGGCGGCGCAGCGTGGTGGGACCCGGGATCCCATCGGCCTGGTCGCCGCTGAACCCCAGCGACTCCTGGAACTGCTGCACGGCCAGCTTCGTGCGCGTGCCGAAGTACCCGGTGGGTCCCGCCGGGATCGAGTAGCCCCTCGCGATCAGCGCGTTCTGCAGGTCGTAGACCAGCCGGCCGTCCTGCGGGTCCCACGAGCGCCTCGCTGCGCCCTGCGTCGCGGCCGGGGCGGGGGCCGTGGAGCCCGTCGGCGCCTTCTTCGGGGACCTGGCCTTCACGATGGCCGCCGACGCCCCCCGGCTCCCGGTGGATCCCGCCGCGGCCGTGACCCCGAGGCGCCGCAGCGTCTCGGGCCCGGCGATCCCATCGGCCTGGCTGCCGCTCCAGCCCTGGTCACGCTGGAAGGCGGCCACGGCGGCCGTGGTCTGGGCACCGTACGTGCCGGTGGCCCCGGCAGGGATCGCGTAGCCCTTGCTGAGAAGTGCCTGCTGCAGTCGCGTGGTCTGGGCCCGGGTGAGTGTGGGCGCCGTGGTGCCGGACAGGAACGCCGGCGAGGCCGAACCCCTGCCGAACCAGGGCCGGGTGTCGTTCTCGGCGGCCACGGCCACGGCCTGGTCGTCCTCCCGGAGGTTGACATGGATGTGCGTCGTATGGGGATCCCCGCGGTGCGCGACGGGCGCCCACCCCGTCGTCCGGCTCCAGATCTGCCCGTCGTGGATCACGTACCAGACCCGGGCATCACCCACCACAGCGGAGAGCACGGCCTGGACGTCGATCCCGGAGGCCGTGATGTCGATGGCGTGGACGGCCCCGCGGGTCCCGACCCCGGGGCCCCCGGCGCCTCCGACCGGGTTGTGGCTGTTGGTCCGCGCTGCGTGCCGGGCGTCGCCGATGACACCGTCGCTGGCCCGGCTGCGTCCCGGCCAGCGGGCATCGACCTCCTTGCGCAGGGTGACCAGGGACGGTGCGGCGTACCAGGGGATCAGCGACAGGGTCCCCAGCGCCGTGCCCGACTCGACGCCGGGCTGCTCGGGGGCCGACTGCGCCGCCCGCGCAGGGCTCGCCACTCCTGAGGCCAGCAGCAGTGCGCATGCCGCGCAGGCAACCGCCCGCATGCTCATCGCACGTGCCGATGCCATCCCTGACCCCTCCCACATCGGGCCCGTGCCGGCATCCCCTCGATCCGCGCACGAGCTCCATCTCCGGACATACCGTGGCAGACACGCCGATCTGATGCAATTGCACGAGAAATCGGGCATGGGGTTCTATCATTCGCCGCCACGCCGATCGGAGCCCTCCCCGTGTGCGGGCCGCAGGCCCCCCGGGCCGGTGGTGGCGCCTGCAGCGCGCGGTGGGCGCCTGCGCCGCTAGCGTGTCCGCTGGACCCCGGGAGGAGGGCGCCGATGAACGTCGCGCAATGGATCGCAGCACTCATGCCGGTGCTCTCCGTGGCGATCCTGCTCGTCGTCCTGCGCATGCCGGCCTCCCGCGCCATGCCCATCGCGCTGGTGATCACGATCGTGCTCGCCATGGCCGCGTGGGGCGTCCCCGCGCTGCAGATATCGGCATCGGTGATCGAGGGGTTGATCATCGCCGGGTCGGTGGTGCTGATCGTTCTGGGGGCACTGGCGTTCCTCGGGGTGATGCGCGCCAGCGGGTCGCTGGCCCTGATCCGCCTGGACGTGCTGAAGGTCACCCCGGACAGCCGCATCCAGATGCTGTTCGTGGGCTGGCTGCTGGTGTGCTTCATCGAGGGCGCTGCGGGGTTCGGCACGCCGGCGACCGTGGCCGCCCCCCTGCTGATCGCGTTGGGCTTCCCCGCGATGGCCGCGGTGTGCCTGGCGCTGTGGCCGACGTCTCGGCGGTCACCTTCGGCGCGGTCGGCACCCCGATCATCGTGGGCCTGACCCAGGGCACCGGGCGGGAGTGGGCCAACCCGGTCGATGCGGCGCAGATGACCGACGTCGCGCTCCAGGCCGCGGCCATCGACGTCGTCGCGGGGATGACGATCCCGCTGCTGATGCTGTGGTTCCTGACCAACGTGTTCGCCGAGGAGAAGGGCCGCCGGCCGTTCGTCGAGATGATCCCGCTGACCATCGTCGCGGCGCTGAGCTTCTCGATCCCGGCCTATCTGTGGACCCGGTTCCTCGGGGTCGAGTTCGGCGGGATCCTGGGCGGGGCCACCGGCATGGCGATCCTGTTCGTGGTGGTCAAGCTGGGCATCCTCGTGCCGAAGGAACCCTGGTCGGTCACCGTCGGCTACATCGATCCGGCCGAGCTCGAGACCATGGTCGAGCAGACCGCTGCCGAGGCCGAGGCGGCGCACCTGTCGACCTGGCGGGTGTGGGCGCCCTACGGGCTGCTGACGGTGCTGCTGCTCGTCTCCCGTGTCGGCGAGCAGGTCAAGGCGACCCTGAACTCGTGGACGCTGAGCTGGGAGAACATCCTCGGGACGGACATCTCCGCCGGCTTCGAGCCCCTCTACTCCCCCGGCGTGATCTTCCTGATCGTGGCGGCCTTCACCGCGTGGCTGCACCACCTGACCGGCCCGCAGCTGCGCCAGGCGGCCCGCAGCACGCAGAAGGCGGTCATCGGGTCAGCGATCGTCCTCATGGCCGCGGTCCCGATCGTGCGGGTCTTCCTGAACTCGGGGGTCAACTCCACCGGCCTGCAGTCGATGCCGCTGGAGCTGGCAGGTGCCGCGGCAGCGAGCATCGGCTCGGGCTGGCCGCTGGCCGCCCCCTGGGTCGGGGCGCTCGGGTCGTTCGTCTCCGGGAGCGCGACGTTCAGCCACCTGATGTTCGGTGCCCTGCAGGAGTCGGTCGCGACCAGCGTGGGCGTCAGCACCGAGGTGGTGCTCGCCGAGCAGGTCGGTGGCGCCAACGCGGGCAACATGGTGTGCGTGACGAACGTCGTGACCGTGGCGGCCGTCGGCGGGCTGCTCGGGGCTGAGGGGTCGATCATCCGGGTCACGGTGATCCCGATGGCCGTGTACACGGCCATCTTCGCGGGGATCGGCATGTTCCTCGCCTGACGCCGGCCCGCGGTCTCGCTGCACGACACATCGGGGGTCGCCCAGGTGGGATGCTGGGGGCCATGCGCGCCTGGCTGCTGGACCACCCCGGTCCACCCGGATCGTTGCGGCGCGCCGACCTGCCCAGCCCCTGGCGAGCGCCGGCCTCCCAGCGCCGCGAGGTCGAGGTCCTGGTCCAGGTGGAGGCCGTGGGCCTGAACCCGGTGGACTTCAAGTCCGCGGCCGTCGGCAACGCCGCCTGGCACTACCCGCACGTCCTCGGGCTGGACATCGCGGGCCGGGTGATCGCCGTGCATGCCGAGCCTGCGGCGCGCCGGGAGATCGGATGGATGCTGCCCGCACCGGGAACACGGGTCGTGCTCCACCAGGACCTGCGGGAGCCGGGCGGCTTCGCCGAGTACGTGGCGGTGGCGCCCGAGGCGCTGGCCGTCATCCCCGGCGAGCTGGACCCCATCGCGGCCGCGAGCCTGCCCACCCCGGGGCTCACAGCGCTCGATGCCGTCGAGCGCCGGCTGCGCCAGATCTCGGGCCACACGGTGCTCGTCCACGGGGCGTCCGGGGGCGTGGGCTCGTTCGCCGTCCAGCTGGCCAAGCTCTTCGGGGCGAAGGTGATCGCCGCGGCGCGACCGGAGAACGAGGAGGCGGTCCGGGCGCTCGGCGCGCTGCACGTCGTGGACTACCGGGCACCGGACTTCGCCGAGCAGGTGCGCCGGATCGCCCCGGGCGGCGTGGACGCGATCATCGACACCGTGTCGGCCCGATCAGCGACCGAGGGCCTGTCGCTGCTGCGTCACGCCGGGCACCTGGTCAGCATCGCGGGGCGGCCCGACCTGGGCACCATCCCCGAGTTCGGCCTTGCCCCCACGGTGTCGGAGGTCGCCCTCGGCGCGGCGTACACCCATGGCGGGTTCGAGGGCCGGCGCTGGCTGACGTGGGGCCTCGAGCGCCTGATGCGGCTGATCGTCGAGGGCCACCTGCATCCCCCGGACATCGAGGTCATCAGCTTCGACGAGATCCCGCAGGGCCTGCAGCGGCTCGCGGATCGCGAGGTGGACGGCAAGCTCGTGGCCAACCTGCGCTGGGGGTGACCTGCCCGCGCGAGGAGGCAGGTGCCGGCCTAGTTGGCGCCGGTCGTTGACGCAGAGCTGGCCCGGCGGGCAGTACTGCGGGAACGCGACCTGCGGCACGAAGTACATGAGGGCGATGATCACCAGGGCCGCCACCGACCCGATCCAGGCGCCGCGGTAGAGGTTCGCGCTCCGGGCCCGGATGCGCGCGGCGTACCGGCGCAGGGTCCACGCGATGAGGGCCATCCCGAGGGCCAGGCCCACTGCGAACCCGGCCTTCGCCCAGGTCGCGCTGTCGGTGGCGTGGCCCGCCGCGAGGCCCAGGCCGCCGCCGACCAGCCCGAAGATGACGGTCGCGCCGAGCAGGCAGACCCCGCTGAAGACCGAGGTCATGAGGGTGTCGGCGGCCATCTGGTCCGGGTCCGGCTCCGGGACGTGCTCCACGTGCCCCGTGGTCGGCTTGGCCATGGAACCTCCTGTTGCGTGACGCCCAAGGCTCTCACACTCGCGCGGGGCAGCGCGGGTGCGACGCAGCCCACCCCGGCCAGCCACCTCCCATCGGTGGGCATGTGCTGGCATGATGTGCCCGAGCTCAGCCCGATCCTGTACGCACAGCCCGAGCCCGGAGGCCCCAGATGGACACTGACGACATCGCCGTCGTCCTGAACAACGTGGACATGTTCGTGGGCCTCAGCCCGCGGGTCCTCAAGCGGATCGCCGGGGCAGGACGGGTGGTCGAGGCCCCGGCCGGGGCGGAGATCGTCCACGCCGGCGAGCCGGTCTCGGGCTTCCGTGCCTTCTCGCCCGAGGGGGTCGAGATGCACGTGATCCTCACGGGCACCGCGACCGTGCGGGTCAACGGCCAGGTGGTGCGCACCCTCATCGCCGACGACTACTTCGGGGAGCTCGCTCTCATCGACGGCAAGCCGCGCTCGGCCGACGTGGTCGCCGGGGACTCCGGGCTGACCACCTGGGCGTTGCCCAAGTGGGAGTTCGACGCGGTCGTGAAGGAGCATCCCGAGATGCTGCTGCCCATCCTTCAGGTGGTCGTCGCCCGGCTCCGGCGCGCCGAGGCTGCCGCCGCGAGCTGAGTGCCCGCCCGGAGCTGGCTGCCCGCCCGGAGCGGGCTCACAGGCGGACCAGCCTGCGCTTCTTGACCGTGTACCCGGCGGGCAGCGTGCCGTCCTTGAGCATCCGGATCGGACAGCGCCGGCACCGGGGCTTCTTCGAGCAGCATGTCCGCTTCGGCTTGGCCACGCCCCGATCCTACGACATCCAGTAAGGGTGGCCTTACCGGGCGGCCGCCTCCCCCACGTCCCGGCGCTGGTGCGCAGTCAGTCGGCCCAGACCTGGGCCGTGCGGCCCACGTCGGACAGGATGTCCTTGAGCGTGTCGAAGTCCTCGTGCCGCAGTCGCATCCACGCGTTGGCGTGGAAACCGGCCTCCACCGGTTGTGTGGGCGTGCCCGGCGAGGGGAAGTGCGAGGCCGTGACCAGGTGACCGTACCTGTGGTGGACCTCATCGAGCCCCGAGTACCCGCTGATGGTGCCGTCACGGTTGGGGCGCAGCGCGACCAACCCGCAGGAGTACCGGTAGGTCGGGGTGTGCTTCGGCTGGCCGTACATGAGCCCATGGGCCCACTCGTAGTGCAGGTCGATCTCGTTGGCCTCGTTGTACATGTCCCACTGGCCGACCCCCGGGGGCCGGGCCCCGATCTCGGAGAACTTCAGGCCCTTGGGACCGAAGAACCACTCCATGTGCGTCGCGGAGGTGTCCAGGCCGAGGACCGAGATCACCCGACGCCCCATCTCCCTGACCTCCTCGTACTGGCCCTCCATCACCCGGTTGGTGGCGATGATCTGCGGCGAGATCCACCGCGTGCGCATCGCCTCGAGGACGTTGGGGAAGTAGTGCGAGGCGAACTCGTGGCTCACGTGGCCGTTGATCGTGATCGTGTCGAGGAACCCCTCGTGGCCCTCGACGAACTCCTCGAGCGCCACCGACGCGCCCGCGTCGACGCCGGATGCCGCGCAGGCCGCCGCCAGCTGCTCGTCGGACTCCACCCGGTACGTGCCGGCAGCCCCAGCGGCGTCGCGTGGCTTGAGGATCAGCGGGTACCCGACCGACCGGGCGAAGTCCACCGCATCGGCTGTGGTCTCCACGGCCGCCGAGGCCGCGGTCGGGATCCCCGCCTCGCGCAGGACCTGCTTCATCGTGGGCTTGTCCCGGCACAGGTACGCCGCCCGTGCCGAGGTCCCCGGGATCCCGCAGCGCTCACGGACCCGGGCCACCGGCATCACGTGCGACTCGATGGTGCACTCCAGCCGATCGACCCACGTGTGGCGCTGCGCCTGACGCACCGCCCACTCGAGGGCGGCCTCATCGGTCACCGAGTCGATGCGGTAGTGCCAGTCGATCCAGGACTTCAGCTCGTCGTCGTAGTGGTCGTAGTCGTACTCGCTGATGACCATGACGTGGGCGCCGACCGCCCGAAGGGCCCGGACGAACCGGCGCTGGGTGTCGGGGAACCGTGGCTCGACGAAGACGATGTTCACATGCCGAAGGATGCCCCTGTCGGGGCAGGCACGTCGCGCCGGATCAGCGATCGGTGTCTTGGGGTACCCAGTCGCCCCCGTCGCCCATGGCGGGGGCGGCGTCCAGCTCGGCGCCGGCGTGCGTCTCTGCGCTCGGCGTCCGGGTCTGCCTCGGCAGTCCGGGTGCACGAACCAGCCGCGGCGGATCGCCAGGGCGCCGTTGAACGCCGCACCGAGCATCAGGGCCAGGACCGTGACGTAGACCCAGTACATGACCGCCACCGGGGCTGCGATGGCGCCGTACACCGACCCGGCCCGGAATATCCACGCGAAGTACCACCGCAACGCCCACGAGAACACCACCCAGAGGCCCATCGCGACCAGGGCCCCGGGGATGTCGGCGACCCACGCGGTCCGGTGCGGAACGGCCCAGTGGTAGAGGGAGACGAGCAGCAGCAGCACGACGGTGACCTGGGCGAGGACCAGGAACGCCGACGTCGCCGGGCCCTGCACCCCGGGCACGACCCGGGCCAGGAAGGTGGGCCCGGCCAGGATGAGCGGGATGGCGACGATCAGGACCGCCAGTCCTGCGAGGTACACCCCCAGGGAGAGCAGCTTGCTGTGGATGAAGGAGCGAAGGCCCTCGCGCTGGTACACGATCGTCATGGCGTTGACCAGGGCATCGACCACCCGCGAGCCGGCCCAGATCGCGATCGCCACGCCCAGGATCCCCAGCGTGGTCTGCCCCCGACCGAAGACGCTGTCCAGGAGCGGCACGAGCAGGTCGTCGATCGCCTCGGAGGTGAGCACCTCGTCGGCGAGGTCCAGGACGCTGGCCCGCAGCTGCTCCACGGCGTCGACCCCGAGCAGGCCCTGGAAGCGTGAGATCCCCGCAACCAGGCCCATGATCAGCCACGGCAGCGCGAACACCGCCCAGAAGGATGCCTCGGCGGCCAGGCCGGTGGTGCGGGTCTGGTAGGCCACGACGAGGGAGTCGCCCAGCGCGCTGCCGGCGAAGCGCCGTCCGGCTGCCTGCATCCAGCCCGCCACGTCCACCTCCCGTCCCGGTCATGAGCGAATCTAGTGGCCACCCCGGGTGCTCTCGAGCGCAAACCCTCCGCGAACGGTCAGAACCTCCGCGTCGACGTGGAGGATCCTGTCCCGGGCGGAGGGTCTGCGGGAACGGCCATCCGGGTGGACGCGGCAGACCCTGGGGATGGTTGGCGAGGCCCGTCGAAGTAGGTTGGGCCTGTGACTCATGAGTGCGACATCCTCATCATCGGGGCAGGACCGGCCGGTCTCTACGCGGCCTACTACGCGGGGTTCCGCGGCTGGTCGGTCGTCGTGATGGACGCCCTGCCGGAGGCCGGCGGGCAGATCACCGCCATGTACCCCGAGAAGGACATCTTCGACGTCGCCGGCTACCCGGCGGTCAAGGGACGCGTGCTCGTGGAGAACCTCGTGGCCTCCGCGGCGCCCTTCTCCCCGACCTACGTCCTCGGCGAGCAGGCGGTGTCCCTCGACGCCCCCGAGGAGGGCCCGGTGACGGTCACCGGCTCCGAGGGCACCGTGATCTCAGCCAAGGCGGTCATCATCACCGGGGGGATCGGCTCCTTCACCCCCCGGGCCCTGCCCGCCGACGACGGGTGGGAGGGCCGGGGGCTGGTCTACTTCGTGCCCCAGCTGGCCGATCACGCCGACAAGGACATCGTGATCGTCGGCGGGGGTGACTCCGCCTTCGACTGGGCGTACGCGCTGCAGCCGATCGCCCGCAGCGTGAGCCTCGTGCACCGCCGGGAGCAGTTCCGGGCCCATGGCGCGATGATCGACACGGTGCGCGACATGGGCGTGGCGCTGTTCACCTCGTGCGAGGTCAGCGCGATCCGCGGCGGGGACCGGATCGAGGAGGTGGAGGTCACGCACAAGGTGACCGGCGAGGTCACGGTCCTGCCCGCCCAGACCGTGGTGGCGGCACTGGGATTCGTCGCCAACATCGGGCCGATCGCGACCTGGGGTGTCGAGCTGCTCAAGCGCCACATCGTGGTCGACACCGCCATGCGCACGAACCTGCCCCACGTGTTCGCGGCCGGGGACATCGTCACGTACCCCGGCAAGGTGCCGCTGATCTCCGTCGGGTTCGGCGAGGCGGCGCTGGCCGTCAACAACGCAGCCCCGATCGTCGACCCGGGCATGGGGATCTTCCCGGGGCACTCCTCGGGGGGGTCCTCCGAATGAGCGTCGACAGCTCGATCCGGCCCGGACCCGTCCCCGGACCGCCCGGGTGACTCCACCCACGCCGATGCGTCCCGGGCACTTCCCGGTCGGGGCCTTCGCCGACGTGCTGGCGGCGAACGCCGAGTACGCCGCCTCCTTCCACGGGCTGGGCCTCGGCGGCCGGGCGGCCTCGGGGCCTGGCCATCATCACGTGCATGGACTCGCGGATCGACCCGCTGAGGATCGTCGGAATGGCCCCGGGGGACGTGAAGATCCTGCGCAACGCCGGGGCCCGGGTCACCGAGGACGTGCTGCGCACACTCGTCCTGGCCACCTACCTCCTCGATGTCACACGGGTCCTGGTGGTGCCGCACACCCGCTGCAAGATGGTCGGCACTGCGGAGGAGGACATCCACGCCCTGATCGCCGAGAAGTTCGGCGTCGACACGTACAGCATGGAGTTCCGCACCGTCGAGGACGAGGTGGCCGCGCTCCGGCGCGACCTGCAGCGGATCCGCAGCTTCCCCCTGCTCCCCCGCGACCTGGTGGTGGGCGGGGCGGTGTATGACGTCGACACGGGCGAGCTCCGCCCGATCGACGCCTGAGCCGGGGCTGGCGTCGGAAGTCGCCAGGCCGGGGGTTGATGGTCGCAGGGGGCGCCGTGGGCAGCCCGGATCACCGGGCCCCGCGACGCACACGGAATCTCCCTTCACGGGTGGGTGGATCGCCCTGCTGACTGGCCGCGCACATGGAACCGACCTGATGGCCGCCCGGGAGACCCTCATACGAGCGGTTCCGTGTGCGTCATCTCCGACCCCGCCCAAGACCCGCCTCAGAAGGGCGGTATCCGTGTGCGTGGTGGCCTCGTGGAGTGCCTCGGGACCTGTCGGCGGTCCCGAGGGGAAGCCGGCGGACGTGCGATCGGGGAACGGTGCGGGCAGGCCGGGCGGCAGGGCCAGGGCGTCCAGGCCACCGTGGCGCGCCCCCGCCGCGGGACGATGCGCCGGGTGCGGGGCACCGGGTCGCCGCTCGTACCCCGGTCGACCCCTCAGGCGTCGATGCGCTCGCGGTCCAGGCCGGCTGACCCGGCGACGATGAACTCCTTGCGCGGCGCGACGTCCGAGCCCATCAGCAGGTCGAACACCTTGGCAGCGTCGTGGGCGTCCTCGACCCGCACCCGGCGCAGGGTGCGCTTGCCGGGCTCCATGGTGGTCTCGCGCAGCTGTCCGGCGTCCATCTCGCCGAGGCCCTTGTAGCGCTGGGGGTCCTTCCAGCGACGCCCGGCCTTGGACAGCTCGGCCAGGGTGGCCCTCAACTCCGCATCCGAGTGGGTGTAGCGGACTTCGGCCTTCCTGCCGCCCGAGGCCAGGACCTCGACGCGGTGCAGCGGCGGGACGGCGGAGTACACGCGGCCCTCGGCGAGCATCTGGGGCATGTAGCGGTGGAACAGGGTGAGCAGCAGGCAGCGGATGTGCGCGCCGTCGACGTCGGCGTCGGCCATCAGGATGACCTTGCTGTAGCGCAGGGCCTCGATGTCGAACGTGCGCCCCGACCCGGCGCCGAGCACCTGGATGATCGCGGCGCACTCGGCGTTCTTGAGCATGTCGGCCAAGGAGGCCTTGTGCACGTTGAGGATCTTGCCGCGGATGGGCAGCAGGGCCTGGAACTCGGAGTCGCGGGCGAGCTTCGCGGTGCCCAGGGCGGAGTTGCCCTCCACGATGAACAGCTCGGTGCGCTCGAGGTCCTCGCTGCGGCAGTCCACCAGCTTGGCGGGCATCGAGGACGACTCCAGCGCGTTCTTGCGGCGCTGGACGTCGCGGTGGGTCCGGGCGGCGACCCGGGCGCGCATGGCGTTGGCGACCTTCTCGGCCACGGCCTTCACGACGAGCTTGTCCCCGCGCGGCGGGTTGGTCAGCCACGCGGTGAGCTCCGTGCCGACGACGCCGGCGACGATCCGGGACGCGGCGGGCGTTCCGAGGATCTCCTTGGTCTGGCCCTCGAACTGCGGCTCGGCCAGGCGCACGGTGATCACCGCGGTCGCGCCCTCGAGGGCGTCCTCCTTGGTGATCGCCCCCTCACTGGGCTTGAGGACCTTGGCCGAGGTGGCGTAGTCGTTGAGCGTCTTGACCAGCGCACGCTCGAAGCCGGCCACGTGCGTCCCGCCCTTGGGCGTGGCCACGATGTTGACGAACGAGCGCACCTCGGTGTCGTAGTGGTTGCCCCACCGCAGCGCGACGTCGACGACGAGCTCGCGCTCGACCTCGGTGGGCACCATGTGGCCGCGCTTGTCGAGGACGGGCACCGTCTCGGTGAACGTGCCCGTCCCGGCCAGGCGCAGGACCGGTGACACCGGCTCCCCGGTCGACAGGTGCTCGGCGTACTCGGCGATCCCACCGTGATGGGCGAACGTGCGCTCCACGGGGGCCCCGGGATCGCGCTCGTCGCGCACGACGATCGTGAGCCCCGGGACCAGGAAGGTCGTCTGCTGGGCGCGGGCGTGCACGAGGTCGAGGTCGATCTCGGCATCGGCGGTGAAGATCTGCTTGTCCGGCCAGAACCGGACCCGGGTGCCGGTCCTGGCGCGCGGGCAGGAGCCCTCCTGGCGCAGGCCGGACTTCTTGGTGAACTCGGCGTCGGGACCTTCCCCGTCGAAGAGGCCGGGGACTCCCCGGCGGAAGGAGATCATGTGGATCCGGGCGTCGCGATCCACCTCCACGTCGAGCCGGGAGCTCAGGGCGTTGACCACGCTGGCGCCCACGCCGTGCAGGCCTCCGGACGCCGTGTACGAGCCGCCGCCGAACTTGCCCCCGGCGTGCAGCTTCGTCATGACGACCTCGACGCCGGTCAGCCGGGTCCGCGGCTCCACGTCCACCGGGATGCCGCGCCCATCGTCGTGGACCTCGACCGAGCCGTCGGCACGCAGGATCATGTCGATGCGGGTGCACCACCCGCCCAGGGCCTCATCGACCGAGTTGTCCAGGATCTCCCACAGGCAGTGCATCAGGCCACGGGAGTCCGTCGATCCGATGTACATGCCGGGGCGCTTGCGCACGGCCTCGAGGCCCTCGAGCACCGAGAGGTTCTTCGCGGAGTACCCGGCTGCGGGCTTCTCGGAGCGCCTCGTTCGGCGCGTCGGCTCCAGGGGTTCAGCGGTCACCGGCCAAGGGTACCGGGATCGACTGACAGCCACGGCTCACCACGGCACCCAACATTCCGTGGCGACCGGGTCGCCGGATGCAGGTTGCGCGTCTGGCGAACGTGCCAGCGGATGTCAGCCGGGGATGCCACACTGGACGCACAAGGATTCCAGGAGGGGAACATGGTTGGCACTCTCGAGGTGGAGGTGGCGCTCAGCGCTGCCGACCGGTGTGACCGGTGCGGGGCCCAGGCGATCGCCCGTGCCACCCTGACATCGGGTGCTCACCTCCTCTTCTGCGGTCATCACCTGCGTGCCCACGAGGCCAGCCTCCGTGAGGTGTCCGCCCGGATCGCGAGATCGTCGGGGGTGGCCCACCACACTGGCGGCGGTGAGCTGACCGTCGCTGAGTGAACGACGTCCTGCTCGACCTCCTCGTCGTCGTCGCGCTGGTCGTGGCGGCTGCCGGGATCATCGTGCCCGTGCTTCCCGGCACCTTCCTGGCGCTGGGCGCCCTGCTCGTGTGGGCGATCCTCACGGGTGGGGCGATCGCGTGGGGGTCCTTCGCGGTGATGGCGCTGGTCATCGGCGCTGGACAGGTCCTCAAGTACCTGCTCCCGCACAAGTCGCTGACGACGGCGGGGGTCCCGGGTCGCTCGATCCTGGTCGGGGGTGTCGCGGCGATCATCGGGTTCTTCCTGATCCCCATCGTGGGGCTCGTCGTGGGGTTCATCGGCGGGCTCTACGTCGCCGAGCACGTCCGGCTTCGTGACTGGACCTTGGCCAAGCAGTCGACGTGGGCGGCGATGAAGGCCACCGGCTTCTCGATCCTGATCGAGCTGGGAGCCCTGATGGTCGCGGCCGCCGTGTGGGCGGGGGCGCTGGTCCTGCTCGCCCAGCAGTGATGCGGGGGTACGCTTCGGCAATGGCGACCGCCGACCAGCACGACACCCTCGTCCTGAGCCACGACACCGTCGTCCTGCCGCGCCCGCCGGCCCGGAGGCCCCGCTTCCCCCCGCCGTGCAGGCTCACGATGGGGCGGGGTGGCAGACCGTGGCGACGGCCCCCGCGCCAGCACCCTGGGACACCAGGTCCTGGAGCCCGACGGCCGTGCCCGGGGCGTCCGCCTGGAGCCAGGTCCCGCCGTTCCTGCCGCCGGTGGCGCCGCCGGTGCTGGTCATGCGCAACAACGCCGCCGTGGTGGGCGCCACGCTCGGGTCCGTCTCGCTGTTCGTGTCGCTGATCCCCCTGATCGGGATCATCGCCTGGGTCCTCGCGCCGATCGGCCTTCTCAGCAGCGGCATCGGCCTGCTCGTGGGGGCATCGCGCAGGGTCGGCCGGGTGGCTGCGGTGTGGGGGCTGCTGGCTCCGGGGTGCGCTGCTCGTGTGCATGGCCTGGGCGGCGCTGATCCTCGCGCTCTGAACCCACGGCGGATGGGCCCTGCGCGTCCGGTTGGCGCGACGTGGGACTCACCGGGTCGGCGGATTGGGTTGGCCGCCGTCAGGGGCTAGGCTGTGCACAGCGGGGACAGGTTGGTGGGAGGGGCAGTGTCAGGATCCAGTCGGATCGTTGCGATCGGGCTCTCCGCGGCCCTGTTGACCGGCGCGCTGGCCATGCCGGTCGCCGCTGATCAGGCCACCCGCTCAGGGGATCCGGACATCACCTCCCTCCAGGAGTCCGCGGAGGACATCCTGCGGAGCACCGTGCGAGGCGCACGCGTCACGTACGCGGCGGAGCTCAAGGCAGCCAAGACCCAGCGCGCGGCGGGCCTGGCCACTCCGAAGGCCGAGCTGGAAGCAGCCTTGGAGCAGGCCGAGACCAAGGCCGAGCGACGTGTGGCCCGCAGGGCCTACGCCCGCAGCGCTGCCCCGGTGATCAGGGAGTACCAGACAGCCAAGCTGGCCTCCCGGGCCAAGCGTGACGCCGTCATCGACGAGGCCCTGGCCGACTACCTCGTCGCGACGGGCAAGCCCACGATCGCCGAGGCGTTGAAGGCCTATCGCGCCGCGACCTCCGTTGCAGGTGACACCCTCGAGCTCGCGCTGAAGTCGGGCCGCGACACGCTGAAGACCGACACGGCCGACGAGCGCGCGCAGTTGGTCACCGACCTCGAGGATGCCACGACCGAGACCGAGCGAGTGGCCGCGTGGCTGGACTTCCAGGCCGCCTCGACGGACGAGCGGTTGGCCTACGAGCGGTCGATCGCGAGCGCCCGGGCCACCTACGCCTCGGCCATGACCGAGGCCCGCCGGGAGTTCAAGCTGGAGACGGACCTGTCGATCAAGAAGCTGCTCAGGCTCCCCTTCACGCTCTGATCCCGGCCACGAACCTCTCGATCCGCCGCTCCGAGACGGGGATGGCGGTCCTGATGTGCTGGGCGAACAGGCTGACCCGGTACTCGTCGATCATCCTGCGGGCGGCGCGCGCGGTCTCGTCGGCGTCCATCGGGTCCAGGACGGGCCAACCCGGCACGTACTGGGCCACCTGCTGCTCCCCTGCCCGTGCTGCATGGACGCGGCGGCTGTCCGCTGCGGGGTCATCAGGCAGCTTCGTGGCGCGCCACGCCAGCGCCTGCAGGTAGCGGCGCAGGTCCGGGAGCTGGTCGGCGCCCATCCGGGTGATCGCTCGCGGCCCGACGAGGCGGTCGAGCTCCGCGCGCATGTCGGCCACCGACTCCGCGACGACGGGCGACGTCATGGCGTCAACGGAGCGCTCGACGTCCCACGCCAGGCCCAGGGCGGTGACGACCTGGGCCAGCACGGCGGCGTAGCGTCGCGGCAGCTCGAGGGTGATCCGGGAGACGGCGGCGGCGAAGGACTCGGCATCGCGTACGGGTGGGCCGGTGAGCAGGGCGTCGATGCAGGCATCGGCACAGTCGTCGAGGAGGGCCTGGGCGCCACCGTGCGGGTAGCGGCCGAGGATCAGCCGCCCGGTCATGTCCAGGGAGGCGTGCCCCCGCGGCGCCGGGTTCGGGACGGCCAGGGCCACGAGGCGGCGCACGCCGCGAAGGTGGGTGCGTCGGTGCCTCGCCGGCCTCGGCCAGGACCGCGAGGTCGACGGTGCGGCCGCGGTCCACGAGGGCCGGGTACCCGGTCACCGGCACGCCGGAGACGACCCGTTCGACGGTCTCGGGGATGGTTGCGAAGGTCCACGTCGTGGCCCCGGAGACGGTCACGTCGTCGGCAGCGCGGGCGAGCATCGCCGCACGGTCCGGTGCGTGCCGGCGCTGCAGCGCGGCGAGGTCCCGGCCCTCGCCGAGGACCGTCCCGGCCTCGTCGACCACCCGATAGCGGGGCAGCAGGTGCATCGGGACCCGGGCCAGGTCCCAGTCCTCGGACCGCACCCGGACCCCCGTCAGCCGGGTGACCGCGGCGGCGACCCCCTCGAGGATCGGCTGCTCCCTGAGCTCCGGCGCGTCGAGGACGCCCGGCACGAGGTTGGGCGCCGGGCCGAGCTGACGGCGGATCGCCTTCGCGGGGCTGCGCAGCAGGGCGGTGACCAGGTCGCCGCGCAGCCCGGGGGCGGCGCCGGGGACCTCCGCGGGGTCGAGGTCGGGCAGCACCGCCAGGGGCACGTCCACCGTCACGCCGTCGGCGGAGTCCCCCGGCTGGAAGGCGTACGAGAGGCTGAGCGTCACCTCGGGACCGGCGCTCCAGCGCAGCGGGAAGTCGCCCTCGTCGGGGAGGTCCTCGCCGGCGATGTGGATGTCGGTGGCGGTGAGCGTCAGGAGCTCGGGCGTCTGGCGTACGGCCTTCTTCCACCAGGAGTCGAAGTGCCGCACCGAGGTGATGTCGGCCGGGATGCGGGCGTCGTAGAACGCGAACAGGCCCTCGTCGTCGATGACCAGTCCGCGCCGCCGGCTGCGCTCCTCGACCTCCTCGGCCGCCTTGAGGGCAGCGGCGTTCGCGTGCCAGAACCGGTGCCGGGTGGTCCAGTCCCCCTCCACGAGGGCGCCCCGGATGAACAGCTCCCGGCACAGCGGTGGGTCGATCCGTCCGTAGTCGACGGTCCGCCCGGTGACCAGCGGGATCCCGAACAGGGTGACCCGCTCGACCGCCACGGTGGCGCCGCGCCTGGCCGACCAGTGGGGCTCGGAGTAGGTGCGTGAGACCAGGTGCGCGGCCGCCTCCTCGATCCAGTCGGCCCTGACCGCGGCGTTGCGCCGGGCGAAGAGCCGGGAGGTCTCGACGAGCTCGGAGGACATGACCCACTCGGGGTTCTGCCGCGCCAGCGCGGATCCCGGGAAGATGACGAAGCGTGCCCCCCGGGCGCCCAGGTAGTCGCGCCGCAGCGGGTCCCACAGGCCCACCTGGGACAGCATCCCGGTGAGCAGCGCCCGGTGGATCGCGTCGTGGTCGTCGCGGCCGGTGCTCCAACTGATCCCCAGGCCGGAGAGGACCTCACGGATCTGGGCGACGAGGTCCTGCCACTCCCGGATGCGCAGGTAGTTCAGGTACTGGTCTCGGCAGGCCCGGCGCAGCCCGCTCGAGGACGTGCTGCTGCGCAGGCCGCGGATGTGGTCCCACAGGTTGAGCAGGGTGGAGAAGTCCGAGCGCTTGTCGACGAAGCGGGCATGGGCGGCATCGGCCTTCCCGCGCTCGGCCTCCGGGCGCTCGCGGGGATCCTGGATGGTCAGCCCGGCCACGATCACCACCACCTCGCGCACGCAGCCGGCGTCGGCGGCGGCCAGCACCATCCGGCCCAGGCGCGGGTCCAGCGGGAGGCGGGCGAGCTGTCGTGCCGAGGGGGGTCAGCCGCGGCGGGCCACTGCCGTCCTTCAGGGCTCCGAGCTCCTGCAGCAGGGCGATGCCGTCACGGATCTGGCGGGTGTCGGGCGGGTCGAGGAAGGGGAAGCGCTCGATCTCCCCGAGGCGCAGGGCGGCCATCTGCAGGATCACCGACGCGAGGTTGGTGCGCAGGATCTCCGGGTCGGTGAACTCGGGGCGGTCGAGGTAGTCCTGCTCGGAGTACAGGCGGATCGCGATGCCGTCGCGGACCCGCCCGCAGCGCCCGGCGCGCTGGTTGGCCGACGCCTGGGAGATCGGCTCGATCGGCAGGCGCTGGACCTTCAGCCGCTTGCTGTAGCGCGAGATCCGGGCCGTTCCCGGGTCCACGACGTAGCGGATGCCCGGCACGGTGATGGACGTCTCGGCGACGTTCGTGGCGAGCACCACGCGTCGCCCGCCACCTGGCGCGAACACGCGGTGCTGCTCGGCGGTGCTCAGGCGCGCGTACAGCGGCAGGACGCTCGTCACCGCATCGAGCATCGGACGCAGCGCGTCGGCCACGTCGTGGATCTCGCGCTGGCCGGACAGGAACACCAGCACATCACCGTCACCGGAGGTCAGGCACTCGAGCACCGCCTCACAGACGGCGTCGACGTCGTCGGAGGCCACATCCTCGACCGGGCGGTACCGGACCTCCACCGGGTAGGTGCGACCGCTCACCTCGATGATCGGGGCGCCGCCGAAGTGCTGCCGAGAACCGCTCGACATCGATGGTGGCGCTTGTGACGATCACGCGCAGGTCGGGGCGGCGGGGCAGCAGGCGGGTCAGGTAGCCGAGCAGGAAGTCGATGTTGAGGCTGCGCTCGTGGGCCTCGTCGATGATGATCGTGTCGTAGCGGCGCAGGTCCCGGTCGCGCTGCAGCTCGGCGAGCAGGATGCCGTCGGTCATCACCTTGACCTTCGTTCCCTTGCCCGTGCGGTCGGTGAACCGGACGGCGAACCCCACCTCGGTGCCCAGCTCCACGCCGCACTCCTCGGCGATGCGGGCGGCCAGGGTGCGGGCGGCGATGCGGCGCGGCTGGGTGTGGCCGATCATCCCGGTGCGGCCCCGGCCCGCAGCCAGGGCGATCTTCGGCAGCTGGGTCGTCTTGCCCGAGCCGGTCTCGCCGGCGACCACGACCACCTGGTGGTCCCGAAGGGCGCGCGTGATCTCCTCGACGTGGGCGGCGATGGGGAGCTGCTCGGGGACGGACAGGTGCATGGTGTGCCTAGGTTCCCACAACGGATCCGCCGCTCCTCGGCTCCATCACATCCGCCAGCGCGTGCGTGGTGTTGCCCGGACAGTCCACGGCGCCCCGTTGTTCGCCGGCCAGATCGTCCCCGGTGGGGACCCGGGATCAGGTTCGGGCACGGGCGCCAGGGGGTCCGCGGGATGGATCGTCCACATCAGGAGGTCCACCTGACGATGATGTGCCCAACAGACGAGGACCAAATTGTCCGGATCCGTGGATCCACCCGCCGACCACTCCGTGACGTGATGGACCTGGCAGGCCTCGGCGACGACGCCGCACCCGGGGATGATGCAGCCCTTGTCGCGGGCGGCCAGGGCCCGCCGCTGGGCGGCGGTGGCGGTGCGCTCGGTCCGCCCGACGGCGATGGGGACCCGTGAGTCGAGCATCGCGGAGGCGAGGGCGGCGAGGCGCGCGGCCATGCCGGGCGTGCTGCCGGGGGTGCTCCCGGAGGGCGCTGCCAGGGGCGCGTTCCGCCGTTGCCGGAGCGCGCCTCCCCGCACCCGTGGTCGCCAGCTGCCCCCGATGGTCGCCCCCACGGGCGCTCCGCCTCGGCGAGCAGATCCTCAACCGTGTCCGGGCACGTCGCTCCGCCGCGCCCGCCGGTGGCGTCGAACAGCACCGGGGTGATGGCCGCGTCGCACGCCGTGAACCGTGCCTCTGCCTCGGTGAGGAGGTGCCCACGGCTGGTGGACCAGATCGGGTCCCCGCAGCTGGTGTGGTCCAAGGTGACGGTCAAGGCGACCGGGAGGCCGCCCCTCGTCGGGAGGGCGCCGGCGGCATGGGCCGCGTTGACGAGCTCGACCAGCGCGTCGGCTCGGCGGGCTGACGCAGGTACGTGCTCGGCCGTCGATCGCAGCTTCTCGGCGAACGCCTCGATCGCAGCCATCACGAGCTCGCCCTCAAGGCGAGGCAACTCGCCGGAGAGGATCACCGAGTCGGACGTGACCGCGAACGACAGCCCACGCGTGGCATAGGCGTCAGCCTCGTTCGGCTCAGGGTCCTCGGCTCCGCGGGTGGAGCAGCCGGTCTGCCGCACGGACGAACCGGGTGATCGCCGCGGGCGACCAACGCCCCCACCGGGAACCGAGCTCGGCGACGACCGCCGCGAGCTCCTCAGCCGTGAACAGGTCCGCGTGCCGCGCCACGGCGTCGACATGCTCGCTCGTGATGATGCCGGAGGCCCACACCTGAGCCAGGCTGGGATGCTCCGCTGCCAGCGCTCCCGCCCGAGCGAGCCTGCGCGCCCAGGGGATCGACCATGATCGCGCCGTCAGCATCGACCCAGGCCCCGGGAACGGCAGGCTCCCCGAGGCCTGCGCTGCATGCATCCTGCGGGCCAGCTCGTACTCCGCCACGGCGACCGCCCCCGCAAGGACCTCGACGTCGGCGGTGGGCCGCTCCCCCGCAGCCAGCCCCATCAGGGGCATGTCGGCGCCGGCAGATCGCTGCAGGCCGTTCCAGGCCTCGGCCACCTCGACTGACGAGCTGGGAAGCGCGCGCATGATCCGCGTCCGCGCGCCGACCCGGATCGCTGTCGGTGCTCCTGTATCCATCCCCCGAACCCCCCGAATCGAACTGATGTTCGAACGATATCAGATCGGGCTGACACGACAAGGGGCGGGGGCCGGCACCTGTGGATGCCGAGAAGCCGGGGACAGCTGCACCCCGCAACAACGGTCCCACCCGCCACCCGCCTGTTGCCCGGTGCCCGACCCCCCACCTGGCGCCGTCCCTACCAGGACCGGTCGAGCGGCCGCCCTTCCGCGTACCCCGCGGCCGACTGCACGCCCAGCAGCGCCCGCTCGTGGAAGCCGGCCATGGACGTCGCGCCCGCGTACGTGCACGCCGAGCGCACGCCCGACGTGATCGAGTCGAGCAGGTCCTCGACGCCCGGGACGCAGCGGGTCGATGTACATCCGCGAGTGCGAGATCCCCTCCTCGAACATCGCCTTGCGCGCCCGGTCGAACGCCGACTCGTCCGAGGTCCGGCCGCGCACCGCCCGCGCCGAGGCCATCCCGAAGCTCACCTTGTAGGCCTTGCCGGACGGGTCGATCTGCAGGTCGCCGGGCGACTCGTAGGTGCCCGCGAACCAGGATCCGATCATCACCGCCCCGGCTCCGGCGGCCAGGGCGATGGCGACGTCGCGCGGGTGGCGCACTCCCCCGTCGGCCCAGATCCAGCGACCCTCCTTGCGGGCGGCCGTGGCGCAGTCGATGACGGCGGAGAGCTGCGGGCGGCCGACCCCGGTCTGCATCCGGGTGGTGCACATGGCCCCCGGTCCGACCCCGACCTTGACGATGTCCGCACCGGCCTCGATCAGGTCCAGGGTGCCGGCGGCGGTGACCACGTTCCCGGCCACGACGGGCACCTTCGGGGCGACGTGCCGCGCCTTGCGCACCGCACCGAGGGCCTCGACCATCTTCTCCTGGTGGCCGTGCGCGGTGTCGACGACGAGGATGTCGACGCCCGCCGCGAGCAGGGCCTCCGCGCGGCCCCGGACGTCGCCGTTGACGCCGATCGCCGCGCCCACGCGCAGGCGCCCCCGGGCGTCGAGTGCAGGGGTGTAGACGGTCGCGCGCAGGGCACCGGGGGCGGTCAGGACGCCCACCATGGTGCCGTCTGCCGCGACGATCGGGGCGACCTTCCGCCGGGCGCGGTGCATGGCCTCGAACGCGTCGCGGGGCTCGACCCCGTCGGGCAGGGTGAAGACCTCCTCGCTCATCACGTCGGCCACGCTGCTGAAGCGGTCGGTGTCCACGCAGTCGGACTCCGTGACGATGCCGACCGGAACGCCGTCGCGCTCCACGACCGCCGCTCCGTGGGCGCGCTTGTGGATCAGGGACAGCGCCGCGCCGATCGTCTCGTCCGGCGAGAGGCGCACCGGGGTGTCGTAGACCGGGTGCCGGGCCTTGACCCACGCGACGACGTCGGCGACCACCTCGACCGGGATGTCCTGCGGGATGATCACCAGGCCGCCACGGCGGGCCACGGTCTCAGCCATCCGCCGGCCGGCGACGGCCGTCATGTTCGCGACGATGATCGGGATGGTCGCCCCGGACCCGTCGGGGGCGGTGAGGTCGACGGAGAACCGGGACGCGACGGCCGAGCGGGTCGGGACCAGGAAGGCGTCGTCGTAGGTCAGGTCGTGGGCGGGCAGCTCGTGCAGGAAGCGCATGCCGTCACGGTATCCCGGGAGCGGCCGCCGGCGAGCGCGTTCTGCGTACGCTTGACGGGTGCGCCGCGTCGTGATCGTCGGGAACTCCGGCTCGGGCAAGACGACCCTCGCCGACCAGGTTGCCGAGCGGCTGGGCGTGCCGCACGTCGAGCTCGACGCCCACTACCACCAGGCCGGGTGGACGCCGACTCCGCCGGAGGAGTTCGCCGACGCCGTCCGGGAGGCCCTGGATGCGGCCGATGCTGCGTCCGGCGGGTGGGTCGTGTGCGGGAACTACCGGCCCGTGCGCACGCAGATCTGGGCCCGTGCCGACACGATCGTCTGGCTGGACCTCCCGCGCCCGCTCGTGATGTGGCGGGTGACGAGCCGCTCGTTCGGCAGGGTGGTGCGGCGCACGGAGCTGTGGAACGGCAACCGGGAGTCCCCGGCGAACCTGCTGGCCCTGCACGACCCCGAGCGGAGCGTGATCCGCTGGGCGTGGGACGGCGTGGAGCGCTACCGGCGCCTCTACGTGCCGGCGATGGCCAGCACCACGTGGGCGGACCTGCGCTGGTACCGGCTGCGCTCGCCGGCAGCGGTTGCCCAGTGGCTCGAGCCGAGTTCAGCAGGCCTCGATCAGCTCAGCGATGATGAGTGCGTCGACAACCCCTCCCCCACCCGTTCGGCTCAACCCGGCTCCCCCGGATGCCGACGAACTCCCCGGGAGAAGGGGGCGCACTATGGCGCGCAGGAAGCTCGGCGACACGTTGGTCGGCTGGGGTGTCATCACCCCGCAGCAGCTGGAGGCTGCCCTCGAGGCCCAGGCCCGGGACGGGCGGACGGTCCGCCGGCGCCTCGGCCGGGTGCTGGTCGACGCCGGCCTGGTCACCGACGGTGCCGTCGCTGCCGCGCTGGCCGACATGCACGGGCTGCAGGTGGTCGACCTCGACCTGCAGATCATCGACCCCGGAGTCGCCCGGCGGATCCCGCACAGCATCGCCGTCCAGCACGTCGTCCTGCCGCTGACCGTCCGCGAGGGCGTGCTGCGCGTGGCCGTGGCGGACCCCGTGGACGTGGTCGCCCTCGACGACCTGCGGATGCGCGCCCAGGGGCTGCGCCTGGAGGTGGTCGTCGCCGCTGAGAGCCAGCTGCGCGACAAGATCGCCGAGCTGTGGAGCCAGGTGGTCACCGAGGACGCCCTGGAGAAGTTCGTCTCGGAGCTGTCGGTCGACGAGGAGGTCAACCTCGAAGCCGGGGACGACGAGGGCGCCGTCGCCGCCGTCCAGCAGATCCTCTCCGCGGCCGTGCGCGCCGGGGCCAGCGACGTGCACATCGAGCCGATGCGCGACGGGGTCCGCGTCCGGGTGCGCATCGACGGGACCCTGCGTCCGCTGATGTCCCTGCCCCGCAGCGGGCACTCCTCCATCGTCGCGCGCACCAAGATCGTGTCCGGGCTGGACATCGTGGAGCGGCGCGTCCCCCAGGACGGTCGCGCCCGGCTTCGAGTCGACGGTCGTGACCGGAACCTGCGCGTGTCCACGCTGCCCACGATGCACGGCGAGAAGATCGTGGTCCGGCTGCTCTCCGACCAGGCGTCGCTGCCGAGCCTCACCGACCTGGGCATGGGCCTGGACCAGGAGCTGATCCTGCAGAACGCCCTGCACCTGCCGCAGGGGCTCGTCCTCATCACCGGGCCGACCGGCTCGGGCAAGTCGACCACCCTGTACGCGGCGATCCGCCAGATGGTCAACGACGAGCGGAACCTGATCACCCTCGAGGACCCGGTCGAGATCGAGCTGCCCGGGGTGGCCCAGGTGCAGGTCTCGGACAAGACCGGGATGACGTTCGCGGCCGGCCTGCGCTCAGCGCTGCGCCAGGACCCGGACGTGATCATGGTCGGCGAGATCCGCGACCAGATCACCGCCGAGCTCGCCGTGCGGGCGGCCCTGACCGGTCACCTCGTGCTGTCGACGCTGCACACGAACGACTCCGCCTCGGCGGTGATCCGGCTGGTGGAGATGGGCGTGCCGAACTACCTCGTGGCGTCCTCGCTGACGCTGTCCATGGCGCAGCGGCTCGTGCGCAAGCCCTGCCCGGAGTGCGTGGTGCACTCCCCCGCGGATGCCGACACCCGGCGCCGACTGGGGATGACGGACATCGAGGCCATGGCGTGCGTGGCCTCCGTCGGCTGCCGGTCGTGCGGGATGTCGGGGTACGCCGGGCGGATCGGGCTGTACGAGATGCTGCCGATCAGCCGGGGCGTGCGGGCGGCGCTGATGGCCGGGGCGGGCGAGACGGCGATCGCGTCGGCGGCGGTGGGCGAGGGGTTCCGGTCCCTGCAGAGGCTGGGGGTCGAGGCGGCGGTGGCTGGGCTGACGACGCCGGCGGAGCTGCTGCGGACGCTGTCGATCGACGCGGAGGCGCTGTCGGCGGTGTGAGGCGAGTGCACCGCCTGGGCTCGTCGTGTGCGGCAGCCACGGTGAGCTCGCCTAAGGAGCGTACATGGTCAGCCGGGCGAAGTGCACGAGTCCTCCGTGGTCCGTTGCGATCGGCGACGTCGGCTCCAGCGTGGAATCGACCACCTGGGCAGGACGTTGCCTCAGCCCAGATCGCGCAGCGCGCGCAGCACCGCGGTCTCCCGGGTCACCCAGGTCTGGGCGGAGCCGATGCGAGGACCCGCTGGTTCACCTCGATCGCCTCGTCGATGCCGATACCCACACCGGCTCGAAGGCGAGGTCACGCTCGTAGCGTCGAGGCGCTGGTCGTGGACCTCGTCGCCCACGTCGCACGGGTGGTAGGTCGACTCCATCCGGAAGATCGCTCCGGGCTCGCGCGCCCGCCGGTGCTCGACGGCCAGCATGATCACGTCTCCGACCCGCGTGACCGTGCGCCCGCACTCCTCGGAGACCTCGCGGACGAGTGCCTGCTTCGCGGACTCCCCCGGTTCGAGCCCACCTCCGGGGAACTTGTAGTCGCCGGCGACCCTCGAGTGGACCATCAGCAGGTGCGCGTCGCGCCGGATCACGGCGCGGACGGCCGCGCGCTCCACAACGTCAGTTGGCCGTCCGGCACCGGGTCATGGTCGATCCGGATGCGCAGCGGCTCCAGCCCCGCCGTCGACACCCACGAGCGTCAGTCCAGGTAGTCGCGCAGGACCTGTGACCGGCTCGGGTGGCGCAGCTTCGACATCGTCTTGGACTCGATCTGGCGGATCCGCTCGCGGGTGACCCCGTAGACCTTGCCGATCTCGTCGAGGGTCTTGGGCTGGCCGTCGGTGAGGCCGAAGCGCATCTTGACCACGCCGGCCTCACGGTCGCTGAGGGTGTCGAGCACGCCGTCGAGCTGCTCCTGCAGCAGCGTGAACGACACGGCGTCCGAGGGGACGATCGCCTCGGAGTCCTCGATCAGGTCGCCGAACTCCGAGTCGCCATCCTCGCCCAGGGGGGTGTGCAGCGAGATCGGCTCGCGGCCGTACTTCTGGACCTCGACGACCTTCTCGGGCGTCATGTCCAGCTCCTTGGCCAGCTCCTCCGGGGTGGGCTCGCGGCCCAGGTCCTGGAGCATCTGGCGCTGCACGCGGGCCAGCTTGTTGATGACCTCGACCATGTGCACGGGGATGCGGATGGTGCGGGCCTGGTCGGCCATGGCGCGGGTGATCGCCTGGCGGATCCACCACGTGGCGTACGTGGAGAACTTGTAGCCCTTGGTGTAGTCGAACTTCTCCACCGCGCGGATCAGGCCCAGGTTGCCCTCCTGGATCAGGTCCAGGAAGAGCATGCCGCGGCCGGTGTAGCGCTTGGCGAGGCTGACCACGAGGCGCAGGTTGGCCTCCAGCAGGTGGTTCTTGGCCCGTCGGCCGTCCTCGGCGATCCACTCGAGGTCGCGGCGCAGCTTCGGGTCCAGCGACATCCCGGAGTTGAGCTTCTCCTCGGCGAACAGCCCCGCCTCGATCCGCTTGGCCAGCTGCACCTCCTGCTCGGCGTTGAGCAGCGCGACCTTGCCGATCTGCTTGAGGTAGTCCTTGACCGGGTCTGCGGTGGCGCCGGCGACCGTGACCTGCTGCTGCGGCTCGTCCTCGATGTCGGCATCCGAGATCTCGAACGCCTCAGTCTCGGTGGAGTCCGCGGCTGCCGCGGCGGGTGCCTCCTCGGCCTTGACCTCCTCCAGGTCCTTGGCCAGGTCGACCTCGAGCTCGGCCTCCAGGGACGCGGCGCTGGCCAGCTCCGAGCTGGCGGCCTCCGGGCTCAGGGCGTCGACGTCGAGGTCCAGGTCCACCTCGATGTCGATCTCGATCTCCTCGACGTCGGAGAGGTCGACGATGGGCTCGGCGTTCGGGTCGTCCTCGGCATCGAGGTCCACCGGTGCGGCGGCAGGGCTCGACTTCGCGGCACCCTTGCGCCGCTTTCTTCGCAGCGGGCGCCTTCGCCGCGGACTTGCGTGCCGTGGCCTTCTTCGCTGGGGTCGTGGCGGCGGGCCCCTCGACCTCCTCCGTGGCAGCTTCCGACGCAGCGGCCGACTTCTTGGCAGGTGCCTTCTTCGCTGGTGCTGCCCTCTTCGCGGCAGGCTTCGTCTCCGTGGCGTCGGACGGGCTCGCCGGGGTGGTGTCCGCGACCGCGGCGGATTCCGCCGGGGCCTTCTTCGTCGCGCGCTTCGCAGGAGCCTTCACGGGGGTCGTGGCACCCTCGTTCGACTCGGTCGATTCGGCCGCGACGGACTTGTTCGGACTCACCAGCAGATGCCTCTCGATTCGACGTCCGGGCGCGCAGCCAATGCGCCGGTCCCGGGAACGTGGGTCATTCTGTCACGCGTCCGCCCAGGGGCGGGCACCCCTGCTACAACGTCACATGCGCCCCTGTCTGTTCCCGGTGACAGGCGGGGGCAAACCCAGCGGCGCCGGCCAATCCGGACAGATCAGGCCTTGACGGCCAGGACAGGGATGCTGGCCTCGAGGAGGATGGACTGGGAGTTCGAGCCCAGGACGAGCTTGCCGACGGGGGTCCGCCGCCGGATCCCGATGACGATCAGGTCGGCATCCATCTCGTCGGCGGTGTCCAGCACGTCGTTGACGGGGTCCTTGCCGCGGACGAGGTGGCGCAGGTCGTGCTCCACGTCTGCCGCGTGCAGCATGGCGTGCACCCGGTCCAGGGCCTCCGTGCGCTCCAGTGCGGTGGCGCTGTCGAGCTTCTCGCCGTGGTCGGAGTAGACGACCACGACCATGGTCCCGCGCAGCTTCGCCTCTTCGATCCCCTGACGGACTGCCGCCTCCCCCTCGGGGCTGGCGACGTACCCGACCACGACTCCACTCATCGTTACCTCCCTGGCGTGTCTGCGACCACCGTAGTGGTTCCGGCGCGCGGATTCCGGTCAGGCGTCGCCGTGCCCGTGCGAAGGTCCCGGTGTGGACATGCCACCGGCCCCCCGGTGCCCGATCCGAGGGACTCCGCGCGGGGGTCCGTCGTCACGGGGCGGCCGAGGGGCCGGCGAGTGCGGTGCGTCAGTCGGACTTGGCGGCCCGGAACCCCGCGTCGAGGTCCGCGAGGATGTCGGTGATGTTCTCGATTCCGACCGCGAGGCGCACGAGCCCCGGGGTGACCCCCGTGGCGCGCTGCTCCTCCTCGGTCAGCTGCGAGTGGGTGGTGGACGCGGGGTGGATCACGAGGCTGCGCACGTCGCCGATGTTGGCCACGTGGCTGTGCAGCTCGAGCGCCTCGACGAACGTGCGACCCGCCTCCGCGCCCCCCTTGATCTCGAAGGACAGCACCCCACCTGTGCCCAGCGGTGCGTACTTGCGACCCAGCTCGTACCACGGGCTGCTCGGCAGCGACGCGTAGTTGACCGCCTCGACCTCGTCACGGGCCTCGAGCCACTCGGCGACCGCCTTGGCGTTGGCGACGTGCCGCTCGATGCGCAGGCTGAGGGTCTCCAGGCCCTGCGCGATCAGGAAGGCGTTGAACGGGGCGACCGCGCTGCCCAGGTCGCGCAGGAGCTGCACGCGCGCCTTGAGGATGAACGCGAGGTTGGCCCCCAGCGCGCTGCCCACACCGAGGTCGCGGGCGTAGACCAGGCCGTGGTAGCTCGGGTCCGGCTGGTTGTAGTTCGGGAAGCGCTCCGGGTCGGCGCCGAAGTCGAAGTTGCCGGAGTCGACGATCGCGCCGGCGACCGCGGTGCCGTGGCCGCCCAGGTACTTCGTGGCCGAGTGCACGACGATGTCGGCGCCGAACTCGATCGGGCGGATCAGGTACGGCGTGGCCACGGTGTTGTCCACGACCAGCGGGACGCCCGCCTCGTGGGCCACACCGGCGACGCCCTCGATGTCGAGGATGTCGTTCTTCGGGTTCGAGATGGTCTCGGCGAAGAACGCCTTCGTGTTCGGTCGGACCGCCGCACGCCAGCTGTCCAGGTCGTCGGGGTCCTCGACGAACGAGACCTCGATGCCCAGCTTCGGGAACGTGTAGTGGAACAGGTTGTACGTGCCGCCGTACAGGCTGGGGCTGGACACGATGTGGTCGCCGGCCTCGGCGATGTTGAGCAGCGCGAGGGTCTCGGCGGCCTGACCCGAGGACACCAGCAGGGCCCCGACACCGCCCTCGAGGGACGCGATGCGCTCCTCGACCGCAGCCTGGGTCGGGTTCATGATGCGGGTGTAGATGTTGCCGAACTCCTTGAGCGCGAACAGGTTCGCGGCATGGTCGGCGCTGTCGAAGGTGTAGCTGGTGGTCTGGTAGATCGGCAGGGCGCGGGCGTTGGTGGCGCTGTCCGGGCTCTGTCCGGCGTGGATCTGGCGGGTCTCGAAGGACCAGGCGTTGTTCATCTCGACGTCTCCTCGTGGGGGCCCCGGGGGGCCGTTGCGGGTGTGACGTTGGTCTGAGGAGTCGGAAGGCCGAATCCCAGACCCGCGTCGGGGTCCGGGGCCTTGCTGGGGGGCAAGACCCGCGCTTGCTGCGTCCCGCCGGTGCGGTAGCAACCAGGTCCTCACCTGGGGCACCCCACCGCGGTCGGAGGGTTGCCGCCCAGCTAGCCAGGGCTTGATGCTGGGACTCTTGACCTGCCGCAGAAGGTACACGGGACCTTGCACGGGGCGCAAACGCGATGGTCCGGGCGTGTCGGCGGCTGTCACGGACGCCCCGGGTTCCGGCACTCGGACTCAGGCAGGACCGCCAGCGTCGCGCGCCAGGCGTGTGGGATCGCAGCCCGCGGTCATGAGCTGCAGGGCGAGCCGGGCAAGGCGATAGTCGGGATCCTCAGCCAGTGCCCGCTGGATGCACAGGGTGGCCAGGGCGCCCCCGCCGCGCATCCACGCCACGACGCCCAGGATCGTCGCCACCGGGGCACCTGCCCCGTCGAGGTGCCGATCGCAGGACGGCGCACAGCGTCTCGATCGTTGCCTCCCAGCATCGATCGCAGTGGTGGCCGCGCACGACGAGGCGGTGCAGGACGACGTCGCGGACCCGGATGTCGTCCAGCGCCCGGAGCACCCGGACCCGTCCGGACACGGTGAGTGGGATCGCCGGGAGGCCGCAGGCCGTCCTGGGCAGCAGCACCCTCGTCAGGAACGAGACCTGCGCATCGCGCCAGCGCTGCGTGCTCTGCGGGCGGCGGCGCCGCTGCATCGCCCGTGAGACCTCCCCGGCCCGCTCGTCGTCGCGTGCGATCCGCGCAGCGAGGTCGCCGCGGCTGGCCAGGGGTGCGTATCCCGCGTAGACGAACTCCGCCCGGACCTCGTTCATCACGGCGGCGTCCAAGGGCGTGGCCTCGCCCGGGCAGCACGCCGGGTCGAGGCAGGAGTGCGACCACCACATGCGGCCGTTCGTGCTCAGGCTCGCCCCGACCTCGATGCCGAGCATGTCCAGGGCGCAGGACAGCTCACGCAGGAACCCCGCACTCGAGACCTGGTCGCGGGTCGTCCCATCAGGGTCCTCGACCCAGGCCACCCAGTCGAGGGCGAAGCCGCCGGTCCCCCGGATGCTCAGCGCGGTCTGGGCTGCCGCGTCCGTGACCTGGTCGTCGGCTGGCAGGTCGACGCGCATGATGACCGGTGAGACCCTGCCGGGCACCCCGTGGATGAGGGCCACCAGGGACCTCTCGGGCTGGAAGCCAAGCAGGGGCGCGCAGGAGGCCACAAGGCCGCTGGGACAGGTGATCGGGGGCAGGACGGGTTCGGCTGTCATGGGCCAACCGTGGCCACCGATCGCGAGATCGGGAAGGGCGTTCAGGTGGATCTGTGGACAGTGGTGCTCAGATGTCCTCGCCGACAGCGAGGACTGTGGCGGTCCACGTGCTCGCAGGTGCCACCACCACGCACTCGTCGCCCACCGAGTGGCCGAGCAGTGCCATGGCCAGGGGCGACGTGTCGCTGATCCGCTCCTCGTCGAGGTAGGCCTCGACCGGGTCGACGATCCGGACGACGCGGCGTTCCCCGTCGGCATCGGTGATGGCCACCCGGCTGCCCAGCGTGATCACCGATCCCAGGCCGTCGAGGTCGAGGGTCCCGGACGTGCCCAGCAGCACGACCAGGCGATCGTGCTCGGCCTGGAGGCGCTCGAAGTCGGCCACCACCCGCTCGTCGCGCTCATCCTCCACCAGCAGGGGGCGCATGGCCGGGAGCTCCTCGTGGGCGATCTGGTCGGCCCGTGCCTGCAGGCTGGCCCTGCCCTTCGGGGTCAACATCACCCGTGCGTGCCCACTCATCCCGCTCCCACCCCTCGATGCCCGGTCCCCCGTCGGGGGATGGCCGCGAGGTTACCCTGCGAGCCATCCCCATGACGCACGGTGGGTGCCGTGCGGCATCTGGGGGCGGCGCTGCGTGTGCGGCCGGGTTCGACCTGGGGCAGCCCTCGGTGCGGCCGGGGAACGGACGTTGAGGGGCCCGAACATCCTGCGGCTTCCCCTCCGCAGAGCGCCCGGGCCCTACCGCAGAACGTACCGTCGGACCGCCGCAGAACCGTGGAACGCCGCGCCGGGGGCGACGCCGCGTCAGCCTCGGATGCAGGGCACACCGCCAGGCCGCAGACTGGTCCCATGGCCCGATTCAGCACGACCCTGCCGACGGGGGCGCCTGCGCAGGCGACCCTCGACCATCTCGCCGACTTCGCGACCGTGGCCGACTGGGATCCCGGGATCAGCGAGGCCACCCTGATCGCCGGCGAGTCGGGACGGGTGGGTGCCCGGTACCGGGTGGTGGCCTCGTTCGGTCCCCGGCAGATCCCGCTCGAGTACGAGGTCCTGGAGCGGGTCGATCCCGATGACGGCGCGCCTGGACATGTGGTCCTGTTCGCCGAAGCCGGCTCGTTCACCGCCCATGACACCATCACAGTCACGCCCGAGGGGTCCGGCAGCCAGGTGCGCTATGACGCGGTGCTGACCCTGACGGGTTTCGGTCGCATCATGGACTGGCCCCTGCACCTGAGCTTCCAGGTGATCGGGCGTCGTGCTGAGCAGGGGCTGCGTGCCGAGCTCGCCGAGCTCGCCGTCGCCGTGCGGAGGGGATCCATCCCGAATGAGCGTCATGGGATCTGCGGTCTCGGGGGCTGCGCGCCTGGCTGACGGGGCGCTGGAGGCCACTTTCGTCGGTGGGTTCGGCAGCACGGGGATCCGCCTGCGCAGGCGGATGTTCGACTGGTCGGGCCTTCCCCGGCTGGAGGGCCGACACGTCGTGATCACCGGTGCCACGTCCGGGATCGGCCTGTCCGCCGCCCGCGAGATGGCCCAGCGTGGGGCTGACGTCTCGATCGTCGGACGAGACGTCCGCCGGACGCAGTCGACGGCCGCCGAGCTCGGACGGCACGTGGGCAGTCAGGTGACACCCTTCATCGCCGACCTCGACCTGCTGGCCGATGCCCGTCGGGTCGCCGACGAGATCGTCGCCGAGGGACGCGGCGTGGACGTGCTCGTGCACAACGCCGGGGCACTGTCGGCGCAGTACCGGCGGACCGAGGAGGGCTTCGAGGCGACCTACGCCTCCCAGGTCCTCAGCCAGCACATCCTGACCTGCCGGCTGCTCCCGACCCTGGTGGGCGGATCCGGACCGCGGGTGATCGTGGTGGCCTCGGGTGGGATGTACACGCAGAGGCTGGACCCGGCGACCGTGCAGATGACGGCCGAGGACTACGACGGCGTCCGGGCCTACGCGCGGGCCAAGCGGGCGCAGGTGACCCTGACGCAGCAGTGGGCCCGGCGCTTCCCGGGCCTGCCCGTCGCCTTCCACAGCATGCACCCGGGCTGGGCCGACACCCGGGGCGTGCAGGAGTCACTGCCCACCTTCCGGCGGATCACCCGGCCCATCCTGCGCACCGCCGAGGAGGGGGCCGACACGATCGTGTGGCTGGCTGGCGTCGACCCGATCCCCGGGCCCAACGGCTCGTTCTGGCTCGACCGCGCCCCGCGCAACACGGTGCGCCTCCCGGGAACCAGCGCCAGGCCGGGCGACGACGCGGTGCTCTGGGACATGGTCTGCCAGCAGTCCGGGGAGCAGCCCTCCCTGTAGCGCGCCCTCTGCGTCGGGCACCCGGACGCACCGCAGCCCCCGAACCTGATCGGCCGGGGGCTGCGGTGAGGGTGGATCAGGCGGTGGGCGCGGCGATCCTGCCGCCGGAGAAGTACCGCCATGCGTAGGCGATGGCGATTGCGGTCACTGGCATGGTGACCAGCAGCCCGACGCCGCACAGGAGTGCGCCGGCCAGGTTCAGCAGGAAGCACAGCACCGCTAGCAGGATCAGCGGCCCGACGTTGGCGGCCACGACCTCGAAAGAGGCCCGCATGGCCCCCGTGGGGCTCGACTGGGGTGCCGTCGTCACCGAGTCGGACTTCCTGTCGATGATCGCGTAGCCGTAGAACTGCAGCAGGAAGCCTGCGATGAGCCCGGGGATGATGCACAGGATCAGGCCGACGGTCACCACCAGGGCCACCAGCAGCGACGCGATGATGTAGGGCCCGATGTCCCGGGTGGAGACCAGCTG
This sequence comes from uncultured Actinomycetes bacterium, assembly GCA_963729885.1. Taxonomy (GTDB): domain Bacteria; phylum Actinomycetota; class Actinomycetes; order S36-B12; family CAIYMF01; genus Prado023. Next base: position 92,387 of record CAVSQK010000007.1, read on the forward strand.
CTCGACACTGGGGCGTCCGCCGTCCAGGATCGCCAGGGCGGCGCGGATGAGGCCGAGGCTGATGACCAGGGAGATGAAGGCGCTCAGGATCGACCCGATGAAGGTCACCAGCCAGCTCTCGAAGCCCTGCGACAGCCAGTTGCTCAGGATCGAGGCGACGAGCAGCACCAGCCCGATGAGGATCAGCGGCCCGATGTTGGCCGTGAACCCCTTCCAGCCGTATCCGATCGCGTCAGTCGCGGAGAAGGGTGCCCGCTGGGGGGCAGGGGTCACCGGTGGGCCGTAGTACCCGGGCGGGGGCGGGTAGGTGGCGCCCGGAGGCGGCGGTGGGGGCGGAGGGTAGGCGCCACCCGGGGGTGGGTAGCCGGCGCCGGGAGGCGGCGGGGGCGGAGGGTACGCCGCGGCGGGCGGCGGCGGGGGCGGTGAATCCCCCGCAGGCGGCGGCGGGGGCGGCGTGTCGCCGGCCAGTGGCGGGGGCTGAGCGGATCCGTCAGGGGACAACGAGGGCGTGCTGCTGGCCTCGACACCCTCGGGGGACGGTGGCTGGGGTGTCAGGGCCGATTCCCCGAGTGCGGAGGGCTGCTGCTCCTCTGGCTGTTCATTCGGTGGTGGTGTGGGATCCGTCATGGTCCTGTCCTCACTCGTGTCTGGAGTTGCATTCACTTCAGCCTAGGGGGCGGTCCTGCGTGTCGTGCACGTACCACGCCGTTCTCGTCGGACCGGTGGGCGCGGACCCGAGGGGACCCGTCGCGGCATGCCCGCTGCCCGGTCGGGCCTGCGAAGCGGGCATGCGATGGGGCTCGAGCCGATGACGGGTCGATCCGCGCGGTTCAGGGCTCGCCGAGCACGAGCCGGAGGACGTCGGCGGGCGTCGCGGCGACCACGTCGATGTCCTCGGCCGGGATGCCGGGCGTCTGGTGGCCCCAGCCCGCCGCGACCGCCACCGTCCCAGCCGCGCGGGCGGCCACCATGTCGGCCGGGCTGTCGCCGACGAAGACGACCTCGTGCGGGGCCACCGCCAGCCGTTCGACGGCCAACAGGATCGATTCGGGGTTCGGCTTGGGGCCGCTGACCTGGTCGACGGTCACGATGGCGTCGAGCAACAGGTCGAGCCCATGCGCGCCGAGCACGACGCCGGCGGAGCGGGCATCGGAGTTCGTCGCCACGGCGGTTGCGATGCCGGCCGCGCGCAGGGACGTCAGGGTTTCGACGATCCCCGGGTACGGATCGATCGCAGCGACCGCCTCGGCCAGGGCGTCATGGAAGACGTCGTCCTCGGTGTCAGTGGCCTCGTGTCCCAGCAGGGCACTGACCAGGTTGCGGGCAGCCCCGAGATGGGCCACCGGCTCGAGCTCAGCCAGGGTGATCTCCCGGCCGCACGCCACGGAATAGGCATGCAGGGCCGGGATGAACGTGTTGATCAGCGTCCCATCCTGGTCGAACACGACTGCGCGGTAGAGCGACCCTGCCATCACACCTCCTCAGCGGACACTGCCCGACCGTACTACCAGGGAACCCGGGAGCTGGTCTCCGTGCAGTCCAGCCCCCGGGCGCCCACTCGGGCGGATCCCGGTCCCCCGTCGCCCGGCGCGAGGCCACGTGCAGCGAGGAGGTTCGGTCCAGCGTCAGCTCATCAGCGGTGAACGGACAGGAAACCTCCATCAAACGCGGACCGCGGCTCACGTGCCCGTGCACCACTACCGCCCAGGGGGCGCCCCTTCCCAGAAGGTCATCGCCTGGTGGCGTGGCGATCGATCCGTCGTTGGCCAGCGGGGATGATCCTCTCGCTGGCTGGTGGAGCATTCCTGGCGTTCGAAGTTGTCATGAAGGCCCTCGCCGGACGCTTCTGCAGGTCCCTCGCCCCTTCCGCCGACGGGTGCAGCGTGCCTACTGTGGGAGGTGAGCGGGGCGGACACCCCGGGATGGATGGCACCCCGCGAGGAGGTGTCACATGAACAGCGACGAAAGGCCCCGTCCGAGCGTCCCCGAGTCGATTCCGTTGGAATCAGCGCGGTTGTGGCTGGCTCCCCTGATCTTGGGCACGCTGATCCTGACCCTGGTCTACATGTTCTACCTGGGACCGTTCTGGACCATGTCGCCATTCGGCCTCATCGCCGCGACTCTGGTGGTCGTGGCTCTGGGAATCGTCTGGTACATGCACCGATGGAGCAGGCGACGCGACCTCACGTGTGCACCCGACGGCCTCCACATCACCGGAGTCGGCGCCGAGCACGTGGTGGCGTGGGCCGACGTCGCGGGGGTGAAGATCGGACGCAACCTGCGCATGGGGGGTGCGGACAACTACTCCCTGCTGGTCAACCTGGCTGACGGGGGCACGGTCAGGCAGCTCGCGGGCTTCACCTTCTCCGAGGTCGCAGCAGCCGAGCACGCCCGGAGCATCATCCTGACCTGGCGGGCCGCCTACACGGGCGCGAGCCCAGAGGCGGGCGCCGCACCCCGGTGACCACTGACGGAGCCACCCGTTCAGGCTCAGGGCCGCAGCCCAGCCTCTAGGCCATCCCGGCCGCGCATCGTGCACGTTGGCGCAGGGCGCCGCCCACTATGACGCGGCAGGGGGGACGACTGGTGCCTATCGGGGGGCTGCCGGATGGGCTGGTGCGTTGTCCCTATCTCTGGCGTCAAGCCGCGGCGCGCACTCCCGCGGTTCCTTCTGGGCCGCCATGGCTTGTCCTGTGTCTGGCGGGTGCGGACTACTTGAGGACGGGACGCTCAGTGGGCTGTCCACGGGCAGCATGCTGCTCGGCGCGACCTGCTGCCCAGTGCATCAGCTGGCGGTGGAGTTGTTCGCCGACGCGGAGGTTGAACCTGCCCGAGTAGGACCGCGATGACAGCGGTTCCGGCACCGGCTCGCCAGTGTTGGTCAGGTCCCGGACGACCTCGGCGACGAGGTTGCGAAGCCCGCCCAGGCGTCCTCCTGGGTGTCGGCCTGCCAGGACAGCGAGGGCAACACCACGCAGGTGGCGACGTACTCCTCGTCCTCGACCGACCAGGTGACCCGGTACGTCCTGGCGCCTGCCGGGGCCACGTTGATCGCCGCCTCTGTGGCCATCCGCGCCCTGACTCGACCCTTCAGCAGACCGAGTCCCCGCGCCCAACTCGTCGTCGGCATCGCCTTAACTCGCCGTGGGCCTTGTCCAAATGACCTACGGGCCCCAGATTCTTGCCGACATCACCGACGTCCTCGGGGCCACGGCCAACGCCGGCATCTTCATCGTCGAAGTCCTCGCCCGCGTCGTCGGCCTCACCGCCCTGCCGCTAGGCATCGCCCTGCTCGCCACCAACCCCTGGTGAGACTCGCCCAAGTAGCGACGGCGGGACAGCCCGCAGGGGCCGGCACCTCATGGCACCGACCCCTGCACGAAGACTCGGACAATCCGGTCACAATGTCACGATGGCCAAGCCGGTGACATCGTTGGCCAAACGCGTGACATTGATGTCCAATCCCTCAGGGACATTTCCTGTCCGTTCACATCAGCTGCAGCCGCTCGTGCTCCCGCAGCCCTCGCAGACATAGCACGACCCGGCCGGGCGCATCTTGACACCGCAGGTCATGCACAGCGGCGCATCGGATGCCTTGCCGTTGATGGCCTCGAGCAGCTCGGCCGAGGAGTGCACGTCACTGAGTGACATGCCCCCCGCGCCATGACCGGCCGTGAGAGGTCCACTGCCGATGCTGGGGTGCTCCTCGACGGGAACGGACTGCGCCAACCCTTCGACATCGATCTCGAGCTGGGAGCCGCCGTACGTCGCAGCGACCTGCGCGGCACGCTCCTCCGCGGTGAAGATGCCCAGCGCCTCTCGGCTGTCGTAGTCGAGGTAGTCCAGCGCCAGGCGGCGGAAGATGTAGTCGACGATCGACTGCGCCATCCGGATGTCCGGGTCGTCGGTCATGCCCGAGGGCTCGAAGCGCATGTTCACGAACTTGTTGACGAAGGCCTCGAGCGGGACACCGTACTGCAGCGCGATGGACGTGGCGATCGAGAAGGCGTCCATCACCCCGGCCAGGGTCGAGCCCTGCTTGCCGAGCTTCAGGAAGACCTCACCGAGGCCGTCATCCGGGTACGAGCCTGCGGTCATGTAGCCCTCGGCGCCGCCGACCGCGAACGAGACCGTGCGGCTCGGCCGCGACTTGGGCAGGCGCTTGCGGATCGGGCGGTACTCCACCTCGACGGCCGGCACATCGGCATCGGCCTTCTTCGCCTTGGCATCGGACAGGGGCTGGCCGACCTTGCAGTTGTCGCGGTAGATCGCCAGCGCCTTGATCCCCATCTTCCAGGCCTGGAAGTAGATCTCCTCGACCTCCTCGACGGTCGCGGTCTCCGGCATGTTCACGGTCTTGGAGATCGCGCCGGACAGGAAGGGCTGGCAGGCAGCCATCATGCGCACGTGCCCCATCGGGGTGATGGCGCGCTCGCCCATCGCGCAGTCGAACACCGAGTAGTGCTCGCGCTTGAGCGCCGGCGCGTCGATGACGTGCCCGTGCTCGGCGATGTACTCGACGATCGCCTCGATGGTCTCCCCCGTGTAGCCCAGGCGGACCAGCGCCCGCGGGATCACCTGGTTGACGATCTGCATCGATCCGCCACCGACGAGCTTCTTGAACTTCACCAGCGAGAAGTCCGGCTCGATGCCGGTCGTGTCGCAGTCCATCATGAAGCCGATGGTCCCGGTGGGCGCCAGCACCGAGGCCTGCGCGTTGCGCCAGCCGTGGACGCGTGCCGATCTGGATGCCCTCCTGCCAGACCTTGGAGGCCAGCTTCAGGACATCGGCGTCCAGCGACGAGTGCGTGCGCTGGGAGTCCGTGGCGGCCGCGTGCTTGCGCATGACCCGGGTGTGGGCGTCCTTGTTGCGGGCGTAGCCCTCGTACGGTCCGACGACCGAGGCCAGCTCAGCGGAGCGCTTGTACGCCGTGCCGGTCATCAGGCTGGTGATCGACGCCGCGAGCGCCCGGCCGCGCATCGGAGTCGTAGGCCAGGCCCGTCGGCCATGAGCAGGGCGCCCAGGTTGGCGTAGCCGATGCCCAGCTGGCGGAACTTGCGGGTGGTGTCGCCGATCGCCTCGGTCGGGAAGTCCGCGAAGCAGATGGAGATGTCCATCGCCGTGATGATGAACTCGACGGCCTTCTTGAACAGGGGCGCGTCGAAGGTGTCGTCATCCTTGAGGAACTTCAGCAGGTTCAGCGAGGCCAGGTTGCACGACGAGTTGTCCAGGCTCATGTACTCCGAGCAGGGGTTGGACGCGGTGATCCGGCCCGTCTCGGGGTTGGTGTGCCAGTCGTTGATGGTGTCGTCGTACTGGATGCCCGGGTCGGCGCAGGCCCAGGCGGCCTCGGCCATGGAGCGGAAGAGCTGCTTCGCGTCGACGGTCTCGATGACCTCGCCGGTGCCGCGGGCGCGTCAGGCCGAACTCCCGCTTCTCCTCGACGGCGCGCATGAACTCGTCGGAGACGCGCACCGAGTTGTTGGCGTTCTGGTACTGCACCGAGGTGATGTCCTTGCCCGCCGAGGTCCATGTCGAAGCCCGCGTCGCGCAGCACGCGGATCTTCTCCTCCTCGCGGACCTTCGTGGCGATGAACTCCTCGATGTCCGGGTGGTCGACGTCGAGGACGACCATCTTGGCCGCGCGGCGCGTCGCGCCACCGGACTTGATGGTCCCGGCCGAGGCGTCGGCCCCGCGCATGAACGAGACCGGACCCGAGGCGGTCCCGCCGCTGGAGAGCAGCTCCTTGCTCGAGCGGATCCGCGAGAGGTTCAGGCCGGCACCGGATCCGCCCTTGAAGATCCACCCCTCCTCGCGGTACCAGTTGAGGATCGAGTCCATGGTGTCGTCGACCGAGAGGATGAAGCAGGCGCTGACCTGCTGGGGGGACGGCGTGCCGACGTTGAACCACACCGGCGAGTTGAACGAGAACACCTGGTGCAGCAGCATCCAGGTGAGCTCGTGCTCGAAGATCTCGGCGTCCTGCTCGGTGGCGAAGTACCCGTGCTCGCGCCCGGCGCGGCCGTAGGTCGAGCACGACGCGGTCGATCAGCTGGCGCAGGCTGTGCTCGCGCTGCTCGGTGCCGACCGCCCCGCGGAAGTACTTCGTGGTCACGATCGTGTAGGCGTTGACCGACCAGAAGTCCGGGAACTCGACGCCGCGCTGCTCGAACACCGTCTCGTTGGTCTTCCAGTTCGTCTGCACGACGTCGCGGCTCTCCCACACGACGTCGTCGTAGGGGTGCACCCCCTCGGTGGTGAACACACGCTCGAAGCGGACGCTGGGGACCACGCGCGGCCGCCTCTCCGTGGTGGTGCGGGACTCGGCCGCCTTCTGGTTGTCCGACGATGCTCGGGTCATTGGCTCTCCTGTGGTTCGTCCGCGGCCCTCCGCGGTGGTTCCCCGGTGACCCGGGCTGGTTGGACGTTCCTGGTCGATCACGAGGTGCACACCGGCTGGCCGGTGCGGGGCGGTGCTGGGGTGCAGTCGTCTCGGCTCAGGTGGTGCCCGAGCGCAGGTCCACGGACGTGGACCGCGGAGCTCCGGGGCGGCGCGCGAGCAGGGCGATCTCGGCCTCGAAGTCCGCCAGGGACTCGAACGACCGGTAGACCGAGGCGAAGCGCAGGTAGGCGACCTCGTCGAGGATGCGCAGCGGCCCCAGGATCGCCATGCCGACGTCGTGGGAGGCGATCGCCGCCTGGCCCGAGGCGCGCAGGGCGTCCTCCACCTGCTGGGCGAGCAGCGCCAGGTCGTCCTCGCTGACCGGGCGGCCCTGGCATGCCTTGCGCACGCCCGAGACCACCTTGTCCCGGCTGAACGGCTCCACGACGCCGGAACGCTTGACGACGAGCATGCTCATCGTCTCGACCGTGGTGAACCGCTGGCTGCACGAGGGGCAGAGCCGGCGTCGACGGATCGCGGTGCCGTCATCGGTGGAGCGTGAGTCGACGACCCGGGTCTCTGCGGAGCGGCAGAACGGGCAGTACATGGCGATCACCTCCGTCGTCAGGCGGGCTCGCTATCGGCGGACCGGACCTCGCCTGGGGATCGCCCTGGGGATTACCTGTCCAGAACCTGTGGATGGTCAACCACAACCTGTGGATGACTTACACGGGTGTAACTACTAGATGTGGTGAACCGTAGACCCTCGAACCCCACAACGCAAGCATTGCGCGCAACTCAATTCACGAGCGGCGCTCAGAGCGTGCTGGGAACGAGCAGCACCTGACCCGGATGGATCAGGTTCGAGCGCATCCCGTTGAGCTCGCGGATGCGGGTGACGACCTCACGGGGGTCGGCATCGGCGCGGTGCGCCCGGCGATGAGCCACAGGGAGTCGCCCTGCTCCACGACGACGGTCCGCGTCGTCACCGGACGCGGTGCCGTGCGCGTCGGCGGCCAGGGCCCGGCCTCCGCCCACCACGTCGGCGACGCTGACGACCAGCATGACCAGCAGCCGAGCAGGGCGCCGGTGCGCGCCAGCCGCCCACGGCGCGTGAGGCGGCCACGGCGCGTCAGCGCACCTCGTACGGCTGCGACCGGGCGGGTCGGGCCCCAGATTGCGACGGCTCCTGCGTGGACATTGCGACCTCCTCCTCGAACTGATGTTCGCTCGAACACCTGTGCTAGTTGTACCACCACCGACCGACACGCTCAAGCCCAAATCGAACAAATGTTTGAACAATCGCGGCGTCGGCGGTAGCGTTTCCTCAGGTGATCAGGAATCGGCTCGCCTGCATCCAAGGCTCGCGCAGGGGTCTGACATCGCAGCAGTCGGACTGCGCACGAGGGACCGCAACTGGAGGGCAGACATGGCCACGATCCACGAGCTGCCCGACACACCCGAGGACCACGTGGGACTCACGCCGCGCCAGCGCCGGGTCCTGGAGGTCATCCGGGAATCCGTCGAGAGCAGCGCGGCTACCCACCGAGCGTGCGGGAGATCGGCGAGTCCGTCGGGCTGAACTCCCCCTCGAGCGTCGCCCACCAGCTCAAGGTGCTGGAGGCCAAGGGGTTCCTGCGCCGGGACCCGAACCGGCCGCGGGCCATGGAGGTGCTGGACCCTGACGCCACGGCGGTCGACGTCGACCGACGTCGGCGAGGCTGCACCCCGTGCCGTCATGGTGCCCCTCGTCGGCCAGATCGCGGCCGGCGGACCGATCCTGGCCGAGCAGGTGGTCGAGACGGTCTTCCCCCTGCCTCGGGAGCTGGTCGGCGACGGCGACCTCTTCCTCCTGCGGGTCAAGGGCGACTCGATGGTCGACGCCGCGATCTGCGACGGCGACTTCGTGGTGGTCCGGGCCGGCCGGGCCGCGGAGAACGGCGCGATCGTGGCGGCCCTGCTCGAGGACGAGGCCACGGTCAAGACCCTCAAGCAGCGCGACGGGCACACCTGGCTCATGCCGCACAACCCGGCCTACGAGCCGATCGACGGCGACAGCGCGGTGATCATGGGCACGGTCGTCGCCGTGCTCCGGCGGGTCTGAACCTGGGCCCGGCCGAGTCCGACCGCCGGCGCACCCGGCTCGGCCTAGTGCTTCGGCGACGTGCCGAGCGACCCGAAGCCCGATCCGGCCGAGCGCGCGCAGTTGGGGCCTGCGGCGCGCAGGCCCTGCCCCGGCAGTCCCTGGCGGAGTGGATGCGCCGCGGCGGACCGGCCGGATCCGGTGGACCTGCTGATCGCCCAGGGCAGCGGCCGGATCGCCCAGCCTGGTCCCGATCCGGCACGGGCGGATGAGCGCGTCGCCGTTCGCGTTCTACCGGGGCTCGGCGGTCGTGATGGCCGCCGACCTCGCCAGCCAGCCCAACACCGGGCTGACCGTCCAGCTGTGCGGGGATGCGCACATCGCCAACTTCGGCATGTTCGCCTCCCCCGAGCGCACCCTGCTGTTCGACCTCAACGACTTCGACGAGACGCACCCCGGGCCCTTCGAGTGGGACGTCAAGCGCCTGGCCGCCTCGGCCGTCCTCACGGCCCGCTCCAACGGGTGGCGGACGTCGGCGCAGCGTGCGATGGCCCGCGCGCGCTGCCCAGGCCTACCGCGAGGCGATGCGCGCGTTCGCCGGGCATGAGCACCCTGGACGTCTGGTACTCCCGCCTGGACGTCTGCGAACCTCGGGCGCGCTGGCCAGCACCTGCTCCCGGAGACGGCCCTGGCCCGCGTCGAGCGATCGATCGACGGCGCCCGGCGGCGGACCAACCTGCAGGCGATGGCGAAGCTGACCACCGTGGTCGACGGTCAGCGGCAGTTCGTCGAGGACCCACCCCTGCTCATGCGGGTCGGCGCCGAGCACGCCGAGCTGCTGGGCATGGACGCGATGCACTCCTATCGTCAGACCCTGGTCTCGGACCGGGCCGCCCTGCTCGACCAGTTCCACGTCGTCGATGTCGCGCGCAAGGTCGTCGGGGTGGGCAGCGTCGGGCACGCGCTGCTACGTGCTGCTCATGCAGGGCGTCGACGGTGGCGATCCCCTGGTGCTGCAGTTCAAGGAGGCCACCGCCTCGGTCCTCGAGCCGTACACGCGCCCAGTGAGTTCGACAATCACGGTGCGCGGGTCGTCGCCGGTCAGCGGCTCATGCAGGCCGCCTCGGACATCTTCATCGGGTGGACGTCGGCCACCGACGCCCACAACGTCGTGCACGACTCCTACGTCCGCCAGCTGCGCGACATGAAGTTCTCCCCGGACCTCTCGGCGCTCGATGCGGCGGGCCTGGGGATGTTCCTGCGTGCCTGCGGCTGGACGCTGGCCCGGGCGCACGCCCGCTCCGGTGACCGCCTGGCGATCGCCGCCTACCTCGGGCGCAGCGACAAGTTCGACGAGGCGATCACCAGCTGGGCGATGGGGTACGCCGACCAGGCGCAGGCCGACCACGCGGCGATGGTCCACGCGATCCGGATGGCGCGGCTCCCGGCGATCACCGGCGTGTGACGCCTCACGTCCCCGGCGTGCCCCCGTCGGGGTCGGGCTCCTGCGTCGGCCGAGGGCCGCATCCAGGCGGGCCAGGGCGGCCGACGACGGTGGCGAGGTCGGTGGTCCACCACAGCGGGGGCAGGCTCGCGCGCAGCCGCGACCCGTACCCGGTGGTCGCCAGCCGGGAGTCGAGGACGGCCACCACCCCGCGGTCGTCGGGGGTGCGGATGAGCCGCCCTGCCCCCTGGGCGAGCATCAGGGCCGCCCGGGGCACGGAGACGGCCGCGAAGCCGCTGCCCCCCTGGGCGTCGATGAGCTCCTGGCGGGCGGAGACCACGGGATCGTCGGGTCGTGGGAACGGGATCCGGTCGATGATCACCAGGGTGCACGACGGCCCGGGAACGTCCACGCCCTGCCACAGCGACAACGTCCCGAGCAGGGACGCCCGGGGGTCGTCGGCGAACTGGCGCACCAGTCCCGCGACGGCGTCCCCCCGCCGAGCGACGATCAGCGGGCGGTCGGCGCGGCCCGCCAGCCGTCGGCGCAGCACCTCCTCAGCCCGCTCGACGGAGCGCCACGAGGAGAACAGGGCCAGGGTGCGACCACCTGCGGCGTCGAGCAGGTCGGCGATCTGCTCGAGCGCCAGCTCGCTGATCCCCTCGCGTCCGGGGCGCGGCAGGTCGGCGGCGCAGTAGAGCATCCCCTGCCTGGCCATGGTCGAAGGGGACCCGACATCGATCCCGCGCCACCCGGGGGGCACCCGAGGCTGGCGGCCAGCGGGTCGAAGGACCCGCCGATCGCCAGGGTGGCGCTGGTCAGCGCCACCGGCCGGCCGGCGAAGAGGTTGGACTCGAGCAGGTCGTGCACGGAGATCGGCGCGATGTACAGGCTCGGCGGTCCGCCGGAGCGCCCCCCGCACCCAGGCGACCGAGGCCGCGTTGAGCGGCAGCGCCTCCGCCGCCACCTCGTGCACGCCCTGGATCGCAGCCCGCGCGGTCGTGCGGTCGGCGGCCGCCTCGGGGGCGTCGGAGCTGTCGCCCCGCATCCCGCCGAGGGCGGCGTGCCCGGCGTCGCGCAGGGCGGTGATCGCGACGACCAGCTCGCTCGGGCAGCGCGCGCAGCCGGCCCTCGGGCAGCTCGGCCAGGACGTCGCCGAGGTAGCCTGCCGCGTCGAGCAGGGGGTCGCTCAGCTCCGGGGCCGAGGAACTTGCGTGCCCGGCCCGCGGCGCGCTCCACGACGGGAGCGGACAGCTCGCGGGTCAGGGCGGTGGTCATCCGGTCGACGAGCTCATGGGCCTCGTCGACGACGACTGCCCCGTGCTCGGGCAGGACCGGGACCTCGCCCTGGACATGGATCGCCAGCAGGGCGTGGTTCGTGACGATCAGGTCGGACTCGCGTGCGCGGGCCTTCGCTGCCTCGGCGAAGCAGTCCTGGCCGTACGCGCAGTTCGTGGCCCCCGGGCACTCCCGGGCCGACACCGAGAGCCCGGACCACACCCGGCCGTCCACCGGGTCGGCGAGGTCGTCGCGATCCCCGGTCGTCGTCGTCCTGGCCCACTTCTGCAGCCGCGCGGCCTGCCGACCGAGCCGGGTCGTGGGGGTGTCGAAGAGGGCGGACTCCTCCGGGTCCGGCGATCCACGGTTGAGCCGGTCGAGGCAGACGTAGTTGCTGCGGCCCTTGAGCACGGCGAAGGTGACCTCGCGACCCAGGGCCGGGGACAGGGCCCGGCTGACGACCGGCAGGTCCTTGTCGACGAGCTGGCGCTGCAGCGCCAGGGTCGCGGTGGCGATCACCACGGGCTCGTCGGTGCTCGATCGCGTGGCGTGCGGCGGGGACGAGGTAGGCCAGGGACTTGCCCGTGCCGGTGCCCGCCTGGACCAGGACCGTGCCGGACCCGCAGTCGAGGCACTCCGCCGATCGCGTCGGCCATCTGTGCCTGCCCCGCGCGGGGCTGGCCGCCCAGCTCTCGGACGGCGAGGTCGAGCAGGTCGGCCGACTGGGTGGACTCCGGCGGGCCGTCGTCCGGTGGTAGCCGGGGCCGTCACGTCCGGGCCGACCTCGGGGGCCGGCACCTCGGGGGCCGGACCGCGCGCCGGCGGCTCTCCTCGAGCTCGGCCGCCAGCTGCTGCACCGACCACCGCGCGGACCTGGGCGCCCTCGGCGAGGTACTCGACCTGGACGTCGCGGCCCTCCTCGTGGACCCGGGCCACGAGGTCGCCGCGGTCGAAGGGGATGAGCAGCGTCGACCAGCTCGCGTCGGGTTGGGCAGGTCGAGCTCGACGGCCGCGAGCAGCTCGGGGATGCCCGCGCCGGTGGCGGCGGACACCACGACCGAGTGCGGCTCCCGGGACCGGATGCGTCCGACGACCAGCGGGTCGGCGATGTCGGACTTGTTGATGACGATGAGCTCCGGGACCTCGCCCGCGCCGATCTCGGCGAGCACCTCGCGCACGGCGGCGATCTGGCCCTCGGGGAAGTCGTCGGACCCGTCGACCACGTGCAGGATGAGGTCGGCGTCGGAGACCTCCTCCAGCGTGGAGCGGAACGCCTCGACCAGCTGGTGGGGCAGGTGGCGGACGAACCCGACGGTGTCGGCGAGGGTGAACAGGCGCCCGGAGGGGGTGGAGGCCTTGCGCACGGTCGGGTCGAGGGTGGCGAACAGGGCGTCCTCGACCAGGACTCCGGCGCCGGTCATCCGGTTGAGCAGGCTGGACTTGCCGGAGTTGGTGTACCCGGCCAGGACCACCGAGGGGGTCTGGCCCCGGCGCCGCTGGCGCGCGCATGGTGCGCCGGGCGGTGGCCATCCCGGCGATCTCGCGGCGCAGCCGCGAGATGCTCTCCCGGACCCGGCGCCGGTCGGTCTCGATCTTCGTCTCGCCGGGACCCCGGGAGCCGATGCCCTGACCGCCGGCCACGCGCCCACCGGCCTGGCGGGACAGCGACTCGCCCCAGCCGCGCAGGCGCGGCAGCAGGTACTGCATCTGGGCCAGGGAGACCTGGGCCTTGCCCTCCCGGCTGCGGGCGTGCTGGGCGAAGATGTCGAGGATCAGCCAGGTGCGGTCGACGACCTTGACCTTCACGAGCTCCTCGAGCCGGCGCAGCTGCCCGGGGGTCAGCTCCCCGTCGCAGATGACGGTGTCCGCGCCCACCAGGTTGACGACCTCGCGCAGCTCGCGTGACCTTGCCGGCACCGATGTAGGTGGCGGTGTCGGGCTTGTCCCGTCGCTGGATCAGGCCGTCGCAGACCACCGATCCGGCGGTCTCGGCCAGGCGGGCGAGCTCGGCCAGGGACCGCTCGGCGTCGGCGAGCGTGCCGGAGGTCCACACGCCCACGAGCACGACGCGCTCGAGGCGCACCTGGCGGTACTCGACCTCGGTGATGTCCTCGAGCTCGGTGCTCAGCCCGGGGACACGGCGCAGTGCCTGACGGTCGAGCAGGTCGGGGGTCTCAGACATGCTCTCCCACCAGTCCGCATCGATCTCACCGCGGGCGACGATCTGGGCGGGCCCGTCGAGCTCCACCGACCCCTCGGCGTGCCACGTGACCCCGACCGTGCCCGCCGGGGACATCGACGCGGATCCTGCGGCCGTCCGGCGCCCGGCCGCTGCGACGCCGCGGTGGCGACAGCCGCGGCGCAGGCGCCCGTGCCGCAGCTCAGCGTCTCCCCCACACCCCGCTCGAACACCCGCATCTGCAGGTGGCTCCGGGCCCAGCACCCGGACGAACTCGACGTTGACGCCCTCGGGGTAGGCCTCACCGGGCGTGACCGCGGGGGCGTCGCGCAGCGGACCCGCGTCGGCGCACGTCGTCCACCCACGTCACGGCGTGCGGGTTGGGCATGCAGGACGCCGATCGCCGGCGATGCCGCGTCGCGCCGGGTGGGCCGTCGGCGAGCCGGACCACGCAGGTCGTCCCGGTCGAGGAACTCGGCCGTGCCCATGTCGACGTGGAGCTGACCGTCGCCCTCGACCCTGACTCGCCGCGCTCCCCCGCGGGTCGCGATGTGCACCGTGCCCTGGTCGACGAGGCCCTCCTCGAGCAGGTGGGCGACGAACACGCGGGCGCCGTTGCCGCACATCTGGGCCACGCTCCCGTCGGCGTTGCGGTAGTCCATGAACCACGGCGCGAGCGCCGGACTGGTCGGCGACCTCCGGATGGGCCTCCGGTCCGCGCGACCACGAGGACACCGTCGGCCCCGACGCCGCGACGGCGGTCGCACAGGGCGCGGACCAGCGGGGCGGTCACCGTGAGCGATCCGGTGGGGTCCGGAAGGATCACGAAGTCGTTGCCGGTCCCGTGCCCCTTGACGAAGGGGATCCCGGCTGGGGTCATGGGCCAAGCCTACGGGCAGGCCCGGCCATGAGGGCTGCGATCAGCGAAGCTGTGGACGACGCGGTGGCGGTCGGCGTCCAGCCACATCGTGCGTGGGTCGCGGTGGAACCAGCGCTGCTGGCGACGCGCGAAGCGCCGGGTCCCCAGCACGATGCCCTCCTCGGCCTGGGCCCTGGTCGAGCCGGCCGTCGAGCAGGTCGATCACCTGGGGGTAGCCCAGGGCCCGGCTGGCCGTGCGACCGTCGCGCAGGCCTCGGGCCAGCAGGGCGCGGACCTCCTCGACCAGGCCGGCGTCGAACATCCGGCCCACGCGCGGTGCGGATCCGCTCATCCAGGAGGTCGCGGGGCAGGTCCAGCCCGACGCTCAGGTGCGCCACGAGGCGGCGGCCCGTCGGCCGGGAGCTGTGCGGTGAACGGCTCGCCCGTGAGCTCGCCGACCTCGAGGGCCCGCACGATGCGCCGACCGTTGCGTGGGCAGGATGTGCGCCGCCGCCTCGGGGTCCCGCTCGGCGAGCATGGCGTGCAGCTGCTCGGGGCCCACCTCGGCCAGCCTCGCCTCCCACCGCGCCCGCGGATGTGCGGGTCGCTGCCGGGGAAGCGCAGGTCGTCGAGCAGGGCCCGCACGTAGAGCCCCGACCCGCCCACGACCACGGCCGGGACGCCCCGGCGCCCGAGGTCGGCGCAGGACCGCCCGGCCCGCCTCCTGGTACTGCGCGACGCTGAGCTCCTCGCGTGACATCGAGGATGTCGAGCAGGTGGTGGGGATCCCCCGGCGCTCCGGCGGGGGCAGCTTGGCCGTGCCGATGTCCATGCCGCGGTACACCTGGAACGCATCGGCGTTGACGATCTCACCGCCGAGCGTGCGGCCACCTCGAGGGCCACCTCGGACTTGCCGGCGGCCGTCGGGCCCGACGATGGCCACGACCGGCGGCCACGCCGCGCGGATCGGCGCACGTCAGCCGACGGGGCGCACGGCCGGGCATCCCGAGGACGACCGGTCGCCCCGGGTCCGCGGAGCCGTCCCCGGAGGTCGCCGCGTGCCCGCAGGAGGCCTGACCGGCCTGCCCATGCGTCACCGGCGCGGGTCGGGACGGATCTCGGTGGCGGTCCCGGTGAGGTGGTGCGGGGCCGCGGCCTCGAGGCGGACCTGCACGCAGTCCCCGGGCCGCGCCGGCCTGCGGCGCCCGAGAAGTGCACGAGCCGGCCGTCGCGGGCGCGGCCCGAGTGATGCGGCGGGTCTGCTCGTCCTTGCGCCCCTCGCCCTCGGCGACCAGCACCTCCGTCGGTCGTGCCCGACCAGGCGCGAGGTTCTCCTCCCACGAGATCCGCTCCAGGGCCGCCACGAGGCGCTCGTAGCGCTCCTGGACGACCTGCCTTGGGGATCTGGTCGTCCATCTCGGCTGCCGGCGTGCCGGGCCGGGGCGAGTACTGGAAGGTGAACGCGGCGCTGAAGCGTGCCCGCTCCACGACCTCAAGGGTGTCCGCGAAGTCGTGCTCGGTCTCGCCCGGGAAGCCCACGATGATGTCGGTCGTGATCGCCGCGTCGCGGGATGGCACGCCCGGACCTCGTCGAGGATCGCCAGGAAGCGGTCACGACGGTAGGACCGGCGCATGGAGCGCAGGATCCGGTCGCTGCCCGACTGCAGGGGCATGTGCAGGGAGGGCATGACCGTCGGGGTCTCGGCCATGGCGGCGATGACCTCGCGGGTGAAGTCCCGCGGATGCGGTGAGGTGAACCGGACGCGTTCGATCCCCGGGCACGGTCCCGACCGCCCGCAGCAGGTCGGCGAAGGCCTCGCGATGCACCGAACTCCGCCCCGTAGGCGTTGACGTTCTGGCCCAGCAGCGTGACCTCGATGACGCCGTCGGCGACCAGGGCCTCGACCTCGGCGAGGATCTCGCCGGGGCGACGGTCGCGTTCCCTGCCCCGCAGGCTCGGGACGATGCAGAAGGTGCACGTGTTGTTGCAGCCGACGCTGATCGCGACCCACGCCGCGTAGGCGGACTCGCGACGGCTGGGCAGGGTCGAGGGGAAGGTCCGCAGCGACTCCTCGATCTCGACCTGCGCCTCCTGCGCCACCGCCGCGCGGCGCAGCAGCGCGGGCAGCGCGTCGACGTTGTGGGTGCCGAACACGACGTCCACCCACGGCGCCCGGGCCACGATGTGCTCGCGGTCCTTCTGCGCCAGGCAGCCACCGACGGCGATCTGCATCCCGTCGTGGCCGCGCTTCACCGAGGCCAGGTGGCCGAGGTTGCCGTACAGCTTGTTGTCGGCGTTCTCGCGCACCGCGCACGTGTTGAGCACGACGACGTCGGCCTGCTGGCCAGCGTCGGCCAGCACGTAGCCGTGGGACTCCAGCAGCCCCGCGATGCGCTCGGAGTCGTGCACGTTCATCTGGCAGCCGTAGGTGCGGACCTGGTAGGTGCGCCCGGCTGTGCGTGTGGTGTCCATCAGGGGTCAAGGGTAGGTGCTGCCTGCGGCGATCGCGGAAACGCCAGACGGCGACGGGTGACCGTCAGTCCCAGCCGGCGGGCGGGCGCCTCCCGGAGATCGGACCCCGGCTCGACCGTCGGCGAGGACCTCGCGGACGACCTGGGCGGTGAGCCCGGGGCCGTAGCCCTTGCGGGCCAGGGCCCCGGACAGCCGGCGCACCTGGGTGGCGCGCGGAAGCCCCACCACGGACCGAGCCTTGCGCGGCGCGACCTCCCGGGCGCGCAGTCAGCTCGTCCTCGGCGCGTCACGACCTGGCAGCGCCTCGGCGATCACGTCGTCCGGGACCCCCTTGCGGCGCAGCTCGCTGCGCAGGGCGCGACCCGAAGAGCCGGCCGCGCTGTCGGGACTCCACCCACATGCCGGGCGAACACGCGGTCATCGATGAGCCCGACCTCCTCGAACCGGTCGAGCACGCGCTGGGCGCACGTCCTCGGGGACGTTGCGCTCCCGCAGCGTGGTCGCCAGCTCGGAGCGCGTCCGGGGGGCTGACTCGAGCCGGCGGAGCAGGATGGTCCGGGCGACCTGCTCCGGGTCCGCCGGCGGACCCTCGGCATCCTCCGGCGGATCGGCCGCCCAGCGGTGCCGGACACGGATCAGACGTCGATCGGCCGGGGCGCCTCTGCCACCGTCAGGTCGATGGGTGCATCCACCTGCGGGCCGATGCCGAGCTTCTCCTTGATCCGCTTCTCGATCTCGTCGGCGAGGTCCGGGTTGTCACGCAGGAAGGCCCGGGCATTCTCCTTGCCCTGGCCCAGCTGGTCGCCGTCGTAGGTGTACCAGGCGCCGGCCTTGCGGACGAACCCCTGGTCGACGCCCATGTCGATCAGGCCGCCCTCCCGCGAGATGCCGATGCCGTAGAGGATGTCGAACTCGGCCTGCTTGAAGGGCGGAGCGACCTTGTTCTTCACCACCTTGACCCGGGTGCGCGACCCGACCGGCTCCGTGCCGTCCTTCAGCGTCTCGATCCGCCGGACGTCCAGGCGGACCGAGGAGTAGAACTTCAGCGCCTTGCCGCCGGTGGTGGTCTCGGGGCTGCCGAACATCACGCCGATCTTCTCGCGCAGCTGGTTGATGAAGATCGCGGTGGTGTTGGTGTTGCTCAGGGCGCCGGTCATCTTCCGCAGCGCCTGGCTCATGAGCCGGGCCTGCAGGCCCACGTGGCTGTCGCCCATCTCGCCCTCGATCTCCGCCTTGGGCGTCAGCGCGGCCACCGAGTCGATGACGATCAGGTCGACGGCACCGGAGCGGACCAGGGTGTCGGCGATCTCGAGCGCCTGCTCACCGGTGTCGGGCTGGGAGACGTACAGCTCGTCGAGGTTGACCCCGAGCCGCTGGGCGTACACCGGGTCCAGGGCGTGCTCAGCGTCGATGAAGGCCGCGATCCCCCCGGCCTTCTGCACGCTGGCCACCGCGTGCAGGGCCACGGTGGTCTTGCCGCTGGCCTCGGGTCCGTAGATCTCCACGACCCGTCCCGCGGGGCAGCCCGCCGATGCCGAGCGCCACGTCCAGGGCGATCGAGCCGGTCGGGATGACGTCCATGGGGACCATGGGCTGGTCCCCCAGGCGCATCACCGTGCCCTTGCCGAACTGCTTCTCGAGGTGCAGCAGCGCCGACTCGAGCGCCTTCTCCCGGTCCTGTCCAGCCATTCCCACTCCTTGGGTCTCGTGGCGCCGACGGCGCCCTCCTCTGACAGGAGCGGACATTAGACCGGGCCACCGACATCGTGACCCGTTCCGATGCGATCCTGTGGACGACCCGCGTACGGGTCGCCCGCCGACTGACGTGGCCACTGTAGTACGAACACGTGTTCGACCGCGACCGACACGCCGGTCAGGTCAGGTCGCTGGGCACGCGCGGCGTGGGCGCAGACGGCGCGCCAGACATCGCGGGTGTCCTCCCCCTCGGCCAGGGCCTGCTCGACCGTGCGCCCGCCGAGGGCGGCCAGGTGCTGGTCGGACGGCCCACGACCGGGCATAGGCACCGGCCGAACGTCAGCTCCATCCGCTCCCAGAAGTCCGTCAGTCGCACAGGCGAATGGTGCCATCCGCGGGGCGGGTCGCGTGAACTGTGGACAGCGGGGCGGCCGATGTCGGACCCAGGGTCCAAGATGGGCGACGTGGATCCCCTGGCCGCGTTCTCCGAGCCCACGAGGCGCTGGTTCGAGGCGGCCTTCGCGGCTCCCACCGACGTCCAGGCCGCGGCATGGCCGCCGCATCAGGCCGGAGCCGACGTCCTCGCGGTGGCCCCGACCGGGTCGGGCAAGACCCTGGCGGCCTTCCTGTGCGCGATCGACCGGTGCCTGACCCCGCGGGAGCAGCCCGGGGTCCGGGTGCTCTACGTCAGCCCGCTCAAGGCCCTCGCGGTGGATGTCGAGCGCAACCTGCGCGCGCCCCTGGCCGGGATCGCCACCCAGCGCGAGCTGCTGGGGCTGCCCCCCGCCCACATCAGCGTGGCGCTGCGCACCGGGGACACCCCCGCCCAGGAGCGACGGCGTCATGGCGCGACGTCCCCCGGACGTGCTGATCACCACCCCCGAGTCGCTGTTCCTGATGCTCACCTCCGCGACGCGCGAGCATCCTGGCCGGGGTCGAATCGGTGATCGTCGACGAGGTGCACGCCATGGCCGGCTCCAAGCGGGGGGCCCACCTGGCGGTCAGCCTGGCCCGCCTGGACCACCTGGCCGGTCGCCGGATCCCCCGGGTCGGGCTGTCGGCGACGGTCCGCCCGACGCATGTGGCCGCCCAGTTCCTCGGCGGCGACGTCCCCGTCGAGATCCTCGAGCAGGGCTCGGCCAAGGAGTGGGAGCTCACCATCCAGGTGCCGGTCGAGGACCTGGGGGAACTGGGCACCGGCACCGGGACGGACGGCTCCCCCAGCGCCTCGATCTGGCCGCACGTCGAGCAGCGCATCGTCGACCTGATCGAGGCCCACCGCTCGACGATCGTGTTCGCCAACTCCCGGCGGCTGGCCGAGCGGCTGACCGCACGGCTCAACGAGATCCATGCCGAGCGCGCCGGCAGCCTGCCGGAGGCCTCGCCGAGCACCCGCCCACCGGCCGAGGTGATGGCCCAGGCAGGATCGTCGCGGGGCGCGGAGCCGGTCCTGGCCAGGGCCCACCACGGCTCGGTGAGCAAGGAGCAGCGGGCCCAGATCGAGGACGACCTCAAGACCGGCCGGCTCCGGGCCGTCGTGGCCACCTCCAGCCTGGAGCTGGGCATCGACATGGGAGCCGTCGACCTCGTCGTCCAGGTCGAGGCCCCGCCGTCGGTGGCCTCAGGGCTGCAGCGCGTCGGCCGGGCCGGCCACCAGGTCGGCGCGGTCTCCACCGGCGTGGTCCTGCCGAAGTACCGATCCGACCTGCTCACCTCCGCGGTGGTCGTCGAGCGGATGCGCTCGGGGGCGATCGAGGAGCTGCGGATCCCGGCCAACCCGCTGGACGTGGCCGCCCAGCAGATCGTCGCCTGCGTCGCGATGGACGACTGGAACGCCGCGGACCTGCTTGCCCTCCTGCGCCGGACCGCGCCCTTCGCCGACCTGACGCCGGCGGTCTACGAGGCCGTCCTCGAGATGCTCGCCGGCCGCTACCCGTCGGATGCCTTCGCCGAGCTGCGGCCCCGGATCGTCTGGGACCGGCAGGACGACCTCCTCACGGCCCGGCCGGGCGCCCAGCAGCTGGCCGTCACCTCCGGGCGGGACCATCCCCGACCGGGGGCTGTTCGGCGTGCACATCGTGGGCGGCGGCCGCGTCGGCGAGCTCGACGAGGAGATGGTCTACGAGTCCCGCGTCGGCGACATCTTCGCCCTCGGGGCCAGCAGCTGGCAGATCATCGAGATCACCCACGATCGGGTCAACGTCGTGCCCGCGCCGGCGGCTCGCCGGGGCGGCTGCCGTTCTGGCGCGGTGACAACCTCGGTCGACCGGCTGAGCTGGGTCGCGCCATCGGGCAGTTCACGCGGGAGCTGTCCGACATGCCGGCGCAGGAGGCTCGCGCGCACCTGGCCGAGCTGGGGCTCGACGCGTGGGCGGGCGCGAACCTCGTGGCCTACCTGGCCGAGCAGTCGGCGGCCAGCCATGTGCCGACCGACCGCACGATCGTCGTCGAGCGGACCCGCGACGAGCTCGGTGACTGGCGCCTCACGGTCCTGTCGCCGTTCGGCGCGCAGGTCCACGCGCCCTGGGCGCTGCTGGCCCGGGAGCGCCTCTCCCGGCGGTTCGGCGTCGACGCCGCCGTCCTGCACGGCGACGACGGGATCGTCGCGCGCCTGCCGGACCTGCCCGACGACGACTGGCTCGCCGACGCGACCGCCTGCCTGTTCCCGGAGCCCGACGAGATCGAGGCCGACGTCACCCGTCTGATCGGCGGATCGGCGCTCTTCGCCTCCCGGTTCCGGGAGTGCGCGTCCCGCGCCCTGCTGCTGCCCCGCCCGCGGCCGGGCCGGCGCGCCCCGCTGTGGCAGCAGCGGCAGCGCTCGGCCCAGCTGTTGCAGATCGCCGCCGAGCATCCCACCTTCCCGATCGTGCTCGAGGCGGTCCGGGAGTGCGTCAAGGACGTCTACGACGTGCCGGCGCTGGTGGCCCTGATGAGCTCGGTCCAGGATCGGCGGATCCGGGTGATCGAGGTGACGCCCGCGGCCGCCTCCCCGTTCGCGCGCTCCCTGCTGTTCGGCTACGTCTCGGAGTACCTCTACGAGGGGGACTCGCCGCTGGCCGAGCGCCGGGCGGCCGCACTGACGCTCGACCCCGCACTGCTCGGCGAGCTCCTGGGCCAGACCGACCTGCGCGACCTCCTGGAGCCCGACGCCCTGGCCCAGGTGGTGGCCCAGATCCAGCACCTCACCGAGGAGCGCCGCGCCCGTGGACCCGAGGACGCCGTGGACATGCTGCGCACCCTGGGGCCGCTGAGCACGTCGGAGGCCGTGCGTCGTGGTGTGGACCCCGCCTGGCTGGAGGATCTCGAGGCCCACCGGCGGGTCCTGCGCACCCGAGTGGCCGGCGTGGACGCCTGGGCGGGCGTCGAGGACGCTGCCCGCCTGCGCGACGGGCTGGGGGCGCCCATCCCGGCGGGGGTCGCCGACGCCCACCTGCGTCCGGTCGAGGATCCGCTCGGCGACCTCATCGCCCGTTACAGCCGCACCCACGGGCCGTTCACGATCGACGACGTCGTTCGCGACCTCGGTCTGCCCCCCGCCGTCGTCGCCCATCGGCTGTCGACGAGTCGTGCGGCGGGCAGGGTCATCGAGGGCTGGTTCGTGCCCGACTCACCGGGACCCCAGTGGTGCCACCCTGACGTGCTGCGCCTGATCAAGCGGCGGTCCGTGGCCCTGCTGCGCCAGCAGATCGAGCCGGTCTCGCAGGCGGCGCTGGCCACGTTCCTGCCGCGCTGGCAGGGCATCGGCCGGGGTGGCTCCAGCCGGCTGCGTGGCCCCGATGGGGTGCTGGACGCGATCCGGGCGATGGCCGGCGTGGCGGTCCCGGCCTCCGCCCTCGAGGAGTCCATCCTGCCCCTGCGCGTGCCCGGGTACGACCCGGCGATGCTCGACGAGCTCACCGCGACCGGGGAGGTGCTCTGGACCGGCAGCGCACCGCTCCCCGGAGGCGACGGCTGGATCGCCCTGGCCCCGGCCGACGTCGGCTTCCTGCTGCCCCGCGCGTCGCAGCCGCCCGGCGACCCGGTGGCGCACGGAGCTGCTGGAGCTGCTGCGAAGCGGCGGCGGGTGGTTCCTCGGCGACCTGCAGGCCCGGATGACCAGCCCCGACCTCGACACCGGCCACCTGGCAACCGCCCTCGTGGAGCTCCTGTGGGCAGGGCTGGTGAGCAACGACACCATCGAGCCGCTGCGTGTGATGCTCGACCGCTCGCGGGCCCGACGCCGGCGCAGCACACCGCGAGCCGGGCAGCGTCCGCGGCGACCACCGCGCGGACGCTACGCGGACCTCTGGCGCCGACCCTCCGCGGGCAGCGACGGTTCCGATGCGATCGTCGCCGGGATGCCGATCGTCGGCCACGCAGGCACCCGGGAGCCCGCGCCCGCGGGCGAGAACCCTCCCGGAGCTCCCGGGACGGTGGTTCGCCCTGCCCGCCGAGCCGCCCCCGGCGGAGGTCGTCGCCGTGGCGCGCGCGGAGGCGCACCTCGATCGGCTGGGCATCGTCACCCGGGGTGCCGTGCTCGCGTCCGGCGATCCCGGCGGATTCGCCTCGGCGTACCGGACGCTGTCGATGATGGAGGAGCGGGGCCGGGTCCAGCGGGTGTATGCGGTTGAGGGGCTCGGGGCATCCCAGTTCGCCCTCACGGGAGTGGTCGACCAGGTGCGCGCTGTCGAGCGGGAGCTCGCGGAGGGCCAGGCCGAGTGCCTCCTGCTGGCCACCGCGGACCCGGCCAACGCCTACGGCGCGGCCCTCGAGTGGCCGGCCAGCGACTGGGCCGGCGGGCCGGGGGCACCGCACCGGCCCTCCCGGGGAGCGGGCTGCCACGTGGTGCTGATCGGCGGCCGGCCGGTCCTCTACGCCGAGCGCGGTGGCCACACGCTGCTGACGTTCTCCCACGCACGGGGCGCGGATGCCGACGACCCGACGCGTGCTGGCCACCGCCACGCGGCTGCTGCACGACGCGGTGAGGTCGGGAAGCATCGGGGCGCTGACGATCTCCAAGGTCAACGGATCACCCGTCATGGAGCTGCCCGCATCGGACCCCGTGCGAGGTGCGCTCGAGGCAGCCGGGTTCGGCCTGACCCCGCGCGGCTACCGGGTCCCGCGCTGAGCCGCGGGTCCGGCCGCCCGCCGGACAGGAGGCGCTGGACGGCGTAAGGCGGGCCGCGCCCTCGCTGTCCGACGGCAGCACGCGGCACGCCGAGGACGGTGGGCCGACGGCGGCGTGCGCTGAGTGAGGCGTGCGCTCAGGCGGCGTGCGCGACCGCGGCCTCAGCGGCCTCGCGAGCCGCGACCTCGTCGCTGACCGAACGCAGCAGGGAGGACAGCGGGACGTCGAGGGCGGTGCAGATGGCGGCGAGGAGCTCGCTGGAGGGCTCCTTCTGGCCACGCTCGATCTCGGAGAGGTACCCCAGGGACACGCGTGCCGCGGAGCTCACGTCGCGCAGCGTCCGGCCCTGGTCCTGACGCAGGCGACGCAACTGCTCGCCGACGACCCGCCGCAGGATCACCATGACCGTCCCCTTCCCTCCACGTACCAACCTTAGCGCGAGACCCCCGCCCGTGTGGTTCTTGTCACCTGAACGCGCGGCCAGCCGCCGTTGTTCCCGGATCCGGGCGGCTGGGCAGCCGGGTCACCTCGGCCCGTACGCCGAGGCCCCGGCACGCACGGAGGCGAGGACGCCCAGCGCTGCCCGGACCGCCGCCTGCTGGACCTCCTCGCGGGTCCCGTCCACCTCGAGCCGACGTGCGGTGATCCCGTGCGGCCCGGCCACGGCGACGAACACGGTGCCCACGGGCTGGCCGCTGGCCGAGTCCGGGCCCGCCTCACCGGTCGTGGCGACGCCGTAGGTGGCACCCAGCCGCTCCCGGACTCCCCCAGCCATCTGCTCGGCCACCTCGACGCACACCGCCCCCTGCTCGGCCAGCAGGACGGGGTCGACCGCGAGGAGCGAGACCTTCACGTCGCTGGCGTAGGCGACCACCCCACCCCGCACCACGGTCGAGGAGCCGGGGACCGACGTCAGCGCGGCGGCGACAGCGACCCCCGGTGATCGACTCGGCGGTGGCGATCGTCGCCCCCTCAGCTGCCAGGGCCTCGATCAGGGCGGCCACCTCGACCTCGCCGTCCCCGGATCCGAGGACCTCGCTCACGCCGTGGGCCCCGCTGAACGGCCCCCACCACCGGGCCCCCCACCTCCGGTATCCCCCGCTGCCGGCGACGGGTCGGTGGCAGCGGCCCGCGCGCTGGAGGCTGCGGTGCGCGCCGCCTTGTCCGCCTTCGAGTCGCTGCGGGTCCAGTACGCCTTGTGGATGTAGTCGAAGCCGGTCAGGGTCGTCAGGATCACGGCGATCGCCATCGCGCCGATCCGGATCCACCACAGCAGCGTCATGTCGGGGGTGATCGGCAGGAGGAACAACGTGATGCCGACCATCTGGAACAGCGTCTTGGCCTTGCCGCCCCGGCTGGCGGGGATGACCCCGTGCTTGAGCACCACGAAACGGATGATCGTGACCCCGACCTCGCGGGCGATGATCAGCAGCGTCACCCACCACCACAGCTCCCCGAGCACGGACAGCCCGATGAGCGCCACACCGGTCAGCGCCTTGTCCGCAAGGGGGTCGGCGATCTTGCCGAAGGTCGTCACCAGGCCCTGCCGGCGGGCAAGCCATCCATCGAGCCAGTCGGTGATGGACGCGAGGATGAAGACCACGGTCGCCGCCACGCGGGTCGCCGCGTTGGTCCCGCCGTCGTACATCAGCAGGTACCAGAACAGCGGGATCATCAGGATCCGCAGCAGCGTGAGCATGTTGGGCAGGTTCCACAGCTGCGCCCAGCCGGTCACGACCCGCTCCCGGCTCCACATCTCCGGCTTCTGCGGCTCGGCGCCGGTCACGTCCGGCGTCGGGGGAACCGCCTGCGTCGGCGGCACGGCCTCAGCGGGCTCCCTCGGATCAGATCCGGACAACGGACACCTCCACAGCCTGCAGGTCGACACCGTCGGTGGACACGACCCGCGCGCGCAGCAGCGACCCGGGCAGCACCCGTCCGCGCAGGTCCGGGGTCAGGTGGACGGTGGTCGACCCGTCCTCGGGGCCCTGGTGCTCCGCACGTCCCTCGGCCGACATCCCGTCGACGTGCTCGACGAGGACCTCCACGGTGTCACCGATCCGCTGGTCCGCACGCTGGGCCATCACCTCGTCGATGACGTCGCTGACCTCGGCCACGCGGGCGCGGATCTCCGACTCGTCGAGCTTGCCGTCGAGCCCGATGGCCTCGGTGCCGTCCTCGTCGGAGTAGCCGAACACGCCCACGGCGTCCATCTGGGCCGAGCCCAGGAACGACAGGAGCTCCTCGACGTCCTCGGTCGCTCTCGCCCGGGAACCCGACGATCACGTTGCTGCGGATGCCGGCCTCGGGCGCTGTGGAGCGGATCGAGGCGATGAGCTCGAGGAACGACTCCGTCCCGCCGAACCGGCGCATCCGCCGCAGGAGCGCGGGGCTGGAGTGCTGGAAGCTCAGGTCGAAGTAGTCGGCGACCCGTGGCGCGTCGAGCATCGCGCGCACCAGGCCGGGGCGCACCTCGGCGGGCTGCAGGTAGGAGACCCGGATCCGCTCGATCCCCTCGACCGAGCCCAGGTCGGCGAGCAGGGTCTCGAGCGCGCGCGGGTCGCCGAGGTCCTTGCCGTAGGACGTGGAGTTCTCGCTGACGAGCACCAGCTCACGGACCCCGTCACCGGCCAACCACCGCGCCTCGGCCACGACGTCGTCGTGCGCGCGCGAGACGAAGGACCCCCGGAAGGACGGGATCGCGCAGAACGCGCAGCGCCGGTCACAGCCGGAGGCGATCTTCAGCGAGGCCACCGGTCCGGACGTGATCCGCCGGCGGATCCAGCCCGGACCCACCGGGCCCGGCTCTGCGGCCAGATCCACCCGCGAGGGCGACGCACCCCCGTGACCGGGGACGTGGACGGCCGAGCCGGGCCGATCCGTGGGCGCCATGGGCAGCAGGGTGCGCCGGTCACGCGGGACGTGGCTGGTGAGGCTGCCGCCCTCGAGGATCACGCGCAGCCGCTCGGCGATGTCCGGGTAGTCGTCGAACCCCAGGACGGCGTCGGCCTCCGGCAGCTCCGCGGCCAGCTCGCGTGCCGTAGCGCTCAGCCATGCACCCGACGGCCACCACGGAACGGTGGCGGCCCTCGGGGGTCGTGCCCCCAGCGCCCAGCAGGGCGTCGACGGACTCGCGCTTGGCGGCCTCGATGAAGCCGCACGTGTTGACCAGCACGGCGTCGGCATCGTCGGCGTCGGCGACGAGCTCGAAGCCCTCGGCCGCCAGGCGGCCCGCGAGCTCCTCGGAGTCCACCTCGTTGCGGGCGCATCCGAGCGTCACGAGGGCCACGCGGGTCGTGCTCACCTGGTCAGCGTAGGCCACCGGGATCGTCAGCTGCCGTGCTGGAGGTCGGCCAGCACGGCGTCCAGGTCATCGGGCTTGACCAGGACGTCGCGGGCCTTGGACCCCTCGGAGGGTCCCACGATGCCGCGCGACTCCATGAGGTCCATGAGCCGGCCGGCCTTGGCGAAGCCGACACGCAGCTTGCGCTGGAGCATCGAGGTGGAGCCGAACTGGGTGGTGACCACCAGCTCGGTCGCCGCGATCAGCAGGTCGAGGTCGTCCCCGATGTCGTCGTCCACGTCGCGCTTGGCTGCGGCCTCGGTGAGCACGTCGTCGCGGTACTGGGCGGCCATCTGCTTCTTGACGTGGCCCACCACCGCGCGGATCTCGGACTCCGGAACGAACGCCCCCTGGATGCGCATGGGCTTGGAGGCCCCCATCGGGAGGAACAGCCCGTCGCCCTGTCCGACGAGGGCCTCGGCCCCGGTCTGGTCCAGGATGACCCGGCTGTCGGTCTGGCTGGAGGTCGCGAAGGCCAGCCGGGAGGGGACGTTGGCCTTGATCAGGCCGGTGACGACGTCGACGCTCGGTCGCTGGGTGGCCAGCACCAGGTGGATGCCCGCAGCGCGCGCGAGCTGGGTGATCCGGACGATCGACTCCTCGACGTCGCGCGGGGCGACCATCATGAGGTCCGCCAGCTCGTCGACGATGACCAGCAGGTACGGGTAGGGGGCGAGGACGCGCTGGGAGTCCGGTGGGACCGCCAGGGTCCCCGAGCGCACCGCCCTGTTGAAGTCGTCGATGTGCCGGAACCCGAAGTGCGCCAGGTCGTCGTAGCGGGCGTCCATCTCGCGCACCACCCACTGCAGGGCCTCGGCGGCCTTCTTGGGGTTGGTGATGATCGGCGTGATCAGGTGCGGGATGCCCTCGTAGGCGGTCAGCTCCACCCGCTTGGGGTCGACCAGCACCATCCGGACCTCCGCCGGCGTGGCGCGCATGAGGATGCTGGTGACCAGGGCGTTGATGCAGCTGGACTTGCCCGCGCCGGTGGCACCGGCCACGAGGATGTGCGGCATCTTCGCGAGGTTGGCGCACACGTACCCGCCCTCGACGTCCTTGCCGAGCCCCACGAGCAGGGGGTGGTGGTCGGCCTGAGCCGACGGCGCCCGCAATGTGTCGCCCAGCGACACCATCTCGCGGTCGGTGTTGGGGATCTCGATGCCGATCGCGCTCTTGCCCGGGATGGGCGACAGGATGCGGATCTCGGAGGTCGCCACGGCGTAGGCGATGTTCTTCGTCAGCGCCGTGACCCGCTCGACCTTGACGCTCTGGCCGAGCTCCACCTCGTAGCGCGTGACGGTCGGCCCCCGCATGTAGCCGGTGACCTGCGCGTCGATCTCGAACTGCGTGAGCACGTCGGTCAGGGCCGCCACGACCCGGTCGTTGGACGCGCTGCGGGCCTTGGGCGCGGTGCCGGCCTTGAGCATCGTGGGTGTGGGCAGCCGGTAGTCCGGTGCCCCCGGGAGGCGCAGCTGCTCGGGGCGGGCGATCGCGACGGTGCTGTGCTTGGCCGGCTTGGCGGCCGCGGCGGGGCCGACGGCTGCGACCAGCGAGGCGAGCTCCGGGTCCGCGGGTGCGCTGCCGGTGCCAGCGGCCTCTGCCGCGTCGACTCCCGCGACCTGGACGGTCAGGTCGTGCGGTCCGCTGCCCGGGTCGGCGGGTGCGTGCGGGTCGAACAGGGCGTCGATGAGGGTCGGGTCCTCCCCGGCCTGCGCCGCGGACGGCGCGACGGCCACCGCGGAGACGAACGCCTCATCGCCGGCCAGTGGCCCGTCGTAGAGGGCGGGCTGCGCGTCCTTCCCCGGCCGGCGCATGCCCCGCATGAGGCCCAGCGCGCGCGCCTTCAGGCCCGCTGCCCCCGACTTCCTCCCGGCTGCTGCGGGTGCGTCCGGAACAGCGACGCCGGCGGGTACCTCGACGCCCTCGTCCCCGGGCGTCTCCGGCTCGGGGTCCTGCACCAGGGCGGCGTGCTTGGCCCGGCCGTCCACGGCCATGTCCCCGGCGGGCGGCTCCCCCTCCCCGGTGGGGGCGGCGGGTTTGCGGCGCAGCAGGAGGCCGTCACGCAGGGCGCCGAGCCGCTCGGGGACGGCATGGATCGGGGTGGCGGTCACGATGAGCAGGCCGAACCCGAGGAGCACGACCAGCCACAGGTAGGCCAGCCAGATCCCGACGGCCGACACGATCGGCGCGGTGACGAGCCAGCCGACCCATCCCCCGGCGGCGCGCATGGCCTCGGACCCGTCACTCGGGCTGGGCGCACCCTGGACCAGCGACCAGATCCCGCACGCCGAGGCCAGCAGGATGCCCGACCCGATCGCCAGGCGGCCGGTGGTGGACCCCTGGTCGGGATGCCGCAGCACCCGCAGCGTCGCCCAGAAGAGGAACACGGGGACCACCACGTCCAGCGCCCCGACGGTCCCGGTCACGACGGCGGTCACGATGCCGGTCAGCCACCCGTCGATGGAGAACCACGTGACGGCGGCCACGACGACGGTCAGGGTGAACAGCAGCAGGCCGATCCCGTCGCGGCGATGGGTGGCGTCCAGGTCACGGGCACTGCGCCCGACCGCGCGGGTGACCCCGCCCAGGGCCGCCGCGAGCAGCAGCCAGATGCGAGCCAGGGCACGGCCGATCGCCCGGATGAACCGGGCGACGGGACCCGGATGGCGCCGCGCAGCCTGCTTGGGCGCGGTCCGTGGGACGGAACGCGGCGCGGAGCTGCGGGACTGGGCGGATCGGGTCGAGCCCTTGCGGCTGCCCCCCTGGGAGCTGCGTGGGGCACCCGTCGTGCGGGCGCGCGCAGGCGACTTGGTGGCCATGTCGCGAGGCTACCGGGGGCGGGGCCCCCGCGAGGGTGACGACGACTCCGCCGGCGTTCGTGTCGTGCGGCGCAGGCGGGACCTGCCTCGCACGACGGCCGAACCCCCGAGGGGTCAGACCTCGACGACGACGGGGACGATCATGGGCCGGCGCCGGTGCGTGGAGCTGACCCAGCGCCCGACCTGGCGGCGGACGACCTGCTCGAGGGCGTAGACGTCGGTCCCGCCGTGGCGCAGCGCCTCCTCCAGGGCAGCGGTCACCTGCGGCAGGACCTCGCGGAAGATCTCCTCGTCCTCCGCGAAGCCACGGGCGTGCAGCTCGGGGCCGGCGACGACGAGGCTGGACTCCAGGTCGACGACGACGAAGACCGAGATGAAGCCCTCCTCGCCCAGGATCCGGCGGTCCTTGAGCGACGCCTCGGTGATGTCTCCCACCGACGAGCCGTCCACGTACACGTGGCCACAGGGGACGGCTCCGACGATCGAGGCCCGACCGTCCACCAGGTCGACGACGACGCCGTCCTCGGCGACCAGGACCCGATCGGCCGGGACACCGGTGCGCACGGCCAGGGCGGCGTTCGCGCGCAGGTGCCGAGGCTCCCCGTGCACCGGCATGACGTGCACCGGCGTGATGAGGTTGTAGAAGTAGAGCAGCTCGCCGGCCGAGGCGTGCCCCGAGACGTGGACCAGGGCATTGCCCTTGTGCACGACGTCAGCGCCCCACCGGGTGAGGCCGTTGATCACGCGGTTCACGGGGTTCTCGTTGCCGGGGATCAGTGACGAGGCGAGGATGACGGTGTCGCCCTCGCCCACGGTGATGGCGTGGTCGCCGTTGGCGATCCGTGACAGCGCGGCCATCGGCTCGCCCTGGGAGCCGGTGCAGATCAGCACCACCTCGTCATCGGGCAGGCCCACGAGGTCATCGGACCTCACGACGAGTCCCGGCGGGATCGTCAGGTAGCCCAGGTCGCGGGCCACCCCCATGTTGCGGACCATCGAGCGCCCGACGAAGGCCGCCTTGCGGCCGTGGGCCGCGGCGGTGTCCAGGACCTGCTGGATGCGGTGCACATGGGAGGCGAAGCTCGCGACGATGATCCGGCCCCGGGCGCGGTGGAAGACCCTGTCCAGCACCGGGGCGATGTCGGCCTCGGCCGGCACGAACCCGGGGACCTCGGCGTTCGTGGAGTCGACCATCGCCAGGTCGATCCCCTCCTCGGCAAGGCGGGCCAGCCCGCGCAGGTCGGTGATCCGACCGTCCAGGGGCAGCTGGTCCATCTTGAAGTCGCCGGTGTGCAGCACCGTGCCGGCGGCGGTCCGGATGCCGACCGCCATCGCGTCGGGGATCGAGTGGTTCACGGCGAAGAACTCGCACTCGAAGGGCCCGAGCTGCTCGCGCTGGCCCTCGCGCACCTCGAGGCTGTAGGCGGTGATCCGGTGCTCGCGGAGCTTGGCCTCCACCATCGCCAGCGTCAGCCGCGAGCCGAGCAGGGGGATGTCCGAGCGCATCCGCAGCAGGAACGGCACCGCCCCGATGTGGTCCTCGTGGCCGTGGGTGAGGATGATCGCCTCGACGTCGGCGAGGCGATCGGCGATGTGCGAGAAGTCCGGCAGGATCAGGTCCACCCCGGGCTGGGACTCCTCGGGGAACAGCACCCCGCAGTCGACGACCAGGAGCCGGCCGTCGATCTCCAGGACGGCCATGTTGCGCCCGATCTCGCCGATCCCGCCGAGGGCGACGATGCGCAGCACCCCCGGGTCGAGCGCCGGGGGCGCCGGCAGCTCGTGGTGACCCGGCCTCACGCGTCGAATCCCGCCACCCCGGCGGCGGCGAGGTCGGAGCGCAACGTGGCCACCTGCTCGGGGGTGGCGTCGACCAGGGGCAGGCGCACCGGCCCGCAGGGCAGCCCGAGCTCGCGCAGCGCCGCCTTGGCCATGATGACCCCCTGGGTGCGGAACATGCCGACGTAGGCCGGGACCATCGATGCGTTGAGCTCCGTGGCGCGCGCCACGTCGCCGGCCCGGTGCGCGGCCATCATCTCGGCGATCCGCTGGCTCAGCACATGGCCGACGACCGAGACCACGCCCACCGCACCCACCGAGAGCAGGGGAAGGGTCAGGGCGTCATCGCCGGAGTACCACGCGAGCCCGGTCGAGGCGATGACGGCGGCCGCGGCCGCGACGTCGGCCTTGGCGTCCTTGTTGGCGATGATGCGCGGGTGCTCGGCGATGCGGGCGAACGTGTCCGCCTCGATCGGCAGGCCGGTCCGCCCGGGATGTCGTAGGTCATGATCGGCAGGTCCGTGGCGTCCGCGATCGCCAGGAAGTGCGCGGCGAGCCCTGCCTGCGGGGGCTTGTTGTAGTACGGGGTCACGAGCAGCAGGCCGTGCGCCCCGGCGTCCTGGGCGGCGCGGGCGATGTCGATCGAGTGCCGGGTGTCGTTGTTGCTGGCGCCGGTGATGACCGTGGCGCGGTCGCCCACGGCGTCGAGCACGACCTTGAGGGAGGCGATCTTCTCCGAGTCGCGCAGCGTCGGGGACTCCCCCGTCGTGCCGTTGACGATCAGGCCGTCGTTGCCGGCGTCGACCAGGTGGGTGGCCAGGCGGGCGACACCGTCGTAGTCCACCTCCCCGTCGGGGGTGAAGGGGGTGACCATCGCGGTGAGCATGTGGCCGAACGGGGCAGGGCTGGTGGGGTCGAATGCCATGCGCACACGGTAGCGGCCCGGCGACCGCCCGGCGCCGACGCGCGCCCGGGACGCGCGCCCTCAGGCGTCGGGCGTGATCAGGAACACCGGGGTCAGCTCGTCGCCCTGGCCCATGGGGTTGTCCAGCATCACCTCGCGGGCCTCGGCGTCGGACATCGGCATGGCCGTGCTGCGCCCGACGACCTCGACGTTGATGTTGTTGCCGTCGATGATGTAGGCGGCGCACCCGAACCGTTGCGCGAGCTCCTCGCAGATCGCGTCGGGGTGCTTCGAGGGCAGCATCGCGTACTGGTCGAAGGGCGCCATGGCCTCGGGGTTGAACCCGTCGATCTCGGAGATGTGGTTGCCGGCGATCCGGTAGAAGTCGCCGTTGCGCCGGAGGACGAACTTGCCGATCCCGCCCCCGATGACCGCGGCGACCATGCGCGGGTAGCCGGCCTCGTCGATGGCGACCTGCATCTTCTTGGGGTGGCTGTAGCCGATGTCGCCGTTGTCGTTCTTCTGGACGTACTTCACGATCAGCCGCGCCAGCCAGGTGTCGTGCACGTCGTCGATGTGGCGCACGTCGCCGTTGCAGATCGAGACGAACTTCTGCGACAGGCACAGGGTGGTCTGCGGGGTGATCCGCTCGGCCGCGTACAGGGCGATGACGCCGCCGAGGTCCTCCCCGATCCCGACCTTGTGGGTCCGGACCGGCTCGCGCCGGTACGTCCGCCCGTTCACGGTCCGCGTGGAGATCGCTGTCACACCCACGAGCGTACCGGGCTCGGCTAGGGGGCGACTCGGCCGTTGGCGACGAACGCGGCGTGGGTCAGCGGCATGAGGCGTGCCCACTCCTCCTCGTAGCGCTCGGCGACCATCTCGATCTCACGCTGCGGGAAGCTCGGGAACCGCGCGTCGTCGCTGTGCCGGCGCAGCGACAGGAAGTTCATCATCGCCCGGGCGTTCATGGTGACGTAGGCCGAGGAGTAGATCGTCAGGGGAAGCACGATCCGGGCCACCTCGCGGGCGACCCCGGCCTCGAGCATCGTCTCGTAGGCCGCGTACGCCGCGCGGCACGCGGTCTCGGTCTCGGCGCGCACGATCTCGTACTGCTGCGCGGTGCCGTCGACGAACTCGTAGGACCCGGGCTTGCCCACCTGGACGAGCTTGCGCTCGGGGGCGGGGACGTAGAACGTCGGCTCGAGGACCTTGTAGCGACCCGATTCCTCGTTGTACGAGGCGATCCGGTGGCGGAAGTGCTCGCGCCACATGAAGATCGGGGCCTGCACGAAGAAGGTCATGGAGGAGTGCTCGAACGGCGAGCCGTGCCGGTCGCGCATCAGGTAGTTGATCAGCCCCGAGGACTTGGCCGGGTCGGCCTGGAGGTCGTCGAGGGACTGCTCGCCCTTCGTGGACACCCGCGCTGCCCAGATGACGTCCGCGTCACTGGCGGCATGCTTGACGAGCTCGACGGTCACGTCGCTGCGGAACTTCAGCTCGGGCATGGATCTCCTCCGGTGTCGTGCGGGTCGGGACTGCCGGGTGTCGACGGCGGCGGCCACGCTACCGCCTGCGCGCCTGCGCGCGACGCAGGCACCCAGTGACTACGGTGTGGCGCATCACCTGCCCCTAGGAGTCCCTCATGTGCGGTTGCTTCGTCCTCCTGCTCGGCGCGTTCGCCCCCCGGCTCGCGCTGGCGCTCATGGCCCTGTTCAACGATGAGATCACGAAGGCCTTCGACGGGTCGTGGATCATCCCGCTCATCGGCTGGTTCCTGCTGCCCTACACGACCCTGGCCTACGTGCTGATCTCGTGGTGGACCGCGGGGGCGTCTCGGGTTCGAGTGGTTCTTCGTGGCGCTTGGCGTTCTTCATCGACCTCGGGTCGTACTTCGGCGGCTACAACCGTCGCACCGACTACCAGAGGTACTACCCCGCCCCCAGCGCCTGAGCACGACGGGGACCGGGTACGCGGCCATCCCGGCGCGTGTCCGGGCACCCTGTCGAGCGTTGACCGGACCGCCGCCCGGGGGCCATTCGGCCAGCAGGCGATGCCCCACGGCGGCTAGTAGTGTGGCCGGTGCTTGCACACGCCCCCGTACCCGATGGAAGGGAAACACATGGCAATCAAGGTAGGCATCAACGGATTCGGCCGGATCGGCCGGATGGTGTTCCGTGCCGCCGTCCAGAACTACCCGGACACGATCCAGGTGGTGGGAATCAACGACCTGCTCGACCCGGCGTACCTGGCCTACATGCTCAAGTACGACTCGGTGCACGGCCGGTTCAAGGGCGAGGTCTCGGTCGAGGGCTCGAACCTCATCGTCAACGGCAACACGATCCGCCTGACCGCCGAGCGCGACCCCGCAGCCCTGACGTGGGGCGATGTGGGCGCCGAGGTCGTCGTGGAGTCCACGGGCCTGTTCCTGGACAACGCCTCAGCCTCCAAGCACCTCGAGGCCGGCGCGAAGAAGGTCATCCTGTCCGCCCCGTCCAAGGACGACACCCCGATGTTCGTGTTCGGCGTGAACTCCGACAGCTACGCGGGCCAGGCGATCATCTCCAACGCGTCCTGCACGACCAACTGCCTGGCGCCGATCGCCAAGGTCATCCACGACAACTTCGGCATCAAGCGTGGCCTCATGACCACCGTGCACGCGGCGACCGCGACGCAGAAGACCGTGGACGGCCCGTCGAAGAAGGACTGGCGCGGCGGCCGCGGCATCCTGGAGAACATCATCCCGTCCTCCACCGGTGCGGCCAAGGCCGTGGGCAAGGTCCTGCCCGAGCTGAACGGCAAGCTGACCGGCATGGCGTTCCGCGTCCCGACCTCCGACGTCTCCGTGGTCGACCTGACCGTCGAGCTGGAGAAGCCGGCGTCCTACGACGAGATCAAGGCCGCGATGAAGGCCGCGTCCGAGGGCCCGATGAAGGGCGTCCTGGGCTACACCGAGGACAAGGTCGTCTCGACCGACTTCGTCGGCGAGGCCATGACCTCGGTGTTCGACGCCGAGGCCGGCATCGCGCTGGACCCGACCTTCGTCAAGATCGTCGCGTGGTACGACAACGAGTGGGGCTACAGCAACAAGGTCGTCGAGATGATCAACGTCATCGGCGCGGACCTGGCCGACTGACCCACCTGCACGACGCGCTGTGGCCGGCTCCCCGCGGGGGGCCGGCCACAGCGGTGTTCGGGGTCGGTCAGAGGAAGCCGATGAAGACCATGCCGACCAGGCAGATGATGAGCACGAGCGCGATGATCTTGACGATTTTCGGGTCCATGCGCCCATCATCCCCCACGGGCGATGACTTCTCGGAAACCGGGCGGTCGCGTGGTGGTGCGTCGGCGGTGGGCACACCCGCCCAGCGCAGGACCCCGGTTGGCGGCGAGCGCGGTGGCAGACTCGCGCCATGCCCGAGGCGCCCGCCTCCCGCGTGTACCCGTACCGCTGGGTGGTCCTGGCGGTCTTCACCCTGGTCAACATCACCATCCAGACCCTGTGGATCGGCTACGCGCCGATCACCGGCCAGGCCGCTGAGTACTACGGGGTCAGCGACACCGCCATCGGGGCGTTCGCGATGGTGTTCATGCTCGCGTTCATCCCGCTCTCCCTGCCGGCGGCATGGCTGATCGACACCCGGGGGTTCCGTGTGGCCACCGGGCTCGGGGCCGTGGTCATGGGTGTCTGCGGGATCCTGCGCGGGCTGGCCGGCCCCAACTACGCGCTGGCCATGGCGGCCACGCTCGGGCATCGCCGCCGCACAGCCCCTGCTGCTCAACGCGTGGACCACGATGCCGGCACGGTGGTTCGCCCAGGGCCAGCGGGCGACGGCCGTCGGCGTGGTGACGGTCGGCAACCTCGTGGGCACCGCTGCCGGCATGGTGCTCAGCCCCGCGCTCATCGAGTCGATGCCGATGGGGCAGATCCAGCTCGTCTACGGCCTGATCGCTGCGGTCAGTGCCGGGCTGTTCCTCCTGTTCGCCCGGGAGCACCCACCGACCCCGGCCAGCCCTCCCGGCCAGGAGGAGCGCGCCCTGGTGCTCGACGGGCTCGACCCACGCGCTGCGGGTCCCGGCGTTCTGGTCGGTGCTGGCCATCGCGTTCATCGGCCTCGGGGTGTTCAACGGGCTGACGACGTGGGTCGAGGCGATGCTCCGGCCCCGCGGGCTTCTCCCCGGCCGACGCCGGGACGCTGGGAGCCGTGCTGCTGCTCGGAGGCCTGATCGGGGCCGTGGTGCTGCCCGCCCTGTCCGACCGGCAGGGGCGGCGCCGGCGCTTCCTGGTCCTGGCCTTCGCCGGGGCGATCCCCGGGCTGCTCGGGGTGACCTGGCCGGTCCCTGCCCGTGCTGCTGGTCTCGGGGTTCGTGCTGGGCTTCTTCCTGGTGTCGGCGCTGCCCATCGGGTTCCAGTACGCCGCCGAGGTGACCCGGCCGACCCCGGAGGGCACGTCGAACGGCCTGATGCAGCTGTTCGGCCAGGGCTCGGTGGTGTTCGTCTACGTGATGTCCGCGCTGCGCACGCCGGACGGGTCGTTCACCCGGGCCTGGTCGCCGCCCTCGGGCCTGCTGGTGGTGGCGGTCGTCGTCGCCCTGCGGATGCCCGAGCCGGAGGTGCTGGATCCCGGCGAGCTCCCAGACCCCGCAGCCGGTGCGCTGACAGAGGCTGCGGAGTCAGGGGTGTCGGGCTCGGGGCGCAGTGTGGGATGACGTCGTCCCGATCCGGGGCGATCTGGTCGCGGACGCCGGTGGGATCAGAACCCGCCGAAGTCGAACCCGCCGCCGTCGAACCCGCCGCCATCGAAGCCGCCGCCGCGCGTCCGCCGTCGCCCCACCGATGTCGCCCCCGGCGTCTCCGCCGTCACCGGCGTCCCCGCCCGCGTCCCCGCCGCCGTCGCCGCCCGCCGTCCCCGCCGAAGTAGTCGTAGCCCGGGGGCAGGTACAGCGCGTTGAACAGCATCGTGCCCATCAGGACGTTGCTCATCATGTAGGCCCCGGAGCCGGCGTACCAGCCGCGCGCCCACGGCGCGTACTCCGGGCCGGCCTCGTAGTAGGGCCGGTCGCCGGCCGCCGTCGGCACGAGCCGGGCCTGCGGGTCCAGGCCGTCCTTGATCCGTGCGTCGCAGGCCGCGCACACGGGCACGTCGCGCATCGCTCCGCCGGCCGGGGCCCACTGGGCGTCAGCCACGGAGAGGCCGTGGCGCTGGTCGAAGAAGCACGGCGGTCGGCGGCTGGGCAGCTCCCGCCCCTCGCGGCGGGCGTCGAGCTTGGCCAGAGCGAACCGGCCGTCGTCGAGGGACTTCGAGACCCACTGGAGGTCATCGGGGTGCGCCGAGGCCTCCAACGTCTCCTTCGCCCGCTCGTAGGCGGCCAGCGCGTCGTCGAAGTCGCGCGCGGCCTCGGGATCCAGGGACTGCGGACCGGAGTCTCGGCGATCTGCTGGCCGAGCTGGGTCACGTCCTCCTCGGCGACCCGCCGCACCGCCTGCCAGCGCCGGTCGGCCAGCTCCTTGTTCTGCCGGGACGCCCCGACTGCGGCCTGCTTCTGCTGGACTGCATGAACACGAGAGCCCGCGATGAGCGGCGGCGATCAGGATCCATTCCATGCCCTCCACGATAACCGCCGGAGGGCAGGTGCGCTGCCGACGTCCGGCCGCTCCGCGCTGGCGTCAGCATTCCGATCGGTCCGGAATCCCGACGATCGACGGTCCGAAAGGCGGACGAATCCGACGATCGGGCCGCGCGATGGCGGACCGATCGTGGGTGGGTCGACGGAACGGGGCGAGGAACGGCCGGGCCGGGGGCCGGGAGCGGGGCGACCGCCGTGGTCGGCGCTGCCGGACTCAGGCGGCGGAGTCCTCGGGGTGGGCGGCGGCGGCCTGCTTGGAGTAGGAGCGTGCGTAGATCACGCGCATCAGCAGCGCCTCCCACGTGGGCAGCGCCCTGGCCCCGCCCAGCCGGCGGCACCGATCCACGCGCGCGCGGCCTTCTCCACGACCATGGCCACGGCCTCGTGGTCGTCGCCGAAGACCAGGGCCCCACGGCCGGGCACGAGCACGGCATCGGCGCGCGGGCGCGGCTTCGGGGTCGACCGGAGCGACGCGACCCGGCGGCCCGTGAGCTGCGCGAGGTCGTCGAGCACAGGGGGCAGCGGCCGGCGCAGGATCGAGAAGCGCACGGTGAAGGGGGCCGTGGACAGCCACGCCGGCGAGCCGTCGCCGAGCTCGACGGGCTGCAGGCACGCCGGATCCCACGGCGCGTCCGGGATCGGCGGGCATGTGCGAGCCCTCGCGCGGCCGCTTGGCGACCACGTACGCCGCACATGCGCGCTCGAGCTGCGGACACCCGGTCGAAGGCCTCCTCCAGCGTGCCGCCGACCGCGAACGCCCCGTGGTTGGCCATGAGCACCGCGGGCCCCTGGCCCAGCGCGCCGACCGTCCCCTGGGTGATCTTCTTCGTGCCCGGCAGGGCGTACGGGGCACAGGGGACCTCGCCGAAGGGTGTGGGCACCGGCACCCGGGCGGCCGCGCAGATGGAGGCAGCCGCCTGGTGGGTGTGCACCCCGGCCATCACCTCGGGCCGGCGCCGGTAGGTCTCAGCGTGCAGCTTGCGCTCGCCACTGGGCTTGTACGCTCCGGCCCACTCGCCCGAGTCGAGGTCGACCCGCACGATCATCTGCTCGGTCAGGTCCGGGTAGGAGATCCCGCTGGGCGTGACGAGCATCGAGCGCTCGTCGAGGCGCACGCTCAGGTTCCCCCAGGTGCGCGCCACCAGGCCCTCGGCGAGCAGGCGGTGACCCGCCTCGACGAGCTCGCGGCGGGCCTGGGCCTCGCTCACGGCCGGGCTCCCTCGACCTGGGCGAACACGCGGTCGAAGGCGGCCACCGCCTGGTCGATGGTCGCCTCGGTGTGCGCGGCACTGGTGTAGAGCCGGGATCCGGCCAGCGTGATCACGCCCTCGGCGGTGTAGGCCGCGCCCATCTCCTCCATCACGGTCTTGCGCGCCTTGATCTCCTTGAGCTTGCCCGGGACCTCCCAGATCCGGTTGAAGTCCACGGCGAAGTGCAGGGTGCCGACCGTCTGCAGGTGCACGATCGAGCCCTGGTTGTAGGTGACGAACGGCAGGCCGCGCCGGGCGATCGACTCGCGCAGGCCGGCGGTGAGCCGGTCGCCCATCGCCCCGGCGCGCTCGGCGGCGTTCTGGCGCTCCATCTCCACGAGGGTGAAGTAGCCGGCCGCCGACGACAGCGGGTTGGCCGCCATCGTGCCGCCGACGAGGGCCTTCTTGGACCCGGCCTCGAGTCCGGCCGCGAGCAGCTTCATGTGCTCGCGCTTGCCGCCCGAGGCCGCCTGCCGAGGGGTACCCACCGGCGACGACCTTGCCGAACACGGTGAGGTCGGGCTCGACGCCGAAGTAGCCCTGCGCTCCGGACATCCCGAGCCGGAACCCGGTGACCACCTCGTCGAAGATCAGCAGCGCGCCGTACTTGTCGCACAGCTCCCGCACGCCCGCGTTGAAGTCGCGTGGGCAGCGGCCGCGTGCCGCTCTCCGGGCCGATCGGCTCGATGAGCACGGCCGCAGTGCCGCCGCGGGCCCGGTTGACCAGCAGGGTCCGCTCCAGGGCGTCGAGGTCGCCCGGGGAAGAACTCCTGCGTGTGCCGGAAGACGTACTTCGGCACCCCGTGCGCCTCGTGGTGGCGGGTGCCGGGGATCCGCAGCCCGTAGGCGAGCTGGTCGGACCACCCGTGGTAGGCGCCGCCCATCTTCACGACGTTCTTCTTGCCCGTGGCCAGCCGCGCGACCCGGATCGCGGCCATGCAGCCCTCGGTGCCCGAGCCGAGCATCCGGAACATCGGCACGGCCGGCATGTGGTCGGCGATGAACCGGGCGAGCTTCAGCTCGTACTCGTGGAACAGCCCCGTGGAGGGGCCGCACGTGCGCAGCAGGTCGATCGACCTGCTCGAGCACCTCCGGCGGGTTCGACCCGAGCACGGTGGGCCCGCCGGCCTGCAGGAAGTCCAGGTACTCGTTGCCGTCGAGGTCGTGCAGGTGGCAGCCCGCGGCCCGCGTGATCACCAGGGGGAAGGGCATGTTGAACGCGAGGTTGTGCTGCACGCCGCCCGGGATGTACTCCGACGGCCTCGGCCGTCATCGCCTTCGAGGACTGGCAGCGCTTCTCGAAGTGCTCGTCGAGGTACCCCTGCAGGGCGTCGCGCCGCAGGCGCCGGATCGGCTGGGCGATCAGCGCGTCCAGGTCGGCGATCACGCGCGGGACGTCGGGGTACTCGGTGATCGCGAATCCGTCGGCCACGGGATCCTCCTGGGGGCGCTGTATGCGACAATCCAACCCCGCACCGGGTGCCCGGTTCGCGGCCACCCGGGCGCCACGGGCGGACGTCGCCGTCCCGGCCTCCGTCCGGGTCAGGCCGCGTCGAGGAACCGCACCGTCCGCCCGACGTACCAGGGCAGCTCCGCGCCACGCTCGTGGAAGCCCACATGGCCACCGGTGCGCGTGATCGCGCGGCGCACCGGGGTGTCGCCTCCAGCTGCACCCAGTCGATCGCGCGGTACGGTCCGGCGGGGATCATCGGGTCGTCGAGGGCATGGACGACCAGCGTCGGCACCGTGATCCGCGGCAGGAACTGCGCGCTGGAGTTCACGGCGTAGTACTCGGCGGCGTCCCGCCAGCCGTTGTGCTTGGCGGTGATGAGGTCGTCGAACTCGGTGAGCGTGCCGACCCTGGCGATGGCCGCTCGCTCCACATCGGTCAGGGCCAGGCCGGAGTGCGCCGAGTCGGACTTCAGCTTGCTGACCAGGAACTTCTCGTACAGGCCGAACATGCGCCGCTGAGGTGCTCGATGCCGACACTGAGGTCAAGCGGGGCGGACACCGCCACGCCGCGCCGGACGGGCAGGCCCTCGAGCGGCTCGCCGAGGAGCTTGAGGGTCACGTTCCCGCCGAGGGAGAACCCGACGATGGCCACGCCGTCGGCCCCGGCTCGTCGGCCAGCGCCCGCAGCACCGCGCGCAGGTCCTCGGACCGGCCGCCGTGGTAGAGCATCCGGCAGTGCTCGGAGGAGTCCCCGACCCCGCGCAGGTCGACACGGGCCACGGGTAGCCCGGCGCGCAGCAGGCCCAGGGTCGTCGCCCGCACGTAGGTGGAGTCGATCGACCCGCCGAGGCCGTGGACCACGAGCACCACCGGTCGGTCGGTGCGGGGGCCGATCCGCGGCCGGTGGATGCGCACGGCCAGGGCGTCGCCGGAGCCGTCGTCCATCGCGACCAGCAGGCGCTGCTCGGTCGAGACCGCGTCGAGGTCGTGCTGGCGGGGGCGGATGCGGTCGGCGACGGTCTGCAGGTTGCCGGTCAGCCACGGCGGCGCCGGGGTGAAGCCGGCGTTGACGATGTCGGTCACGAGAGGCCGAGGACGCTCTTGATCGTGCGCACGACGCCGTTGTCGGTGTTCTCCGGGGCGCGGAAGCGCGCGCGGGCGGCGAGCTCCGGGTGGGCGTTGGCCATCGCGAACGAGTAGGTGGCCTCGTCCATCATCTCGAGGTCGTTGAGGAAGTCGCCGAACACCATCGTCTGGTCCCGGGTGATCCCCAGGGCCTGCTGGATGTGGCGGATCCCGCTGCCCTTGTTGGCGTGCAGGTCCATGACGTCGAGCCAGTGCTCGCCGGAGACGACCACCTGGTGGGTGTCGCGGAAGTGCGCGTAGGCCGGGGCGGAGACGTCCTCCGAGGACTCGAAGTCGTAGATCGCGACCTTGAGGATGTCGTCGTCGACCTCGTTGAGGTCCTCGACGATCCGCAGCCGGTGGTAGTACTTGTCGACCTCGGCGAGGAACGGCGCGTCCGTGCGCTCGATGTACGCCGAGGCCTTGCCGCACAGGACCGCCCCGACGTCGGCGCCCCTCGCGTTCAGGTCGCGCGCGACGTCGATCAGCTCGCGGGCGACCTGCCGGTCGAGGCAGTCCGAGCTCAGCTCCTGGCCCTCGCGCACGACGTACGTGCCGTTCTCGGCGATGAACACGACCTCGTCGGCGATCGGCTCGAACCGCTCGAGGAGGTTGTAGTACTGCCGGCCCGAGGCCGGGCAGAACACGATGCCCCGCTCGTGCAGGGCGTCGATCAGCGGCCAGAAGTCGTCGTGGATCGCGTCCTCGTCGTCGAGCAGGGTGCCGTCCATGTCGCAGGCGATCAGCCGGATGTCGGGGACGGGGTCGAACTCCAGCGGCTCGACGGATCCGGCGGCGACGGACTCGGCGGCTGGGAGCGGGTTCGTCCGCGGGGGTCAGGTCAGGGGCCGGTCACCCGGGCATCCTCCCACTGCGCAGGCTCGACGTGCGGGCCCGGCCGGGGTGCCCGTGCGCCATCCGACCGAGCGCGGGCTTGGGATGATGACCGCATGCCGGACGTCCACTGGAAGCACCGCTCCGGTGCCGACGCCGCCCGGTTCCTGGCGACGGAGGCCGCGGGGCTGGAGTGGATCCGCGTGCCGGGCGGGCCCCGCGTGCCCGGCGTCGTCGAGGTCGGCGCCTCACGGCTCGGGATGCAGCGGGTCGCGGAGGGTCGTCCGCACGCGCGAGATGGCCGAGGAGTTCGGGCGGCAGCTGGCCGTGCTCCACGGCGCGGGGGCGGCGGCGTTCGGCAGCCCTCCCCCGGGCGCGCCGGGCCCGGACGGCTGGATCGGCGACCTGCCCATGCCCTACGCCGCCCGCGACCACCTTCGTGGAGTTCTGGGCGCTGGACCGGATCGCCGCGACCGCCCGGATGGCGCGCGACCGCGGCGGGCTCGACGCGGCGCAGGTGGCCGAGGTGGACCGGTTCGTCGCCGACCTCCTCGCCGGGGACGTCGACGCCGGGCCGCCCGCCCCTCCGGCGCGTGTCCACGGCGACCTGTGGAGCGGCAACGTCCTCTGGGGCGCCGACGGGCAGGCGTGGCTGATCGATCCGGCCGCCCACGGTGGCCACGCCGAGTCCGACCTCGCGATGCTCGCGCTGTTCGGAGTGCCGCACCTCGAGCGGATCATCGAGCGGGTACCAGCAGGTCCATCCGCTGGCGGCCGGCTGGCAGGCGCGGATCCCCCTGCACCAGGCGTGGCCGCTGCTGGTCCACGCCGCCCTGTTCGGCGGCGGCTACGGCGACCGCGCGATGGCGGCCCTGCGCCGCGCCCGCGGCTGACCGTGGAGCGTGCCCGCGCCCTGCCGCATCGAGCTGGCCGTCCCCCGGTCGAGTCCGTCCGCTGCCGAGCGTGGAGGCGATCGCCCGGCGCATCGCACTGCGGGCGCGCTTGCGGTCACCGGCGGCGTCGTAGGCGGTCGAGAGCTCGAACCAGCGCTCCCACGACTCGGGGTCGGCCTCCGCCCGCGTGCGCACCTCCGCGAAGTGGGCGTCGGCGGCTGCGCGCACAGGGCGGCCCGACGGCCGGCGGGGCAGGTCGTCGACGCGGCAGCTCCCCGCGGGCGGCCAGCTCGTGGCCCAGCGCCTCGGTGGCCCTCCCGAACTGCCACTCGCGCCACAGCACCCACAGGCCGATCACCGGGAAGGCGAGGATCGCCACCCCGAGCATCACCGGGATGATCCCGCCGGCCTGGATGAAGTCGATCGCCCGGGACGCAGTGAAGAACAGGTACGCGCCGAGCAGCACGGCCATGACGGCCGCCATGCGCTTGCCGGTCATGGAAGCCCCGCTCAGCCGTCCAGGCCGAGGAAGCCGTCGATCCCGACCGTCAGCCCCGGTGTCGAGGCCACGTTGCGCACGGCCAGCAGGACGCCGGGCATGAAGCTGGCCCGGTCGAACGAGTCGTGCCGGAGG
The DNA here is from genome assembly GCA_963729885.1 of uncultured Actinomycetes bacterium. Classification (GTDB taxonomy): domain Bacteria; phylum Actinomycetota; class Actinomycetes; order S36-B12; family CAIYMF01; genus Prado023. The sequence goes on from CAVSQK010000007.1 coordinate 136,550, forward strand.
GTCAGGGTCTCCCCCGGTCCGCCGAGCAGCACCTCCTGGTGGGCGACGAGCCCCTGGAGCCGCACGGCGTGGACGTGGACCCCGTCGACGATCGCCCCCCGGGCCCCGTCGAGCTCCGAGGTGGTGGCGTCGGGCATGTCCGGGCTGCCCGCCTCCGCCCGGGCAGCGGCGACGAGCTGCGCCGTGCGGGTGGCCGTGCCCGACGGGCGCGTCGGCCTTGCGCGGGTGGTGCAGCTCGACGATCTCGACGGACTCGAAGTGCGGCGCCGCCGCTGCGGCGAAGCGCATCATCAGCACCGCGGCGATCCCGAAGTTCGGGGCGATCACCGCGCCGGTCCCGGGCGAGTCCTGCAGCCAGGCGCGCACCTGGTCCAGTCGGCGGCATCGAAGCCGGTGGTGCCCACCACCGGGTGGATCCCGGCGCCGATCAGGAACTCCAGGTTGCCCATGACCGACTCGGGATGGGTGAAGTCCACGGCCACCTGGGCTCCGGCCGCGACCAGCTCCTGGAGCTCGTCGCCGACGTCGAGGCTCGCCACCAGCTCGAGGTCGGGGGCGTCGTAGACCGCCCTGACCACCTCGGACCCCATCCGCCCCCGCGCACCCAGCACACCCACACGAATCGTCACCCGGGCATTGTCCCACCACGGGACCACGGACGCGTCGCGCGTGGAGCTGGGGCCAGTCGGCTGGGGTTGGGGCGGCGGATCCCCGGCCAGCATGTGCAGCGGGCCAGTCCGAACACGGTCGGCGTCGACGACTGGGGCCGGGGCACCCGCCGCGGAAGGACGTGCGCCATCGGTCGAGGTGCCCCAGCCGGGCGGAACTGCGCGCTGCCGTCAGCGGCGATCACTGCACGTGCACAGATGGCGGCTCCTCGCCACGACCTGGCCACGGGCTCACGAGGACGCGTGGCCTCCCCGCATCGCTCCACGCACACGGAATCGCCCTTCAGGCCCGCCTCTCCAGGCCGAGCCGCCAGCCGCGCACACCAAACCGCCCGTCAGCCCCTCTGGGCGGGCGCCCTATCGGCCGGTTTGGAGTGCGTGAGCCGCGGCTGGGCCCAGTACTCCCGTGAATAGGCCGGTATCGAGTGCGCGGCTGCCGGATGGCCGATGCGGCACACAGCGGCAGCCGCATCCGAGAGCAGGACGGCTGGCCAGTGTGCGACCGTTTCAGGGTTTCCGAGGCGGGCCCATCCGCGACGCCGTAGCCGATGCCCTGGACGCACTCGCTCAGCCGAGCGAGAACGTGCGGGACTCCTCGAAGGGGCCGATCACGGTCAGGGACTTGGGCGCCGAGAGGATCGCCGCCGCCTCCCGGGCGATGTCGTCCATGGTCACGCCG
>CAVSQK010000008.1:0-9631 GCA_963729885.1 uncultured Actinomycetes bacterium
CCAACACCGATCGGGCTCCCCGTCAGGGCCGGGCCCGCCGAGCGGGCAGGGGAGTGAGATGGATCTCGACACGGACGCCACCGAGGCCAAGGGTGGCCTGGGGGCCGGAGCGATCGCCACGATCGGCGGACTGGGTGTCCTCCTGATCTTCATCCTCCAGAACACGGAGGACATCGAGTTCAGGTTCCTCTTCTGGGGCTTCACCTGGCCGTTGTGGCTCTACACGATCATCGTGGCCGTGTTCGGCGCGATCGTGTGGTTCGGCCTCGGGGTGATGCGCCGGCGCCGGCGCCGGAAGGCCCGCCGAGCCGCCCGGTAGGAGCCTCCGTCGAACCGCCGCCCTGCTGACCCGGTCGACCGATCCTGGGGGTCCGGGGCTCATGGGACAATGGTGGGGTGACTCAGCAGTTCGCCGACCTCGGCCGGATCCTGGTGATCATCCCGACGTACAACGAGATGGAGAACGTCCAGCGGATCACCGGGCGGGTCCGGGCGGCCGTGCCGGAGGCCCACATCCTCGTGGCCGACGACAACTCGCCGGACGGCACCGGGGCGATCGCCGACGAGCTCGCCGCGGCCGACGACCACATCCACGTCCTGCACCGCCTGGGCAAGGAGGGGCTGGCGGCCGCGTACATGGCTGGCTTCGCCTGGGGCCTGGACCGCGGCTACGACGTGCTCATCGAGATGGACGCCGACGGGTACCACCAGCCCGAGCAGCTGCCCACGATGTTCGCGGCGCTGCGCGACGCCGACCTGGTGCTGGGCTCGAGGTGGATCCCCGGGGGTGAGGTGGTCAACTGGCCCAAGTCCCGGGAGTTCCTCTCCCGCGGCGGGAACATGTACACCCGAATGGCCCTCGACGTGCCGCTGCACGATGCGACCGGCGGCTACCGGGTGTTCCGGGCCAGCACGCTGCGCGCCCTGGAGCTGCACAACGTCGCCTCGCAGGGGTACTGCTTCCAGGTGGACATGGCCCGGCGCACGGTCAACTCCGGGATGCGCGTCGTCGAGGTCCCGATCACCTTCGTGGAGCGCGAGTACGGAACCTCCAAGATGAGCGGAAGCATCGTCGCGAGGCCCTGTGGCGGGTCACGGTCTGGGGCGCGCAGGAGCGGGCTGAGAAGGCCCGGTCCGCCGTGCGGCGCCGCCGGGAGGCCCGGGGCTCCCGGCGCGCGGCGGGGGGTCGCTAGATGGCCAGGTTCCTCACGCTCGCATTCCTGGCCCTCCTGGCCGTGGCGGAGGTCGCCGCGGTCCTGGCGCTGGTCGACCGGTTCGGCGGCGCCGTGGCGATGCTGGTCCTGGTCCTGGACGTGGTGGCCGGGATGGCGGTCATCCGGTGGGGCGCCCGCAGTGCCCCGCCGGCCCGGGGCTGGCGCATCGCCGCAGGGGCGTTCATCGCCCTGCCGGGGCTGGTCCTCGACCTCGTGGGCCTGGCGCTGCTGGTCCCTCCGGTCCAGCGGTGGGTCTCGGGTCACATCCTGCGCGGCACGGAGGCGGCCATGCGCAAGCGCGGGGTCTCGGTGATCACCGTGACCGACGCCACGGGTGCGCCCCGGACGACGGTCGTGCCCGGTGACGTGATCCCGGGCCAGGTCGTGGAGGGCGAACCCGCACCGCAGGGTCCGTCGGGGGCAGACGCAACGGACCGGGCCGGCAGTGAGCCGGAACCCGGTCCGAGGGTGGTGCGCGGCGAGATCGCCGGTCCGCAGGACTAGCCGATCACGCCGAGCGGCGGATCTCCTCGCCGCGCATCTCACGCAGGACGTCGAGGCGCTCCTCGAGGACCTCCTCGAGCTCCGCGAGGGTGCGACGCTCCAGCAGCATGTCCCAGTGGGTGCGCACGTGCTTCTCCGGCTTGCGCTCGGGCTCGACGCCGTCGCGCAGGACGGCCGGCCCGCCGCAGGTGGCGCACTCCCAGTCGAAGGGGATCTCCGCCTCGTCCGAGAACGGCAGCGTCGTGGCGTGCCCGGCCGCGCAGTCGTAGGTGGTCATCTGGCGGGTCGCGAAGTCCACGCCCGCATCGCTCTCGTAGCTGGTGGATCCCAGCCGCGTCCCGCGAACAGCGCCGTTGCCCATGATGTCGTGCCTTTCCGCGTGTGTCCCCGTTGGGGTTGTCACGCACCCGTCGGCCGAGAGCCGCACGAATGAGTAACAATGAGTGTCCCGCTCTACATTCCCCGGCGCCGTGCACCCCAAACGCGCGAGGAGTCGCGGAGGCGGATCACGAAGGTGAGGGCGCGTGCCGTGGGCTCGATCCCCGCAGGCGGGTCTCGGGACTGGCCCATGGTAGCGGTTCCGGCGGGCGGCTGGTACCCGTGGCCACCGGGGCGTCGGCCCTAGCCCCAGCGGCCACGGCTGATGAGCACCTCGCGGAGCAGGGTGGGACGGTCGGTGACCAGCCCGTCGACCCCGAGGTCGAGCAGGGTCCGCATCTCGTCGGGATCGTTGACGGTCCAGACGTGCACGTGCAGTCCGCGGCGGTGGGCCAGGCCGACGAACCTGCGCGTCACGAGAGGGATGCCCCGCGCGCGGTGCGGGACCTGGGCTGCGCATGCGGGGGAGTGATCGGGTGCGCCGAGCAGGAGGCGGGTCACTTCCGAGGGGCCCATCGAGGTCGCCAGCCGGGCACCGGCAAGCGCCCGGAGCCGGTTCAGTCGGGCTGTGGAGAAGGCCGCTGCGCACACGCGGTCCCAGGCGTCGGCGTCGGCAACGGCGCGCAGGAAGGCAGCGACCGTGTCGTCGGACTTCACGTCCACGTTGAACCGGACGTCGGGCCATTGGCGCAGGGCCTCGGCAAGGGTGATCGGGGACTGGCCGTCGGACATCCGGGCCGACTGCACGAGCGCCAGCGGCATGGCGGACAGGGGGCCGTGGGCATCCGTCGTCCGATCCAGAGTCGCGTCGTGGAAGACGACCGCGTGCCCATCGATCGTGGCGCGCACGTCGGTCTCGATCCAGCGGTAGCCGAGATCCACCGCGTGCTGGAACGCCAGGGGGGAGTTCTCCGCGGACTCCGCCGCTCCGCCGCGGTGGGCCAGGGCCAGGGGATGGGCTCCGACGAGGAAGGGGTGCGTCGGGCGCGACACCTCAGCGACGGACCTTCAGGAAGTCCGCTCCGCTCACGGTCCAGCGCCCGTTGGCCTGCTGGACGCGCGCCCGCCACTTCCCGCTGCGCGGGGGCACCGCACTGAGGGTCGCCCGCCCATCGGGACCGGAGGCCACGACGGCGACCTGCCGGTACTTCCGGGAACCGGAGGGGCGGAACTCGAAGCGCACCAGCGTCGGGATGGGGTCCGCGCGCCAGGTGTTGTCCGGGTAGCGGGCCTGGACCTGCACGGTGAAGCTCGTGGCCTGCCCGCGCCGGGCGGGCTCGCCCAGGGCGTTGAAGGCCCGGAGCCGGACCCTGGCGTCGGCTGGCAGGCCCGCCGACGTGACCGTCAGCGCTGTGGCCACGGCCCTGTCCGCGCGCACGATCCCCTGGCCGAGCTGGTCATCGCGGCCGTTGCCACTGGCATCGTCGGCGGCAGTCATCTGCACCACGGAGGCGGCCTCGGCGGAGGTGAGCGCGGGGTTGGCGGCCAGGACCAGGGCCACCGCCGCCGCGACGTGGGGTGCGGCGAACGACGTGCCGGACTCCTCGTCGTATCCGCCGCCCGGGAGGGCGGCCAGGATCCCCTCGCCGGGGGCAGCGATGTCGATGTGCGGGCCGGTGTTGGAGAACCCCGAGGGGGTGCCGTTGCGGTCCACGGAGGCCACGGCCAGGACGTTGGGCGATGCCGCCGGGTACTGCACCTGGTTGCCGTTCAGGTAGCTGTTGCCGCCCGCGGCCACCACGATCGCGCCCTTGGAGAAGGCATAGGCGCAGGCCTGGTCCAGCACCGGGTCCCTGTCCGGCCCGCCGAGGGACAGGTTGATGACCCTGGCCCCGGCATCCGCGGCGGCGATGATCGCGCGCGCGACAGTGCTGCTGTCGCCGTAGCCCGCGGGGTCCAGCGCCGAGATCGGCAGGATCGTGGCCTGGGGCGCCACGCCGGCCATGCCGGCCCGGTTGAGCGAGCCGGCGATGAGGCTGGCCACGCGGGTGCCGTGGCCGTTCTGCTCGGGAGCGGGGGTCACCTCGGGGAGCAGGTCGATCTCCGCCAGGACGCGCCCGGCGAGGTCGGGGTGGGCTGCGTCCAGGCCGGTGTCGATGACCGCCACGAGGACGCCCGCCCCCTGGCTGGAGGCCCATGCATCCGTGGCGCCCACCATCGGCAGGTTCCACTGGGAGGGCGCCAGAGGCTCCGGGTTGACGGCTTCGAACGCGCGCAGCCGTGTGGTGGGGGCAGCCACGACACCGGGCTGGGCGTCAAGTTGGGAAGCCAGCACCGCGGCCGCAGCGGGCGAGTCCGCGCGCAGCTTGGTCACCGTGGGGGTTCCCGCGCCGTCATCCATGAGGACCGAGACCTCGTTGCGCGTGGAGCGCAGGCTCTCATCGGTGTCGGTCACGTCCTGCGCCGGCACAGGGAGCTCAATGCCGTCGGGCAGGCCCGCGAGCTGCTGATCGATCCCGGGGGGCTGGGTGGCGGTGTCGTCCGCCGAGGCAGGGGCCGTGCTGGCCAGCAGGGCCGTGGCCGCGACGCCCGCGATGAGCGGGCGGATGAACCGGGGCACGGCAGGCTCCTCGAGGGTGGACAGGGCGTTCCAGGGACAAGTATGGGGGCCCCCGGGTCCGGGGGCGCCCCGCGATGTCGTTCGGTCAGGCTAAGGCCACCTAAACCCGATGTCGTGCCACGTCGGCGATGATGTGCCCGTGCCCACCAACCGGCCCCCTGCCCATGGCTGAGGTGCCTCCTCCCGGGCGCGGCCGGCGTGGGGGAGGGGAGGACCGCGACACCCGGGTGGGGCGGGCGTTCCTGCGCCTGGGCCTGACCTCCTTCGGCGGTCCGGTGGCCCACCTGGGGTTCTTCCGGACGGAGTTCGTGCAGCGTCGCCGCTGGCTGGGGGAGTCCCAGTACGCGGATCTGGTCGCGCTGGCCCAGTTCCTCCCGGGGCCGGCGAGCTCGCAGGTCGGGATGGGGATCGGGCTGCTGCGCGCGGGCATCGGGGGATCCGTGCGAGCGTGGCTGGGCTTCACCCTGCCCTCGGCCGTCCTGCTGATCGGTGCGGGTGTTGCCGTGGGCGGTGGGGTCGGGGTGTCCGCCGGGGTGGTGGCCGGGCTCAAGGTGGCTGCCGTCGCTGTCGTGGCCCAGGCGGTCGTGCTGATGGCGCGGGTGCTGTGTGTCGGTTGGTTCCGAGGGCTGGTGGCCGTGGCCTCGACCGCGGCGATCCTCGCAGTGCCCACGGTCTGGATGCCATCGCTGGTGCTGGCGGTCGCGGCGGCGCTCGGGCTGGCGCTCGTCCACGATGCGCCCGCGCGGGCAGGTGGTCCGGACGTCGTGGGGGAGACGCCCCCGATGCCCCGGTGGGTGCCGACAGCGGCCCTCGTGGCGTTCGTGGTCCTGCTGCTCGGGCTGCCGGTGGTCGCCCGCGCCTGGCCCGTCGACTGGCTGGTCCTCCTCGCCGGCTTCTACCGCGCCGGGGCGCTGGTCTTCGGCGGCGGGCATGTCGTCCTGCCGCTGCTCGAGGAGGTGGTCGTGGGGACCGGCGCCGTGTCCGGGACCGACTTCGTGGCCGGGTACGGCCTGGCCAACGCCGTCCCGGGCCCGCTGTTCACGTTCGCGGGATACCTCGGGGCGGTCGCCGGGGGACCCCTGCTGGGTGTTGCGGCCATCGTGGCGGTGTTCCTCCCCGGGTACCTGCTCGTGCTGGCGGTCCTCGGGCACTGGCACCGGATCGCGGGGAACATGCGGGTGCGCCGGGCGCTCGCGGCGGTGAATGCGGCGGTCGTCGGCCTGCTCGCCGCCGCCCTCTATGACCCGGTGTGGGTGTCGGGGATCACCGGATGGGCCGAGCTCCTGCTGGCATGCGCGGCCTTCGTCGCACTGATGTCCTTGCGGGTCGCGCCGCATCTGGTCGTGCTGGCCTGTGCGCTGCTGGGATGGGCGCTTCTGGGATGAGTGGTGCTGGGATGATCGACGAGGTCGGGGGCGGTGTCACGGTCCCGGGAGCCGACTGGCACCCTTGAGACGGCCCCTGGTCCAGGCGGCCCGAGGAGGCGCGATGCAGCAGGAGCCGGTGCAGCGGGCCGAGGCGATCATCCACGGCCATCGCGTGGCCTACCGAGTGGCCGGTGATCCCTCGTTGCCGGTCCTGATGCTCATCCATGGGATCACCAGCAGCAGTGCCACCTGGGATCCGGTGATCCCCGCGCTGTCCGAGCACGCCCACGTCATCGCGCCGGACCTCTACGGCCACGGCGCCTCGGACGTTCCCGGCGCGGACTACTCGCTCGGCGGCTTCGCGACCCAGATCCGCGACCTGATGGACACTCTCGGCCACGACCGCGCCACGATCGTCGGACACTCCCTGGGTGGCGGCGTGGCGATGCAGTTCGCCTACCAGTACTTCGAGCACACGGAGCGGCTCGTCCTTGTCGACAGCGGGGGATTCGGCCGCGAGGTCAGCAGGGCCCTGCGCGCCGGCACGATGCCCGGCGTCGAGCTGATCCTGCCCGTCATCGCCAACCGGCATGTGCGCAACGCCGGCCTCGCCGCCTCCCGGGTCCTGTCCCGCATGCCGGTGCGCCCGCGGCCACGGCCCTCGACGGTCGAGGTCGTGCGCGGCTACTCCAGCCTGTCCGAGAGCCCGTCGCGGGCGGCCTTCGTGCACACCCTGCGCAGCGTCGTGGAGCCCGGCGGGCAGCGGGTCAGCGCCGTGGACCGGCTGTACCTCACCGAGGGTCGACCCACCCTGATCGTCTGGGGCGCGCGCGACACCGTCATCCCGGTCGCCCACGCCTACCATGCCCATGCGGTGATCCCGGGCAGCCAGCTGGAGATCTTCGAGCAGTCCGAGCACTTCCCGCACATGGATGAGCCGGCCCGGTTCGCGCGCGTCATGCTGGACTTCCTGGCCACGACGGAGCCGATGCACCTGGATCGGGCGACGATGCGCGACCGGATGGTCCAGCGCACCCGCGAGCACCACGAGGCCGGCGAGCGCGAGGCCGCCGAGCGACTGGCCCGGGAGGCTGCCGAGCTGGAGGTCGCTGGGGAGGGTCTCGGCCGGGGCGCGGGCCGGAGACGGGCGACTGCACCCTCGTGATCGCTGGCACTCTCCATGGTCGAGTGCTAACGTGGAACTGCCACTCATGGATACGAGGAGGTGGTTGAGGTGGCAACTCGATTCGATCCGTTCCGTGACCTCGATCGGCTCGCGGAGCGCATGTTCACGTCGGCGGTCGACCTCGGGCAGGCGATGCGCGCCATGCCGATCGACCTCTACCGCGACGGCGACCACTGGATCCTGCTGTGCGACCTTCCGGGCATCGATCCCGGATCCATCGACGTGGACGTCGACGGTCGCGTCCTGACCATTCGTGCCCAGCGCGCTGCGGGGCCTGAAGGTGTCGAGTGGTTGGCGGCCGAACGGGTCAGCGGCACCTTCGCGCGCCAGCTCACGCTCGGCGACGGCGTCGACCTGGACCAGATCGGTGCGTCGTACACCAACGGCGTGCTGATGCTCACGCTGCCGGTCGCTGAGGCGGCCAAGCCGCGCAAGATCGCCGTCGACTCCGGTACGTCGGCACCGGTTTCGCTGACCACCGGGGACGCCAGCTGAGGCTCTCGGCCCCACCGTTGCGGATCGCGTCGGGTCTGAGCCGATCGCGTTCGTCCAGATCCGACGCGATCCGCCCACGGGCCCAGCAACCCCGACGCGATCCACCGCGATCCCTCGTGTAGATGGCCGATAATGCACATTATGTAAGGTAGGCGGAGCGAGGTGTCTCCCCCTGCGCTCCGGCGGCTGTGGCCGGAACGCTAGGCGGCGGACAGGAGCCTGTCGGCCGTGGTGGCGAAGTCGTCCGGGTTGACCAGCATCCATCCGTGGTTGCCGGCAACGATCCGGGTCGAGGCTGACGGGGCCGTCCGCAGCGGCCCCGCCGGCACGATCGAGTCGTGGTCGGCCAGGACGAGGTGTGCCGGGACGGATCGCCGGTGCAGCGTGGCCAGCTCGCCGGACAGCTCCGCGGTCTTCGCCGCATAGGCCGACAGGCCCAGTGCCAGCGGATTGCGCAGCACTGCGGACAGTGAGTCGGAGGCCCTGATCGCCAGCTCCTGGTTGAACTCCCTGGCCATCCCACCGGCCAGCGACATCCACGACCGCAGGGAGGACCCAGCACCTCCCACAGGGCAGATCAGCAGGAGTGCTGCGAAGGCGGTCAGGTCGGTGGCTGCGGCCCGGGCCGCGATCCCGGCGCCGAACGAGTGCCCCGCCACGGGGACCGGCTCCCCCTGCAGCGGTCCCGCGAGATGGGCGTCGGCGGCGAACCGGGCATACCCCGACAGGGACGAACGACTCAGGGGCAGCGGGTCCGAGCGTCCGAAGCCCGGCAGGTCGCACGCATGGACCGCCCAGCCACGGCGCGCCAGGGCGTCCAGGGCCCGCCGGTACCCGGGCAGCATCATCCCCCAGCCGTGCAGGAACAGGATCGGGCGGTGGGACGGGTCGCCGTACGTGTGCCACCCGACGATGCGCCCGTCCACGGCGAAGGTCGACGTGCGGGCGGTTCCCATGCCCGGTGTATCGGCGTGCCGACCGCCCGGATGAACGCGGTCCGCTAGTCCGCGGCCACGGCGATTGCGCGAACCGCGTCCTCCAGCCCCGCGTGGTCGTGGATCTGGCTGGGTTGGGGGTAGCTCGTGGTCAGGAAGTGCTGGGCGTACGGGAAGACGGCGACCTCGAACGGCGAGGGCGCCAGGATCCCCGCGCCGAAGGTGTTCTGCTCCACGATGACCGCATCCAGGGGGATGTCCAGCGCCTGCTCCATCTCGCCGGGATCGAAGATCAGTCCGAACGGGACCGAGTCGGCGTCCATCAGCCGGCCGCCGTAGTCGACCGAGAGGTTCCCGTCGATCCAGAGCCGTTGGTCGAGCGGGCGCATCGGCGCCCCCGGCAGGCCGCCGTCACGCCCAGGTCGTTGGGGCGTTCGCGGCTCTGCACGTCCACGATCACGTCACCGGCGTGCGTCGTCGTGATGACCGAGTGCTTCGTGGTCGAGCCCGAGAACCCCTGACCGGGGTCATAGTTGATGGTGTTCGACTCGTAGTCGCAGATCACCCAGGTCAGCATGCCCGTCCGGGTGTTCTCGGCGATCAGGTACATCTCCACGCGACTGCCCCAGAACACCGAGGTGTGCACGGTGAAGGCGCCGAGGATGGCGCAGTACCTCGGCTCTCCCCCGGCGAACATGGTCGTCGGGACCAGCTCGTAGTCCGCGGGCAGCTGCAGGCGCGCCGCGGCGAGGTCCTCGATCTCGTGGGCCAGGAACAGGCAGTAGGGCTCGACGACGAATCCCATGTAGGGGTCTCCCCCGGCGTGGGCGACGATCCAGCGCTGCACGGACAGGGGCAGCTTCGCCAGCATCTCGGCGCGCGGGTAGAGCTTCGCGACGTCCCGGGGGGCGACCTTCTGCTCGGTGTGCGCGACGAACCGTCGCAGGTGTGACGGTTCCACCCCTGATCCCATGGCGGGCAGCGTAGGTCCT
>CAVSQK010000009.1:0-10218 GCA_963729885.1 uncultured Actinomycetes bacterium
CGGCTGGGGGAACGCCAGCCTCAGCCCCGACGGCAGCCGGCTCTACGCCCACTCCGACTGGTACGGCTCGGCGGACCTGAAGGTCCTGGACGCGGCCACCCTGGCCGTGGTCGCCACCTACGCCCTGCCCGAACGCTCCGGCGGGTTCGTCCTCGATCCGGCCGGTGCTCGCGCCTACGTGCCGAAACCCGATGGGTGGTACGTCCTGGACCTGGCGACCGGCGCTGTCGTCGACACCATCGTGATCGGCTTCGCACTGGGCAACCTGGTGATCAGCCCGGTGGGTCCGCGCCTGTACGGCACGTACGGCGCGGACGAGGCCTCGAGCGGTCCGTGGCTCTACTCGGTGGACACCGTGCGCAAGAAGGTCGTCGGCAGGGCCGAGGTCGGCGACGGGTCGAGTTCGGTGGTCGTGAACCCCGCCGGGACACGCGCGTACGTAGCCAACTCCGACTTCGACTCGGTCACGGTCGTGGATGTGACGCTGTTCCCGCCGTCCTCGCCTCGGACGGTGCGTGTCAAGGCGGGAACCGGATCGGCCACCGTGTCGTGGAAGAAGCCCGCCCACAAGGGGGCGAGCCCCGTGCGCGAGTACTCGGTCACGTCCGTTCCCGGAGGGCTGGTGTGCACGACGACAGCGCGGACGTGCACCGTGACCGGGTTGACGCCTGGAGTCAGCTACCGATTCCAGGTCCGGGCCCGCAATGATGACGGGTGGGGGAAGGCCCGCACGTCGAAGGCCCTCGTCATCGGGTGACGGCCTGGCCCGAGCCGACCGGGGACTCACATCTCGATGAAGACCTCGTCGTCCTCGACGATGACGGTGTAGGTGGTCAGCGGCGCCGGCTTGCGCCCCGCGGAGATCAGCTTGCGCGACCATGAGGGCATCGACCGGCCGGCGACCCCGGGCGCCCAGTCGAGGTTCTCGCCGCTCCTGACCACGAACCGGGAGTTGTGCCACGGGCACTGGATGACCCCGTCGGCGTACTTGCGCCCGCCGGGCCCGGAGGTCAGGGACAGGCCCAGGTGCGGGCACTTGTTGTGCGCGGCGCACAGGCCCTCGGCATCCTGGACGACGATCACCTTCTCGCCCTCGACCTCGACCTCGGTGAGGGAACCCGAGGGGAAGTCCTCGACCCGTCCGATCCGTACCTTGCGTGCCATGTGCTCGCCTCTCGTCGCCGGTGCTCGCGACGCTACCAGTCCGCGCGGGCCCGCATCCCGGGCAGCCTCGGCTGTGACGGCCCGTCATCCGCCGACGACCCGCGTGCTCTGGCACACTGGCCGCCAACACCGATCGGGCTCCCCATCCGGGCGGGGCCCGCCGAGCGGCAGGGGAGTGCGATGGATCTCGACACGGACGCCACCGAGGCCAAGGGTGGCCTGGGGGCCGGTGCGATCGCCACGATCGGCGGACTGGGTGTCCTGCTGATCTTCATCCTCCAGAACACGGAGGACATCGAGTTCAGGTTCCTCTTCTGGGGCTTCACCTGGCCGTTGTGGCTCTACACGATCATCGTGGCCGTGTTCGGCGCGATCGTGTGGTTCGGCCTCGGGGTGATGCGCCGGCGCCGGCGCCGGAAGGCCCGCCGAGCCGCCCGGTAGGAGCCCCCGTCGAACCGCCGCCCTGCTGACCCGGTCGACCGATCCTGGGGGTCCGGGGCTCATGGGACAATGGTGGGGTGACTGAGCAGTTCGCCGACCTCGGCCGGATCCTGGTGATCATCCCGACGTACAACGAGATGGAGAACGTCCAGCGGATCACCGGGCGGGTCCGGGCGGCCGTGCCGGAGGCCCACATCCTCGTGGCCGACGACAACTCGCCGGACGGCACCGGGGCGATCGCCGACGAGCTCGCCGCGGCCGACGACCACATCCACGTCCTGCACCGCCTGGGCAAGGAGGGGCTGGCGGCCGCGTACATGGCTGGCTTCGCCTGGGGCCTGGACCGCGGCTACGACGTGCTCATCGAGATGGACGCAGACGGGTCCCACCAGCCCGAGCAGCTGCCCACGATGCTCGCGGCGCTGCGCGACGCCGACCTGGTGCTGGGCTCGAGGTGGATCCCCGGGGGTGAGGTGGTCAACTGGCCCAAGTCCCGGGAGTTCCTCTCCCGCGGCGGGAACATGTACACCCGAATGGCCCTCGACGTGCCGCTGCACGATGCGACCGGCGGCTACCGGGTGTTCCGGGCCAGCACTCTGCGCGCCCTGGAGCTGCACAACGTCGCCTCGCAGGGGTACTGCTTCCAGGTGGACATGGCCCGGCGCACGGTCAACTCCGGGATGCGCGTCGTCGAGGTCCCGATCACCTTCGTGGAGCGCGAGTACGGAACCTCCAAGATGAGCGGAAGCATCGTGCGTGAGGCCCTGTGGCGGGTCACGGTCTGGGGCGCGCAGGAGCGGGCTGAGAAGGCCCGGTCCGCCGTGCGGCGCCGCCGGGAGGCCCGGGGCTCACGGCGCGCGGTGGGGGGTCGCTAGATGGCCAGGTTCCTCACGCTCGCATTCCTGGCCCTCCTGGCCGTGGCGGAGGTCGCCGCGGTCCTGGCCCTGGTCGACCGGTTCGGCGGCGCCGTGGCGATGCTGGTCCTGGTCCTGGACGTGGTGGCCGGGATGGCGGTCATCCGGTGGGGCGCCCGCAGTGCCCCGCCGGCCCGGGGCTGGCGCATCGCCGCAGGGGCGTTCATCGCCCTGCCGGGGTTGGTCCTCGACCTCGTGGGCCTGGCTCTGCTGGTCCCCCCGGTCCAGCGGTGGGTCTCGGGTCACATCCTGCGCGGCACGGAGGCGGCCATGCGCAAGCGCGGGGTCTCGGTGATCACCGTGACCGACGCCACGGGTGCGCCCCGGACGACGGTCGTGCCCGGTGACGTGATCCCGGGCCAGGTCGTGGACGGCGAACCCGCACCGCAGGGTCCGTCGGGGCCAGACGCAACGGACCGGGCCGGCAGTGAGCCGGAACCCGGTCCGAGGGTGGTGCGCGGCGAGATCGCCGGTCCGCAGGACTAGCCGATCACGCCGAGCGGCGGATCTCCTCGCCGCGCATCTCGCGCAGGACGTCGAGGCGCTCCTCGAGGACCTCCTCGAGCTCCGCGAGGGTGCGACGCTCCAGCAGCATGTCCCAGTGGGTGCGCACGTGCTTCTCCGGCTTGCGCTCGGGCTCGACGCCGTCGCGCAGGACGGCCGGCCCGCCGCAGGTGGCGCACTCCCAGTCGAAGGGGATCTCCGCCTCGTCCGAGAACGGCAGCGTCGTGGCGTGCCCGGCCGCGCAGTCGTAGGTGGTCATCTGGCGGGTCGCGAAGTCCACGCCCGCATCGCTCTCGTAGCTGGTGGATCCCAGCCGCGTCCCGCGAACAGCGCCGTTGCCCATGATGTCGTGCCTTTCCGCGTGTGTCCCCGTCGGGGGTTGTCACGCACCCGGCGGCCGAGAGCCGCACAGATGAGTAACAATGAGTGTCCCGCTCTACATTCCCCGGCGCCGTGCACCCCAAACGCGCGAGGGGTCGCGGAGGCGGATCACGAAGGTGAGGGCGCGTGCCGTGGGCTCGATCCCCGCAGGCGGGTCTCGGGACTGGCCCATGGTAGCGGTTCCGGGGGCGGCTGGTACCCGTCGCCACCCGGGCGTCGGCCCAGCCCCAGCAGCCACGGCTGATGAGCACCTCGCGGAGCAGGGTGGGACGGTCCGTGACCAGGCCGTCGACCCCGAGGTCGAGCAGGGTCCGCATCTCGTCGGCATCGTTGACGGTCCAGACGTGCACGTGCACTCCGCGCCGGTGGGCCAGGCGGACGAACCTGCGCGTCACGAGCGGGATGCCCCGCGCGCGGTGCGGGACCTGGGCTGCACATGCGGGGGAGTGGACGGGTGCACCGAGCAGGAGGCGGGTCACTTCCGAGGGGCCCATCGAGGTCGCCAGCCGGGCACCGGCTAGCGCCCGGAGCCGGCTCAGTCGGGCTGTGGAGAAGGCCGCCGCGCACACGCGGTCCCAGGCGTCGGCGTCGGCAACGGCGCGCAGGAAGGCAGCGACCGTGTCGTCGGACTTCACGTCCACGTTGAACCGGACGTCGGGCCATCGGCGCAGGGCCTCGGCAAGGGTGATCGGGGACTGGCCGTCGGACATCCGGGCCGACTGGACGAGCGCCAGCGGCACGGCGGACAGGGGGCCGTGGGCATCCGTCGTCCGATCCAGGGTCGCGTCGTGGAAGACGACCGCGTGCCCATCGATCGTGGCGCGCACGTCGGTCTCGATCCAGCGGTACCCGAGATCCACCGCGTGCTGGAAGGCCAGGGGGGAGTTCTCCGCGGACTCCGCCGCTCCGCCGCGGTGGGCCAGGGCCAGGGGATGGGCTCCGACGAGGAAGGGGTGCGTCGGGCGCGACACCTCAGCGACGGACCTTCAGGAAGTCCGCCCCGCTCACGGTCCAGCGCCCGTTGGCCTGCTGGACGCGCGCCCGCCACTTCCCGCTGCGGGGGGGCACCGCACTGAGGGTCGCACGCCCATCGGGACCGGAGGCCACGACGGCGACCTGCCGGTACTTGCGGGAACCGGAGGGCCGGAACTCGAAGCGCACCAGCGTCGGGATGGGGTCAGCGCGCCAGGTGTTGTCCGGGTAGCGGGCCTGGACCTGCACGGTGAAGCTCGTGGCCTGCCCGCGCCGGCCGGGCTCGCCCAGGGCGTTGAAGGCCCGGAGCCGGACCCTGGCGTTGGCTGGCAGGCCCGCCGACGTGACCGTCAGCGCTGTGGCCACGGCCCTGTCCGCGCGCACGATCCCCTGGCCGAGCTGGTCATCGCGGCCGTTGCCACTGGCATCGTCGGCGGCGGTCATCTGCACCACGGAGGCGGCCTCGGCGGAGGTGAGCGCGGGATTGGCGGCCAGGACCAGGGCCACAGCCGCCGCGACGTGGGGTGCGGCGAAGGACGTGCCGGACTCCTCGTCGTAGCCGCCGCCCGGGAGGGCGGCCAGGATCCCCTCGCCGGGGGCAGCGATGTCGATGTGCGGGCCGGTGTTGGAGAACCCCGAGGGGGTGCCGTTGCGGTCCACGGAGGCCACGGCCAGGACGTTGGGCGATGCCGCCGGGTACTGCACCTGGTTGCCGTTCAGGTAGCTGTTGCCGCCCGCGGCCACCACGATCGCGCCCTTGGAGAAGGCATAGGCGCAGGCCTCGTCCAGCACCGGGTCCCTGTCCGGCCCGCCGAGGGACAGGTTGATGACCCTGGCCCCGGCATCCGCGGCGGCGATGATCGCGCGCGCGACAGTGCTGCTGTCGCCGTAGCCAGCGGGGTCCAGCGCCGAGATCGGCAGGATCGTGGCCTGGGGCGCCACGCCGGCCATGCCTGCCAGGTTGAGCGAGCCCGCGATGAGGCTGGCCACGCGGGTGCCGTGGCCGTTCTGCTCGGGAGCGGGGGTCACCTCGGGGAGCAGGTCGATCTCCGCCAGGACGCGCCCGGCGAGGTCGGGGTGGGCTGCGTCCAGGCCGGTGTCGATGACCGCTACGACGACGCCCGCCCCCTGGCTGGAGGCCCATGCATCCGTGGCGCCCACCATCGGCAGGTTCCACTGAGAGGGCGCCAGAGGCTCCGGGTTGACGGCTTCGAACGCGCGCAGCCGTGTGGTGGGGGCAGCCACGACACCGGGCTGGGCGTCCAGGCGAGAGGCCAGCACCGCGGCCGCAGCGGGCGAGTCCGCGCGCAGCTTGGTCACCGTGGGGGTTCCCGCGCCGTCGTCCATGAGGACCGAGACCTCGTTGCGCGTGGAGCGCAGGCTCTCATCGGTGTCGGTCACGTCCTGCGCCGGCACGGGGAGCTCAATGCCGTCGGGCAGGCCCGGGAGCTGCTGATCGATCCCGGGGGGCTGGGTGGCGGTGTCGTCCGCCGAGGCAGGGGCCGTGCTGGCCAGCAGGGCCGTGGCCGCGACGCCCGCGATGAGCGGGCGGATGAACCGGGGCACGGCAGGCTCCTCGAGGGTGGACAGGGCGTTCCAGGGACCAGTATGGGGGCCCCCGGGTCCGGGGGCGCCCCGCGATGTCGTTCGGTCAGGCTAAGGCCACCTAAACCCGATGTCGTGCCACGTCGGCGATGATGTGCCCGTGCCCACCAACCGGCCCCCTGCCCATGGCTGAGGTGCCTCCTCCCGGGCGCGGCCGGCGTGGGGGAGGGGAGGACCGCGACACCCGGAGTGGGGCGGACGTTCCTGCGCCTGGGCCTGACGTCCTTCGGGGGTCCGGTGGCCCACCTGGGGTTCTTCCGCGCGGAGTTCGTCGAGCGCCGCCCCTGGCTCGGGGACTCCCAGTATGCGGATCTGGTCGCGCTGGCCCAGTTCCTGCCCGGGCCCGGCGAGCTCACAGGTCGGGATGGGGGTGGGCCTGCTGCGCGCCGGCATCGCGGGCTCCGTGCGAGCGGGGCCGGGCTTCACCCCGCCCTCGGCCGTCCTGCTGATCGGTGCGGGCGTCGCGGTCGGGGTGGCCCCGGGGGGCTGCCGGGGTGGTCGCGGGGCTGGCAAGGTGGCAGCGGCCGCCGTCGTGGCCCAGGCGGTCGTCCAGATGGCGCCCGCGCTGTGCGTCGGGTGGGCGCGAGGGCGGTCGCGGTGGCGACGAGGCGGCGGTCCTCGCAGTCCCGACGGTGTGGATGCCAACGGTGGTGCTGGCGGTCGCGGCGGCGCTCGGGCCGGGCGCTCGTGCTCGATGCCCCCGAGCGAGCCGGTGGTCCGCCCGCCGTGGGGGACCCGCCCCCGCTGCCCGGCTGGGTGCCGGCAGCCGCCCTCACGACGTTCCTCGCCCTGCTGTTCGGGCTGCCGGCCGTCGCCCGGCCTGGCCGGTCGAGTGGCCGACCCTCTCGCCGGCTTCTACCGAGCCGGGGCGCTGGTGTTCGGCGGCGGGCACGTCGTCCTGCCGCTGCTCGAGGAGGTGGTCGTGGGGGCCGGCGCGGTGTCCGTGACCGCCTTCCTCGCCGGGTACGGCCTGGCCAACGCCGTGCCCGGCCCGCTGTTCACGTTCGCGGGGTACCTCGGGGCGGTCGCCGGGGGGGCCCTGCTCGGGGTTGGGCCATCGTGGCGGTGTTCCTCCCCGGGTACCTGCTCGTCCTCGCGGTGCTCGGGACTGGCACCGGTTCGCGGGCAACATCCGGGTGCGCAGCGCGCTCGCGGGGGTGAACGCCGCGGTCGTCGGCCTGCTCGCGGCGGCGCTCTACGACCCGGTGTCGGACGGGGATCACCGGGTGGGCAGAGCTCCTGCTTGGATGCGCGGCCTTCGTCGCACTGATGTCCATGCGGGCCGCGCCGCATCTGGTCGTGCTGGCCTGTGCGCTGCTGGGATGGGCGCTTCTGGGATGAGTAGTGCTGGGATGATCGACGAGGTCGGGGGCGGTGTCACGGTCCCGGGAGTCGACTGGCACCCTTGAGAACGGCCCCTGGTCCAGGCGGCCCGAGGAGGCACGATGCAGCAGGAGCCGGTGCAGCGGGCCGAGGCGATCATCCACGGCCATCGCGTGGCCTACCGAGTGGCCGGTGATCCCTCGTTGCCGGTCCTGATGCTCATCCATGGGATCACCAGCAGCAGCGCCACCTGGGATCCGGTGATCCCGGCGCTGTCCGAGCACGCCCACGTCATCGCGCCGGACCTCTACGGCCACGGCGCCTCGGACGTTCCCGGCGCGGACTACTCGCTCGGCGGCTTCGCGACCCAGATCCGCGACCTGATGGACACCCTCGGCCACGACCGCGCCACGATCGTCGGACACTCCCTGGGTGGCGGCGTGGCGATGCAGTTCGCATACCAGTACTTCGAGCACACGGAGCGGCTCGTCCTTGTCGACAGCGGGGGATTCGGCCGCGAGGTCAGCAGGGCCCTGCGCGCCGGCACGATGCCCGGCGTCGAGCTGATCCTGCCCGTCATCGCCAACCGGCATGTGCGCAACGCCGGTCTCGCCGCCTCCCGGGTCCTGTCCCGCATGCCGGTGCGCCCTTGGCTACGGCCCTCGACGGTCGAGGTCGTGCGCGGCTACTCCAGCCTGTCCGAGAGCCCCTCACGGGCGGCCTTCGTGCACACCCTGCGCAGCGTCGTGGAGCCCGGCGGGCAGCGGGTCAGCGCCGTGGACCGGCTGTACCTCACCGAGGGTCGACCCACCCTGATCGTCTGGGGCGCGCGCGACACCGTCATCCCCGTCGCCCACGCCTACCATGCCCATGCGGTGATCCCGGGCAGCCAGCTGGAGATCTTCGAGCAGTCCGAGCACTTCCCGCACATGGATGAGCCGGCCCGGTTCGCGCGCGTCATGCTGGACTTCCTGGCCACGACGGAGCCGATGCACCTGGATCCAGCGACGATGCGCGACCGGATGGTCCAGCGCACCCGCGATATCATGCGAGGTCGGCGAGCGACGATGCAGGCCGCCGAGCGGCTGGCCCGGGAGGCCGCCGAGCTGGAGGTCGCTGCGGGCGAGGGGTCGGCGCGGCTGCCGGCCGAGCCGGTGCGGACGACGCCTGATCCGCCGCCGGGAGCTCGCGGCGGACCCGTCGTGATGCGCTGGCACTCTCCATGGTCGAGTGCTAACGTGGAACTGCCACTCATGGATACGAGGAGGTGGTTGAGGTGGCAACTCGATTCGATCCGTTCCGTGACCTCGATCGGCTCGCGGAGCGCATGTTCACGTCGGCGGTCGACCTCGGGCAGGCGATGCGCGCCATGCCGATCGACCTGTACCGCGACGGCGACCACTGGATCCTGCTGTGCGACCTTCCGGGCATCGATCCCGGATCCATCGACGTGGACGTCGACGGTCGCGTCCTGACCATTCGTGCCCAGCGCGCTGCGGGGCCCGAGGGTGTCGAGTGGTTGGCGGCCGAACGGGTCAGCGGCACCTTCGCGCGCCAGCTCACGCTCGGCGACGGCGTCGACCTGGACCAGCATCGCGGCGTCGTACACCAACGGCGTGCTGATGCTCACGCTGCCGGTCGCTGAGGCGGCCAAGCCGCGCAAGATCGCCGTCGACTCCGGTACGTCGGCACCGGTTTCGCTGACCACCGGGGACGCGAGCTGACGCTCGCGGCCCCGCCGTCGCGGATCGCGTCGGGTCTGAGCCGATCGCGTTCGTCCAGATCCGACGCGATCCGCCCACGGGCCCAGCAACCCCGACGCGATCCTCCGCGATCCCTCGTGTAGATGACCGATAATGCACATTATGTAAGGTCGTGCGGAGCGGGTGCCTTGGGCCTCCCTGCGCGTCCGGCTGGTGGGCCGCTGATCGCGGGTCAGGCGGCGGACGAGGAGCCTGATCGGCCGTGGTGGCGAACTCGTCTGGGTTGACGCAGCATCCATCCGTGGTTGCCGGCGACGATCCGGGTGGAGGCTGACGGGGCCGTGCGCAGCGGCCCGGCCGGCACGATCGAGTCGTGGTCGGCCAGGACGAGGTGGGCCGGCACGGCTCGCCGGTGCAGGGTGGCGAGCTCACCGGTCAGGTCCGCGGTCTTCGCGGCATAGGCCGACAGGCGCCAGCGGCAGCGGGTTGCGCAGCACCGCGGTCACGGAGTCGGAGGCCCTGATCGCCAGCTCCTGGTTGAACTCCCTGACCATCCCGCGCGGCCAGCGCCATCCAGGACCACACCGACGACCCGGCCCCGCCCACGGGGCAGATCAGCAGGAGTGCGGCGAAGGTCGGTCAGGTCCGTGGCTGCGGCCCGGGCGGCGATCCCGGCGCCGAACGAGTGCCCCGCCACGGGGACCGGCTCCCCCTGCAGTGGTCCCGATCGCGATGGGCGTCGGGCGACGAACTGGGCGTACCCCGGCGAGCGTCGATCGACTCAGTGGCAGCGGGTTCGGAGCGTCCGAAGCCCGGGCAGGTCGCACGCGTGGACCGCCCAGCCACGGTCGCGGCCAGGGCGTCGAGGGCCCTGCCGGTACCCGGGCGAGCATCATCCCCCAGCCGTGCACGAACAGGATCGGGCGACCGGACGGGGTCGCCGTACGTGTGCCACCCGACGATGCGCCCGTCCACGGCGAAGGTCGACGTGCGGGCGGTTCCCATGCCCGGTGTATCGGCGTGCCGACCGCCCAGATGAACGCGGATCCGCTAGTTCGCGGCCACGGCGATTGCGCGAACCGCGTCCTCCAGCCCCGCGTGGTCGTGGATCTGGCTGGGTTGGGGGTAGCTCGTGGTCAGGAAGTGCTGGGCGTACGGGAAGACGGCGACCTCGAACGGCGAGGGCGCCAGGATCCCCGCGCCGAAGGTGT
>CAVSQK010000010.1:0-19960 GCA_963729885.1 uncultured Actinomycetes bacterium
GAGCCACGTTCGGTCCGAGGGCTCCTCGCTCCGGGCCGTCGCGGCGTTCCTCCGGCCGGCCGAGGTGCGCCGGAACCCGGGCCTGATGCTGACGCTCGCCACGCTGGGCGTGATCGGGATCTCCTCGCAGGTCTTCCTGCCGTTCCTGCTGATCTACATCCAGTACACGCTGGAGATCGAGGCCTACGCGCTGGTGCTCGCCGTGGTCCTCACGGGGTCGGCGGTCACCGGCGTCCTCGGTGGGCGGGTGATCGACCGCGTGGGCAAGCTGCGGGCGATGATCCCGGCCCTGGGCATCTACCTCGTCGGGCTCCTGCTGATGGCGGTCGTGCGCGATCTCGTGCCACTGATCGGGGCGGGGCTGGTGCTCATGAGCGGCTTCATCCTCGTGTCGGCCACGGTGAACGCCTCCGTGCGCGACTACACGCCGGTCGACCGCGTCGGGACGGTGCAGGGCCTGCGGATGGTGTTCTTCGTGGCGATGCCCATGGTCGTCGGGCCGTTGATCGGGGCAGCGGTCATCCGCGGCGCCGACGCGCCTACGTGGACCTCGGCCAGATGAGGCAGGTGCCCACCGCGGGGATCTTCGTCGCCGCCGCGCTCGTCGGGGTGCTCGGCTGCCCGCCGTCGCCCTGCGTCGGGCTCGCAGCCGCGAGGGGCGCCCACCGCACGCGCGGCAGCCGGTCGTACGGCGGGTCGCTGGTGGCGGCTGCTCACCCCCTGGGGCGAGCGGCTGGACCCGGACCATCCGCTGCCGGAGTACCCCCGTCCCCAGCTCGTGCGATCCAGCGCCCTCAACCTCAACGGCCGCTGGCAGTACGCGGTCCGGCCACCGAGGATGCGCCCGAGGACTTCGACGGCGAGATCGTCGTGCCGTTCTCGCCCGAGACCCTGCTCTCGGGGGTCTCCCGGCTCGTGAGCCCGGCGAGGTCCTGCACTACCGGCGGACGCTGGTCCTGCCGCCCGGGTTCCCCCGGCCCCGGACGCCCGCGTCCTGCTGCACCTCGGCGCCGTCGACCAGTGGTGCCGCGTGGCGGTCAACGGGCGGTGGTCGGCGAGCACAGCGGCGGCTACCTGCCGTTGACGTTCGACATCACCGAGGCGCTGCGGACGGCGAGAGAGATCCGCGTCGTCGTCCGGGACCCCACCGACACCGGGCACCTGTCGCGGGGGAAGCAGAGGCTGGCCCGCGGCGGCATCTGGTACACGCCGCAGTCGGGCATCTGGCAGACGGTGTGGATCGAGCGTGCCCGCGCGATGGATCCGAGCGCTGGACATCGTCCCCGACGTCGGGCCAGAGCCCGCGACACGGGCGCGGACGCTGCGGGCGTGGTCACGTGGCCCCGGCGGTGCCGCCGTCGAGACGTCGCCCGCGGAGGTCGAGGTCGTGGTGCTCGGAGGCGTCGAGATCGCGCGCGCGACCGGGAGCTCGGGCGAGCCCCTCGGCTGGCCCTGCCCGACGCGCGGCGCTGGTCACCGGAGGACCCGTTCCTCTACGACCTGGAGGTGCGCGCCGGTGAGGACGAGGTGCGCAGCTACGCCGGCATGCGTTCGTTCGGCATCGGACCGGATGCGGCGGGGCTCCCACGGCTGCTGCTCAACGGCGAGCCGTACTTCCACGCCGGGGTGCTCGACCAGGGCTACTGGTCCGACGGGATGTACACCCCGCCGTCGGACGAGGCGCTGGTCCACGACATCGCCACCATGAAGCGGCTCGGCTTCACGATGCTGCGCAAGCACATCAAGATCGAGCCACTGCGGTGGTACTACCACTGCGACCGGCTGGGCATGCTGGTCTGGCAGGACATGGTCAACGGCGGCGGGAGGTACAACCCGGCGGTGATCAGCGTCCCGGCCGTGGCCTCCGGGTCGGCTGGACGACAGCGGTACCGGGCCTTCGCCCGCGCCGACCCGCGGCCGCGAGCACTGGCTGGCCGAGATGCGGGCGACCATCGAGCTGCTGCGCAACGTCGTGTCGCTGGCGATGTGGGTGCCGTTCAACGAGGGCTGGGGGCAGTTCGACGCCGCCGCGGTCTGCGCCCGGGTCCGCGAGCTGGACCCCTCCCGGACGGTCGACCACGCCAGCGGGTGGCACGACCAGGGCGCTGGGGACCTGACGAGCCTGCACGTGTACGTCCGGCCCTTCCGCGTGCCGCGCGACGCCGCCGGACAGGGGACCGCGCCCTCGCGCTCACCGAGTACGGCGGGTACTCGCTGCGCCTGCCCGAGCACTCGACGACGTCGCGCGAGTTCGGCTACCGCCGATTCCCGGATGCTGCCTCGCTGGCCGACGCGTTCACCCGGCTGCACGCCCGGCAGATCACCCGGCCATCGCCGAGGGCCTGGCTGCGAGCGTCTACACGCAGCTGTCCGACGTGGAGGACGAGACCAACGGATTGCTCACCTACGACCGCCGGGTCCTGAAGATCGACGAGGAGGTCGTGCGCGCAGTGACGTCGCAGTTGCGCCTCGACCCTGCCTAGGCGTCAGACGCGCGCGGGCTGGGTCGGGGGTGGCCAGCCCGACGTGCTCGCGCCCGCGGGTCCAGTGCGCCGCGTTGCGGCCGTTGGCGTACAGCCGGATCCCGGCGGGGGTGTCCCGGACGTCGACCGCGTACACGTGGGTTGCCGCCCAGCCCGATCCCGTCGGCGCCAGGATCGGCTCGCCGGTGACCTCCCAGTCCAGGCCGTCTGCGCTCGTGAGCACCCGCACGGCCGAGCTCGAGGCGCGCGTCGTGGCGTCCCACCCGATCGCGTTCTGGAACGCCACCCACCCGTCGCTGACGGCCAGCACCTCGACAGCGCCGGCCCCGAGGTTGGCCCACCGATCGGCGGCATCCGGGCCCAGGACCGGCTCCGGAAGGACATCGAACGGTCCCTCCGGCCCGGGGCCGTCGGCGACGCCGACATACTCAGGCTCGTTGAACCCGCAGTCCGGGACATGCACGAGTCCCGCGCTGAAGTAGAGCCGCCAGCGGGAGTCGGGCAGTGGCACCAGGCACGGGTTGGATACCGCCTCGCCCTGCTTCGCGTCCCGGTGCCAGGGCAGCGTCGGCCGCAGCAGCACGACCGGGTCCGACCACCGCCGCAGGTCATCGGAGGATCGCGACTCGATCCACGACCGCCAGGGAACCCCGAACGGGATGAACGCGCGGGTCCGCTCGTACAGCAGCCGGTAGCGCGGCGAGGCGCCGGCGCCGAGGTCGACGACCTGGGCCCGGAGCGCGTTGCGTGCGACCGTCTCCGCGCGCTTCCAGGTGATGCCGTCGGCGGAGGTGTGGTGGTGGATCCCCAGCAGCGAGTGCGCCCACAGGTGCCATCGGCCGTCCGGGGTGGAACTGGGCGGGAGGAAGGTGGGGTCGGCCAGCACCGGCGACGGGAACGGCGGGCCGATCAGCGGGGAGCGCGCATCCCAGGACCACCGCAGCGCGGCGACCTCGCCGCGGGAGAGATCGGCGAGTTCCACCCGTCGATTATCCGGCGGGGCCAGCCGGTTGTGAGGCGGGGCCCCGGGTGCCCGATTCCTCTCCGCGCGCTGCTGGAGGTTCGTGGCAGTACGGTGCAGCCCATGCCACTACCGGTCGGGACCAGGATCGTGATCGGCGCCTTCACGGTGAGCGGTGCCGCGCATCTCGTGCGGCCGGCTCTGTTCGCGCCCCTCATCCCCAGGCAGTTGGGCGACCCGGCACCGTGGGTCCTCGGCAGTGGCGTGGCCGAGCTGGCCTGCGCCGCCGGGCTGGCCACCCGGGCACCCTGGGCTCCCGCGGTGACCACCGCCACCCTGGCGGTCGTCTGGATCGGGAACCTCCAGATGGCGCTCGACGTCCAGCGCAGCAGGCGCCCGACCTGGCAGAAGGTCGCCGCGTGGGCGCGACTTCCGGTCCAGGTGCCGCTCATGAGGGCGGCGTGGGAATCGCCACGGAGCTGAGTGGGCCGCCCCCGCCCCTCGCCCTAGCGGGAGGAGGCGAGCCCTGGACCCGTTCCGCGGCGGACGTGGCCATCTGCGCCAGCAGGTTCCCGCCCAGCACGGTCGTGGCGGTCAGGACCCCGCCGAACATGGCCCCGGCCACCCCGCAGCTGACGATGTCCTGGCCCGTCAGGTACAGCCCGGGGATCGGTGTCGCCGGCTGCAGGAAGCCCGCGCCGAACCGCTGCGGCGTGTGGTCGATCCCGTAGAGCTCACCACGGCCGTATCCGGCGAAGTGCGCGGTCGTCAGCGGCGTCGAGATCTCGAAGAACGCGACCTTTCCGCGCAGCTGGGGCATCTGCTCGAACAGCGCCTGCATCATCCGCTCGGCCAGGCGGTCCTTGAAGGCGTCGTAGTCGGCGCCGCGGCGCTTCCACCTGCTGCCCTCCCATCGCTCGAACCACTCGTAGGGGGCGGCGGTGATGACGTCCACGGTCGCATGTCCCGGGTGGCGGCGGGTGAAGTCCGGGTCCTTGGCGGCAGGGAAGGACACGTAGACCATCGGCAGGGGGGCCTCGGGATCCCGGCGGCTGTCCTCGATGGTCTGCTCGTAGTGCTCGTTCGGGTAGATCCACAGGTTGTGCCTGGGCATGTCGAGGGCCTCGGCGGTCTCCTCGAACCCGAGGTAGAGGCACAGGTGGGCCATCGAGGGCGACACCTGGGTCAGGTCCTGCAGCAGTCCTGCTCCCTCGGCGACGTCCCGGGGGAGCAGGGCGTTGACCGTGTTGAGCACCCCGGCGTCGCTGATGACCATCGGCGCACGGATGACCTGGCCGTCGGCGGCCATCTGCACGCCGACCGCCCGACCGTCCTCCACCACCACCTGGGCCACCTCGGCGTTGATGAGGACCAAGCCGCCCGCACGCTCGATGACCGGGATGATCGACTCCGCGATCACGCCCGAGCCGCCGACCGGGTAGTAGCCGCCCCGGAAGTAGTGGTGGACGAGCAGGGCGTGCATCGCGAAGCTGGACTCGGCCGGGGGCAGCCCGTAGTCGCCGAACTGGGCGGTGAGCACCGCGATCAGCGTCTGGTCGCCGGTCAGCTCCTCGAGCACCTCGCGCGTGGTCCGGTCGGCCCATCGCGTGAAGCTCCTGCGCATCATCGGACCGGACTCCTCCTGGACCGGGCCGGGCAGCGTCTTGGCGACCTGGAACGGCAGCGAGGACGAGGCGGCCTGGCGGACAGCCTCGAAGTAGCCATCGATCCCGGACTCCTCGGCGGGGAACCGCGAGACCAGCATGTCCCGGAGGTTGCGCCGCCCCTTGGGCAGGTCGTAGGCCTCACCGCCGATGATGACCCGGTCGTAGACCTCGCCCATGTCGGCCCACTCGATGCGGCCGTCGCTGATCTCGTCGACCATCCTGCGGGTGGTCGACCCGGGCGCCATGTCGCCGACGTAGTGGACACCGACGTCCCACTCGTAGCCGGGGCGGTGGAACACGTGGGTGTAGCCACCGGCCGTGTAGTGACGCTCGAGGACGAGCACCCGCTTCCTGCCGTGCTTGGCCAGCATCGCCGCGCAGGCGAGCCCGCCGATCCCCGACCCGATGACGATGGCGTCGTAGTCCTCGGTGATCGGATGGCGCTTGTACGACTGGGCGATCTGCCTGCTCATGGGCCCAGTCAACTCCCCGGTCGCGCTGCCCGCGCGCAGAGGGGGTCAGGCGTGCTGGGTCCCCTGCTGGTCGAAGGCCATCGCACGCTGCAGGGCGGCCGCCCGCATGGCCTCCTCGATCTCCCGCGCACCGCCGATCGGGGCGGCGTTGATGCCCGCCTGCGCCGCCTCCTCGACGACGCCGTTGACCAGGATCGCCAGCTCGGGGGTGCGGTGGAAGACCAGGACACCGTGGTTGGCCAGGAGCACCGCAGGCACCCCGGGCACGATCGCCCGGCGGATGTTGGCAACCGCCTGGTCGGAGCCCCGGGGACCGTACTCGGCCATCGGCACCCCCGACGGCAGCCCGAACATGGCCAGTGCCTCGATCCAGCATCCGATGGGCGTGTTCGCCACCGCGTAGGCGGTCGCGAAGGGGGAGTGGGTGTGCAGCACGCACCCGACCTCGGGGTTCTCGGCGTACATGGCGGTGTGCATCGCGACCGCCGCCCCCTGGATGGGGGGCAGGTCACCCTCGATGAGGGTCCCGTCCAGCCCGAGGCGCACCACCGCCGACCGGGGGTGGTCGCGCAGCGACGGCCCGGCGGTGTAGTAGATCTCCTGCGCGCCCGGGACCCGGATGCTGACGTTGCCGTGGCCGTTGGCCCCGATCGCCCCGCTGGCCACGACGCGCGCGGCGGTGTCGACCACCTGGTCGGCCAGATCCCGGTCCATGGGGCTCCTTCTGTGTTCGCAGCCGATCGGCGCCCTGCGCCGTGGCCCAGTGTGGGAGCAGGCAGGTGGGTGTGGCAATGCCCGTCCACGCCCGAGAACGCAGCGGCTAGGCCAGGGCACCTGCCTGGAGCGGATCGCTGAGGGCCTCGGTCAGCAGCGCGACCAGGGCCTCGAGCTGGATGTCGGCGGAGGTCGACGGCTCCTCGGCCGACCCATCGAGGGCGCGGGCCGCGAGCCCCGCCTTGCTGTCGATGAGCTCGGCGATCCGGGCGTCGATCGTCTGGGCCGCGATGATCCGCCAGGCCGTGACCGGCTCCTCCTGGCCGATGCGGTGGATGCGGTCGATGGCCTGGGTCTGCTCCGCGGCGGTCCACGACAGCTCGGCGAGCACCAGGTTGGAGGCGACCTGCAGGTTGATGCCCACCCCGGCAGCAGTCAGCGAGCACACGGCCACCGAGACGTCCGGGTCGTTGGTGAACGCGTCGATGTTGCGCTGGCGGACCTTGCTGGTCTGGTCCCCGCGGATCGAGGCGTAGCCGATCCCGCGCTGGGCGAACAGCTCCTCGGCCTGGTCCATCACGTCGACGTGCTTGGCGAAGAACACCACCTTGCCGACGCTGCGTGCCAGCTGGGCGGTGTAGTCGGCTGCGGGGCCGGCCTTGGCCTGGCCGATCCGGCGCATCATCGTGAACACGTTCTCGCCGGTCTCGGCCTTGGCGGTGTCGCGTCGCTCCCAGGTCGCGATCCGGCGCACCAGGTCGTGGTCGATGCCCTCGACGTCGGCGCCCGACGACCGCCTCTGCAGGGCGTCGTTGTAGCGGGCCACCAGACGGCGGGCCAGGACACGCTCGGCCGCGCGGATCGAGCGGGCGGCCTCGGCGTCGAGCTCGACGGGCAGGTCGGCCACGCGACGGGCGGGGATGTCGGCGGCCACGTCGATCTTGCGGCGGCGCACGATCCCCATGTCGATGACGCAGCGACGTGCCGTCGGGTAGAAGCCGCGGTCGCCGGGCACCAGCCCGGTGTCCTCGAGGGCGGCCATCAGCTCGCCGCGGGGCCGGGTCTCGTCGATCCAGCCGAGGAAGGCCCAGATCGCCAGGAAGTCCTCGAGGTCGTTGATGAGCGGCGTGCCGGTCAGCGCCATGAGCAGGGGGCGGCCGATCCGGTTGCGGATCCGCTGGGAGATCTCCAGCACGTGCTGGGAGCGCTGGGAGGACTTGTTCTTGATGAAGTGCGCCTCGTCGACCACCATGCCGCGGAAGCCCAGGTCGCCCAACCAGCCGACGTGGCGGTCGAGGACCTCGTAGTTGACCACGACGATGTCGGCGAAGCCGTCGATCGTGTCCCCATCCCCGTGGATGACGGTCGCCGAGCGTCGCGGGGTCCACAGGTGGGCCTCCCGGGCCCAGTTCGTCTTCACCACGTTCGGGACCACCGCCAGCAGCGGGTAGGCGTCCGCGGCCTGGGCGGCGAGCAGCGCCTGTGCCGTCTTGCCGAGGCCGGGCTCGTCGGCCAGCAGGAACGTCCGGTGGCCCGCGGCGGCTGCGGCCACCACCTGGGCCTGGTGGGCCATCAGCTCCAGGCCCTCGGGCAGGGGCACCCGTGCCGTTGACGGGTCCGGCAGCGGCATGCAGGAGATGTCCCCGGAGCCCGAATCCTCGAAGGAGCGCAGCAGGGGACCGAGGAGCTCCCAGCCGGCCAGTCGCTGGGGGCGGACCTCGGCGGGCCGGGCGGCACTCAGGTCGGGGGCGAGGAACGGGTTGGCCAGCTGGCGGGAGATGACCGACCGCGGGACGACCTGGCGCTTGCCCGGCGCCGCAGCCTCCTCGGGGGCCCGCTCGACCTCCTCGGGGCCGACCTCGACGCCGGCTGACTCCAGCAGCTCGCGCCGCAGGCGCCTGCCCGGCTCCGACAGCTCGGAGTCGTCCCCGATGAGCGCCAGGAGTGAGGTGTCCCGGGCGGCTGTCCGGGCGAGGATCGTCGCCACTCCGTCCAGGCGCTTGAGCTGCGTGGCCTTGAAGGCCTCCGTGCTCGTCGCGTCGGACTTCACCCGAGCGCGCTCCTCGCGCACGAGCAGCGCGACGACCTGGAACTTGGTCCGCACCGAGGGGCGGATGGCGCCGCGCGCCACCTCCGCCTGCACCTCGCTCACGGTCATGGCGAGCACGGGGATGAGGCCCTCGTTGTCGCCTGATCGGACACGTCTCTGGGTGCCTGCGGAGTTGCGGCGCGCAGCCGTCTGACGCTGGCCTGCTCGAGCCAAAGCACCTCCCTGCGTGCCGGGCGCGCGCGAACGCGGCGCCCTCCGTCCTCGGTCTGCGATCGTGCGTCGTCCCGGCGTCGGTGGGACGACGGGACCCCCGCGCATCGGCCGATGAGCTCCTCAGCGACCGCAGATCTCACTGCCCCGGCGGATGGGACCGGTGCCGTGGGTGCCCCCACTCTACTGCCCGGTGGCGCCGCGGACCGGATCGGCGCGGAACGACGTCCTCGGGAGCACCAGATGTGGCCGGAGGAGCTCCCCGCGCCTGTGCGCCCGGAGCTCCCCGCACTCACGCGTGGAGCCGCCATCAGCGAGCCGTGCGAGACTTGTCCTCCCTTGTCTAGGAGCACCCCGTGAGTGGAAACACCGTCTACCGGTTCGACAATGCCGCCATCCTGTCGGTCGTGGCCGTCGATGCGCCCGAGGTCATCACCTCGGACTACTTCGACGAGCAGCTGGAGCCCACCCTGGAGCGGCTCGGCGTGCGCAAGGGGATGCTGCAGCAGGTCGCCGGCATCGAGGAGCGCCGCTGGTGGCCGGAGGGTGTGTCCTTCACCGATGCGGCCGCGCAGGCCGGCGCGCAGGCTCTGGCGGAGGCGGGCATCGCCCCGGAGCAGATCGGCCTGCTGATCGACACCTCCGTGTGCCGTGCGCGCCTGGAGCCCTCTGCGTCCGTCGCTGTCCACCACGAGTTGGGCCTGCCGTCCTCCTGCCTGAACTTCGACATGTCGAACGCCTGCCTCGGCTTCGTCAGCGGGATGCAGATCGCCGCGATGATGATCGACTCCGGACAGATCGAGTACGCGCTGATCGTGGACGGCGAGGGCAGCCGGACCGTGCAGGAGCGCACACTGGCTCGGCTGCAGTCGGATTCCACGACGGTCGCCGACCTGTTCTCCGACTTCGCCACGCTGACGCTCGGGTCGGGTGCGGCCGGGATGGTCCTCGGCCCTGCAGACCGGCATCCGGAGGGCCATGTGTTCGTGGGCGGCGTGGGCAGGGCGGCCACCGAGCACAACCAGCTCTGCCAGGGGGACCTCGAGCGGATGGTCACCGACAGCAGGGGGCTGCTGCTGGCAGGACTCGAGGTCGCTGAGGCCGGCTGGACGGATGCCAAGGCCGATTTCGACTGGACCGATGTCCAGCACTACGTCATGCACCAGGTGTCCACGGTGCACAGCGAGGCGCTGATCCAGCGACTCGGACTGGATGCGGACCTGGTGCCGCTGACGTTCCCCACGCGCGGCAACATCGGGCCCGCTGCGATCCCGATCACCCTGGCCATGCACCAGGACAAGATTCTGCCCGGTGACCGCGTGATCCTGCTGGGCATCGGCTCGGGGATCAACGCCGCGGCCGCCGAGATCCGCTGGTGAGCCTGCCGCCCGCCGGATTGAGCGGGCTCGAGGCCCGCTGGTCGCGTGAGGTGAGGGCGCCGGACTCGACCGGGGTGGAGCGCACCTGGCACGTGCTCGACTCGCACGCCGGGTTGTCGAAGGGCGCCGCGGAGCCCGTCGGAACCCTGCTGTGCGTGCATGGGAACCCCAGCTGGTCCTACCTGTGGCGGCGCGTCATGGCCCAGCCGCCCGTGGGCTGGCGGGTGATCGCGATCGACCACCTGGACATGGGGTTCTCGGAGCGGACCGGGACCGTTCGCCCACTGGCCCAGCGGGTGGACGACCTCGATTCGCTGACCGACGCCCTGGGCCTGACCGGGCCCGGGATCACGGGTCGGATCATCACGGTCGCCCACGACTGGGGAGGGCCCATCTCGCTGGGCTGGGTGCTTCGGCACGTGGACCAGATGGCCGGCGTCGTGCTGTCCAACACCGCCGTCCACCAGCCGGCCGGTGCCAGCGCGCCGACCGTCATCCGGGCTGCCCGGCTGCCCGGCATGCTGCCGGCGGTCACCTCGCGGACCAGGACGTTCATCCGGGCCGGGTTGTTCATGTCGCGCCCGGTGCCGCCGCCCGAGGTCCGGGCCGGCTACTACGCGCCCTACTCGCAGGTGGGTCGCCGGCACGCCATCGAGGACTTCGTCGCCGACATCCCCCTGGATCCCGATGACGTGAGTGCGGCTCCGCTGGACGCCATCGCCGACGGATTGGGCGCGCTGGCCGACATCCCGGTGCTCCTGCTGTGGGGGCCCCGGGATCCGGTGTTCTCCGACCTCTACCTGCGTGACCTGATGGGGCGCCTGCCGCACGCCGACGTCCACCGCTACGAGGGCTCCAGCCACTTCGTCCCCGAGGACGCGCCGACGTTCGCTGCCGACGTGGCGACGTGGGTCGGGCGCCGCAGCCTCCTGGCCGACCCGGGTGCCGGCGCGGCGGCGGGGCAGCACGCGCCCCCGGTGCCCGACACCGGTCGGCCGCTGTGGGCAGGGATCTCCGAGCGCGCCGCGGATCCGACGACGAGCCGGGCCCCGGCCGTCACCGAGCTCGGGCCCTCCGGGGTCACGGACTCCCTGACCTTCGCGGAGCTGGACGCCCGGGTCACGCACGTGGCCGCGGGACTCGCGGCGATCGGCGTCCGCCGCGGTGAGCGGATCGCCCTGCTGGTCCCTCCCGGCACCGACCTGACCGCCGCCCTGTACGGGATCTGGCGCGCCGGGATCGTCGCGGTGGTCGTGGACGCGGGGCTCGGGATCCGGGGCATGCGAGTGGCCCTGCGCAGCGCGGGACCGGACTACGTGATCGGCACCGCCAAGGGCCTGTCCGCCGCCCGGCTCATGGGCACGGGCGCGCAGCTGATCTCCGTCGGACCTGTGCCCGCGTCAGCCCGGCGTGGGCTCGGCGTGCGCTGGAGCCTCGAGGAGATCGAAGGGATGGGTGCCGGGGTCGAGCCCCCGGAGCCGCCCGGGGCAGGGGATCCCGCCGTGGTCGCCTTCACCTCCGGGGCCACCGGACCGGCGAAGGGCGTGCTGTACCTGCACGGCCAGCTCCAGGCCCAGCGGGAGCAGCTGACCTCCCTCTACTCCATCACCACCTCCGACCGGCTCGTCGCGGCGTTCGGTCCGTTCGCGCTCTTCGGGGCTGCGCTGGGGATCCCGTCGGCCGTCCCCGACATGGACCTCACCGCCCCGCGCACCCTGACGGCCCGGGCGATGGGCGATGCGGCGGCGGCGATCGACGCGACCATGGTGTTCGCGTCCCCGGCTGCCCTGGTGAACGTCGTCGCGACCGCCGACGCCGTCGATCCCGCCGGGCGCGCGGCCCTGTCCCGCGTGCGGCTGCTGCTCTCGACCGGGGCGCCCGTGCCCGCCGAGACCCTCCACGCGATGCGCCGGCTGCTGCCGGCGGCCGAGGCGCACGCGCCCTACGGGATGACCGAGGTCCTGCCCGTGGCGGACATCGACCTTCACGGCCTGGACGACGCCGGACTGGGCAACGGCGTGTGCGTGGGACGGCCCGTCCCCGGCGTGCAGGTCGAGCTGGCCCCGCTGGACGAGGACGGCGTCCCGGGCGACGACCGGACCACCGACCCGGAGGTGACCGGCGAGGTGTGCGTCCGGACGGCCCACAGCAAGGCGCGCTACGACCGCCTCTGGGTGACCGACCGGGCTGCCACGCCCGCCCCGGGATGGCACCGCACCGGCGACGTCGGGCACTTCGACGCCGATGGGCGCCTGTGGATCGAGGGCCGGCTGGTGCACGTGATCGTCACCGCCGAGGGGCCGGTCACCCCGGTCGGGATCGAACGTCGCGTGGAGGCCGTTCCCGGGGTCCGCAGGGCAGCTGTCGTCGGCGTCGGACCCCGCGGAGCGGCCCAGGTGGTTGTCGTCGTGGAGCGCGCCGGGGTCCGCCGGGCGGGCCTGGCCCCCGCTCCGCTGCGGGACGCAGTCCGGGCCGCGGCCGAGGACACCTCCGGGGCGGTCCCGGGGATCGCGGCTGTCCTGGTGGTGCGCACCCTGCCCGTCGACATCCGGCACAACTCGAAGATCGACCGGGTCGCGGTCGGGCGCTGGGCCCAGCGGGTGCTGGATGGCAGGCGGGCGGGCAGGCCATGAAGGTCCTGCTGACCGGCGGCAGCAGCCTGCTCGGGGCCGGTGTGGCGCGCGCCCTGCACGCCAGGGGTGAGGACGTCGTCGTGCTGCAGCGCCGCCCAGCTGCGGTGGCCGCCGAGCTCGGCCTGGCCGAGAACCTCGCGGACCTCAACGACGCGGACGCGGTCGGCCGGGCCATGCGCGGCGTCGAGGCGGTGATCCACCTGGCGGCGCGCGTGGGCGTGGTCGGCAGCGCGGCGCAGTTCCAGACGGCGAACGTGGCCGGAACGCGAACGGTGCTCGCCGCCGCGCGGGCCCACGGGGTCTCCCGGTTCGTCTTCATCTCGTCGCCGTCGGTGGCACACTCCGGCTCTGCCCTCGCGGGCAGGGGTGCGGACCCGGCCGATCCGCGCCGTGCCAGGGGCCACTACTCCCGGAGCAAGGCGCGGGCCGAGCTCGATGTCCTGGCCGCCGATGACCCCGGGTTCGCGACGATCGCGATCCGCCCGCACCTGATCTGGGGCCCGGGCGACACGCAGCTGGTCGGGCGCATCGTCGACCGTGCCCGGTCCGGTCGGCTGGCCCTCGTGGGCGGCGGACGGGCCCTGATCGACACCACCTACATCGACAACGCGGTGGATGCGGTGGTGGCGGCCCTCGACCGTGCCCAGGACGGCCACGGGCGGGCGTTCGTGGTCTCCAACTCCGAGCCGCGCACGGTGGCTGAGCTGGTCGAGCGGATCTGCGCCTCGAGCGGCGTCCCAGCCCCCACCCGCCGTGTGCCCTTCTCGGTCGCGTGGTCCGGCGGCGCGGTCGCCGAGGGGCTGTGGTGGCTCGGGCGCCGGACCGATGATCCGCCGATGACGCGCTTCCTTGCCAGCCAGCTCGCGACGGCGCACTGGTTCGACCAGCGGGAGGTTCGCCAGGTGCTGCAGTGGGCGCCCCGCGTCAGCCTGGAGGAGGGCTTTGCGCGCCTCGCCGAGCGCGGCGTCGGCGACCGTCAGGCGTAGCCCTCGCGGTACGACGGGTACGCCGGGGCCCAGCCGGTGGACCGCAGGCGGGCGTTCGACAACCTCCGGCCGGTCGCCCGGGAGGGATCCGGGGCGGGCGGTGTGGGGGCCCCCAGGTGCCGCGCCAGGTGGGCGGCCACGTCGCCGAGCAGCGCCGGTTCGTCGTCGGTGCCGACGTAGAGCCCGTCGGGGTCCTGCGCCCGGGTGAGCAGGTGGACGACAGCCGCGGCCGCGTCGTCGCGGTGGATGCGGTTCGTCCACCGATCGGGGTCCGTGATGTCGCCGGCCAGCACCTGGGCCTGGAGTCGGCCCGGCGGTCCCCCGTAGAGGCCGGAGAGCCGCAGCACGGTGCCGTGCGGGAGCCGGGCGCAGAACAGCTGCTCGGCCTCGAGCAGGACGCGTCCGGGACCGTCCGACGGGTGGGCAGGGGTGTCCTCGTCGACGGTCGCGCCGTCGGGCTGCTCGCCGTACACCGAGGTGGACGAGACCAGCACGGCGCGCCGGGGCACCTGACCGGCACCGTCCAGGGCGTCGAGTGCCCGGCGCATCCCGTCCACGTACGTCGCCCGGTAGGCCCCCTCGGCACGCGGCCGGGCTGTCAGCGCGACGACCAGGAGCTGCAGGTCGAGCTCCGGCAGTTGGGGGGCCTCGACCGTGAGGTCCGCCGACAGCCCGATCAGCGGCGACGGCACGAGCTCGGCCCGCCGGCGGATCGCCAGCACAGTGTGCCCATGGGCGGCCAGGCGCAGGCCGATGTCCGCGCCCAGCCTCCCGCATCCCACGAGCAGGGCGTCCGGTGTCATGGCCCGAGGGTAGGGCCAGCGGAGCCCGGTCGACCCGCGGCGGGACAGCGTCAGCGGGGTCGCGACACGGGCGCCAGGCGCCGTGCCGTGGGCTCATCGATGATGAGGTCCGTCACGACCCCCGCCCGCATGGCCGCCACGAGCGGTCGCAGCTTCGCCTCGCCGGCCACGACGCACAACCTGCGGGGGATGCGGGCGAGCTCTGCGGGCGTGGGACCTGTCGCCCGCCGGTTGATCGCGATGTCCTGGTAGCTGCCGTCCTGGCGCAGGAACACGGTGCAGACGTCCCCGACGACCCCTGCTGCGTAGAGCGCGGCAAGATCGCCCTCGTCCAGATAGCCGGCGGAGTAGACATGCGAGGGGACCTGGCCGCCCAGGGCACCCACGCCGAACAGCGCGATGTCGGCTCGGCGCTGGACGGCGAGCACCCGCTGGACGCTGCGTTCGCGCCACATGGCCTCACGCGTGTCGGCGAAGTCGAAGAAGGCGGGCACCGGGAAGTGGCGGACCTCGGCGTCGAAGGCCGCACCGTAGGCGGTGACGATGGTGCTCGCGTAGTCCACGCCACTGGTGACGGTGTTCGCCGCGCCATTGAGCTGGACCACGGTGCCCCCGCGCGTGGGCTTGCGGCCCAGGGTGCGTGCGACGGCACTGACGGTCGTGCCCCATGCGACGCCCAGCACCATCTCGTCGTCGAACAGGTCCAACAGCAGCCGCGCGGCCACGTTGGCGACCTGGTCGAGGCGCTCGACCTCCTGGGCCCTGGCGCGGACGGGCACGACGTGGGCGCGGACGCCGAAGTCCGACATCAGCTGCGCGGCCACCCCTGTGGCGGCGTCCGGCTCGGTTCGCACGGCGATCTGGACCATCCCGCCGTCCCGCGCCGCTTTGAGCAGCCGCGAGACAGTCGATCGCGAGGTCCCGAGACGGCGCGCGATGGCATCCATGGGCTCGTCCTGCAGGTAGTACATCGTGGCGGCCAGACGCATCGACTCCTCACGTTCGATCACGCCCACCTCCGTCGGCTGCACATCTGTGCGTCAGTCTTGCACAATCGCACCGCGGTTGGGCTATGGTGCCCTTGTGACAGATGTCTGGTGATCGGGTCCGCATGGGCTCAGATCGACACGTCACGACCACGTCCTCCACTGGCCGTGGAGGAACAACGAGAGGAACGAACCGGATGCGAATTCGTCATGGGGTGGTGGGCGCCGTAGGGCTGGCCCTCGCCCTGAGCGCGTGCTCAAGCACGACGAGTGAACCTACGACTGACACCAGCGCGGGGGCGAGCGAGGCTGCGAGCCCCGCTGCAGAGGCCGTCGACCTCCGGTGGCGGACGCGACCCGACAACCAGGCCGAGGCAGACGTCTACCAGGCCATCTCCGACGAGATCACGGCCAAGAACATCGGCCTGAACCTGACCTACGAGGCGGGCAACTCCGAGGGGTCCCCGTACCAGGACAAGCTCAAGACCGAGCTGTCCGCGGGCACGGCCCCCG
Source organism: uncultured Actinomycetes bacterium (assembly GCA_963729885.1). Lineage (GTDB taxonomy): Bacteria > Actinomycetota > Actinomycetes > S36-B12 > CAIYMF01 > Prado023. Next base: position 15,859 of record CAVSQK010000010.1, read on the forward strand.
ACGTGTTCTGGATCCCCGGCACCGACGTCGCGGACTTCGCGAAGGCGGGCCTGATCCTGAACGCGAGCGACGTGTCGTCGGCTGCGGGCTTCAACGCTGCCGACTTCTACGCGGGCCCGATGGACCAGCTCCTCGTCGACCCGGCCACCGGCCAGAAGGCCGATGGCTTCGTCTGGGGCGTTCCGCGTGACGTCTCGACCTTCGCGCTCTACCTCAACCTCGACCTCATCGACCAGGCCGGCGTGGACGACCCGCGCGAGCTCGCTGCCGATGGCAAGTGGACCTGGGACGCGTTCCAGGAGACCGCCAAGGCGATCAGTGACCTCGGCGGAGGGGTCAAGGGCTTCGGGGCCGGCGGCTGGTGGGCCAACTGGGGCTACTGGGTGAACTCGGCGGGCGGCTCGTTCTTCACCGAGGACCGCACGGCCTGCAACCTGGACTCCGACGAGTCGGTCCAGGGCATCGAGTACTACCAGAAGCTCTACGACGCCGACTACGGCGTGAAGTTCGGCGAGGATCCGGAGCCGGTCTACAAGAGCGGCAAGCTGGGCATGTTCGTCAACGGCCGCTGGGCCACCCCCGGCTCCCGCGAGATCACGGACTTCAACTGGGACGTCGCTCCGCTGCCGACCGGGCCCGCGCCCGGCAACAACTGGCAGTTCTGGGGCGCCTACGTGATCAACGCCAACACGGCTGACCCGGCTGCGGCCTGGAAGCTCGTCTCCGAGCTCACCAGCCTCGAGGTGCAGGACAAGATCGCCTCGCTCGGCGCGAACATCCCGTCGCGCACGTCGCAGGAGGCTGTCGACAAGTTCCTGACCTACACCCCGCCGCAGAACAACCAGGCATTCGTCGATGGCATCCAGAACGACGCCGTCGCCGAGGGCCCGCTGTGGAAGGGCAACTGGCCGGAGTTCGACAGTGCGACCAATGCCGTGGTCACCCAGTACATGAACGGTGAGATCACGACCGACGAGTACCAGAGCACGATCTGCAAGGTGGCGGCACCCGCGTTCGACGAGTAGCGACGGCTGCACAACCCGCATGAGGGGGTCCCGGGTCCGAGCGGGGCCCGGGACCCCCGTCCTTGTTCGTGACCGCTCGTTGTTCACGCTCGCCCCACCGACGTGGACCCCCTGGAGGAGGCGCACATGACCGCGATGGTCACCGAGACCGAGGACCATCGTCCGAGCCCGATGTGGGAGGACGACGAGGGCTTCGAACGACTGCTCCGGGGGGTCCAGGCGTGGCACCTCTTCCTCGCCGGGGTCAGCACCTGGGTGCTGGTCAACGTCGCGGCGGGGATCTGGGCGCTGGAGTCACTCCCGCGGACCGTGCTGGGTGTCGTCGGCGGCCTCGGGCTCGGGCTCAACCTGCTCGCGGTCGTCCTCCTGGCGCGCCGCGTCCGGGCGGGACGCACCCTGTCCTTCGTCGTGAGCCTGCTGGTGGCCCTGGGCGCCTTCGTGGTGCTGTTCAGCCGGCTGGAGATCGCCGAGGGGCTCGACGTCTTCGCCGGCGCCTTCGAGCGCGCGTTCCCCGCCGTCATCCTGATCTTCGTGGGCGTGGTCTGGTGGGTGATCGCCCGACGCATCCACAAGCGCCTGCTGCCCCCCGGGGCGCTGGTCACCGACGACGACACGAACGCCGGGGCCGTGCGTGCGGCGCAGTGGCTGATGTGGGCCGGGCTGGCGATCATCGCCGTGGGCACCGTGTGGTGGCTCTTCCTGATGCGTGCCCAGCGGGCCCTGACCTTCTTCGCCGATGCCATCCGGGCCGATCCCGTGGCCTTCGTGGCGGCACTGATCGTCTTCCTGGTGGCCGCATGGGCCCTGCGGACGATCATCTCCGAGCGCTCTGCGCGCTACTTCCTCGTCGAGAACGCCCAGGCCGAGGCCCTGACCGGGTGGCTGTACCTGTCCCCGAACCTGCTGGGCTTCCTGGCCTTCTTCGCCGGCCCGCTCGTGTTCTCGATGGTGATCTCGTTCTACGACTGGGACGGGGTCAGCCAGGCCGTCTACGTCGGGCTCGAGAACTACATCGACACCCTCTCCGTGACCGTGGCGTCCTCCGCCGCGGAACTGCCGGCGGGCTACACGGAGGTCTTCGGCCTGCCCTTCAGCGACTCCGTCGTGGGTGGGACCGATCCGCTGTTCTGGAAGTCACTGACCAACATCTTCGTGTTCATGCTCGTGGCGATCCCGGCGGCCGTGCTGTCGGCCCTCTTCCTGGCCGTCATGATCAACGCCGGCTACCGGGGAACCAAGGCTTTCCGGACGGTCTTCTTCGTCCCCGCCGTCGCCGGCGTCATCGGCGTGACCCTCATCTGGAAGCAGATGTTCAACGCCGCGGTCGGGTTCATCAACTGGGGCATCGCCACCGGCGGCGGGGCACTCAACGTCGTCCTCCCGGGTGACCCGTTCCCCGATCGGGTCGAGATCGGATGGCTCTCGGACCCGAAGATCGCCCTGCTGGCGGTGTGCATCGTGTTCGTGTGGTCCCAGTTCGGGTTCAACACGGTCCTGTTCACCGCCGGGCTCCAGGGCATCGGCCGAGACCTCTACGAGGCGGCCGAGCTCGACGGCTGCAACGCCTGGCAGCAGTTCCGCCACGTCACGGTCCCGCAGCTCAAGGAGACCACGTTCTTCGTGACGGTCACGACCGTGATCCTGGCCCTTCAGCTGTTCGACATCGTCTACGCGCTGAACCAGCCGAACCCGGTCGGGTTCCCGGACAACGCCACCCTGACGCCGGTCATCTACATCTACCAGCTCGGGTTCCAGCAGGACTCCTTCGGGAAGGCCAGCGCCGTTGCGTGGGTGCTCTTCGTGATCATCTTCATCTTCACCCTCGCCCAGTTCAGAGCCCAGCGTTCCGATGCGGAGGTGAAGTGATGCCCAGGTCAGGTCGTCCCGTCCGAGGGTGGCGGGCCCAGTCCGCGCGGATCTTCGTCTACGCGAGCCTCACCATCGCGGGTCTGGTCGTCCTCATCCCGTTCCTCTTCGCCCTCTCCGGGTCGATGAAGACCGCGGAGGACGTCTTCACCTACCCGCCCAGGGTCCTGCCGTACGTGGCCGCGACCGCGACCGTCAACGGCGAGGAGCTGCCGGTCTTCACCGTGCCCCTCCCCGGAGGCGGGACGGCTGACCTCGCGCGGGTCGAGAACGGCACGAGCCTGCGCGAGTTCCGTCAGGTCGACGACCCGGAGTTCGTCCTGGTCAGCCCGAAGGATGCCCTGGAGCCCACCGGGACCACCATCGTCGTGGACGGCGAGGAGAAGGACGTCTACCTCGTCACCATCGACGGCCAGCAGGTGGAGGTGTACAACAACCGATCCCGGATCGGCGGCACCTACGTCGACCCCGCCAACCCGAGCGCCCCACCGGTGTTCGCCGTGCCGGCGGACGTCGTCGCGGTGGAGCAGGTCGACTTCCAGACCGGGAACTACTCCAAGGTCCTCAACCTCAACGGCTTCTCCCGGGCGCTGACCAACACCGTGCTCGTCACGATCCTGGTGGTGGTCGGGCAGGTGCTGACCAGCATCCTCGGCGGCTACGCCTTCGCCCGGCTGCGGTTCCGGGGGCGCGAGAAGCTCTTCCTGTTCTACCTCGGGTCGATCATGATCCCGTTCGTCGTCCTGATCATCCCGCTGTACCGGCTGATGGTCGAGATCGGGTGGGTCAACGACCTGGTGTCCCTGGTGATCCCGTTCGCGTTCACGGCGTACGGCACGTTCCTGATGCGGCAGTTCTTCGTGACGATCCCCAAGGAGCTGGAGGAGGCCGCCATCCTGGATGGCGCCTCGCGCTGGACCATCCTCTGGAAGGTGATGGTGCCCCTGTCGATCCCGGCGATCGCCACGCTGACGACGTTCTCGTTCCTCTACGCGTGGAACTCCTTCGTCTGGCCGTTGATCGTCATCGACTCGGGCAACCAGGAGAACAGCGTCCTCGCGCTCACCCTGGCAACCCTCGGCGGACGCGCGGCAGACGCACCCAACCTCGTGCTCGCGGGCGTCATGATCGCCATGATCCCGCCGGTCACGGTGTTCCTCCTGGCCCAGCGCTACTTCGTCGAGAACGTCGCCAGCAGCGGGATCAAGGGC
>CAVSQK010000011.1:0-15180 GCA_963729885.1 uncultured Actinomycetes bacterium
CACGACGTGGATGCGCAAGACGGCGGCCGTCCGTGACGCCATGCGCCGGGGGCGTCCCGTGAAGGGCGACCCGGTGGCACTGCTGGCCACGTGCGCCGGCCCCGACCTGGCCGCCACGACCGGGTTCCTGCTGCAGGCGGCCCTGCGCCGCACGCCCGTGATCCTCGACGGGGTCATCGCGTGCGCCTGCGCGCTGGTCGCCCATCGTGTGGCGTTCCGGGCCAGCCAGTGGTGGTGCGCCTCGCACCGCAGCACCGAGCCGGCGGCGTCCGCGGCGCTGGACCGCCTGGGCCTCGAGCCGCTGCTCGACCTGCGGATGCGGCTCGGGGAGGGGTCCGGCGCCCTGGTCGCGCTCCCCCTGGTGACGGCGGCCGGTGACCTGCTGCGCGAGATGGCCACCTTCGCCTCCGCGGGTGTCAGCGACCGCGCGGCTGAGGAGCCCGAGCCGCCCGCGGACACCCCGACGTGACAGCCGACGATCCGATCCGCTTCGCGGTGGGGACGTTCACGCGGCTGCCCGTCCCGCCCCCGACCGAGGTGGGCGCGACGGTCGCGGGCCGGGGCCTCGCCCTCGCGCCGGCCGTCGGGGCTGCGATCGGGCTGGTCAGCGGGGCGCTCCTGCTGGTGACCGGCGTGGACCTGGTGGCCCGGCTGCTGTCGGCCACCCTCGTGGTGGCGCTCGCCGCGTGGATCACCCGCGGGCTGCACTGGGACGGCTTGGCGGACGTCGCCGACGGGCTGGGCAGCGGGGCCCCGCCGGAGCGCGCGCGGGAGATCATGCGCCGCTCGGACATCGGTCCGTTCGGCGTCCTCGCGCTCGGGTTCACCATCGCGCTGCAGGTCCTGTCGATCGCGCAGCTCCCGGCGGGAGCTCCCGCGCTCGCCGCGTGGGTCCTGGCCGTCGCCCTCGGTCGGCTTGCCGTGGCTGTCGCGTGCGGGCCATGGGGGCGCGCGTCCCGCACGGACGGCCTCGGGGCGATGGTCATCGGATCGGTCACGCCCGCGCGCACGGTGGTCGCCGGCACGCTTGCGGCACTGGTCGCCTGGGTCGCCGCCGCCACGGGCCCGCTCCCCTGGGTGACCGCCCTGCTCTGGGGGCCACTCGCGGCGGTCGGCGTCGCGCTCGGACTCGGCTGGCTGGCCCAGCGACGGTTCGGGGGCAGCAGCGGGGACGTCCTGGGGGCGACCGCGGAGCTGGCGACCCTGGCCGTCCTGCTCATCCTCGCCCTCCAGTAGGCGTCGGACCCGTGGACCCGTGCTCCCGGCTCCCGGCGGGGTGTAACGCCACGCAGGCACCCGGGAACATGAGGGCATGAGACGCCTTCCCGTGCTGCTGATCCTGACCGTCGGACTGCTGGCCTCCTGCGCCCGGACCGAGGACGCCTCCACCGCCGGCGCGGACCCCGCGAGCGGAGCCGCCGGGGGTGACTCGGCGGTGAGCTCGGACATGGTCACGCCCGTCGGCGGCGACCTGCGGATCGGCGAGCCCTGGTACCTGGTGGGCGGCATGCTCGAGGCCTCCCCGTCGACGGAGGTCACCCTGACCTTCGAGGAGGGGACCGTGGGCGGTCAGGGTCCGGTGAACAGCTACTCGGCCGACTACTCGGCGACCGCCACGGGCGGCCTCACCCTCGGGGTGTTCGCATCCACCCTGATGGCGGGGCCTGACGCGGACATGGCCGCCGAGGCCGAGCTCCTGGCGACGCTCCAGGAGGTCGACGGCTACACGACCGTGGAGGCCGGCGAGCTCTACCTGTTCGACGGCGACATGAACGTCCTGACCTACTCGGCCACGCCCGTGACCGCCGAGCCCACGATCTCCGACGCCACCCAGAAGATGGCCGAGGACATCGTCGGCCTCCCCGAGGACGAGGCACAGGCGGCGGTCGAGGGTGCCGGGCTGACCTATCGGGTCGTGGCCCGCGACGGCAAGGCCCTGGCGGCCACCGACGACTACAGCGTCACCCGGATCAACGTCGCGGTCCAGGACGGCACGGTCACGCAGGCCACCATCGGCTGATCCCGGGCCAGGCCGCACCCGCCCCGGCAGCGGACTACTTCGGGCGACGACGCCACGAAGGGCAGCCGGACGATCCGGGCCGGCACCGCGCGGCCGCGGATGTCGATCGCGACCTCGTCGCCGAACGTGAGCGACGGGTCCACGAGGGCCAGCGCGATGCCCGCCCGCAGGGTCGGCGAGAACGTGCCGGAGGTGGTCTCGCCGGCCGCCGAGCCGTCGGGGCGCTGGACGGCCATGTGCGCCCGCGGCACCCCGCGGCCCTCGAGCAGGAGCCCCCGCAGGGCCCGCGGGCGGCCGGCGGCCCGCTGGGCGACGAGCGCCTCACGCCCTGCGAACTCCGGCTTGTCCCAGCCGACCGCCCACGACAGCCCCGCCTCCACGGGCGTGATGGAGGTCGACAGGTCCTGGCCGTGCAGCGGGTAGCCCATCTCCGTGCGCAGGGTGTCGCGCGCGCCGAGCCCACAGGGTGTCGCGCGGGCCACCACCCGGGCCCACAGCGCGGGCAGGGCCTCGACCCCGATGATCACCTCGTACCCGTGCTCGCCGGTGTACCCGGTGCGGCAGACCACCGCGGGGATGCCCTCGAACTCGGCGGTCGTGAACGACATGTAGCCCAGGTCCTCGGCGGGATCGAGCAGCCCGAGGGAGAGCATGACGTCCCGGCTGCCCGGTCCCTGGATCGCGACGATCCCCTCGGCCTCGTGGAGGTCGGTGAGCGTCACGCCCTCGGGCAGCCCGGCGAGCAGGGCGTCGCGCACCGTCGCGGCGTTGGCCGCGTTCGGCACGATCCGCACCTCATCGTCGCCCAGCCGGTACACGATGAGGTCGTCGACGACCCCGCCCTGGTCGGTGCACAGCATCGAGTACTGCGCCTGGCCGGCACCGATCCGGTCCAGGTCGTTGGCCAGGATGCGGTTCAGGGCCGCAGCCGACCCTGGGCCGGACACGACGAGCTTGCCCATGTGGGACACGTCGAACACCCCGACGGCGGAGCGCACCGCCGTGTGCTCGGCCACGACGCCCGTGGGGTACTCGATGGGCATCTCCCACCCGCCGAAGTCGGCCATCTTGGCCCCGGCAGTGCGATGGGTCTCGGTCAGGGCGGTGCGGCGCAGGGTCACGCGCGGCAGCCTACGCGGCTGCCCGCCCCGAGGCTCTGCACGGACGGGTCGGCATTCCTCGCACCAGTTCCGGTGGTTCCCGGTCCCCGATCCGACCCAGCAGCCCGGCCTCGCACCAGTTCCGGTGATATGGAGGGCTACCCGGCCAGGTCTTGCCACCGCTTCTGCTGCGAGGTTCCCCCGTGCCCCTGCTCACGGGTGCGCTATCCACCGCATCTGGTGCGAGGTCACGCGGGCAGGCGACACCGCACCTCCTGATGCGCGGGCTCCGGGGTCACGCAATACGGTGGAGCCCATGACGACCCCCGCCCTCTCCCTCAGCACGTCCCTGCGCGGGACCGACCTGCTCGTCGTGGGCATCGCCACGGGTCCTGACGGGCCGGTGGTCGCGGCCACCGGCCTCGCCGACGAGCAGCGGGCCGCACTGGCTGCCGCCGCCGTGGCGATCGGCGCCACCGGCAAGGCCGACGAGGTGCTGCGCCTGCCCGGCGAGCCCTACGGCCTCCCCCCGCTGATGGCCACGGGACTCGGTGCGCAGGCCGATGCCTACCCGGAGGAGACCCTCCGCCGGGCGGCCGGCGCTGCCTTGCGCGCTGCCTCGTCGGCGTCGGTCGCCGTGGCCCTGCCCACCGGGGACGACGCCAGCCTCGTGGAGGCGGTCGGCCTCGGTGCGGTCATCGGCGCCTACCGGTACCCGGGCAGGCCCGCCGGCGAGACCCCGCGCCCCACCCCCACGAAGCTCACGGTCCTGGTGGGGTCCACCAAGGGCCTGAAGCAGGCGGCCCACCGCGCCCAGGTGGTCGGCTCGGCCATCCACCTGACCCGTCGCCTGGTCGACACCCCGCCGGGCGCCCTGCCCCCGGCCGCCCTGGCGGCGGAGGCCGTCGCGGCCGTCGAGGGCACCGGCGTCGCGATCGAGGTCCTCGACGAGAAGGCCCTGCGCACGCAGGGTTTCGGCGGGATCCTGGCTGTCGGGCAGGGGTCGGCGAATCCTCCCCGCCTGGTGCGGCTGTCGTACTCGCCGGCCAAGGCGGGCGCCCACCTGGCGCTGGTGGGCAAGGGGATCACCTTCGACTCCGGCGGGCTGTCGCTCAAGCCGCCCACCGGGATGATCACCATGAAGTGCGACATGGCCGGATCGGCCGCGGTGCTCGCGGGCGTGCGCGCCATCGCGCAGCTGGGCATCCCGGTCCGGGTCACGGCCTACCTGGCCATCGCGGAGAACATGCCCAGCGGGGCCGCACAGCGCCCCGGCGACGTCATCACGGCGTACGGCGGCAAGACCGTCGAGGTGCTCAACACCGACGCGGAGGGTCGCCTGGTGATGATGGACGCCCTCGTCCGCTGCGGGGCTGACGAGCCCGACGCGATCATCGACGTGGCGACGCTGACCGGCGCGCAGGTGGTCGCCCTGGGCTCGCGGATCGCCGGGGTCATGGGCAACGACGACGGCTGGCGCGACGAGGTGCACGCCGCGGCGGAGTCCGCCGGTGAGCTGTCCTGGCCGATGCCGATCCCCGAGGAGATGCGCCCGTCGCTGGACTCCCCCGTCGCCGACCTGGCCAACATCGGCGAGCGCAACGGCGGGATGATGACCGCCGCGGCCTTCCTGCGCGAGTTCGTCCCCGAGGGTGTGCCGTGGGCCCACATCGACATCGCCGGACCCGCCTACGTCGACGGAACGCCCTGGGCGTACAACGGCAAGGGCGCCACCGGGTACGGCGTCCGGACGCTGGTCGCGGTCGCCGAGCGGATGGCCGACCAGCAGCGCTGAGCACGTCCCCCGCCGGATCCGGACCGAACGGGGCGTCCATGGCCCCCCGCGACGGGGCAACTGCTGGCAGGATGTGCCTGCGCCCCCGCGCGGGTGGGGGCGCGCGTCGAGCATCCCCGATCAGAAAGGTCCCCACGTGGCCGACAACCAGTTCGATGTCGTGATCCTCGGCGGCGGCAGCGGCGGCTACGCCTGTGCCCTCCGGTCGGCCGAGCTCGGGCTGTCCGTGGCTCTGATCGAGAAGGACAAGCTCGGGGGCACGTGCCTGCACCGCGGCTGCATCCCCACCAAGGCCCTGCTGCACGCGGCCGAGGTCGCCGACACCGCGCGCGAGAGCGAGCAGTTCGGCGTGAGCACGACGCTCAACGGGATCGACATCGGCAAGGTCAACTCCTACCGCGATGGCGTCGTGGGCCGGCTGTACAAGGGGCTGCAGGGCCTGGTGAAGAGCCGCGCCATCACCTACGTCGAGGGCTCCGGCCGACTGACGTCGGCGAACACTGTCGAGGTCGACGGGACCGCCTACACCGGGCGCAACGTGGTCCTGGCGACCGGTTCGTACGCCCGCAGCCTGCCCGGCCTGGACATCGGCGGGCGCGTGATGACCAGCGACCAGGCGCTGCAGCTGGACTACATCCCCGCCAGCGTGATCGTGCTGGGCGGCGGCGTGATCGGCGTGGAGTTCGCCTCGGTCTGGAGGTCGTTCGGCTCCCAGGTGACGATCATCGAGGCGTTGCCCCGGTTGGTCCCCGCCGAGGACGAGGCCTGCTCGAAGGCCCTCGAGCGGGCCTTCCGCAAGCGCAAGATCGCCTTCACGACCGGGGTGCGCTTCGCCGGCGTGACCCAGGACGACACCGGCGTCGTGGCCACCCTCGAGGACGGCACCACGCACTCCGCCGAGATCATGCTGGTGGCCGTGGGGCGCGGGCCGAACGCGAGCGGCATGGGCTTCGAGGAGGTCGGCGTGGCGATGGACCGCGGCTGGGTCCTGGCCGACGAGCGCCTGGCGACCAACATCCCCGGCGTGTTCGCCGTCGGGGACATCGTGCCCGGGCTGCAGCTGGCGCACCGCGGGTTCCAGCAGGGCATCTTCGTCGCCGAGGAGATCGCCGGGCTCAACCCGCCGGCCATCGACGAGCTCGGCATCCCGCGCGTGACCTACTGCGAGCCCGAGATCGGGTCCATCGGGCTGACCGAGGCCCAGGCCAGGGAGAAGTTCGGCGCCGATGCCGTGGAGTCCTACGAGTACAGCCTCGGAGGCAACGGCAAGAGCCAGATCCTGGCGACCACGGGCTTCGTCAAGCTGGTCCGGCGTGTCGACGGGCCCGTGGTCGGGGTCCACATGGTGGGTGCCCGGATGGGAGAGCAGATCGGCGAGGCCCAGTTGATCTACAACTGGGAGGCCTACCCCGCCGAGGTGGCGTCCCTGATCCACGCCCACCCCACCCAGAACGAGGCCCTCGGCGAGGCGCACCTCGCGCTGGCCGGCAAGCCCCTGCACGCACACGCCTGAACACCTACCCGTCCATCGATAGGAGCACCACGCAGATGTCGGTCACCGTCACCATGCCGCAGCTCGGCGAGAGCGTCACCGAGGGCACCGTCACCCGCTGGCTCAAGCAGGTCGGCGAGGAGGTCCGCGCGGACGAGCCCCTCGTCGAGGTCTCGACCGACAAGGTCGACACCGAGATCCCGGCTCCCGCCTCCGGCGTGCTGCTGTCCATCGCCGCGGGCGAGGACGAGACCGTCCCGGTCGGCGCGGCGCTGGGCGTGATCGGTGCGGCCGGCGAGGCTCCCACCGCTGCCGCTCCCGAAGCCCCCGCCGCTCCTGAGGCAGCCGCTGCCCCGGCCCCCGCGCCGGCTCCGGCCGCCGTGTCGGCCCCGGCGCCGGTCCAGGCCGTCGCCGCGGCACCCTCGCGGCCGGCGGTGGCCCCCGCCGCTGCGGCCGCCGCTGCCGTCCTGGGCACCGTTCCCCCGGACCCCAACCCCCCGCGCTCCGGCAGCCACGCGGTCCCCGGCACCGAGACACCGGTCATCCTGCCCGCGCTCGGTGAGTCCGTGACCGAGGGGACCGTCACCCGATGGCTGAAGAAGGTCGGCGACATGGTGTCGGCCGACGAGCCGCTGCTCGAGGTGTCCACCGACAAGGTCGACACCGAGCTGCCCGCCCCGAGCTCGGGGACGCTCCTGGAGATCCGGGTCCTGGAGGACGAGACCGCCGAGGTGGGCCAGACGCTGGGCATCATCGGGACGCCCGCGCCGGCAGGGGCACCTGCGCCCCCGCCGGCCCCGGCTCCCGCCGCCGCCCCTGAGCCCGTGGCCGCCGAGCCCGAGCCCCTGGCCACCCCCGCCCCGCAGACGGCTCCCGCTCCCGCGGCTCCCGCCGGTGCCGAGGCCCCGAGCGCCGGGGCCCACGCCAGCGCTGCTCCCTCCGACCTGTACGTGACCCCCCTGGTCCGCAAGCTCGCGGCACAGTCGGGGGTGGACCTGTCGACCGTCCGGGGAACGGGCGTCGGCGGTCGCATCACCAAGCAGGACATCTTCGACGCGAAGAACCGCCCCGCCGGTGCGGCGCCCGTGGCGGCTGCTGCCCGCGGCTGCGGCCCTGCGGCGGCGGCACCTGCAGCGGCGCCGCCTGCTCCCGCCGCGGCACCCGCTGCCCCAGCAGCTGCGACCGCGGCCGTCGCCTCCCCGGCACCGGCCGCTGCGGCACCCGCCGCCCAGCCGCGCCGGGTCGCGCACCGAGAAGATGACCCGCCTGCGCAAGGTGATCGCCGAGCGCATGGTCGAGTCGCTGCACGTGTCCGCCCAGCTCACCACGGTCGTCGAGGCCGATGTCACCCGGATCGCAGCGCTGCGCGCCAAGCACAAGAACTCCTTCCAGGCGCGCGAGGGCGTGAAGCTGTCGTTCATGCCGTTCTTCGCGAAGGCGATCATCGAGGCCCTCAAGGCCTACCCGGTGGTCAATGCCTCCATCGACCAGACGGCCGGGACGGTCACCTACCACGACGCCATCCACCTCGGGATCGCCGTGGACACCGAGCGCGGCCTTCTCGTCCCGGTCGTGCGCGACGCCGACGACCTCAACCTCGGTGGGCTCGGCCGCAAGATCGCCGACGTCGCCGAGCGGACGCGCACCAACAAGGTGTCGCCCGACGAGCTGTCCGGGGGGACCTTCACGATCACCAACACCGGCAGCCGCGGAGCCCTGTTCGACACCCCGATCGTCAACCAGCCGCAGGTGGCGATCCTCGGGCTCGGGGCGATCGTGCGCCGCCCGGTCGTGGTGGTCGACGAGACCGGCGCGGACTCCATCGCGATCCGCTCGATGGTCTACCTCGCCCTGACCTACGACCACCGGCTCGTCGACGGTGCGGACGCCGCGCGCTTCCTGACCACGCTCAAGGCGCGACTGGAGTCCGGCGACTTCGAGGCGGAACTGGGCTGATGCGCATTGCGGTGACCGGGGCCTCCGGCCTGATCGGAAGCGCCCTGGTCCCCCACCTGCGCGCGCAGGGCCACGAGGTCGTGCGCCTGGTCCGGAGCCGTTCGGGGGCACCTGACGAGGTCAGCTGGGACCCCATGGGTGGCACCGTCGACGTGGCCGGCCTCGCCGGCGTCACCGGCGTGATCCACCTCGCGGGCGCAGGCGTGGGTGACCATCGCTGGACCGACACGTACAAGGCAACAATCCGGGACTCACGGACTCGGGGCACCGCGACGCTGGCCACCGCCCTGGCCTCGATGGAGCAGCCGCCTTCGGTACTGGTCTCCGGCTCGGCCATCGGGTTCTACGGGGACACCGGCGATACGGCGGTGGACGAGGGCGCACCCGCGGGGTCGGGGTTCCTGGCCGACGTGGTCGTCGGCTGGGAGGCCGCTGCCCAGCCGGCACGGGAGGCCGGGATCCGGGTCGTCCACCCGCGAACCGGGCTGGTCGTGGCGGGCCGCGGCGGCGCCTGGGCCAAGCTCTGGCCGCTGGTCCGGCTCGGGGCGGGCGGGAAGATGGGGACTGGGCGACAGTGGTGGTCGTTCATCTCGCTGCGCGACGAGCTCGCGGCTCTGACATACCTGCTCGACGCCCTCGAGGGCCCGGTCAACCTGACGGCCCCCAACCCGGTCACGAACGCCGACATGGTCAAGGCCATGGGCGAGCTGCTCAATCGCCCGACCGTCCTGCCCGTGCCGGCCACGGCACTGAAGATCGCGCTCGGCGAGTTCTCCTCGGAGGTGCTCGGCAGCATCCGGGTGGTGCCGCGCAAGCTGGTCGAGGCGGGCTTCGAGTTCCAGGACCCGACGATCGACCAGGCGCTGGCCTGGGCCTGGGCCTCACGCTGACGCTCACGGCACTGCCTCGCCCGACGGGTCACCCTCCACGTCGGGGGCCCTCACGGCGGTGACGTCGACGACCCGCCACCCCAGCGGGTCCGAGGGCTCCTCGGCCACCGTGACCGACCAGCGCATGAGGCCGGCTGCTGGGACCCTCTCGACAACCTCCCCCCGGGCATCGACGAGCGAGTACGCCGAACGCTGGTCGACGACCTGCACGCGCGCGCTGCCCTCCCCGAAGGTCCGCGCGCTCCACGGCCAGCACCCGCGAGCCGAGTCCCTGCGGTCGCAGGCCGCGCGCCCGGAGGTCCGCGACCAACCCGGTGTCTGCGGACCACGCGGGCGACTCCGGCCGGGCGTAGTCCGAGACCAGGTCGGGGTCCAGCGCGGTCAACGCCCGGCCGCGGCGTCGGTCGAGCTCGGCGAGCACCTCCCACCAGTCCGGAGGTCCGGCGCTGGGGGCCCCGGGGGCCCCGGGGCATCCGGGGCAGCGTGCGATCCGGGCAGCGGTGGGCGTCTGAGGGGGCGCAGGCTCCGGGCCGTCCGACCCGCCCCCACCTGCCGCCTCCCACCCGATGGCCTCCGCCGCTGCGACTCCCGGCCCCTCGAGACCCGCATCTGCCCCGGCCACCCGGGCCACGCCGAGGATCGCCACGAGGGCGAGCCCTCCGAGGACCATCGCCCGCCACGGCAGCCGATGCCGAGCCCGCGCAGGACCACCCGCCCGCACGCCGGGCGGTCGCCCGTCCCGCACTCCTCCCGCACCTGGGGACTCCCGCGCCCTGCCCGACGCTGCCTCACCATGCGCCGCTGCCTGGGCTCCCCCGTGGCCCAGGCCCCACGCCGCCAGCCCCAACGTGGCCGGTGCCCCGTCGCGCTGGGAGACCCCGGGGATCGTGCTGCGCCACCGGGACTCGGCCCCTTCCGTTCGGGCCCCCTGGACCTCCCCCCATCCACGCCAGCACCCTCCCCCGTCGTCGTCGATCTGGCAATCAGTCATCCACAGGCCGCAGGTGCTCGCCGCGTCGGGCTACCGTGGGCCCGTGACTCTCCGGGTGATCGGCTCCGACGAGCCGGTGGACTACCAGGAGGCGTGGGACCAGCAGCGCGCCTGGCACGCCGAGGTCGTCGACGGCGCCCCGGACCTCCTCTGGCTGCTCGAGCATCCGCCGGTCTACACGGCTGGTCGGCGCACCGAGCCCCTGGATCGCCCCTTCGACGGCACCCCCGTGATCGACGTCGACCGCGGCGGCAAGATCACCTGGCACGGCCCCGGCCAGCTCGTCGGCTACCCGATCGTCCGGCTGCCCGACCCGATCGACGTCGTGGCCCACGTGCGTCGGATGGAGGCGCTGCTGATCGACGTGTGCGCGGTCCTCGGGGTCACCGCGGGCCGTGTCGAGGGACGGTCCGGCGTGTGGCTTCCCGCCGACGAACGCGGCGGTGAGCGCAAGGTGGCCGCCATCGGCGTGCGGGTCTCCCGCGGGGTGACGATGCACGGCTTCGCCCTGAACTGCGACCCCGACCTGAGCTGGTACGACCGGATCGTCCCGTGCGGCATCCGCGACGCGACGGTCACCTCGCTGTCGGCCGAGCTCGGCCGGGACGTCACGGTCGCCGAGGTCCGCCCCCTGGTCGAGGCGCGCGCCGACCAGCTCCTCGGCCACTGAGCCGACTGCGCCAGCCGGGCGCGGCGCGTAGGCTCTGGGACTGTGACTGCACCTGACGGCCGACGGCTGCTGCGCATCGAGGCGCGCAACACCGAGGTCCCCATCGAGCGCAAGCCCGAGTGGATCAAGACCCGAGCCCGCACCGGCCCGGAGTTCATGGCGATGCGCGAGCGCGTGGCCGGGGCCGGGCTGCACACGGTGTGCCAGGAGGCGGCCTGCCCCAACATCTACGAGTGCTGGGAGGACCGGGAGGCCACATTCCTCATCGGCGGCGCCCAGTGCACCCGTCGCTGCGACTTCTGCCAGATCGACACCGGGCGCCCCGAGCCGCTGGACCGTGACGAGCCGCGGCGCGTTGCGGAGTCCGTGGCCACCATGGGCCTGCGCTACGCCACCGTCACCGGCGTCGCCCGCGACGACCTGCCCGATGAGGGGGCGTGGCTCTACGCCGAGACCGTTCGCGCGATCCACGAGCGCAACCCCGGGTGCGGCGTCGAGGTCCTGATCCCCGACTTCTCGGCCAACCCGGACCTGCTCGCCGAGGTGTTCTCCGCCAGGCCCGAGGTGCTCGCGCACAACCTCGAGACCGTCCCCCGGATCTTCAAGCGGATCCGGCCGGCGTTCCGCTACGAGCGCTCCCTGGACGTGATCACGCAGGCCCGCGCGTCCGGCTTGGTCACCAAGTCGAACCTGATCCTGGGCATGGGCGAGGAGATCCCCGAGGTCCACGAGGCCCTGGCCGACCTCCGCGCCGCGGGCTGCGACCTGATCACCATCACCCAGTACCTGCGCCCCACCCCCCGCCACCACCCGGTGGAGCGCTGGGTCCGGCCCGAGGAGTTCGTCGCGCTGGCCGAGGTCGCCCGCGAGCTGGGCTTCCTCGGCGTGATGAGCGGACCGCTGGTCCGGTCCTCGTACCGGGCGGGCGGCTGCACGCGCAGGCCATCGCAGCACGCGCAGCCGGGTAGAATCCCGCCCATGTCGAAGATGGGCAACCGCGTCCGCGTGATCCGGGACAACTACCGGATGGCCAAGGAGAACGACCCCAAGCTGGGGTGGATCCTCCTGGGGATCCTGGGCCTGGGCATCGCGTTCACCGTCGGTGTGATCGCCGCGTTCGGCAACCCGTGGACGTGGGCGATCGTCGGCTCGTCGGCCACCCTCGTGATCCTGTCGATCGTCTTCAGCCGCCGTGCGATGCGCTCGGCCTACAGGTCGATCGAGGGCCAGCCGGGCGCCGCCGTGGCGGTCGTGCAGAACATGGCCAAGCTCGGCTGGGGCATCACCCCCGCCGTGGCCGCCAACAAGCAGCAGGACCTGGTCCACCGCGCCATCGGCCGGTCCGGGAATCGTCCTGATCGGTGAGGGCACCAGCCCCGCGCTGCCCTCGCTGATGGCAACCGAGCGCAAGCGCACGGCGCGCTTCGTCTCCGAGGCGCCGATCACCGAGATCACGATCGGCTCCGGGGAGGGCCAGGTCCCGATCGCGAAGCTCGACAAGCACCTGCGCAAGATGCCCAAGGTGCTCTCCCCCGGCGAGGTCACGACGCTGCGCAAGCGCCTGGACGCCCTGGCCAGCGCCCCCGTGCCGATCCCCAAGGGGCCCATGCCCAAGAGCGGGCGCGTCCCGCGCGGCGGCAAGCTGCGCTGACCGGTGGACGCGACGACATCGGCTCTGCGATCGGGGGGCCGCTGCCGGAGGAGGCCGGCTACCGCGGGCAGCGCCTGGGCCTGCCCGAGTCCGGGCCCGGCTCGATGGCCACGCTCGGCCGACGGGTCGTCGCGCTGTTCATCGACTGGGTCGCCGCGATGATCATCTCTCGCGCCCTCGTCGGAACGCCCGAGACGACGCTGGAGCAGTTCGCGACCCTGGGCATCTTCGCCCTCGAGGTCACCGTGCTCACCTGGCTGTGGGGCTCGTCATTCGGCCAGCGCCTGGTCGGGATCCGGGTGGTGGGGCGAACCCGCCGCCTCGGGCTGGTCGCCGCGCGCTGCGCACCGCGCTGATCTGCATCGTGATTCCCCCGCTGATCTGGGATGCGGACGGGCGCGGGCTGCATGATCGCGCCGTCGACAGCGTCGTCGTCCGGGCCTGATCGGGCCCGTCCCGCGGCGGGGACCCGCCGCGGTGCACGCCGTAACGCGCAGGAAACAATAGGGACACGGACGGGAAATCGAGCCCCCCTAGCGTCCAGATCGCACCGGCAGCCATGGGGCTGCCAATCCCGGACCCAGACCTGGGTCGCGCCACGCGCCCCTGCAACCAGGAGGTTGGTTTGTTCAGCACCGCGGACGAAGTCCTCAAGTTCATCAAGAAGGAGGACGTCAAGTTCGTCGATGTCCGCTTCTGCGACCTGCCCGGCGTCATGCAGCACTTCAACGTGCCCGCTGAGGGACTCCCCGAGGAGTTCTTCACCGAGGGCCAGATGTTCGACGGATCCTCGATCCGCGGCTTCCAGGCCATCCACGAGTCGGACATGAAGCTCATCCCCGATCTCGGCAGCGCCTACCTCGACCCGTTCCGGGTCGAGAAGACCCTGATCATCAACATGTCGATCCGGGACCCGTTCACCGACGAGCCGTACAGCCGCGACCCGCGGAACATCGCGATGAAGGCCGAGGCCTACCTGCAGTCGACCGGGATCGCCGACACCGCGTTCTTCGCCCCCGAGGCCGAGTTCTACATCTTCGACTCGGTGCGCTTCGAGACCAAGCAGAACGCCGGCTACTACTTCATCGACTCCGTCGAGGGCAAGTGGAACTCGGGCACGGAGTACGAGGAGGACGGCACCCCCAACCGCGGGTACAAGACCCCGTACAAGGGCGGCTACTTCCCCGTCCCGCCGGTCGACCACTTCGCCGACCTGCGCGACCAGATGAGCCTCAAGCTCGCCGAGGTCGGCCTGACCGTCGAGCGCGCCCACCACGAGGTCGGCACTGCCGGCCAGGCGGAGATCAACTACCGCTTCGACTCGCTGGCCAAGGCCGCCGACGACGTCATGAAGTTCAAGTACGTCATCAAGGGCGTGGGCTGGGAGGCCGGCAAGTCGGTGACCTTCATGCCGAAGCCGATCTTCGGCGACAACGGCTCGGGCATGCACGTGCACCAGTCGCTGTGGAAGGACGGCAAGCCGCTGTTCTACGACGAGGCCGGCTACGGCGGCCTGTCGGACGTCGCGCGCTGGTACATCGGCGGCCTGCTCAAGCACGCGCCCTCACTGCTGGCGTTCACCAACCCGACGGTGAACTCCTACCACCGCCTGGTCCCCGGCTACGAGGCCCCGGTCAACCTGGTCTACAGCCAGCGCAACCGCTCGGCGTGCATCCGCATCCCGATCACCGGCTCGAACCCGAAGGCCAAGCGCATCGAGTTCCGCGTGCCCGACCCGTCGAGCAACCCGTACCTGGCGTTCTCGGCGATGCTCATGGCCGGCCTCGACGGGATCAAGAACAAGATCGAGCCCCGCGAGCCGGTCGACAAGGACCTCTACGAGCTGCCCCCGGACGAGGCTGCGGACATCCCGCAGGTTCCCGGCTCGCTGCCCGAGGTGCTCGATGCGCTCGAGGCCGACCACGCGTACCTCACCGAGGGCGGCGTGTTCACCGATGTCGCGTTTGCCCGATTGAGACACCGGAAGGACCGAAACGGCCCGATCAATTCGCTGGCGACCTACGCGCGTACCAACGATTATGGTTTTCTCGAAACCCCCGATCGCAAGGTGGTGAAGGGCAAGGTCACTGACGATATCGAGTTTTTGTCAGCCATTAACGAGGCGGAACATGTGATCGCCCAGGCATCGGCAACCCTGGACAAGAACATGAAGTTTGTGGATGACCTGATCGCAGTCCGCCATATGAATGAGTTTACGGTGATGCCGCCGGAGCGCGTGGACTACATGGATGTATCACCCAAGCAGGTGGTCTCCGTGGCAGCGGCCCTGATTCCATTCCTGGAGCACGACGACGCCAACCGCGCCCTTATGGGCTCCAACATGCAGCGTCAGGCTGCGCCGGACCTGGTGGTCAAAAGCCCCTCGTCGGCACAGGTATGGAGCGCTATGTCGCGGCCGACTCCGGTGTGTGTGTAGTGGCGGAGCGAGCCGGAGTGGTCGACTCCGCAGATGCCAGTCGTATCGTGGTTCGTGTAAATGATAAGGATGTCGGAGTAGATGAAGCTCCGGTAGATATCTACAACCTGACCAAGTACACACGTTCCAACCAGAATACGTGTATAAATCAGCGTCCCATCGTGCGAGCGGGTGATGT
>CAVSQK010000012.1:0-51589 GCA_963729885.1 uncultured Actinomycetes bacterium
ACCTCGACGACGCCGCGCGCCGCCGGGTCCTCGACGCACTGCCCCGGATCGCTGCGGCGATCTCCGACACCCCGCCGCGCTCGACGGCGACAACCCCGGTGCCGCACCCCGCGGCCACGATGAAGGAGAACTGATGAAGAGGCTGCTCGTCCTGGGAGCCGGCACCGCCGGGACCATGGCCGTGAACAAGCTGCGCCCGCAGCTGCCCCGCGACGAGTGGAGCATCACGGTCGTCGACTCCGACGACACCCACTACTACCAGCCCGGGTACCTGTTCGTGCCCTTCGGCATCTACCGCCCCGACGAGATCGTCAAGCCCAAGAAGCGCTTCATCCCGACCGGGGTGGACCTGGTCATGGGCGAGATCGACAAGGTCCTGCCCGAGGAGAACAAGGTCCTGCTCGTCGACGGCACGGAGCTGGGCTACGACTACCTGATCATCGCCACCGGCACCACGCCGCGCCCCGAGGAGACCCCGGGCATGGCCGACGACCTCGGCGGCAGCGTCCACGAGTTCTACACGTTCGCCGGCGCGACCGCCCTGGCCGAGAAGCTGCGCACCTGGGAGGGTGGCCGACTGGTGGTGCACATCACCGAGATGCCGATCAAGTGCCCGGTCGCGCCGCTGGAGTTCACCTTCCTGGCCGACGCCTTCTTCGCCGAGCAGGGCATGCGCGACAAGGTCGAGATCGTCTACGTCACCCCGCTGGAGGGCGCGTTCACCAAGCCGGTCGCCAGCAAGCACCTCGGCGACATGCTCGAGACCCGCGGGATCGTCCTCGAGGGCGACTTCATGGTCGAGAGCATCGACGCCGAGGCCAAGAAGCTGATCAGCTTCGACGAGCGCGAGGTCCCCTACGACCTGCTGGTCACGATCCCGCTGAACATGGGTGCGGACTACATCGCCCGCTCGGGCCTGGGCGACGACCTGAACTACGTGCCGGTCGACAAGCAGACGCTGCTGTCCGACGACTACGACAACATCTTCGTCGTCGGGGACGCCTCCAACATCCCCGCCTCCAAGGCCGGCTCCGTGGCCCACTTCGCGATGGACCTGTTCCCGGCGAACTTCCTGCGCCACATCCAGGGCCTGAAGATGACCGAGCTGTTCGACGGCCACGCCAACTGCTTCATCGAGACCGGCCACGGCAAGGGCCTGCTCATCGACTTCAACTACGACACCGAGCCGCTCACCGGCAAGTACCCGCTGCCCGGGATCGGCCCGTTCTCGCTGCTGAAGGAGACCGAGATGAACCACTGGGGCAAGGTCATGTTCCGCTGGATGTACTGGAACATCCTGCTGCCCGGCAAGGAGCTGCCGCTGCCCGCGCTCATGTCGATGGCCGGCAAGGACACGAAGGACCTCTGATGACCGAGACCACCCACACTGGGCCCCGACACGGTCGGCGCCCTGAGCCCGGCGGCGGCGACCGCGGACTCGAACGCCGCCATCCTCGCCCGCCTGGACGCGATGAGCGCCCAGATGGCGGTGATGGCCGAGCAGGTCGCTGAGGCGGCCGCCGCCCGCGAGCAGTGGAGCGAGCTCGTGGAGACCCTCATCCCGGTCTCCCGCGGGGCCATGGACGTGGCCACCCGGGAGCTGTCCGAACTCGAGGCCGACGTCACGATCGACGACGTCACCCGGTTCGCCCGCACCACTGCCCGGGCGATTCCCGACATGGAGGTCCTGGTCGGCCAGATCGGCAGCATCTCCGAGCTGGGCCACGAGGTGAGCTCCCTGGGCGGAGCCGGCATGGCCAAGCTCACCGAGGTCCTGCAGGTCGCCGAGGACAAGGGCTACTTCATGTTCGCCCGCGAGGGCGCGGCGATCGCTGACCGGGTCGTCACCACGTACACCGAGGACGACGTGCGCGCCCTGGGCGACAACGTCATCACCATCCTCAACGCCGTCAAGGAGCTGACCCAGCCCGAGGTGATGGCCCTGCTCAACCGCACCGCCCTGACCATCCAGGAGGTCGAGGACACGCACATCGAGCCGCCCTCGGCCTTCGCGCTGCTGAAGTCGATGCGCGACCCCCAGACCAGGCGTGGGCTCGCCCGCGTCCTGTCCATGCTCCACACGGTCGGTGAGGACACCCAGCCGACCTCACCCACCAAGTAGATCAAGAGAGGAACAACGACCATGGCCATGGCCACGATCGCCGGCAAGGAAGTCCACATCAACGACGAGGGCTTCCTCACCGAGTACGACGAGTGGAGCGAGGAGATCGGCGCCGAGCTCGCGAAGAACATCGGGGTCGAGATGACCGACGAGCACTGGGCGCTGATCAAGTGGCTGCGCGAGGACTACAAGGAGAAGGGCGAGACCGCCACGACCCGCCGCGTGCAGACCGTCGGCGGCGTGCCCACCAAGCGCCAGTTCGAGCTCTTCCCGAAGAAGCCGGCCAAGAAGATGGCCTACATCGCCGGTGTGCCGAAGCCCAAGGGCTGCGTCTGATCCCCGCCAGCCCGACACGCACCACCAGTAGAGAGACACCCACATGACCGTCATCCCGAACTTCGACGACGCGGAGACCGACCGCAAGTTCGTCATCATCTGCTCCAAGGGCAACCTGGACATGGCCTACCCGGCCCTCGTCCTGGCCAACGCCGCCCTCGGTGAGGGCATCGAGACGCACCTGTTCTTCACGTTCTGGGGCTTCGACATGATCATCGACAGCCGCATGGACGACCTGCAGTTCTCACCGGCCGGCAACACGGCGATGCACTTCCCGGTGAAGGGCAAGGAGATCCGGATCCCGCAGGCCGTGATGCCGCTGCCCGGCATGACCGGCATGGCGACCAAGATGCTCAAGGACCAGCTCGACGACATGGGCATCCCGCCCGTGCGCGACTTCCTCGACCAGATCGTGGCCTCCGGCGGGCACCTGTGGGCCTGCCGGATGAGCGCGGACATGAACAAGGTGGAGATGGACGACCTCTACGAGGGCGTCGAGGACATCATCAACGCCACCGACTTCATCGAGATGACCGACGGCGCGCAGCTGCTGTTCATCTGAGGCACCACCCGACGGCCCCGCCCCCCACTCGGGAGGGCGGGGCCGTCGCGTCCCCGCCTCCGCCCCGCCCCGCCACCCGCCCCGCCCCGCCACCTCTCGTGATCCATGCAGGTTCGGGACCCTAGAGGGACGACAACCCGCATGGATCACTGGAGGGCGGCGGCCGAGCCGCTGACCGGCGTACCGTCGGGGGTGTGAGGCTCCCCCCGGCACCGCCGATCGCGCGGGCCGTTGCGGCCACGCCGCCCGATCGGGACCGGGTGCTCGACCTGCTGCGCGCCAGCGCGCTGGCCCTGGTCGTCCTGGGCCACAGCAGCATGGGGATCGTGGGCTGGACCGACTCCGGCCCCGTGATCAGCACCGCGCTGACCGTGTACTGGTGGGCCCCGTGGGCGACCTGGATCCTGCAGATCATGCCGCTGTTCTTCGTCGCCGGGGGCGCGGTGAACGCCCGCTCGTGGCGCAGCAACCATGACCCGTACGCCGCCTGGCTGTGGCGCCGGGTCGCCCGGCTGATGCGGCCGGTGTGGGTGTACCTGCTGATCATGGCGCCCCTCAGCGGACTCGTGACGCTCGTGGCCCCGGAGGGGTACGCCGCTCCCCTGCTCGGGCTGTCCACGCAGCTGCTGTGGTTCATCGGCGTCTACGTCATGGTGTGCGCGCTGACCCCGCTGGCCGTCCGGGCCGACACGGCCAGCCCCTACCTCGGACCCGCGGCCCTGCTGGCCGGGGTGGTCCTGTTCGACTGGCTGCGGCTCGGCGTCGGGGTCGCCCCCCTCGGGCTGCTCAACTTCGTCCTCGTCTGGGCACTGGCAGCCCAGCTGGGCATCCTGTTCGACAAGGGCCTGCTGGCAGGCTGGCGGGGCGCCGGGCTGGCGGCCCTGGCCGTGTCGGTGAACCTGGCGCTCGTGACCTACGGGCCCTACCCGCGCTCGATGGTGGGCATGCGCGGCGAGCCGTTCAGCAACATGACCCCTCCGAGCCTGGTGCTGGCCCTGCACACCCTGGCACTGGCCGGGCTGGCCGGAGCCGCGCGGCCGGCGCTGGCCCGGCTGGCCGCCGGGCGCCGGGTGTGGACCGGCACCACCGCCATCAACCTCACCGCGATGACGCTCTACCTGTGGCACCTTCCGGTCCTGATCGCCCTGTACGCAGGCCTGCACGCAGTGGGCCTCGACCGGCCCGTGCGGTGGTCGACCGACGGCTACCCCGAGCCCGGTCCCGGGTTCTGGCTGTGGACGATCGCGTTCCTGGCGGTGTACCTGGCCTGCGTGGCCGGCGTCGTGCGCGTGATGTGGCCCGCGGAGGTGGGCCGGCTGCCCGGCTGGGACCGCCCCGCCCGCGCGGGCGCAGACGGCCGCACGCTGCCCGGCGAGCGCGGCCGGTCCGCCGTGGCGGGCACGGGGGCGGCCCTGATCGGGATCGGCACGCTGATGCTCGCCGCGGTCGGCCTCGCGGGATTCCCCACCCGCGTGATCTCCTTCGCCGGCGTGCCGCTGAACGCGGTGGCGGCGATCGGGCTGATGGCGCTCGGGGGGTGGCTCGTCCGCGGCACCGGATCGACTCGCGCCCCATCTCCTGCACTGAATGGAAACCCAGTCTTGCCATAGTGGAAAACGGAGCGCTAGTATTGCCCCATGAGCGATGAACTGAGAGACCTTCTGAACCGAGTTGCCTCCGGCGAGATCAGCCCCGAGGAGGCCGAGAGCGCCATGAAGCAGGCGAGCGCCGCCCCGGCGGATGCCGCACCTGCCCCCGAGCCCACAGTCGAGCAGCCGGCACCCGAGCCCGTCCGGCGGATCAGCGTGCGCGGCAGCGCCGTGCGCCTGGTCGTCGTGGCTGACCCGTCGGTCGACACCGCGATCGCCGAGGGGCCGCACCGCGTGTCCCACGTCGGCGACCGGCTGACCGTGCACTCCGACCTGCGCGTCGGGGAGTACGAGGCCGAGGCACCGAAGTCGACCTTCGCCACGTGGCTGACCAACGTGAACCGTGCCGGCTCGACGCTGCGCGTGCGGGTCAACCCCGACCTGCCCCTCGACGTGCTCAACGTCGCCGGGTCGCTGGAGCTCAGCGGGATGCGCAGCGCCACGTCCGTCGGCGTCGAGGTGGGCTCGGCCAGGCTCCACGACGGCGCGGGGCAGCTGACCCTGTCGGTGGCCAGCGGCAGTGCGGATGTGGAGTGGCAGTTCGAGGGCGAATGCTCGGTCACCACGGACCTGGGCTCGGCCCGCCTGACGCTCCTGCCCGGCTCCGACGTGACGGTGACGGCCGAGGCCACCCTCGGCCTGGCCACCATCCGCCTGGCCGACGGAACCACGATCAAGGCCACACCTGAGGGGCATCCGCCCGTGATCGCCGGCGCGGGGACCGGCAGCCTCGCGGCGACCACCCGCCTGGGATCCCTCGTCGTCTCGGTGTTCTGAGCGCCCATGCGCACGCATCGGCCACCGACCACGTGCCCGGTGTGCTCCGACTCGCTGATCACCCTGCGCCTGGGGTGCCCCTCGTGCGGCACGGAGCTCGCCGGTCACTTCGAGACGTGCCGGTTCTGCCGGCTGAACGCCGCCGACCTGGAGATCCTCGAGGTGTTCCTGCGCAGCCGCGGCAACGTCCGCGACGTGCAGGCCCACCTCGAGGTCTCCTACCCGACGGCGCGGGCGCGGCTCAGCGAGGTCCTCGAGCGCCTGGGCCTGGGTGAGGCCCCGAGCCCGGAGGCGGCCCATCCCGCCCCGTCGACCGAGGTCGACGCCGCCGCGATCCTGGCCGACCTCGCCGCCGGGCGCCTTGATGTCGCGCAGGCCGAGGCGCTGCTCAGCGAGGGCTGATCCGACCCCGCCTCGCCGCCGGCGTGCGCCTCAGGCCACCTGGAGGGACCGTCGCGAGAGGCCGTACATCCAGCCGTCGATGGTCATGGTCGGCGCCAGCGACAGGTCGGTCGCCGCGCCAAGGGTGAGGAACATCGGGATGAAGTGCTCGACCGTGGGGTGCGCGTAGGGCATCCCGGGAGCCCTGGTCCGGAACGCCGCGAGCTCGTCGAGGTCGCCGCGGGCCAGTGCGTCGGTGGCCCAGGCGTCGAAGTCCCGGGACCAGCCCGGGACGGACTCCGGGCGCCCCCAGTCGACGAACGGCAGTCCGTGGGTCATGAACCCCGACCCGATGACCAGCACGCCCTGCTCGCGCAGCGGGCGAAGCCGCCGGCCGAGGTCGACCAGGTCGGCCGACACGTTCGTGGGGATGCTCAGCTGCAGCACGGGGATGTCGGCCTCGGGGTACATCACCATGAGCGGCACCCAGGCCCCGTGGTCCAGGCCGCGGGTGGTGTGCTGCACCAGGCCACTTCCGTCGGGCAGGACCCCGGCCACGAGCGCCGCGAGCTCGGTGGCCTCCGGGGTCGGGTAACGGAATCGGTAGTAGACCGGGTCGAAGCCCGCGAAGTCGTAGACCAGCGGGGTGCCCGCGACGGCTGAGGACAGCGCCAGCGGCGCGGACTCCCAGTGCGCCGAGGCGATCAGGATGGCGCGGGGCCGGGGCAGCGCCCGCGCCCAGGCGAACAGCCGGGCCATCCACTCGGAGTCCTCGAACAGCGGCGGGGCGCCGTGGCTCAGGTAGAGGGCGGGCAGCGAGGCGTCCCCGGGCCGCCACGCAGCATGGGCGCCGGCGGCCGCCGAGGCGCGCACGTGCTCGGCGTAGGGATGGGCTGCCATGGGTCCTCCAATAAGTTGTTGCTTCAATCAAAGTGTACACCGGGCGCACCCTGACGCGAACCCCTGCAACTGACCGGGGCTTCGCGATCGGGGACGGGGCACGATGGGGCCATGACGACGATCCCGGACACCCCCGCCGAGATGGAGCTGTCGGCCAACGACTCGCTCTGGCTGAACATGGACACCCCCGAGAACCTCATGGTCATCGAGAGCGTCATGTGGTTCCACCACCGGCTCGACCCCGATGCCGTGATCCGGGCCCTGGAGGAGCGCCTCGTCGGGCGCTACCCGGTGTTCCGGTGGCGCCCCCGGATCTCCGGGAGCGTCGGGGGCCGCGACGAGTGGGTCGACGACGAGGACTTCGACATCCACCGGCACGTCACGGTCCACGAGCTGGGCGGCGCAGGGGGCCGCGAGGAGCTGCAGGCCTTCCTCGAGGCGCGCTTCAGCGAGCCGATCGACCTGGCGCACCCGCTGTGGCGCGCCTACGTCCTGGAGGGCAACGACTTCGGGGCGGTCATGATCCGCTTCCACCACGCGATCGCCGACGGCACCGCCCTGGCCCGGGTGCTGATCGAGATGACGACCGACACCCCCGAGGAGGGCTTCGACTACCCCGACATCGCCGAGGACCGGCTGCACCCGGCTGACGAGCCCCCGCTGCCCGAGGACTCCCCGACCGATCGCCAACGCCGGCGCAAGCGGGTGAAGGCGCTCAACGCCGTCACCCAGGTCGCGACCCTGCCCCTGGCCGCCGGGGTGAAGGCCACCACCGGCGCTGGCAAGCTGCTCGAGATGCTGGACCTCGACCGCGAGGGCAGCCTGGTCGCCACGGCCGCCGACCACGCCGTGGGCACGGCCGGGACGCTGGACAAGCTGCTCGTGGGCACCCCGCCGGACATCGCCATCTTCGGGAAGGCGGGGGTCGCCAAGCGGGCGGACTGGGCTCCGGCGCACGACCTGGCGCAGGTCAAGCGCGCAGCCAGGACTCGCGGCGCGACGGTCAACGACCTGATGCTGGCCGCGGTCGGCGGGGGCCTGCGCCGCTACCTGGAGGGACGTGGCGAACCGTTCGCCGACGCGATGACGATGATCCCCGTGAACCTGCGCCCGGTCGACGAGCCGCTCCCGGCGCACCTGGGCAACAAGTTCGCCCTGGTGGCCCTCGACCTGCCGCTGGAGGCCCCCACCCCGGTGGACCGGCTGGACGCCGCCCACGCGCGCATGGAGGTCATCAAGTCCGGACCGGAGGCGCTGCTCACGTTCGGCATCTCCAACGCCCTGGGCATGGTCGGCTCCTACACGTCACGGGTGTCGCGGACCATCCAGGAGTACTTCGGCAACAAGGCCATCGGCGTCACCACGAACGTTCCGGGGCCGCAGAGCACCCGGTACTTCGCCGGGCAGGAGCTGGTCGGCATCCTGGGCTGGGTCCCCGGTGCGGCCAACCAGACCCTGGGGGTGTGCATCTTCAGCTACGACGGCCAGATCCGGGTCGGCTTCAAGACCGACGTCAACGTCGTGCCCGACATCGCGAACCTGGTGGCCGCCTACACCGCGGAGATGGAGCAGCTGCTGGCGCTGGCCCCGGCTGAGTGACCGCGCGCCGCATACGCCCGAGCACGGTGTGACTCCGCGCCCGGAAGGGGGCACGATGGGGCCATGTCCGCACGCGTCGCCCTGTCCCCGAACGACTCCCTGTGGCTGAACATGGACAGCCCCGAGAACCTCATGGTGATCGAGGGGGTGATGTGGTTCGACGAGCCGTTGGACCCCGAGGCCGTCACCCGCGCCCTCCAGGAGCGGATGGTCGACCGGTACCCGGTGTTCACGTGGCGGCCCGAGCACGCCAACGTCGGCCTGGACCACTGGGTGGAGGACCCGGACTTCGACATCGAGCGGCACATCACCCACCATCGCCTCAAGGGCGACGGGGGCCGCGAGGCGATGCGCAAGTACCTGCAGGCCCGGATGTCCGAGCCGCTGCCCCACGACCGGCCGCTGTGGCAGGCCTACGTGCTGACGGGCAGGAACTTCGGTGCGGTCATGATGCGCTTCCACCACGCGATCGCCGACGGGACCGCGCTGGTGCGGGTCCTGCTGGACCTCACGACCGACACGCCGAGCGGGGACGCCGAGCCCGAGGACGCGCTGGCGGCCCTGACCGGGTCCGACCCCCGCAACCATCCGGCCGAGCCCTCCCCGAGCATGGGACCGGCCCCGACCGACCGGATGCACCCGGGACTGCGCGACCGGGCCGGACGGCGGCTGTTCCAGCTCGCGACCTTCCCGGTGGCCGCCGGGGTCGCGGCGACCAACTCCGCCGTGAACCTCGTGCACATGCTCGACCCCGACCATCGGGGCAGCCTCACCTGGAAGCTGGCCGACCAGGTGGCCGGCACCGCCGACGCCGTCGACAAGCTGCTGCTCGGGACCCACGAGGACGTCCTGCTGTTCGGCCAGCCGGGGCTCGACAAGCGCGCGGACTGGGCGCCCTCCTACGACCTGGACGACGTCAAGCGGGTGGCGAAGGCGCGTGGTGCGACCGTC
Source organism: uncultured Actinomycetes bacterium (assembly GCA_963729885.1). Classification (GTDB taxonomy): domain Bacteria; phylum Actinomycetota; class Actinomycetes; order S36-B12; family CAIYMF01; genus Prado023. Next base: position 9,278 of record CAVSQK010000012.1, read on the forward strand.
AACGACGTGATGATGGCCGCACTGGCCGGGGCGCTGCGCCGCTACGTCATGGCCCGCGGCGAGGTCCCCCAGGACGTGGTGACGATGATCCCGGTCAACCTGCGCGCCGTCGACGAGCCCCTGCCGATCCACCTGGGCAACAAGTTCGCGCTGGTGGCCATCGAGCTGCCCCTGTCCGAGCCGACGCCGATGGCCCGGCTGGCCGCCTCGAAGGCGCGGATGGACGTGATCAAGTACGGCCCCGAGGCCCTGCTCACGTTCGGGCTGTCCCACGCGATCGGTGCCATGGGCTCGGTGACCGAGACCGTCTCCCGGCGCCTGACCCAGTTCTTCAGCAACAAGGCGATCGGTGTGACGACCAACGTGCCCGGCCCGACCGAGGTGCGCTACTTCGCGGGGCAGGAGATGGTCGGCATCCTCGGGTGGGTCCCCGGGGCCTCGCACCAGACCCTGGGCGCCTGCATCTTCAGCTACAACGGGATGATCCGCGTGGGGTTCAAGACCGACGCGAACGTCATCCCCGATGTGGGCAACCTGGTGGCCGCCTTCAACGACGAGATGGCCGACCTGTTCGCCGAGGCGGTCGAGACGTCCGAGTCCAGCGGGGCCTGAGCCCGGCGGACAGCACGGTGCCCGAGCCGATCGGACGACTCGGGCACCGGGAGCGGGCGGGCCCGCGCGGTTCGGTGGCGGGCCCGAGGGCCCGCGCAGGGGTGTCAGCGACAGGTCACAGGACCCGGCCGAAGGAGACGTTGCGGCTCCAGATGCGCACCGTGCTCACACGCCCGCCCGGGCGCGGGGAGTGCAGGGTGCGGTTGTTCCCGGCGTAGATGCCGACGTGGTAGGCGCCGCGCCCACCATGGAAGAACACGAGGTCACCGGGGCGCGCCTGGCTCCGCGAGATCCGCTTGGCCCGGTGCATCTGGCCCGTCGCCGAGTGCGGAAGGCTCACCCCCGCCTTGCGGTACACGTAGGAGGTGAAGCCGGAGCAGTCGAAGCCGCGGGGGGTCGAGCCGCCACGGCGGTAGGGCACGCCCTTGAGCGAGTTGCCGGTGCGCATGACCTTCGACGCGCGCACGGCGAACCGCGAGCTGCGCGAGGCCTTCTTCTTGCGGTCCCCAGCCACCACGTCGGCGGATGCGCTGCTCACGACGGAGACGCGGGGCGCGGGAACAGCCGAGACGGCGGGTGCCGGGGCCATCGGCGAGATCGGGAGCACGACGGCCAGGGCCGTGGCGCCTGCCAGGGCCATGCCTCGGGCACGGGTCAGTAGAGCCATGGTGATGTCTCCTCCAGGCGCCTGCGAGGTGAGCTGTCGGGTTCGGGTGGGGAGCACCCGGCCGCTCTCGCGGCTTCACCCCAAGGACTCACGCCTGTCGACGTGGGACCACGAATCGTGGGTCCCCCGCTCCCGTTCTCAGTGCGTTGCTGGCCGGTGGCCAGGCGCTGAGGGGCGTGACGTGAACGGGATTCGGCGCCGTCCGCCCCGTCCCACCGGGTGGCGGGACTCGTTCACCGTAGCGAACGTCGCAGTTGTGTCACAAACTCATCCCGTGTGATGTATCTCTCGTTCGACGGCCCCCATACCGGAGAAACCGGCGATTCCGGGTACGGAGAGCGCGTTCTGTAGCCGGATCACGACGCGCTGCTACCACCGCGGCACGGGGTGGGCAGCTGCGGTCAGGCGAGGGTGAGGAAGAGCTTCTCGATCTTCTCCATGGACATCGGGGGCTCCTCGCCGTTCTGGCTGGCCGCAGCACAGGCCTGCAGCTCGGCGGAGATGATCTTGAAGCCGGCCCGGTCGATGGCGCGGGACACCGCAGCGACCTGGACCATCACGTCGGTGCAGTCGCGGCCCTCGTCGATCATGGTCACGATGCCGGCGACCTGCCCCTGGATCCGACGCAACCGGTTGACCACGTCCTTGCGGCACGTCTCATCGATGGCCATGACATCCTCCCGTAGTCAGTACCCCGTAGGGTACCCCCGAAGTCCCGCTCGCGGGAGCCCCACAAGGGGCCGGTGGCTACTCGACGACGACGATGACCTGCTTGGCCTGCACGCGCGACAGCTCGACCGACCCCTGCGGGCTCGTCAGGAGCACTCCGCCGCCGGCGAGGCTGACCTCGACCTGGGCGCCGGGCGTGGCCCCCATCCCGCGGAGTTCACCCATCGTGGCCTCGTCGGCCTGCAGCCTCTCGGCGATCCGCACGAGCGTCACCGTGCGTGGCTCGTCCTGCGCCGCGGCAGCCAGGGACTGGCCGGTGGGCACGGGGGCGGGACGAACGTCGGCAGCCCCACCCAGCTCGCGCAGACCCGGGATGGGGTTGCCGAAGGGGGAGGTGGTCGGGTTGCCGAGGATCTCGACCAGCCGTCGCTCCACGGCCTCGCTCATCACGTGCTCCCAGCGGCAGGCCTCGGTGTGGACCTCCTCCCAGGGCAGGCCGATCACCTCGACCAGCAGGCACTCGGCCAGGCGGTGCTTGCGCATCACCTGGGTGGCCAGTGCCGACCCCGTCTCGGTCAGGACGAGGTGGCGATCCTCCTCGTCGAGCTCGACCAGGCCGTCGCGCTGCATGCGCGCGACCGTCTGGGAGACCGTGGGCCCGCTCTGGCCGAGGCGCTCGGTGATCCGGGCGCGCATCGGCAGGATCCCCTCCTCCGACAGCTCATAGATCGTCCGCAGGTACATCTCGGTGGTATCGATGAGGTCGCTCACGGGTCCATTGTGGCCCACCGCACCCAGATCCGGGCACAGGGCACCCAGAGCCCCCGGGGGCATCTGCCCGCACGTCCACGGCGCGGAGCCGCTGGGGCACCGGCTCGGGCAGATGCGCGACCGTCGGGTGCGCCCTAGGGTCGGTGGGTGCAGCACGTGATGTGGTTCCGCCGGGACCTGCGCACGCAGGACCATCCCGCGCTCGCCCGCGCCGTGGCCGAGGCCGCCGGGGCGGGCATCCTGCCGGTCTTCATCGTGGTCCCCGGACCCTGGCAGCGGCTCGGCGCGCCCCCCCGGGCGTACCTCGCCGACTCCCTGGCCGCCCTGCGCGCGGACCTGGGCGCCCTGCACGTGCGCACCGGTGACCCCGCCGAGGAGCTCAGCGCCCTGGCCGGGGAGCTCGGACCGCTCACCGTGCACGTGACCGAGGCGCACACGCCACGCGGCCGCGAGCGCGACGCCCGGGTCGCCGCAGCGCTGGAGGCCCAGGGCTCGCGCCTGGTCGCCACCGGGAGCAACTACGCCGTGGCCCCCGGGTCCGTCCTCAAGTCCGACGGCACGCCGTACCGCGTGTTCACCCCGTACCACCGCGCGTGGCTGGAGACCGGGTGGGCGGCCCCGACCCGCCGCCCGGCGCGCATCGAGGTCCTCGACGTGCCCGGTGACCCCCTGCCCAGCGCGGCACCCCCGCCGGGGACGACCCTTCCCGCCGCCGGCGAACGGGCAGCCCGTGATCGGTGGGCCGCCTTCGCCGACACCCACCTGGCCGACTACGGCGACCTGCGCGACCGGGCCGACCTGCCGGGCACGAGCCGGCTCTCCCTTCCCCTGCGCTGGGGCGAGATCCATCCGCGGACCCTGCTGGGCGCACTCGACCCCGGCCGCGACCGCCGCTTCGTCGCCGAGCTCGGGTGGCGCGAGTTCTATGCCGACGTCCTGTTCCACAACCCGGGGACGCTCACCGGGAACCTCAACCCGGCCTTCGACCGGATGGTGCACGACTCCGGGCCGGCCGCCGACGAGGCGTTCGCGGCCTGGGCGGAGGGGCGCACCGGGTTCCCCTTCGTGGATGCCGGGATGCGCCAGCTGCGCGCCGAGGGATGGATGCACAACCGGGTGCGGATGGTGGTCGCGTCGTTCCTGGTGAAGGACCTGCACCTGCCGTGGTGGCGCGGGGAGCGGGAGTTCATGCGCTGGCTGGTCGACGGCGATCCCGCCTCCAACGCCCACGGGTGGCAGTGGGTGGCTGGCTCCGGCACGGATGCCGCCCCCTACTTCCGGGTCTTCAACCCCGTCCTGCAGGGCCGGAAGTTCGACCCCGACGGGGCCTACGTGCGCCGGTACGTCCCGGAGCTCGCCCACCTCGCCGGGGCGGCCGTGCATGAGCCGTGGAAGGTGCTCGACGGCTACGCGCACGGCTATCCGGAACCGATCGTCGACCACTTCGAGGAGCGCGACGAGGCGCTTCGCCGGTACGCCGGGATCCGCTGAGGTCCCAGAGGCCGCCGCACCGGCTCAGTCCCGGGGTTGAGGGCCGGCCCCGCCGCGTGGCAGACTGGCCACGTGGCCATGCTCGCAGCGATCTCCCTCAAGGGCGGCGTCGGGAAGACGTCGGTCGTGCTGGGGCTGGCCGCCAGCGCGTGGGCCGCGGGACACCGGACGCTGGTGATCGACCTGGACCCCCAGGCCAACGCCACGGCGGCGCTGGATCCGCACCCCTACGAGTTCACCACCAACGACGTCCTGGCCGATGGTCGGCAGGGGATCGCCGCGGACGCGATCGTCGGCAGCGGCTGGGGCCCGGGGATCGACCTGATCGCCGGCGAGCGGGCCCTGGAGCACCGGGCCCACGCCGAGGGAACCGACTCCGCGCTTCGCCTGCGCACAACCCTGGTCGGCGCCCTGGACCGCTACCACACGATCCTGATCGACTGCCCGCCCTCCCTGGGGGAGCTGACCCGCAACGCGCTGGCAGCCGCCCCCGCGGCGCTGATCGTCACCGAACCGTCGTACTTCGCCCTGCAGGGTGCCGAGCAGGCGCTCGAGGCCGTGGACATCGCGCGGGCAGCGACCAACCTCGGCCTGCGCCCTGCCGGCATCGTGGTCAACCGGGTGCGCCACAGCGCCGAGCACTCCTACCGCCTGGACGAGCTGCGCCGGGCCTATCCCTTGCTGGTCCTGGACCCGCCGATCCCCGACCGGACCGCCATGGGTGCCGCCCAGGGGGCCGCGGTGCCCATCACCGCCCTGCGCTCGAAGAGCGCCAGGGACCTGGTCGCCCTGTTCACCGAGCTGGCCGAGAACATCGAGGAGGGCCTGTCATGAGCACACCGGCACCGCGTCCGGCGCTGAAGAAGGCGGCCGACGCCCACATCCACCCCGCTGCCCCCGGCCACTCGCTGCACACCCTGCGCCCCGCGACCGACCCCCCCGTGCTCCCGGAGCCCCGCCAGGACCCCGAGCCCACCCTCCCGGGTGCGCCCCCTGCGTCCCCGAGCGCGGCCGGTGGCGCGACCCCGCACCGGCTGTCCGGACCCCTTCGGGGCACCACCAGCGACAGCCTGCGGGCCGCGGCGAAGAAGGCCCGGACCCGCCCCTCGGGGAAGGCCGCGGACAAGCCCGTCGACCTCGGCGTGAAGGTGCCCAAGTCGCTGCGCAAGGACTTCCGGGCGGCGGTGAAGGCCGACAAGAAGGATCCCGACGCCGTGGTGACCGCCCTGCTGAGAACCTGGCTGGGCACCTGACACAATCTGGCCGGGACGCCGAACCGCGCGCGCACGAGCCCGAGGACCAAGGAGACACGATGAGGCTTCACCGGACGACCACCGCACTGGCCGCGCTGCTCATGGTGGGCTCGCTCGGCGCCTGCGCCGACTACACCACCACGGGGGTGCCCTCCGGCGAGGAGGCAGCCAACGAGGAGGTCAAGCTCGAGGAGGGGCATCCGCTCGAGTCCACCTCCTGGGCCCTGACCGAGTCCAGCCTGAGCTCGCAGGATCTCGGCAACCTGGGCATCACCGCCAACTTCTTCAAGGACCAGATGTCCGGGCAGGCCCCGGTCAACAGCTACTTCGTCGACTACACGACCGAGGGCGAGAGCATCAAGTTCGGCCCGATCGGCTCGACCATGATGGCCGGGGACCCCAAGCTGATGTCCGCCGAGTCGGCGTACTTCGAGCTGCTCGGCACCGTCACCACCTTCACCCTGACCCCCGAGAAGCTCACGTTGAAGGCCGGCGAGCAGGAGGTCCTCGGGTACGTCCCCGCCGACCAGGCCGGCTCGTCCACCGACGTCCAGGGTGCCGCCGGTGGCCAGGACATCAACGCCCTCGCCGGCACGCTCGTGGGGTTGTCCGTGGCGGAGGCCGAGGCCGCGACCACGGACGCCGGCTTCACCTTCCGGGTGACGTCCGTGGACGGCAAGCCGAACGCCGTCACGATGGACTACCGCGAGGACCGGATCAACGCTGAGGTCGAGGACGACAAGGTCGTGCGCGTCACGATCGGCTGACCCGCACCGCACCACCCGCTCCATGGGAGCTCTGGCTCGATCCGGACACAGGTGTCCGGATCGCCACACCAGGTTGTCCGGATCGCGCCAATCCCGCCGCCGTTGCCACCACGAGCCGTATCGATGGATGCCGTCCGGGCGCCGGCGCTCCGTACACTGCTGGGCATGCCCCGCACCCCCGGCCCGGCTCCTGCCAGCGCCCCCGCTGACGCCGCCGACCCGGCCCCAGCCCCACGTCCGCGCAGCTGGGCGCACCGGGAGGCCCAGGTGTACCGGCGCCGTCGACGCGAGTACGTGGCGGCCACGAACGCGCTGGTGGCGTGGCTGCAGAGCCGCTTGGAGGACGTCGACGAGATCGAGGCCTTCGTCTCCGGTCGGGCCAAGGAGGTCCGCTCGGTGGAGCAGAAGCTGCGCACCCGCGATCGCCTCCAGCCGGGGCGCGACAGCTCCTATGCCGACCTGCCCGACCTGATCGGTGTCCGGGTGGTCGTGCGGCTCGAGAGCGAGATCGCGATCGTCGCCCAGGAGCTGCACCGACTGCTGGTCGTCGACAAGGACGTCGACGCCCGCGACGAGCGCTCCCGCGAGGAGACCCCCGGCTACCGCGGACGACACTTCGACGTGCGGGCGCGGCCCGACGGCGAGCTGCCCGAGCTGCTCACGATCCAACGTGCGGAGATCCAGGTCCGGACCCGGGCGGCTGACCTCTGGGCCTCACTGGAGCACGAGCTGCGGTACAAGGGCGGCGCCGAGCTGCCGCCCGCACGCAGCCGGCAGTTCGTCCTGGCCGCGAGCCTCCTGGAGCTGGCCGAGCGCGAGCTGGAGGACCTGCGCGCCTGGCAGGTGGACACCCAGGCCCATCCCACCGACGCGGTCGCCGTGCCGTCCCGCGAGGCCGCCGCCCCCATGGACGAGGCGGCCCTGGCCGAGTTCCTCGGCGCGCGCTACACGGCCGCCCCCAGCACTCCGCGGCGGCTGGGCTGGATGCTCGAGCTGCTGCGGGAGATGCACCTGGACTCCGGGGCGACGCTCACCTCGCTGCTGCCCGCGACGCCCGACGCGCGGATCCTGGCCCTCGTCGAGGGCCGCGCCACCGTGGACACCGTCCGGATGCTCGACGACGAGCTGCTCCTCGTGACGCCCGAGGCGTACCTCAAGGCCAACAGGGCCGTCCCCGACGAGCGCAACCCGCAGAGGATCCGGACGCTGGAGCGCCGGCAACGGAGGCTGGCGGCGGGCTGACGCCGCGCGACGCCTGCCAGGCCACTGGCCTGGCCCTGCCGGCAGCCTCGACGGACGGCGTCGGGGCCGGCAACCCGAAGGTCACCGGCCCCGATTCGGAATCGCGTGTCAGGGCAGGAGCACGCTCGTCGATCACGTGGATCAGCCGTCGCTGACCGCATTCACGTCGGCAACGAGATCCGGCGTCGGATCGTTGCGCCGCGTCGATGATGCCATCCGCGAGCGCGAGATCGTGTCGTCCCGATTGAGCATCGTGATCTTCTTCGCCTGGGTCACGCTGTTGGAATTCCTGACCCCGTCGGTGACGTGGTAGGCGAGCACATTCGGCCACACCGTCCACGACGAGTGCAGCCAGGCAGCGTCGAACGCCGTGCCTCTCCGCGCAGGACCACTCCGAGCTCGATACCGCCAGCGTGCTCGTGAAGGCCTCGTCCGTTGGCGCAAAGACCGTGTAGTCGGTGCCGTCGAAGACGTCCACACCTGTCGCCAAGGCCTGATCAGGATGTCGAAGTCCCGTGCGCTCTCGAAGCTCGCCTGCAGGTAGTCGAATCTGCTGTCGCCAGCGCGATCGCCGTCTCAACGATCGACGCATCGCTCTTCTTCGACCAGTCGCGGCCTTGCGCGCTGGCGGGGGCGGCCATGGCGGCGGCGATGAGGCCGGCTGAGGCGACGGTGGCGGCGATGCGGGTGGACGTGCGCATGATGTTCCTCCTGAGTGCGGGGGTCCCCTGCGGACACCCTTCACCCCTACTTCTGCCCCGTTCACCCATTCGGATGCATCAGATTCGCACAAGTTTCTCGGGCGATTCCAGCGTCAACCGGACATACCCACCGACGACGGACCCACCCGATCCGATCCGGCCCCTACTCTACGACCGCTCGACCTGCCAGCTTCGTGAGTCCGGGGCGAAGCCGAGGCTGCGGTACAGCCGCCCCGCGGGGTTGTCCGACTCGGTGGCGATGACCCACCGCTGGGCGCCGCGGTCCGCAGCCCAGCCGGCCGCAACCCCCACGAGGTGCCCGGCCAGTCCCCGACGCCGGTGGTCGACCGCCGTCTGCACGCTCTGGTAGCGCGCCACCTCCCGACCCCGGGCATCCTGCCCGCACAGGACGATCCCCAGGCTCGAGACGCACTCGTCCCCCACGAAGGCCCCGAAGAACGCCGCTGCCCCGCGCTCGGACAGCTCGGCGCGGGTGCGCATCCTCGCCACCGTGAACTCCCGGAACGACGCATCGTCGGGCTGCTCCCCGGTGCGGGCGTTCTCCGCGATGTCCGCCGCCGCCGCGGCCGCCCACTGGTCCGGGGTCAGCAGCTGGTGGATCGAGTACCCGTCGGGGGCAGGGCGCTGGGCGGGCAGAGTCGTCGTCGACATCACCTCCTCCGAGGTCACCGGGAGGCCGAAGGCGGCCCACGGCTCCGGCTCCGGCTCTGCCGGCAGGCCGATCCCCAGGTGTCGGGCGTCCGGGAAGGTGGCCCGGAAGAGCTCAACCCATCGCCGCGCGTCGTTGCGGGCCTCGGGGTCCGTGACCAGCAGGAAGTTGCCCCAGTGGTACCCGGGGTTGTCCGGGGAGGTGACGACGAGGTGGTCGCCACGGTCCTCGATGTGGGCGCCGCTGAGACGGAGCACGGCGATGTCCGTCAGCCAACCGGGAGGGAGGTCCACCGCCCGAGGATAGGACGGGAGCCCGGGACGCGACCGCCCGCGGGGCTAGAGTCCCACGCATGCTCCCCTGGACCGGCGCGCTCGCGGGCCGCCTCGACGAACTGGTCATCGACTCGCATGCGCTGCGTGGGAACCCCCTGGGCGACCCGCATGAGCGCCCGCTGTGGGTGTACGTCCCGCCCGGCTACGACGACGACCCGACGGCCCGGTACCCCACGGTGTACGTCATCCAGGGCTACACCGGACACGTGGCGATGTGGGCCAACCGCCAGCCCTTCCGGCAGCCGTTCCCGGAGACCGCCGACGCTGTGTTCGCCGGCGGAGCCCCGCCGTGCGTCGTGGTGTTCGTCGACGCCTGGACGGCCTACGGCGGCTCGCAGTTCGTCGACTCCCCCGGCACCGGCAACTACCACACCTACCTGTGCGACGAGGTCGTGACCTTCGTGGACGCCCGGTACCGCACCATCGCGGACCGCGAGTCCCGGGCCATCACCGGCAAGTCCAGCGGAGGGTACGGGGCGATGATCACCCCGATGCTGCGACCGGACGTGTTCGGCTCGCTGGCCACGCACGCCGGCGACACCCTCTACGAGCTCTGCTACGTCCCGGAGTTCGCCGCGGTGGTCCGGGCGCTGCGGGCCCACGACGGCGACCCGGCCCGGTGGTGGGCGGACTTCACTTCTCGCACCGCCTTCACCAAGCCCGAGGACGAGGTCCTCCTGGGGATCTACGGGGTGGCGGCGTGCTTCTCCGCCGAGCCGGATGGCACACCCGTCCTGCCGTTCGATCCAGTCACCGGGGTGCTGCGTCCCGAGGTCTGGCAACGCTGGCTCGACCTCGACCCGGTCCGGATGGCACCCCAGCACGCCGAGGCGCTGCGCTCGTTGCGTGCCATCTGGATCGACGCGGGCACCCGCGACGAGTACAACCTCGACGTCGGCGCCCAGGCGTTCCGGGCGGAGCTGGCCGCAGCGGGCGTCCCCGACGAGCGGATCCACTTCGAGCTGTTCGACGCCGGGCACGGGGGGATCGACCACCGCTACCCACTGGCCCTGGAATGGCTCGCCCATCGGCTGGCCCGCTGAGGCAAACCCCCATGGTGTGGGCGGAACCGGCTGCCTACACTGGTTCGGGTGACGCCCGAGGTGACAGGCTTCCTCCTGGCAGTCGCCGCTGCTTCGGCGGCCCTGCTGGGCTGGGTCGCGGTTGCCGTCAAGCGCACCTGGACCGACCGCAGTGTCGGGTTCGCGCTGCTGTTCTCCGCCGCGGCGATGCTGCTCATCAGCCTCGTCGAGCTCCTGCCGCCCGGCCTGCGTGACCCGGACCTGCGCACCGCGACGCTGGCGCTGTTCGCCGTGGGCTTCCTGGCAGTGCCGGGCATGCGTTGGGTGCTCGCCCGGATGCTGCCCTCCCTGGGTGCGGCCCAGAGCACGGCCCTGCTCGTGATGGTCGCGATCGCCCTGCACAACATCCCCGAGGGCGCGGTCCCCTTCGCCGCCACGATGATCAGCATCCAGGCCGGCATCATCACCGCCATCGCGATCGCCCTGCACAACATCCCCGAGGGTATGGCCGTCTCCACGGCGGTCCTGGCCATGGGGGGCACCCGTCGGCGGGCCCTGGCCTACACCGGCGTCTCGGTCCTGGGCGAGGTGGCCGGAGCCCTGCTCATCCTCGCCGGGGGGCGAGCGCTGGGCCCGACGGGCGCTGCTGCGCTGCTGGCCTTCGTCGCGGGGATCATGGTGTCGCTGTGCCTCACCCAGCTGATCCCCGCCGGCATCGGCCTGGTGACCGGGGCGTCGACCAGGCGGGTGGCGCTGGCAGCCGCACAGGCGGGGTCCTGAGCCTCCCGCCGTCACCGGCAGTCCCCTGCGAGCACGCGCTGCGCTCGGCGCAGTACGGTCACCGGATGCAGGCGTCACCGGCCCCGATCACGAGGGCCCAGATCATCGCGGCCCTGCATGCTGCGCTGGAGCGGGCGCCGGAGGTCGTGGCGGCGTTCCTGGGCGGGAGTGACGGCACAGGCCGCACGGACGGGCTGTCCGACGTCGACCTCGTGGTCGTCGTGGAGGAGGGCGCCGTCGAGACGGCCTTCGCGATCCTCCATGGCGCCCTCGAGGAGCTGTCGCCGATCACGCACCGGTGGCGCCTGGCGGAGCCCACGTGGCACGGGAGCTCCCAGGAGTTCCTCGCCCTGCGCGACGCCGATCCCGCCCACTTCATCGACGTCCTGGTGCAGGAGCCCTCCGGCGGCGAGCGCTTCCTGGAGGTGGAGCGTCACGGCACCCCGCTCGTGCTGTTCGACCGTGCGGGGATCCTCGCCCCGCTTCCACTGGATCGCGCCGCCCTCCAGGACCGGATCGACACCCGCGTGGCGATCCTGCGCCAACGGTTCCCGCTGTTCCAGACGCTGGTCACCCGGGCCGTGCGCCGCGGGTTCGTCGCCGAGGCTGCGGTCGCCTACCAGGACTACACCTACCGGCCACTCATCGAGCTGCTGCGCATCCGGCACTGCCCGGACCGGTTCGACTACGGCGCGCGCTACCTCGACCGTGACCTGCCGGCTGCGCTGCGCGCCGAGGTGGAGGCGCTGGCCCTGCCCCGCTCCCCCGACGAGGTGGAGACGTTCCGGAGCCGGGCAGAAGCGCTGTTCGACGCGACACTCGCGGAGCTCGACGGGCAGGGATGACCCCATCCGGCCGCGGGACAGCCGCGCGGCCGGCGACGCGCGTCGGATCAGGGGACCAGCTGGGCCAGTGCTTGGGCGACGCCGTCCTCGTCGTTGCTTGACGTGACGAGGTCCGCGGCGGCCAGGACCTCCGGGTGGGCGTTCGCGGGTGCGACCGCGACGCCCGCGAACCCCAGCATCCCGAGGTCGTTGCGCCCGTCGCCGATGGCCGCGACGTCGCCCGGTGCGATCCCCCACGTGGCGCAGAGCCGGCGCAGCGCGCCACCCTTGTCCACGTCTTCGCGGGTGACCTCCAGATGGGTCGGGGTCGAGGCCAGGGCGACCAGCCCCTCCGGGATCGCCACGGCCTCGGCGATGTCACGGCCGGCCTGGCTCGCCAGCAGGAGGATCTTGTCCGGACCCTCCCGCTCGGCAGACAGGTCGGCGACCTCCGGGGCGCACCCCACGATCGCCGACTCCTCGCGGATCAGGTCATCGAGGCGCGGGACGAGCCACCGCTCGGCGGCGAACCAGCTGACCGACATGCCCGCGGCGACACCTGCGAGGGCGACCTGCTGGGCCAACCCCACGGGCATCGACTGCCGGTCGCGGACCCGGAGCTCCCCCTCGGCGCTGTAGCTGCCGACGAGCGCGCCCTGGGAGGCGACGAAGACACCCGGATGCGTCAGGCCGAGTACCTCGAGGATGGGCCAGAGCGCGCGGGGCGGCCGGGACGTGGTGAGCACGATCTCCACGCCGGCGCCCCGGACCCGCTCGATCGCGGCCGCCGTGCTCGGGGTGATCTCGTGGCCGCTGGTGAGAAGGGTCCCGTCGACGTCGATCGCGACCAGGCGGATCACGCGGAGCCCACCGGGCCGGCACCCCGGATCCGCGCGTCGAGGAACGCCAGCTGGTGGTGCAGGACGGACACGCTGGGCATCGCCACACCGGCCCGCTCCGCCCGGCGCAGCGGCTCGGCGAGCATCGCCTCCACCTCCATCGGCCGCCCGGCATCGGCGTCGAGCTTCATCGAGGTGGCGTACGGGGCCATGCGGGCGGTGGTCGCCAGCAGGTCCTCGATCAGCGCCTCCGGGAACGTCCGCCCCTCGGCGGCCGCCACCGCCGCGACCTCGGCCATCAGCGTCCGGACCAGCGCGACCGTGTCCGGGTCGGCCATCAGCTGGTCGGTGGTCGCGTCGAGGATCACCGAGAGCGGGTTGAACCCGATGTTCCACAGCAGCTTGCGCCAGCGCGCCCGGACGAGGTCCTCGTCGAGGAGCGCCGGCGTCCGCGCGGCAGAAAGGTCCTCGGCAATGGTCCGCATCAGCGGCGTGATCCCGCCGGCGGCGTCGTCCGGGGCATGCGCGGCGATCGTCAGGGCACCGAAGTCCAGGTGCGCCACGCTGTGCGGTCCGGTGCGCTGGGCGCACAGGAAGGCCAGCCCGCCGAGCACCTCGCGACCGGGCGCAACCGCGGCGTACGCCGGCTCGACGCCGATCCCGTTCTGCGCCAGCAGGATCCCCGATCCGGGGGCCAGCAGCCGGTCGGCGTGCTCGGACAGATGCGACAGGACATCGGCATTGGCCGTGGCCTTCACGGCGACGAGGAGGACGTCGCACGGCTCGAGCGCCGACCAGTCGGGGGCGACGACGACGTCGTCGAGGTGGATGTCTCCCTCGGGGGAGGTCAGGTCCAGCCCATGGGCTCGCGCCTCCCCGACCCCGGAGCGCATGAGGAACTGCACGTCGGCCCCCGCGTGGGCCAGCCGGATCCCGTAGAAGCAGCCGACCGCACCGGACCCGACCACCGCATACCGCAGCACACGCCGATCCTGCCACGCCCGCCGATCAGGTCGCGGCCCCGGACTCCGCCGGGTCCTTCAGGTCGAGGCCCCGGACTCCGCCGCGTCCTTCAGGGCCTCCAGCGTCTGGAGGATGTTGCGCCGGTTGTGCTCGTCGCGTGGGCCCGGGATGATCACCGACCCGGCCCTGCTGAACAGTTGGCCGCGCCGGCCGTCGCGCCGGTCCACCCACGTCTCGGTGACGGTGCAGCCCTCCTCGGTGGCGACGACCTCGTAGGACCAGCTCGACACGGGCAGCGGCCCGAAGTCCACGTCGAACGCGAACGCCCGACCGCGGTCCGCGCTCGTCACCCGGCAGCGGGTGACCCAGATCCAGGGCCCGCGGCGGTTGGTCCCCCAGAACGTGTCGCCGACCGCGAGGCGCTCCCCTGCCCCCAGCGCCCCGGTCGCCTCGGGGGAGAACCGCCCGACAGCGGAGACGTCAGCGATGAGGTCATAGACCGACCCGGGATCCGCTGCGATGTGGATCGACTCGCTGACGCGTGCACCCATGGGCGGAGTCTAGGAGCCCGCCCGGTCAGGCGCTGCGAGGGTCGAGCATCGTCAGGACCATCCGGGAGGGCTCCAACGCCAGCACATCGTGGGGCACCCGGGACCCGATGTGGACCAGCCCGCCGGGGGCGAGCTCCACATGCTCCCCGTCGGCACCCACGCGCAGGCGCCCGTCGATGACCTGGAGGAGGATCGGCACCGCCGCGGTGTGCTCGGTGAGCTCCTGCCCGGCGTCGAAGGCGAACAGCACCACCCGGGCGCCCTCGCCCTTGAGCACCGTCCGCGAGACGGTCGAGTCGGGCGCCACCTCGATGAGGGCGGCCAAGGCCGTCGATGTGCTCCATGAAGGGCTCCTTCGTCGTGGGGCTGGTAGTCGATTCCGACCTGAGGATCGACCGAATCGACTACCGGGGCGGGCGGTGGGGTCAGCGGTGGGCTCAGGACCCGATCTTCTCCCAGCCGCGGCGGGGAGAATGGCTGCCCGGATCGTGCGGACCGCGGTCGCGGTAGACCACGTAGGGCCGGAAGACGTAGGCCAGGGGCGCGGAGAACGCATGGACCAGCCGTGTGAACGGCCAGATCATGAACACCAGCATCCCGGCGACCGCATGGATCCGGAACGAGGCCGGCGCCTCAGCCATGAGCTCGCCCTGCGGCTGCAGCGTCAGGATCGATCGGAACCACACCGAGACGTCCTCGCGGTAGTTGTGCCCCTCGCCGATCACCCCGGCGCCGACCAGTGTGGTCAGCACGCCCAGGCAGATGGCGGCCACCAGGAAGACGTACATCGTCTTGTCGTTCTTGGTGGTGGCGGCGAAGACCGGACCCACCGTTCGGCGGCGGTAGACCAGCAGCACGATCCCGATCAGGGTGGCCGCCCCGGCGAACATGCCGAGCCCCACAGCCATGGCGTGGTACACCGACTCGGAGATCCCGATCGCCTCGGTCCAGGACTCCGGGATCATCAGCCCGACGACATGGCCGGCGGCGACCGCCAGGATCCCGATGTGGAACAGGGGGCTCGCGATCCTGATGAGCTTGCGCTCGTACAGCTGGCTGGATCGTGTGGTCCAGCCGAACTTGTCGTAGCGGTAGCGCCAGACGGTGCCCACGACGAACGTGGTGATCGCCACGTAGGGAAGGACGTCCCACAGCAGGATCTGGGTGGTGGTCATCGGCGGGCTCCTGTCGGGGTGAGGCTGGTCGGGAAGGGCTCGAGGCCGACCTCCTCGACGGGCGGCCCCGATTCAGCCAGCTCGGCCATCCGCGCGGCCACCTCGCGGGTGATCTCCGGGAGCGTCGCAACAACGGCGTCCAGCACGTGCGAGTACGCCGAGCCGAGGTCGTGCAGGGCCTCGCGCAGCAGCCCGATCGGGGCCGCGTGCTCGGCGAGCAGGGCGTCACCAGTGACCCGGTCGCCCACAGCCGCGAACTCCAGGACCACCGCCAGGTGGTCGGGCAGCTCCTCGTTGCCGATCGTGAACCCGCAGGCCTCATAGGCCTGCTTGAACCGCAGGATCGCCACCCCCCGGTTGCGGGTGTCCCCGTTGGTCCAGTAGGTCAGGAACGGGCACGCGCGGCGCTTCATGTCGAAGATCTCGACGTAGTGCCGCTGCACGTCCCCGATCGGGGTGCCGTCCAGGTGTGCGAGGAACTCCTCCAGGGGGGCCCGCACCGGCTCGGGGAGCTCGGCCACCGCGGCCACGAGGCCGTCGAGGCGCTCGAGGAGCGGACCGTCCGGGTAGGCCAGAAGCCAGGAGCACGCGAGCCGGGTGGCGGCGATGTCGCGCTCGGACATCCCCCGAACCCGGAACCCGTCCACGGGCGACTTCGGCCGACGCAGGCGCAGCGGAAGCCCGAGGAACTCCGAGGCCTCCCGGGCGCCGACACGCGTCAGCCCGGTCATCGCCGCACCTCGTCGTCAGCGTCGGGGCGCCGCACGCCGGGCATGCCCAGCGGAACCGCGCCGTCCCAGTTGAGCAGGTTCACGCGGGCCGCAGCGTCCTCCGTGGGCACGTAGGCCTCGGCGGTCTGCCGTGCCTTGAGGGCGTGGAAGTTCTCGACGGCCACCGGCATGGGCCGCCCGGAGGCCTCGCCGAACGGCCCGGACACGCTGAACCCGCCGGGCCCGCCCTCGTAGTCCAGCGAGCAGCCGAGCTCCTCGAGCTCGCGGCCGGCCTCGGCGTGGGCCTTGGGGATCACGTAGCGGTCCTCGTACTTGGCGATCGCCAGGAGCCGGTAGAGCTCGTAGACCTCGTCGCCGGTGAGGCCCACGGACTCGGCGATGGACTCGTCGCCCTCACGGCCGAGGTTGCGGTCGCGCATGTAGGAGCGCATCGCGGCCAGGGTCGCAAGTGAGCCGAGCACCGGGCCGGGGTCACCGGCGGAGAACAGCTCGGCGAGGTACTCGATCGGGATCCGCAGGCTGGTCAACGCCCCGAACAGGGTGTCGGCGTCCTCGGCGTCGTGGCCGGTGTCGCGCAGGGCGTCGACGACCGGCGACAGCGGCGGGATGTACCAGACCATCGGCATGGTGCGGTACTCCGGGTGCAGCGGCAGCGCGACCCGGTACTCCTTGGCCAGCGTGTACACCGGCGAGCGGCGAGCGGCGTCGATCCAGTCGGCCGGGATGCCATCCCGCTGGGCGGCGGCCACCACCTCCTGGTCGTGCGGGTCGAGGATCAGGTCGAGCTGGGCCTCGTAGAGGTCCTTCTCATCCGGCGTCGCGGCCGCGGCAGTCACCCGGTCGGCGTCGTACAGGAAGATCCCGAGGTAGCGCAGCCGCCCTACGCAGGTCTCCGAGCACACCGTCGGCAGCCCGACCTCGATGCGCGGATAGCACATCGTGCACTTCTCGGCCTTGCCCGTGCGGTGGTTGAAGTAGACCTTCTTGTACGGGCAGCCGGTGACGCACATCCGCCAGCCGCGGCAGGCGTCCTGGTCGACCAGGACGATGCCGTCCTCGGAGCGCTTGTACATCGCCCCACTCGGGCAGGCGGCCACGCACGCCGGGTTCAGGCAGTGCTCGCAGATGCGCGGCAGGTAGAACATGAACGCCTGCTCGAACTCCATCTTGACCCGGTCGCCGACCTGGTCGCGGATCTTGATCACGATCGGGTCCTTGGGGGCCAGCTCCGGACCGCCCCCGAGGTCGTCGTCCCAGTTGGCCGACCAGCGGATCTGCATGGGCTTGCCCGAGATGAGCGACTTCGGTCGCGCCACCGGGGTGTGCTCGCCCAGCGGGGCCGAGATCAGCGTGTCGTACTCGTAGGTCCACGGCTCGTAGTAGTCGCTCATCTCCGGGAGCACCGGGTTGGAGAAGATCTTGGTCAGCCGGGAGAGCCGCGAGCCCGAGCGCAGCTGCAGCTTGCCGCGCTTGAGCACCCAGCCGCCCTGCCACCGCTCCTGGTCCTGGTAGGTCCGCGGATAGCCCTGGCCGGGCCGGGTCTCCACGTTGTTGAACCAGGCGTACTCGACACCCGCGCGGTTGGTCCACGCCTGCTTGCAGGTCACCGAGCAGGTGTGGCACCCGATGCACTTGTCGAGGTTCATCACCATTCCGACCTGGGCCATGACCCTCATGTGGTCGCGCTCCTCACTCGCTCGTGCCTCGCTCGGTCGGTCGCCGCTCCGGTCATGTCAGTACTCCACTTCTTGCGCACGACGGCGGATCACGGTGATCTCGTCGCGCTGGTTGCCGGTGGGCCCGAGGTAGTTGAAGGCGAAGCTCAGCTGGGCGTAGCCGCCGACGATGTGCGTCGGCTTGATCATCAGGCGGGTCAGCGAGTTGTGGATGCCGCCGCGCAGGCCCGAGGTCTCGGTGCGCGGGACGTCCACGGTGCGGTCCTTCGCGTGGTACATGTACACGGTGCCTGCCGGCATCCGGTGGCTCACGACGGCTCGGGCCACCACGACGCCGTTGCGGTTGTAGGCCTCGATCCACTCGTTGTCCTTGACCCCGATGGTCTCGGCGTCCTCCGGGGACATCCAGATCTCCGGGCCCCCGCGCGAGAGCGAGAGCATGAACAGGTTGTCCTGGTACTCCGAGTGGATCGACCACTTCGAGTGCGGGGTCAGGTAGCGCACCGTCACCTCCTTGCCCACGCCCGAGGTCTGGTCGCCGAAGATGCGGTGCATGTTCAACGGTGGGCGGAACGTCGGCAGGTTCTCCCCGAGCTCGCTGATCCAGTCGTGGTCGAGGAAGAAGTGCATCCGGCCGGTCAGCGTGTGCCACGGCTTGAGCCGCTCGACGTTGATCGCGAAGGCGGTGTAGCGCCGGCCGCCGTGCTCGGATCCGGACCACTCCGGGGAGGTGATCACCGGCACGGGTCGTGCCTGGGTGTCGGCGAACGTGATCCGCTTGCCGCCCTCGTCCTCGGCGAGGTCGGCAAGGCGCATGCCCGTGCGCCTCTCCAGGTCGCGGAACCCGTCGACGGCGATCCTGCCGTTGGTGGTTCCGGACAGGGCCAGGATCGCCTCGCAGGCGTTGACGTCGGTGACCAGCGACGGTCGACCAGCGGCCGGGCCGTCCGGGATCACCCCGTTGACCCGCGCCAGGAGCGCGACCTCGGGAGTCGGGTCCATGTGCACGCCCTTGGTCAGGGTGCCCAGCTTCTCGACCAACGGGCCGAGGGCGGACATCTTGGCCCCGATCGCGGTGTAGTCCCGCTCGACGGCGACGAACTTCGGCGCCGTCCGGCCCGGGATCAGCTCCACCTCGCCGGTGCGCCAGTCGCGCACCACGCCACCGGGCACGGCCAGCTCGTCGGGGGTGTCGTGCTGCAGGGGGACCGTCACGATGTCGGTGCGGGTGTCCAGGACGCCCTTGGCCAGCTCGGACACCCCACGACCGAGGGCCTGGAAGATCTCGTAGTCGCTCTTGGTCTCCCAGGGCGGGTCGATCGCCGGGGTGAATGCGTGCACGAACGGGTGCATGTCCGTGCTGGACAGGTCGTGCTTCTCGTACCAGGTGGCCGCCGGAAGCAGCACGTCGCCGAACAGGCCGGTCGACGTCATCCGGAAGTCGATGCTGACCAACAGGTCGAGCTTGCCCTCGGGGGTCTCCTCCCGCCAAGCCACGTCCTGGGGTCGCAGCTCGGGTGGGGTCTCCTCGGCGCGCACGGCGTTCGAGGTGCCCAACAGGTGCTTGAGGAAGAACTCGTTGCCCTTGCTCGAGGAGCCCAGGAGGTTGGCCCGCCAGACGGTGAGCACCCGCGGCCAGTTCTCCGGCGCGTCGGGGTCCTCGACCGCGAACTTCAGGTCGCCGGACTTCAGCTGCTCGACGACGTAGTCGGCCGGCGCCATCCCGGCTGCCTTGGCGTCCTCGGCGATGGTCAGCGGGTTGCGGTTCAGGGCCGGGAAGCTGGGCATCCAGCCCGAGCGCGCCGACTGCGCGAGCGTGTCGATCATCGAGCGGCCGGCGAACCGGTTCTCGCCCAGGGGCGAGGCCAGGCCCTCGGCACCCAGGGCGTCGTAGCGCCACTGGCCGGTGTTCACGTACCAGAACGCGGTGCCGATCATCTGCCGCGGCGGCCGCGACCAGTCCAGGCCGAAGGCCAGCTGCGCCCAGCCGGTGACGGGACGGCACTTCTCCTGGCCGACGTAGTGTGCCCAGCCACCGCCATTGACGCCCTGGCAGCCGGTGAGGGTGATCAGCGCGAGGAACGTCCGGTAGATCGTGTCGGAGTGGAACCAGTGGTTGGTCCCCGCCCCGAGGATGATCATCGACCGACCGCCGGACTCCTCGGCGTTGGCGGCGAACTCCCGGCCGATCCGCTCGGCCATCGCCGCGGGGACGCCCGTGATCTCCTCCTGCCACGCCGGGGTGTAGGGCGCGGGGTCGTCGTAGCCGGTCGGCCATTCGCCGGGCAGGCCCTCGCGGCCCACGCCGTACTGCGCCAGCATCAGGTCGTAGACCGTCGTGACCAGCCGCGGGCCGGCCGCCGTGGCCAGCTCGGCCGCGGGCACGCCGCGGTGGTGGACCCCGCCGCCCTCGCTGCCCTCCTGGCCGACGTCGAAGCGCGGCAGCAGGACCTCGGCCGTGGTGGAGCCGGCCGCCCCGAACAGGCTCAGCGCGGGGTCGATGCCCTCGAGGTCGAGGTTCCACCTCCCCTCGCCCTCGGCGCCGTAGCGGAAGCCCATCGAGCCGTTCGGGATGTGCGGCCGGCCGGTGGCCGAGTCGACCAGGACGGTCTTGAAGGTGGCGTTCTCGCTGGTGTCGCCGAGATCGGCGGCGGTGACGAACTTGTCGGGGACGTACGCGCCGTCCTTCTCGCGCAGCGTGACCAGGAACGGCAGGTCGGAGAACTTCTTCACGTAGTCGACGAACCGCGGCACCTGGCGGGAGATGAAGAACTCCTTGAGGATCACGTGGCCCATGGCCATCCCCAGCGCGCCGTCTGTGCCGGGGTGCGGGCTCATCCACTCGTCGGCGAACTTCGTGTTGTCGGCGTAGTCCGGGCTGACGGTGACGACCTTCTGGCCGCGGTAGCGCGCCTCGGCCATGAAGTGCGCGTCCGGGGTCCGGGTCTGCGGGACGTTGGCGCCCCACATGATCAGGTAGGAGGCGTTCCACCAGTCAGCCGACTCCGGCACGTCGGTCTGGTCGCCGAACACCTGCGGGGAGGCCACCGGCAGGTCGGCGTACCAGTCGTAGAAGCTGAGCATCGCCCCGCCGATGAGGCTCACGAAGCGGGCG
The DNA here is from genome assembly GCA_963729885.1 of uncultured Actinomycetes bacterium. GTDB lineage: Bacteria > Actinomycetota > Actinomycetes > S36-B12 > CAIYMF01 > Prado023. The sequence continues at coordinate 30,132 of CAVSQK010000012.1, forward strand.
CCGGCAGCGTGGCTGGCCATCGACATCGCGGGGATCGGGGAGAACCCGAACACCCGGTCCGGGCCGTGCGCGTCGATCGTGTGGACGTGTGCGGCCGAGATCAGCTCGATGGTCTCGGGCCACGAGGCACGCACCAGACCGCCCTTGCCGCGGGCCCGCTGGTAGCGGCGGCGGGTGTCGGGATCGTTGACCACCGCAGCCCACGCCTTGACCGGGTCGTTGCCGTTGGCTGCCTTCGCCGACCGGTAGGCCTCGAGCAGGACACCGCGGATGTAGGGGTAGCGCACGCGGGTGGGCGAGTAGGTGTACCAGGAGAACGCCGCACCGCGGGGGCAACCGCGCGGCTCGTACTCCGGGGAGTCCACCCCGACCGACGGGTAGTCGGTCTGCTGGGTCTCCCAGGTGATGATCCCGTCCTTGACGTAGACCTTCCAGGAGCAGGAGCCGGTGCAGTTGACGCCGTGCGTGGACCGCACGACCTTGTCGTGGCTCCACCGGTCGCGGTAGAAGGAGTCGGCATCGCGGCCGCCCTCGCGGTGACCGTGCGCAGGTCCGCTGACACCTCCCCCCGGGACAGGAACCTCCCGGCGCGGACCAGGAACTCGTCGGTGGCAGAGGTCGTCATGATCACTTCTTCCGTCGGGACGGGGGCGCGCTCGGGGCTGCGGGCGGGGGCGTGACCGACCACGCCGGCGTGACGTCACCCCGATCGAGGTGGGCCACGCACAGGCCGGGACGAGGGAACACGTCGAGCTGGCGCAGGGTGACCGGCTGGTCCGTCCTGGTGAGCACCTCGCCGAGCAGCGCGGCGTGGATGTCGCAGATGACGGGGTGCTCGGAGACCAGCTGCGCATACGGGCAGGTGCGCAGCGTGATCTCGTCGCCCACCGGGTTGCGCACCGCCTCGAAGCCGAAGTCGGTCAGGGCGCGGGTCGCGGAGTCGACGGCGGCGTCGACCGTGGCAGCGGGCAGGACCTCGGGTCCTGCCTCAGCCCACGTCGCAGCGGCCAGTCGGGCCACGTCCGACGCCTGCGCCCTGTCGAGCTCGGCGTCCAGGGCCCGCGCCAGGTCCCGGACCGTCGCCGATGCCGCCGCCGAGTAGAGCCAGTGCGGCCGACCGCGCGTCGACCGCTGGTCCGGGACCCGCGAGATCCGACCAGACGCGAGCAGGGCGTCCAGGTGGCCGCGGACCGTGTTGGCGTGCAGCCCGACCGCCTCCGCGACGTCCTCGACGCGGACGGCATCGTCGGCGGACTCGATGAACTCGAGGACGGCCGCGCGCGAGTCGCCCCCAGCCTCGGTCGGGCCGGGCCGGGTGCCGCGCAGGGTGCCGATCCGGGCCAGTGCCCGACCGACCGACTGCAGGGGGATCGAGGTGCTCACGGGAGATGTCTACCATATAAACACGGACATGGGAATAAACACGGGATCAAAGTTTGACGTTGTGATCAAAAGGTGTAACGTGCGCCCTGTCACCACACGAAGGAGGCAGCAGCATGGCTGCACAGGCCGTCATGGAGGCCCCCTCGCCGACCATGGCTGAGGAGCCCGGCAAGGTCCGGGTCCTGGTCATCTCGACCATCGCCTTCACCCTGATGTTCGCGGTCTGGCTGATGTTCGGCGTGCTGGGCATCCCGATCCGCAAGGAGTTCGGGCTGACCGACGTCCAGCTCGCCTGGATCACCGCGCTCGCCGTGCTCAACGGCGCGATCTGGCGGCTGCCCGCGGGCATCATCACCGACCGCCAGGGCGGCCGGAAGGTGTTCGCCCTCATGCTGGCTGCGACGGCCATCCCGGCCTACCTGATCTCCACGGTCACCAGCTACCAGATGCTGCTGTTCTACGCGTTCCTCGTCGGGTTCGCCGGCAACTCGTTCAGTGTCGGCATCGCGTGGGTCGCAGCCTGGTGGCCGCGTCAGCACCAGGGCCTGGCGCTGGGCATCTTCGGCGCCGGCAACGTGGGGGCGTCCGTCACGAAGTTCATCGGCCCGGCGCTCATCGCGGCAGTGCCGGCCGCCGGCTACATGGGCGGGTTCATCCCCGGCGGCTGGCGGTTCGTCCCGTTCATGTACGCCATCCTCCTGCTGGTCATGGCCGGCGTCACCTGGTTCGCCTCACCCCGCCACGATCACAAGCCCGGATCGGACCGGACGGTCGCCCAGCTCCTCACGCCTCTGAAGCAGATGCGGGTCTGGCGGTTCAGCCTGTACTACGTCGTTGTCTTCGGTGCCTACGTGGCCCTGGCGGCGTGGCTGCCCAAGTACTACGTCGACGTGTACGACCAGTCCCTGTGGCACGCAGCCCTGCTGACCGCCACGTTCATCTTCCCTGCGTCGCTCCTGCGCCCGCTCGGGGGCTGGATGAGCGACCGAGTGGGGGCGAGGCGGGTCATGTACTGGACCTTCAGCATCATCCTGGTCACCAGCGGGATCCTGATGATGCCCTACGGATACATCGTGCTGACGAACCCGGACGGCACGTCGAGCGAGGTCCTGCCCTGGAGCGTCGGGATCGTGCTCTTCGCGCTCCTGATCTTCGTCATGGGGTGCGCCATGGGCATCGGGAAGGCAGCGGTCTTCAAGCACATCCCGGAGTACTTCCCGCGCGACGTCGGTGCGGTCGGCGGTCTCGTCGGCTCGCTCGGCGCGCTGGGCGGGTTCTTCCTCCCGCTCCTGTTCGCCTACACCAGCCGGTGGTCCGGCCTGCCCCAGTCGACCTTCTTCGTCCTGTTCACCGTCACCGCTGTGGCGATGGCATGGATGCACCTGACCATCCATCGGATGCTGCACGCGGCCAGCCCCGAGCTGGCCAACAAGTTCGAGAACGACCAGCTGGCCGACCCGGTCGCTGGGCGCGAATCCCCAGCCGAGCCCGTCGCGGTCGGCGCCCCCATCGAGAGGACGGATGGCTGACATGGCCACTCCCACTGCGCCCGAGGCCCCGGTCCGCCGGGGTGCTGACTGGCTCGAGAGCTGGACCCCGGAGGACCCCGAGAGGTGGGACTCCGGGAGGGCCTGGAAGACCCTGTGGGTCACCACGTTCAGCCTGACCCTGGGGTTCATCACATGGTTCCTGGTATCGGCCCTCGCGCCGGTGCTGAACAACATCGGGTTCGACCTGACCACGAGCCAGCTGTACTGGCTCACGGCGATGCCGGGGCTGGCGGGCGGCAGCCTGCGCCTCGTGTGGATGTTCCTGCCGCCGGTCATCGGGACCCGCAGGCTCGTCTGGATGAGCACGCTGCTCTTCCTGTTCCCCCTCGTCGGCTGGGGGATCGCCGTCCAGAACCCGGACACCCCCTACGTGACCCTCCTGCTGCTGGCGATCATGGCCGGGATCGGCGGCGGGGTGTTCAGCGGGTTCATGCCGAGCACCTCGTACTTCTTCCCCAAGGCCAAGCAGGGCACCGCCCTGGGCATCCAGGCCGGCATCGGCAACTTCGGGGTCAGCGTGGTCCAGTTCGTCACGCCGTGGGTCGTCGGGTTCGGCATGATCGGTGCGGCCCAGGTGTTCACGAAGGCGGACACGGGCGCCACGAAGGACGTCTGGTACCAGAACGCGGCATGGATCTGGGTGCCGTTCGTGCTCGTCGCGGCGGTGCTCGCCTGGTCGCTGCTGCGAAGCGTGCCGGTCCAGGCCCGCGGGCTGCGCCAGCAGACGGACATCTTCGCCAACAGGCACACCTGGATCATGACGCTGATGTACATCATCACCTTCGGCACCTTCTCGGGCCTGGCCGCGTCATTCGGGCTCCTGATCAAGCAGCTGTACGGGTCGGCTGTGTTCGGCGCCGAGGGCGTGAGCCCCGCGCAGTACGCCTTCTACGGTGCCCTGGTCGGCTCAGCCGCACGGGTCCTCGCCGGCCCGGTCGCCGACCGTGTCGGCGGGGCTCGGGTGACCCTGGTCGCTGCCCTGGGGATCGCGGGATCCGCGGCCTACACCTCCTTCCAGCTGTCCCCGACGTCCGCCTCGGACTTCTCGCGGTTCTTCTGGGGCATGATCGCCATCTTCTTCTTCACCGGGGTCGGGAACGCATCGACCTTCAAGCAGATGCCCATGATCTTCCCGCCGCGGCAGGCCGGCGGTGTCATCGGGTGGACCGCGGCCATAGCCGCCTTCGGGCCCTTCGTCTTCGGCCTCATGTTCGCCACCGGCTACACCCAGGCGCTGTACTGGCTGGGCGTCGTGGTCAGCCTCATCGGTGCCGCGATGTGCTGGCACTTCTACGCCAAGCCGGGCGCGGAGATGCCCAGCTGATGCTCGCGCGTGTGCGGGGCAGGTCACCGGCGCCTGGGCGCCCCGGGGCCTGCCCCGCACCGTCTCGAGGAGCAGGTGCCCCTCGTGGCGCGCTCGACACCGGATCGGTCCCCTGCGTCAGCGGTCGGACACCGGCTCACCCGGGCAGCGGCAGCCACCGGATGGTGTCCCCTGCCGCCACACCACCGGGCGGCAGGACCGCGAACCCGGTCGCCGCAGCGAGCCCCCGAAGCATCCCCGAGCCCAGGTGGCTGCCCGGCACGAACCGCCCGTCCACGAGGCTCCCGAGGACCAGCCGGTCCTCGTGCGCAGGGGCACCCACCGCCTGCGTGGACGTCACGTCGGCGAGTTCGGGGAGCGCCGGCCGTCCGGCCAGCCCGGCCAGGATCGGTGCCCCGAGGCTCATGAGGGTCACGATCGCGCTCTGCGGGTTCCCAGGCAGCCCGACCAGCCAGGCGCGCCCACGGTCGAGGGTGGCCGCCAGCATCGGGTGCCCGGGGCGCACGGCGACGCTGTCGATGACCACCTCACCCTCGCACCGTGCGATCGCCGCGTGCAGGTGGTCGACCGGGCCCGCCGCCGTCCCCCCTGTCGTCAGGACGACCTCGGCAGCCGACGCCGCTCGACGGATCGCCTCGACATGGGCGGCGAGGGTGTCCTCACAACGCTCCACGAGCACCACGTCGATCCCCATGCGCGCCACCCACGCCGGCACCTGCGGGCCGAGCGAGTCGCGCACGAGCCCACGGGCGGGGACCCCGGTCGTGGCCAGCTCATCCCCGAAGAGGACCAGCGCAACCCGCGGGGCGGGGACCACCAGGAGGTCGTCGTGCCCCGAGGCGGCCGCCAGGCCGATCAGGGCCGGGTTGAGCACCGTCCCGGCCGGCGCCAGGACCTCACCGTCGACGCACTCCTCACCCGCGGGACGGACATGCGTGGGCCCGTCCGGATCCGGTGCGCTGAGCACCTCGGCCCCGGACCGCACGTGGACCTCGCCGTCCTCGCTGCGCACCACGGCACCTGCGCCCTCGGGGACCACCCCGCCGGTGGCGATCACGACGGCCTGCCCCGCGGTCAGCGGGCCGGGCACCGGGCGCCCCGCCAGGGACTGCCCGACGACGGTCCAGGGTCCGGGACCTGCGACGGCCCAGCCATCCATGGCTGACGTGTCGAAGGAGGGCAGGGCGCAGAGTGCGACGAGGTCCTCGGCCAGGACCAGCCCATCGCAGAGGGCCAGGGTGCGGCGGATGGGAGCCAGGGGGCGCACCGTGCCAGCCAGTGCCGCCCGCGCCGCATCCCAGCGCGCCTCCACGAGGGTCATCGCACGCTCCCTGGCCGTCGTGTCCGCACCCTGGTCGTGGAGGCCGCAGTCCTCACTGGTCTCGCGCGGCCCAACCGCGGGCCAACTCGCCGATCACCGCGGCCGCCTGCGCGGGCTCGGCCCCACCTGCCACTGCAGCACCGAGCAGGTACGTGGTGACGGCGCGGCCGGGCGATCGACGCCGTGCGCGGCATCCCGAGCGACGTCGAGGATCGCGTCGATGTCCAGCGAGACGTCCACGCCCAGCGCCTCGCGCACTGCATCAACCCACTCCTGCATGCCACTACCCTCCACCTGCGCCGCGCGGGTGCGCGCCGCCGTCAGCTGCGCCTCGGTGTCCACGTCAGCCAGGGCGGCTGCGGGCACCGACCATTCCACCACGTCCAACCCGGGCAGGACCGCCCGGACAGGCAGGTCAGCAAGCGGGCCGAGTCCGGCCAGCGACCCACGCAGGGCATCGGTCCGGTACGCCGCGCCCAGGGGCTGCCGGTACCCCGCGGGATCAACGGGGACGACCGCCCCGACGACGCCCCTCTCGTTCTGCCCGTGGACGGAATCGACCAGCTGAGGGTCGGATCCGTCCATGCCGATGCCGGGTTCAGTCAGTCGCGACAGCGCCTCGACCACGACGGGCAGCGCGAACGGCATGTCGGCGGCGATCACGCCGACGTACGGGGTGCTCACCGCGGCTACACCGGCGCCAATCCCTGCCAAGGGCCCGGAGCCCGCAGGATCCTCGCGGACGAATGTGACACGGCTCGAGAGCCCGTCCAGGGTCGGACCGACGACAACCACGGGCACCTCCGCCGGCACGTCGGCCAGCAGCCGGTCGACCAGCCGTCGCCCGCCCACATGGATCGTGGCCTTGTCCCGCCCCAACCGGCGGCTGGCACCCCCGGTCAGCACGAGCAGCGTGCACCCGGTCGGCCATCGGGTCGCCCGTGCCTGCTCCACGAATGCACAATAGGCGCCTATCGGAAGGGCCGTCATGAGTGACCTGACCCACCTCGACGCCGCGGGGCATGCCCGGATGGTCGATGTCGCCGGCCGCGAGGTCACCACCCGGACGGCGACGGCCAGCGGACGGGTGACCACCTCGGCCGCCCCGCTCATCCGCTCCGGTGAGGTGCCCAAGGGCGATGTCCTGGCCGTCGCCCGGATCGCCGGGATCATGGCCACGAAGCGCACCCCCGACCTCATCCCCCTGTGCCACCCGATCGCCGTGCACGGGGTCGAGGTCCAGGTGACCGTGGCACCGGATGCCGACGAGGTGCTCCTCCGCGCGACGGTGCGCACCGCCGACCGGACGGGCGTGGAGATGGAGGCCCTCACCGCCGTGGCCGTCGCCGGCCTGGCGGTCATCGACATGGTCAAGGCCGTGGACCCGCACGCAGCGCTGCGCGACGTGCAGGTGGAGGCCAAGGACGGCGGCCGGAGCGGGGCCTGGCGGCGATGAGCGGGAACCCCGACCCGGCATCCGCCGGCGACAAGCCGCCCACGGCTGCCGAAGCGCCCCCGCCGGGCGCGCCTGGGCTGCGCCCGGTGCCCACGCGGCGCCGGTCCGTGTCACCCACGCCGTCGTTGGCCCGTGCCGCCGTGATCACGTGCTCGGACTCCGCAGCGAACGGCGCCGCCGCCGACACATCGGGCCCACTGGCCGCCGACCTGCTGGCGGGGCTCGGCCACGAGGTCACCCGGATGACCGTCGTCCCCGATGCGATCGGGGCCATCGTCGCGGCCGTGCGCGCCGCCATCTCCGACGGCGCGCGGATCGTGGTCACGACCGGCGGCACCGGGGCGGGACCGCGGGACGTGACTCCCGAGGCCCTGCGCGCGGCCGGCGTGCGCGAGCTGCCCGGCCTGGGCGAGGCCATCCGCGCCGCATCCCGGGAGCGGGTCCCCGCGGCGGACCTGTCCCGCGCCCTCGGCGGGATCCTCGACGGCGCGGTCGTCCTTGCCCTGCCCGGCAGCCCCGGCGGAGTCCGCGACGGACTCGCGGCCGTCGGTGGGCTGCTCGACCATGCCGCGGCCATGGCCGCGGGCGGCGGGCACGGCGGGCGGCCGCGGACGTCCGGATGGCGGGGCCAACAGCGGCCATCCCGGAGACCGCGCCGCGCCAGCCGCCGAGGCGCCTGCGCTGGTAGTCGATTCCGACGTCCGGATGGTCGGTTCTGACGACCAACCGGACGAGCAGCCGGCCAGCGTCGGCCACGCCGGGCTCGTCCGCGCGACCCCGATCAGCGAGGCGGAGGTGACCGCGGAGGTCTCGCGCGCCGACGTGGGTGCGGTCGTGACGTTCGCGGGCGTGGTGCGTGACCACGATCGGGGCCGAAGGGTGGCCGCGCTGCACTACGAGGGACACCCCGACGCCGGGCGCATCTTGGCCGAGGTGGTCGCCGAGGCCCACGACCGACCGGGCGTCCTGGCCGCCGCCGCCCGGCACCGGGTCGGCGACCTGCGGATCGGCGAGCTCGCGTTCGTCGCCGCAGTGGGTGCCGCACACCGTCGGGAGGCGTTCGAGGCCTGCGCCTGGCTGGTCGACGAGGCCAAGGCGCGCCTGCCCATCTGGAAGCACCAGCACTTCGCCGACGGCTCCGCCGAGTGGGTGAACAGCCCATGACCACCCCCCGCCGGCACCGCCACGACCCCTGCCACCGCCGCACCGCGACCGCCGGCACGCCGCACCCGGCCCGAACCCCGCCGCCCTGTCGGATCAAGCCCCGGATCCGACGCCAGCGCCCGCGCGCCTGGTCGACCGGTTCGGCCGCACGCACCACGACCTGCGGGTCTCGCTCACCGACCGCTGCAACCTGCGCTGCACCTACTGCATGCCCGCCGAGGGCCTGGACTGGATGCCCACCCCGGACCTGCTGACCGCCGACGAGATCGTCCGGATCGTGCGGGTCGCGACCGACCTGGGCATCACCGAGGTCCGGCTCACGGGCGGGGAGCCCCTGATCCGTCCCGACGTCGTCGACATCGTGGCCCGCCTGGCCGCCCTGCCCCGCGCACCGCACCTGTCGGTGACGACCAACGGCCTGCGCCTGGCCGCCCTGGCCCGGCCCCTGGCGGACGCCGGGCTGTCCCGGGTCAACATCTCCTGCGACACGCTGAGCCCGGAGGCCTTCGGCCGGCTGACCCTGCGCAGCCGCCTCGACGACGTCCTGGCCGGGATCGCAGCCGCACGGGCAGCCGGGCTGTCCCCCATCAAGATCAACACCGTCCTCATGCGCGGCGTGAATGACCACGAGGCCGCGAGCCTGCTGCGCTGGGCCCTTGACGAAGGACTGAGCCTGCGGTTCATCGAGCAGATGCCGCTGGACCCGCAGCACGGCTGGAACCGGGCGATGATGGTGACGCGCGAGGAGATCATCGACGCCCTCGAGCGCGCCGGCTTCCACCTCGTGGCGCTGCCCGGGCGGGGGTCGGCGCCGGCCGAGGAGTTCGCGGTCGACGGCGGCCCCGCCACGGTGGGCATCGTCGGCTCGGTGACGAACCCCTTCTGCGACGCCTGCGACCGTGTGCGCCTGACCGCCGACGGCCACTGGCGCTCCTGCCTGTTCGCCCAGCGCGAGGCGGACCTGCGCACGCTGCTGCGCCGCGGCGATGACGACGCTGCCGTCGCCGCGCTGATGCTGGGCGAGGTGGCGCGCAAGCAGCGCGGGCACGGCATCGACGAGCCCGCGTTCACCCAGCCAGACCGGCCGATGTCGGCGATCGGCGGGTGACCGATGCCCTCATCCGACTCCGCATCCCGCTCGCCCGGGGGGCCAGGTTCGCCTCACGATCCCACCTCCCCCGGCGCGCCCGCCGCCGAGTCCCGGCCCCGGGGACGTCACCTTCCGCATGTTCGCCGCCGCCCGGGCGGAGTCCGGGTCGAGCGAGGTGAACGTGGCTCCCGGGCCGACCTGCGAGGTCGTCGCCTCCCTGGCCGCCGGCCTGCCTCCCCGGTTCGCCGACGTCCTGGCCGTCAGCTCCCTGGTCGCCGATGGGCACCGGCTCGACCCGTCCTCGCCCGCCCCGATCCGCGGGGGCACCGTCGTCGACGTGCTGCCCCCGTTCGCGGGAGGCTGACATGACGGCCCTCGACACCCGGCCGGCGACCCGGCCCACGGCATCCTGGTGGCGCGAGGCCTCCGGCTCCGTCGCCGACCTCGGCGTCCTTGTCCCCATCGCGATCGCCCTGATCGTCAGCAACGGCCTGTCGACCACCGCCGTCCTGCTGCCCGCCGGACTGCTGTACCTCGTGGTGGCCTGGACGTATCGGGCGCCGGTGGCGGTCCAGCCGTTGAAGGCCTTCGGCGCCGCCGCCATCGCCGCCGGCGCCGGCGCGGACGTCATCGCCGCCGGAGCGCTGCTGATGGGCGTGGTCTTCCTGGTCCTCGGCGCCACCGGCTGGCTGGACCGACTCGGATCGGTCTTCCCCCGGGAGGTGATCCGCGGCGTGCAGCTGGCGGTCGGGCTGCTGTTCGCCAGGATCGCCTGGGGCATGGTCACGTCCCCGCCCGTCCACGTTCACCCACCAGTGGGACCCGGCGATCGTGGCGGCTGCATGCGTGGCACTCACGATCGCCCTGCTCCGGTGGCGGCGCGCCAGCGCGCTGATCGTCGTGGCCCTCGGCCTTGGCCTGGCGGTCTGGGCCTCGTGGGGCGCGGGACCGATGGCCCTGGGTCCCACGCCCCTCGCGCTTCCCTCGATCACGGCAGCGGACCTCCTGCTCGCGGGCACCCTCCTGGTCCTGCCGCAGATCCCGCTCACCGTCGCCAACTCATGCCTCGCTCCGGCCGACGCAGCGCCCGTGTACTTCCCGGCCGCGGCATCCCGGATCACGCCGAGCCGCCTGGCCCTGACCCTCGGCGGCGCCAACCTCGCCGTCGGTGCGATCAGCGGCATGCCCCTGTGCCACGGCGCCGGTGGGATGAGCGCCCACCACGCCTTCGGGGCCCGCAGCTGGCGCGCCCCCGCCGTGATCGGCGGCGCGCTCGTCGCGGTGGCGCTCATCCTCGGCCAGGATCTCGCGCTGGTGCTGCGGTCGTTCCCGGTGGCGATCCTGGCCGCACTCCTGCTCGTGGCCGGCATCACCCACGTCCGCCTGCTGGGCGACCTGCGCGGCTGGTTCGCCTGGGCGATCGCCGTGGCCATCGGCATCGCGGGAGCCACCGGCCACCTGGTGACCGCGGTGATCCTCGGCCTGGCAGCCGTGGGCCTGCGCTCCCTGCTGCGCCACCGCCCACCGGCCGCCTGACGCCCTCGCGGGAGCCGCCCCGCCCGGCCCGCCGCGCGCCCGGTCGCCCCAGCCGGTCACCCCGCCCGGTAGGCCTCGCGGAGGCCGACCCGGCCGCCGGTTCGCAGCGCCGCGCCGCGGTAGACCCGCGCGCCGAACCACACGAGGAATGCGATGAACGCGATCGACCCGACCAGGGCGACGAGCACCTGCCACCACGGCGCGTCCCCCGTGACGATCCGGAACGGCATGAGCAGCGGCGACCAGATCGGCACCATCGACATCGGTGCCAGCAGCGGGCTGGATGTGCCCGTGAGCGACGCGGCGGCCACCGCGTACGCCGGGAGCAGGAGCACCGAGGGGACGTAGGTCAGCGACTGGAGGTCCTCGAGCCGCGAGACGGTCGCGCCCATCGTCGCGAAGACGAAGCTGTACATCGCGTAGCCGAGGACGAACCAGAGGGTCATCCACGCCAGCGACCCGACGCCCAGCCGGAAGAGCCCCAGGGCCGCCGAACCATCCCCGAACGCCCACAGCCCGAACGCGTACGTCAGGCCCAGGATCACCAGCTGCACCAGCCCGAGGCCGCCGACCCCCAGCACCTTGCCCACCAGCATCGAGGCGGTCGACACCTTGGCCAGCACGAGCTCGGCCACCCGGGTCTGCTTCTCCTCGACCACCGCCGAGCCGACGAACTGCCCGAAGGCCATGACGAGGATGAACAGGATCACCACGCTCATGAAGGCGGCCAGCCCTCGGGCGACCTGCAGCTCATCGACCGGACCCGACGTGCTCAGGTCCTCGACGACCACGACCACGGGCTGGACCACGGTGGCCACGGCGTCCTGCGACGAGGCCGAGGGCCTGGGCGGCCTGCACCCGGGCGGTGGCGGTCGCCGCGCCGCGCAGGACCGCGTCCACCGCGGGCGACGGAGCCCCGATCGCCAGGATCGTGTCGCCGTCGATCAGCGCGGCGTCGACCGAGCCGGAGGCCACCGCCTGTCGGGCCTGCTCGACCGAGGCGCTGTCCACGAGGACGACGTTCGCGGACAGGTCCGCTGCGACCCGCTGGACCTCGTCAGCCAGCCCCGGCGGGCCCTGGCCGGCCACGGTCACCGTCTCGGACGCCACGGGGCGCCCCACCAGGGAGATCGCGAACATGCCCGCCAGGATCAGGACCATCGACCCGATCAGGACGCCGAGGAACACCCGGCTGCGTCCGCGCTCCACGAACTCACGCCGGGCGATGAGGCCCACGCCGCTAGACATGGGCCGCACCCTCCGGGGCCAGGGCCGCGACGGGCGCCGCCGGAGCCGGCGGGTCGGCGACGGCCTGCACGGCCTCGTGGAACAGGTCCGCAAGGGAGGGGGCCTCGTAGCGGAACGACGTGATCGGACCGGCGGACGCGGCGGCGGCGAGCAGCTCCTCGGCGGACACGGTGGCCGGGACCATCACGTGCGGTCGCTCCCCACCGACGTGCACGGTCCCCACCACCTCGGGCACCCAGGGCGCGCCGGCGACGGTCACCTCGACGCGGCGGTGCTGCGCCTGGGACCGGATCGTCGCCAGGTCGCCGTGGGCCACCGTGACCCCGTCGTTGATGATCGCGACATCGACGCAGAGGTCCTCGACCAGCTCGAGCTGGTGCGACGAGAACAGGATCGTCGCGCCCCGGGCGGCCGCCTCCCGGAGCACGGCCCCCATCTCGCCCACGCCCACGGGGTCCAGCCCGGAGAAGGGCTCGTCGAGGACCAGCACCTGCGGGCCGTGCACGAGCGCTGCCGCGAGCTGCACCCGCTGCTGGTTGCCGTGCGACAGGGTGTCGAGACGATCCTTCGACCGGTCGGCCAGGCCCAACTGGTCCAGCCACGACAGGGCGGCCTCCCGGGCCTCGCGGTTGCCCATCCCGGCGAGCCGGCCGAAGTGCACCAGCTGCGTGATGATCGTCATCTTCGGGTAGAGGCCGCGCTCCTCGGGCATGTACCCGAACTGCCGGCGGATCGCCCGTGTGAGCTCCTGGCCCCCGTAGCGGATGGTCCCGGCATCCTGGTCGAGCAGGCCGAAGATGCAGCGCATCGTGGTGGTCTTGCCCGCCCCGTTGCGCCCGAGGAACCCCAGGATCCGCCCGGGAGTCACCTGCAGGCTCAGCCCCCGGAGCACCACGAGGTCGCCGAAGGACTTCTCCAGCCCCTCGACCACCAGCTCCTGCGCAGCCACGGGCACAGTCTGGCACCGCATTCCTGCCAGCGGCCCGTCCTCCGGCGATCCGCACCCGAACGCCCGGATCCGGGCGGCGTTCGCGCTACCCTGCCACCGTCCGGGCTGGTCCGGCTCACCGCACAGGAGGCTCCCGTGAGCTACGTCGACACCCTGCTCGCCAACGGCGAGGAGATCGTCTACTCCACGAAGAAGCACTGGATCGCCCCGGCGTTCGCGACCATCACGGGCAGCCTCCTGACGCTCGGTGGCCTGGCAGCCCTGTTCGGGCAGTTCTTCACCGACAACCGGTTCCTCAACGGCCTCCTGCTCTGGGGCGGGCTGGGCGCACTCCTGGTCGGCCTGGTGCTGCTGGCCAACGCGGCCGTCAAGTGGTGGGCGCAGCACTACTTCGTCACCAACCAGAAGGTGATGAAGGTGGAGGGCGTCTTCCGCAAGTCGACCAGCGGGTCGGCCCTGGAGAAGATCAACGACATCACCATGGACCAGCCACTGCTCGGCCGGTGGCTCGGCTACGGCACCGTGCGGGTGCTCACGGCCGCCGACGAGTCCAACCTCCACTACACCTTCATGCGCCAGCCCCTGGAGTTCCGCAAGGCGATCCTCGACGCGAAGCTGCTCTGGGAGAAGCGGGACGCACAGGACATCGCCGACGCTGTCCGCGGTGCAGCGACGCTGCCGGCCGTGGCGGCAGCCCCCGCGACCCAGTCCGCACAGGAGATCGCCGACTCCATCGAGCGTCTCGCGCAGCTGCGCGACAGCGGCGCGATCACGCCCGAGGAGTTCGAGGCCAAGAAGGCCGAGCTCCTCGACCGCATGTAGGCACGTCCGCGCCGCGGCGGGACGCTACGGGGACAGGCGGCGGCGGGTCCAGGCCGCGGCGTCGTCGAGGCCTCCGGGGGCATGCCGGCGGTACTCGATCCGGTCGTGCAGCCGCGAGAAGCGGCCGACCCAGAACTCCACGGCCTCGGGCACGAGCACGTACCCTCCCCAGTTGTCGGGCATCGGGATCGGCTCGTCGGTGCCGAAGTGCTCAGTCAGGGCCGCGACGCGCGCGTCGAGCTCCTCCCGGGTGACCTCCTGGCTCTGCTGGCTGGCCCACGCCCCGACCTGTGCCGCACGGGGCCGGGAGGCGAAGTACGCCTCGGACTCCACGCGCGGCATGCGCTCGGCCCGCCCGCGCACGGCGACCTGCCGGTGCATCCCGTGCCACGGGAACAGCAGGGCGGCGTTCCCGGTCGCGGCCAGGTCGCGCCCCTTGCGCGAGCCGTGGTTGGTGAAGAAGCAGAACCCGCGGGGATCGACGACCTTGACCAGCATCAACCGGGCCGACGGGTGACCACGGCCGTCGACCGTGGCCAGGGTCGCCGCGTTCGGCTCGGGCAGCCCGAACTCGACCGCCTCGGCCAGCCATGTCCGGAACAGCTCCAGCGGGGCGCCCGGGACGCTGTCGACCTCGAACCCCTCGATCGGGGCCTTCAGGTACTCGATCCGCTGCACGGGGACTTGCTCGACCATGGCCCCAGTATCGACCACCACCGGCCACGGCCGGGGTCGGACCGGGGGTGCGGGCAGCAGGATCCGCGGCATCGGGGACAATGGGGTCCGTCCCGGCCCGCCAACCGCGCAGGAGTGATCGATGTCCGACTTCGTACCCGGCCTTGAGGGTGTCATCGCATTCGAGACCGAGATCGCCGAGCCGGACAAGGAGGGCTCGGCCCTGCGCTACCGCGGCGTGGACATCGAGGACCTCGTCGGGCGGGTCACCTTCGGCCAGGTCTGGGGCCTGCTGGTCGACAACGAGTTCAACCCGGGCCTGCCCCCGGCCGAGCCGTACCCGATCCCGGTGCACTCGGGCAACGTGCGCGTGGACATGCAGTCCGCGATCGCCATGCTGGCCCCCGCGTGGGGGCTGCAGCCCCTGCTGGACATCGATGACGACCAGGCCCGCGACGACCTCGCCCGGGTGTCGGTCATGGCCATGTCCTTCGCCGCGCAGGCCGCCCGTGGGGTCGGGGTGCCCATGGTCCCCACGCAGCTGATCGACCAGGGACGCACGGTGGTCGAGCGCATGATGATCCGCTGGCACGGCGAGCCCGACCCGGTGCACATCCGCGCGGTCGATGCCTACTTCGTCTCCGCGGCCGAGCACGGGATGAACGCCTCCACGTTCACCTCCCGGGTGATCGCCTCGACCGGCGCGGACGTCGCCGCGGCGATCTCCGGGGCCATCGGTGCCATGTCGGGGCCGTTGCACGGCGGTGCGCCGAGTCGCGTGCTGCACATGCTCGAGGAGGTCGAGCGCACCGGCGACGCCGAGGGCTACATCAAGGGCGTCCTGGACCGCGGCGAGCGGCTGATGGGCTTCGGCCACCGCGTCTACCGGGCCGAGGACCCCCGCGCCCGCGTGCTGCGGCGGACCTGCCAGGAGCTCGGTGCGCCCCGCTACGAGGTTGCCGAGGCCCTGGAGGCGGCGGCCCTCAAGGAGCTGCGCGAGCGCCGTCCCGACCGCGTGATCGAGACGAACGTGGAGTTCTGGGCGGCGATCATCCTGGACTTCGCCGACATCCCGCCGACGATGTTCCCGGCCATGTTCACCTGCGCCCGCCTGGCCGGGTGGAGCGCGCACATCTACGAGCAGAAGCGCACCGGTCGTCTCGTGCGCCCCTCTGCCCGCTACCTGGGACCCGGCCCGCGCATCCCGCAGGACGTGCCCGGCTGGAAGGACTCGATGCTGTTCCCGTACGACGGCGACCTCGGCCCGCTGTACGAGAAGACCCAGCCCCTGCCCCCGTTCTGATCCCGCGGCCACCGCCCGCCGCCACGACCCCTCACCACAGCCAGACCGACCCGAAGGAACACCCAGGTGACCGTCACCGACCCGACCACCATCACGATCCCCGCAGACCTGCTCCCCGCGGACGGCCGCTTCGGCTGCGGCCCGTCCAAGGTGCGGGTCGAGCAGGTGGACGCCCTGCGCGGGGCGGCCACCACCATCCTGGGAACCTCACACAGGCAGAAGACGGTGAAGTCCCAGGTCGGCCGGGTGCGGTCGGGACTCGCGGAGCTGTTCGCGCTCCCGGACGGGTACGAGGTGATCCTGGGCAACGGCGGCTCGACCGCCTTCTGGGACGCCGCGACGTTCGGCCTCATCGAGGACCGCGCGCAGTTCCTGACCTTCGGGGAGTTCGGCTCGAAGTTCGCCAAGGCCGCGAAGACCGCCCCGCACCTGGGCGCCCCGACGGTGATCACCTCCGACCCGGGCAGCGCGCCGGTGTTCGCCGCCGAGGCCGGCATCGACCTGTACGGCACCCCGCACAACGAGACGTCCACCGGCGTGGCGATCACCCCCACCCGGGTGGCAGGCGCGGACGCCGGCGCCCTGATGGCCTTCGACGCCACGTCGGCGGCCGGTGGCCTGGCGGTGGACCCGACCCAGTTCGACGTCTACTACTTCGCCCCGCAGAAGTGCTTCGCCTCCGACGGTGGCCTCTGGTTCGCCCTGCTCAGCCCGGCGGCCGTGGAGCGCATCGAGTCGATCGCCGCGTCCGGGCGCTGGGTCCCGGCGTTCCTCGACCTGAAGATCGCCCTGGACAACTCGCGCCTCGAGCAGACGTACAACACCCCGGCGCTGGCGACGATCCTGATGATGGCCGAGCAGGTCGACTGGTTCAACAGCCAGGGCGGCATGGCCTGGACCACTGCCCGCACCGCTGAGTCCGCGGCCACCCTGTACGGCTGGGCGCAGGCCTCGGAGTTCGCGACGCCCTACGTGACCGATCCGGCGCTGCGCAGCAACGTCGTGGGCACCATCGACTTCGACGACTCCATCGATGCCACGGCTGTCGCCAAGGCGCTGCGCGCCAACGGGATCCTCGACACCGAGCCCTACCGCAAGCTGGGCCGCAACCAGCTGCGCGTGGCGATGTTCCCCTCGGTGGACCCGGCCGATGTGGCTGCGCTCACCCGCTCGATCGACCACGTGGTCGCCGCCCTGGCCTGACCCACTCCCCGCGCCGGGGGCCCTCCGGCCAGGGCCGGGCTACCGGCGTCGGCGCCTGCGCCTGACCGACCGGCGCAGCACGACAAGCGCGATGAGGGCCGCCAGGGCGACCGCCGCGATCCGCACGTACGGGTAGATGTCGAACCCCGCCACGCGCGGCAGGGCGTCGGCGATCCCCCCGTCGGTGCCCAGGGCCGTGCGCGGGATCTCGACCTCGATCAGCTCGCCGGACCTCTCCGAGGCGACGATCAGGCCCTTGCCGTCGGCCGTCCACGTGACCGCCTCCCCCTGGGGCTGGAACGGCAGGCCGAACCGGGCCTGCGCCTGCCCCGGGGGCGTGCCGGTGAAGACCTCGGCCGAGAGGTAGTCGCGCACGACGTAGCGCTTGCCTCCGGGGGCCATCGCCGCGTCGGTCACCTGGGAGCGCGCGGTCCCGACCTGCTCGGTCTCCATCGGGGTGCGAGAGTCGCTCATCGGGCTCGGCAGCGCGAAGATGCCGCCGACGCCGTCCTCCTTGCTGATCGACCCAGAGCCGCTCGCGCTTCGGGTCCGCCAGGAGCGCCTCGGCGTTGACCGGCCCGTCCGGGTACGTGAACCGGTAGGTGGTCACGGGCACGTCTGCGTCGACCAGCTGCGCCGGCTCGATCACCTTGTGGATGCGGGCGTACGGCCAGGAGTCACGGTTGTCACCGATGTCCGCGACCCAGATCACGTCGTTGCCCTGGGCGTCGCGCCCGATCGCCAGGGCCTCGTGGTCACGCGCGGGGGTGTCCAGGAGGGTCAGCGTCGCCCGGATCGCGCAGTCGGTGGTGTCCACGGCGTAGAGGGAGGGCCCGCCGCCCGAGTCGTTGGTCATCCACAGCGTGTCCTCGTGCTGGCGGGACAGCGCGATGCCGCTGACCTCCCCGAGCTCGGAGGTGTCGAACGTGCACAGCACCCTGTCGGTCGTCCCGAGGACTGCCGGGAGCGACGCATCGGCCACGCGCACGGCGGCCGGGCCCAGTCCCGTGGGCAGGGCCAGGGCGCCGACCAGCGCGACGGCACCCGACGCGAGCAGGATCCGCCCGATCACAGCACCCATCCTCAGCCGGTCGGCCCCGCGCCGGTGGGTCCGAGCGCCGGGGCCGGCCCCCAGCGTCGGTTGGCATGGCCCCCCGGGCGGCGCGCTCCCGCGCCCGGATCAGCGCCCGGCGCCGGGAGAAGACGCCCACTGCACGAGGCCGATCAGCAGACCTGCCCCGCAGACCGCCAGCCACCACAGCGAGTCGCGATCCGCGAGCGCGTCGCGCTGCACGAGCAGGACCAGCCCTGCCACGGCGAACAGCCCCAGCCCGACCTGGACGGCCCGGATGCCGTCGTTGCGCACAGGCTCCAGCTGCGGCAGGTCGGGGGTGGACATGACGACAACCCTAACCCGATGGCGCAGGGCCGCCGGTCAGCGGAAGGCGGCCACGGCCGTGATGGCGACGAGCCCCAGCAGCACGGCCAGGGTGAGGAACCGACGCGCCCGCGGGTCCATGGCTCAGGACCGGGGCTGGTCCGGGACGGCCTCGGAATGGGCTCCGCACCCGAACGTCAGGGCGACGACGCGACCGTCGGCCGGGGACATCCCGTTGGCGCACACGCCGAACGCGGACCCCGTGGGACCACCGATCGGCAGGAGGAACCCGCACGAGCTGCACGAGCCGGGCGCGGAGCGCGCCATCGGGGTGCTGGGGCCCGTCTCACCCTCGAGCCAGCGGCTCGTGGCGTCATCCCGCCCCTCCGGGGACAGCACCCGGCGCCGGCCGATCCCGAGCTCCCAGCCCGTGGGGCGCAGGCCGGGCTCATCGGAGATGGCGGCCAAGTCATCCAGACCCGACCATCCCGGGGCCAACCGCGGGTCGTCCTCGGTGGTCGGCAGGACGTCGCCGACCCCGAGGTCGCCCGGCTCGACGCGCTGGCTCCAGGGGACCCAGGCGGGCGCGACCAGGGCGTCGGGCCCCGGCAGCATCGCGATCTCGTCGATCGTGACGACGCGGGCCCGAGGGGCGCGCGCGACGGTGACGGCCCAGACCCACCCGCGGTAGCCCGGGGCCTGGGAGACGAAACGGTGGGTGACCACGCGGTCCTCCTCGGCAACGACGCCGAGGTGCTCGCCGACGTGGTCGGCGGGCACGACCTCGAGGATCGCGGCACGGGCCTCGTCCACCGCGTCGCGGCAGACGGCATCGACCGGGGCCGTCCGACGGGGACGGCTGGTCATGGTCTCGGTCATGGGACTTCCCGTGTCGCTGTCCGGCCACCGGCCGGGTGGGGCAGGCCGCCTCCACGCAGATAGGCTACCCCCATGAAGTCGCCGCGCCGGTCCCTGGCGATCGCCCTGGTCGCCCTGTCCCCCCTCGTGCTCGCGGGGTGTGAGAAGCCCTACCCGGGGGTGACGGTGTGGTCCGGCACGTCCAGCGAGCACGTCGCGGCGCTCTGCTGGCAGCCCGAGGAGGTCGGCGGGCTCACCGCGAAGGAGTGCGCCCAGGACGTCCTGGAGACAGCAGGTTCCGGCCAGGGCGTCGCCGCGATCGAGGTGCGGCCGGGGAACACCTTCGGCATCTCGGTGGACCCGGTCGTGGCGGAGGCCGGGTGGTCGGTGCAGATCGCTGGGCAGACCCTGGCAACCAGCCTGACCGAGACCTACTACCGGTTCACGTTCCCGGAGGCAGGTCGCCACCCCGAGGGCCCCGGATACACCATGCAGATCATCGCCGCGGCCAAGCCCAACGGCGCGCGCGGCTACTGGTTCGTTCAGGTCCTCCCCCGCTGAGGCCCCGCACGCCTCCCGCACGCCACCCACGGCATCCGACGCCCGGGTTACTCTGGAGCGTTGCAGTCCCCACGCACACCCAGGAGTTCACAGTGCCCACCGGCAAGGTCAAGTGGTACGACGCGGAGAAGGGCTTCGGCTTCCTGACCTCCGACGAGGGCGAGGACGTGTTCCTCCACGGGAACTCCCTGCCCGCGGGGGTGACCACCCTCAAGGGCGGCACCCGGGTCGAGTTCGGCGTCGTCGACGGCAAGAAGGGCAAGACCGCACTGTCGCTGAAGGTGCTCGAGCCCACGGCGTCGGTGGTCAAGGCCAAGCGCAAGCCGGCCGAGGAGATGGCGATCATCGTCGAGACCCTGATCAACCTGCTCGATGGCGTGGGCAACGACCTGCGCAAGGGTCGCTACCCCGCCGATGCCAAGGGCGCCAAGGTGGCTGCCGTGCTGCGCGCGGTGGCCGACGACCTCGATGCCTGAGCCCGGCGCCGCACCCGGTGATCGGCTCATCCGGGCCGGCGTGGTGGTCACCGTCATCGGGATGCTGCTGACCCTGGTCGCGATGATCCCCCTGGTGACCGACATCGAGCTGCCGTCGGCGCTCTGGTGGTTGTCCATGCTTGTCGGTGTCGGTATGGCCATGGTCCTCATCGGCCTGGCCCGCAACGGCCGGCGCCGCTCCCGGGCGCAGACGGCTGCCCGCGCCACGCTGGACTGACGCCTGTGCGCAGCCTTGCCGACGACCTGCGCTCACGGACCGACGAGCAGCTCGCGGCCCTGGTGACCGCCCGCCCTGACCTGCTGCACCCGGTCCCGGCCGACATCACCGCGCTGGCCCAGCGGGCCGGCTCGCCGGCCAGCGTGTCAGCCTGCCTGCGCCACTATGACCAGCTCGCGCTGCATGTCGTGCTCGCCGCGGCGATGGGACCCGACCCGGTCCGCCCGCCGGCCCTGGCCGCCGAGCTGGGCCGGGTCGTTCCCGGTGGCCGGGCGGCGGGCGACCGGGTGCGTGCCGCGATCCAGCGGATGCGCTCCGAGGCCCTGCTGTGGGGCACCGACCGGTCGCTGCACCTGGTCGGGCCCGCGCGCGACCTCATGGTCCCCGCCGACCGCGGGCCCCGCGTGGCTGCCCTGGACCCGGTCGTGGCCGGGTACGCCCGTGATCCCGAGTCGCTGCGGACGCTGCTGGCGTTCGCCCCGCCGGTGCAGCAGCAGCCCTGGAGCGGCTGCTGGCCGGCCCGGTGATCGGCACGGTCGCCGACGCCCGCCGGGAGCCGGACCCCGGGCCGCAGCCCCGTGGACTGGTTGCTGGCTCACCACCTGCTCGTGCCCCTCGGCGCCGACCGGGCGGTCCTGCCCGCCGAGGTCGTCGCGATCCTGCGCCAGGCCGGGCGCGCCGACCCGGCCCTCACGGTGATCGACCTGGCCGCCCCCGCCCCGCGCCGTCCCGCACCCGACGCGTCCCGCATCGACCCGGGCGCCGTCGGGGCCGTCCTCGACGTGCTGCACCGGACCGGCGACCTCGGGCGCGCGTGGTCCGCGGCCCCACCCACCCGCCTGCGCGCCGGCGGCATCCCCGCGCGCGACCTCTCCCGGACCGCCCGCGCGATCGGCGCCCCAGAGGCTGCCACGGCCCTGATC
>CAVSQK010000013.1:0-40041 GCA_963729885.1 uncultured Actinomycetes bacterium
ACGCGCCGCCGTCCACCACGAGATCCCGCGCGGGGTCCATCGCGGACCCGACCTCGGCGAGCACGTCGAGGGCGCGGGTCGGGCTGACCCGACCGAACCTGTTGGCGCTGGGCGCCGCCACCCCGCGCGAGGGGTCCCCGGACAGCCGGGCAAGGGCCTCCAGGCACGCCCGCGCGACCGGATGATCCGGGCAGCGAAGGGCGACCGTGTCCTGGCCGCCGGTGATGAAGTCCCCCGCCCGATCGCTGCGCGCCACGATGACCGTCAGGGCGCCCGGCCAGAACGCCCCAGCCAGCCGCTCGGCCGCGGGATTGGGCTGCGCGGACCACCCGGTCAGCGCCTGTGCGCCCTGCACGTGCACGATCAGCGGATGGTCGGCCGGGCGGCCCTTCGCCCGGTAGACGCGCGCGACCGCGTCGGCGTCCTGGGCGTCGGCGGCGAGGCCGTAGACGGTCTCCGTGGGCAGCCCCACGATCCCTCCGGCCAACCACGCCCGCGCGGCCCGCGCGGCGACGTCCGCATCCGGCGAGCCGTCCGGGAGCAGCCCGGCCAGGAGGGGGACATCCACCCGACGATTCTACGGTCGCCCGCGTGCCCACACGGCCGGTCGAGACCGGGCCGGGGGCCTCATCGGCGTTCGCATGCGCGTCGTCGTGACTTCGTTCCGGGGCCCCACCCGGCCGGCTCCCCCACGATGTCGTCGAATCCCGGTCGGGCCTTGACCCGCATGCCACGGATGGCCCAACCGGTCGGCGGTTCGCTCAGTTCTGCAGGCGTGGATCCCCATGGCAGCGCTTGAACTTCTTGCCCGAGCCACACGGGCACATCGCGTTGCGACCGACGCCGGCGAACTCACTGGCGCTGGCCCCGACCACGGTCGCCTCACCGGTCTCCGACGGCGCGGTGTACTGCACGCGGTCGGGCCTGCGCGGTCCCAGACCCACGCCCTTCAGGTCGGCCATCGGATGGCCCGCCTGGGCCCCGACCCCGGCGGCAGCACCGACGGGGGCACGCGCGGGCCTGGGTGCGGCGGGCGGGGCCACCTCCGGGGCGCCAGCGGCCAGCGACCCGACAGCGCCGTCGCCTGGCCCCTCGCCCGCCTCGTCCGCCGCCTCCTCGAGGTCCTCGTCGAGGCCCTCCTCCAGCTCGTCGGCCTCCCCCTCGGCGTTCACGGTGACCTCGAGGTTGAACAGGAGGCCGACGGTCTCCTCCTGGATCGAGTCCATCATCGCCCGGAACAGGTCGAAGCCCTCCCGCTGGTACTCGACCAGCGGGTCGCGCTGGGCCATCGCCCGCAGGCCGATGCCGTCGCGCAGGTAGTCCATCTCGTAGAGGTGCTCGCGCCACTTGCGGTCGAGCACCGAGAGGATCACGCGCCGCTCGAGCTCGCGCAGCGTCTCCGCGCCGAGCTCCTCCTCGCGGGCCTCGTAGGCCGCCCGCGCGTCGGCCAGGATCTCCTCGCGGAGGAACTCGCGCGACAGCGCCGAGCGGGAGCCGCCGGCCTGGGCCTCGACCTCCTCGATCGTCACCGCGATCGGGTAGAGGGTGCGCAGGGCGCGCCACAGCTCGTCGAGGTCCCACTGCTCCGGGTAGCCCTCAGCCGTGGCCGCGTCGACGTACCCGGTGATCGTGTCGGTCAGGAAGTGCTGCACCTGCTCGTGGATGTCCTCACCCTCGAGGACCCGGCGCCGCTCCTCGTAGATGACCAGGCGCTGGCGGTTCATGACGTCGTCGTACTTCAGGACGTCCTTGCGCATCTCGAAGTGCTGGGCCTCGACCTGGGTCTGCGCCGAGCGGATGGCGTTGGTCACCATCTTCGACTCGATCGGCTGCTCGTCGGGCACGTTGGCCCGGCGCAGGAACGCGTCGACCATGTCGGCCTTGAACAGGCGCATCAGGTCGTCCTGCAGGGACAGGTAGAAGCGGGACGCGCCCGGGTCGCCCTGGCGGCCGGAGCGGCCGCGCAGCTGGTTGTCGATGCGGCGGGACTCGTGGCGCTCCGTGGCCAGCACGTACAGCCCACCGAGGTCGGTGACCTCGAGGTGCTCGGCGGCGAACGCCTCCTGTGCGGCGTGCAGGGCCTCGGGCCAGGCCGCCTCGTACTCCTCGGGCGTCTCGCTGGGCGTCAGGCCCTGGTTCTGCAGCGAGAGGTCGGCCAGGAACTCGGC
Source organism: uncultured Actinomycetes bacterium (assembly GCA_963729885.1). Lineage (GTDB taxonomy): Bacteria > Actinomycetota > Actinomycetes > S36-B12 > CAIYMF01 > Prado023. Next base: position 2,169 of record CAVSQK010000013.1, read on the forward strand.
GTTGCCGCCGAGGATGATGTCGGTGCCGCGGCCGGCCATGTTCGTGGCGACCGTGACCGCGCCCTTGCGCCCGGCCTGGGCGATGATCGCCGCCTCCTTCTCGTGGTACTTGGCGTTGAGGACCTGGTGCGGGACGCCCTCCCGCCGCAGGTACGTCGACAGCTTCTCGCTCTTCTCGACGCTGACCGTGCCGACCAGGATCGGCTGGCCGGCCCGGTGCCGCTCGGTGATGTCGCTGACCACGGCGCTCCACTTGGCGTCCTCGGTGCGGTAGACGAGGTCGGCGAGGTCGGCGCGGATCATCGGCCTGTTCGTGGGGATGACCACGACGCCGAGCTTGTAGATCTTGTTGAACTCGTTGGCCTCGGTCATGGCCGTGCCGGTCATGCCCGCGAGCTTCGTGTAGAGCCGGAAGAAGTTCTGCAGGGTGACGGTGGCCAGGGTCTGGTTCTCGGCCTTGACCTCCACGCCCTCCTTGGCCTCGATCGACTGGTGCAGGCCCTCGTTGTAGCGGCGCCCGGCCAGGATGCGTCCGGTGTGCTCGTCGACGATCATCACCTCGCCGTTCATGACCACGTAGTCGCGGTCACGCTTGAACAGCTCCTTGGCCCGGATCGCGTTGTTCAGGTACCCCACCAGCCGGGTGTTGACCGGCTCGTACAGGTTCTCGATGCCCAGCCAGTCCTCGGTCCGCTCGATGCCGGACTCCAGGACGCCGACGGTGCGCTTCTTCTCGTCGACCTCGTAGTCGACGTCGATGCGCAGGCGCGTGGCCAGCTTGGCCATCTCCTGGTACCACTTGTCCGCCTCGTCGGACGGGCCGGAGATGATCAGCGGCGTGCGGGCCTCGTCGATCAGGATGGAGTCGACCTCGTCGACGATGGCGAAGTTGTGGCCCCGCTGGACCATCTCCTCCTTCGACCAGGCCATGTTGTCGCGCAGGTAGTCGAATCCGAACTCGTTGTTCGTGCCGTAGGTGATGTCGTAGCGTACTGGACCCGGCGCTCGGGCGGGGACATCTTCGACAGGATCACGCCGACCTTCAGGCCCAGGAACCGGTGGACGCGGCCCATGTTCTCGGCGTCGCGATGGGCCAGGTAGTCGTTGACCGTGACCACGTGGACGCCGTCGCCGGTCAGGGCGTTGAGGTAGGCGGGCAGGGTCGAGACCAGGGTCTTGCCCTCACCGGTGCGCATCTCGGCGATGTTGCCCAGGTGCAGCGCGGCACCGCCCATGATCTGGACGTCGTAGTGGCGCTGGCCCAGGGTGCGCTTGGCCGCCTCGCGGACCGTCGCGAAGGCCTCGGGCAGCAGGTCGTCGAGGGACTCGCCATTGGCGATCCGCTCCCGGTAGGCGGGCGTCAGGGCCTTGAGCTCCTCGTCGGACATCGCCTCGAAGGCGGGCTCCAGGGCGTTGACCTGCTTGGAGATGGCCTCCAGCTTGCGCAGCAGCTTGCCCTCACCTGCGCGCAGGATCTTGTCGATGATGGCCACGCGGGCCCCTCTCGCAACTCGGGTGCACGTTCCCCGCCGCAGTGACGCGCGGGGTCCATAGACCCACCATCGTAGTCGGCCTCGGGCCAGCGGCGACCCCGATCCTCCCGGGCAGCCCCGTCGCGCCGTTCCGCCGGCGGCGGGGTTCACTCGGGCAGGTCCACCAGGCCCCGGCGCAGGCCGGTGGCCACGGCGTCCGTGCGGTTGGCCACCCCCAGCTTGCGCGTCACCGAGTGCACGTGGTTGCGCACCGTGTGCTCACTGAGGCCCAGCCGCGCGGCGATCTGGGCGTTCGTGGCACCGGTCGCCAGCCCGCGCAGCACCTCGAGCTCGCGCCGGCTCAGCTCGGCCGGGCGCTCGCCGGACACCTCCGAGAGCAGCTCGCCGCGCAGGATGCCCGCCAGGGGCGCGGCGACCCAGTTCTGCCCGCCGATCGCGGCGGACACCGCTGCGACCAGCTCCTCCGGGGTGCACCGGCGGTGGACCAGGGCCAGGGCCCCGGCCTCCATCGCCTCGACCATCCCCACCGACAGCGCCCGGCGGACGAGCATGACGACGGCGACCTCGGGCGCCTGCGGGCCAGCTCCACTGCGAGGTCGCCGCCGTAGGGGCGCAGGCCCAGGCCGGCGTCCACCACCACCGCGCCGGGTGCGCCGCGGGCACCTGCGCCACCCACGACGCCACATCGCCCTCGGCGCCGGGTCCAGTGCCACGGCTCGAACCCGCGCCCCGCAGGACCCCGATGGCGCCCTGCAGCGAAGACCGGCTCGGAGTCCACCACGAGGACACGCGCCGGCGCCGCAGCCTCCCGCGACCGCCCCGACCCCGGGCGGCGCGACCGTCCCTCCCGAAGGGCCTAGCCGTCGGTCCCGCCCTCCAGACGCAGCAGGCCGTAGTTGTACCCGCGGCGGTGGTAGACCACCGACGGGGCACCGGTGTCGCGGTCGCGGAACAGGTAGAAGTCGTGGCCGACGAGCTCCATGGACTCCACCGCCTGGGCGACGGTCATCGGCTGGGACACATGCTCCTTGAGCCGCACGACGATCGGGCCCTCCTCCCAGACGGTCCCGTCGTCGGGCTCCGCCTCGACGGCAGGCTCGAGGGACTCGGGCACGACGTCCGCAGCTGGGACGACCACCACCTTCTCCACCCGCCGGGTGCGCTTGCGGTCCGCCGCCCGGCGCAAGCGCTCCTCCAGGCGCGCCAGGGCGATGTCGGTGGCGGCGTACTTGTCCGGGGCATGCGCCTCGGCCCGGACCACGGGACCTGACCCATGGCAGGTCAGCTCCACCTCGTAGGCGCGATCGGTCTGTCGGGGATTGGGCTCGAAGGAGATCTCCACGTCGACGTGCGTGATGGGCAGCCCGAACCGGTCGACCTTGCCCACCTTGCCCGCCACGTGCTCGCGGAACCGATCCGACACATCGAGGTGACGACCCCTGACGACGATGTCCACGTGTCCTCCGACCGTTGGCCGACGCGCCCTGCGCGCCAGCGTGATGGTTACCCTCCCGCACCCTCAACGCTAGTCGGCACGGGTGTCCGACGCACGGCGCGGGGTCCCGGCGACCAGGTGACCGTGGCCGCGCAGGCGACCCGGCGACCGGACTCGCCGCAGGGCCCGGACCGCCTCGGTGAGGGTGGCCCCGGTGGTCGTCACGTCGTCCACCACCACGACCACCCCCGGGGCAGCGCGAGCGCCCGCAACGAGCCCGCGACGTTCTGCAGCCGCTGCTGGCGGCTGAGCCCCACCTGGTCCCGGCTGGCCCGCGCATGTTCCAGGGCAGGGCACCGGTGGGCGGGGATCCCCGACCGGCGCAGCACCCGAGCAGCCCTACCGGCCAGGACCTCGGTGTGGTCCGCGCCGCGGCTGCGGACCGCGCTGCGCCGGGAGGGCACGGGGACGACCCACACCGGGACACCACGGGGGGCTCCTGCCTCGACCAGCGCATCCCGGACCGCCCCGGCCAGCAGCGCACCCAGCGGGCCGGCGAGCCGGCGGACCTGGTCGTCCTTGAAGGCCACCACGGCGCGCCCCGCCGGGCTCGCGTGCTCACAGGCAGCACGGGCGGGAACCGGACCGGGGACCGCGCACCGACTCGGCGTCGCAGGCCCGCGCGCAGGTCGGGCACCAGACCATCCCGGGTGCGCCGCAGCCGGCGCACCGCTGCGGGACCACCAGGTCCAGCGCAGCCTCGGCGGCCTGCGCCCACCAGGTCCGCGCCACCGCGCCGGGGTCATCCGGGGGTCATCCGGGGTAGGCCACCGAGCGCGCAGGGCCCTGGGCGCGCCACTGCAGCCCGACGTTGGCGAACAGCTGCTCGCCCTCTCCCGCCGCCAGGGTCGCGGCGCCGGGGGCACCGGCCACCTCGACGGGATCCGGTGGGGCCCCGAGCAGCTGGGCGTCGCCCGTGCCCACACCGATCCGCAGGACCTGGGGGCTGCTGCTCTCGGTCCGGCCGAGGACGTCGAGCGTGATGGAGTTGCGCCACGCCACATCCCGGATGTCGAACACGGAGGTGGCGATCCGGCGCACCGAGCCGATCACCAGGCCGCCGGTCGGCGCGGGCTGGATCACCCCCAGGTACAGGACGCCACCGGCGACCAGGGCCACGCGCGTCCCGTCACGGGCGAGGTGCACCGACGTGACCGGGTCTGCCAGGGCGGGCTCGACGGCGACCTCCGTGGGCAATCCGTTGGGGACCAGCCGCAGGACCCGGCCGTCGTCGGTGAACCACGCGCGACCATCGACGTCGAAGCTCGCGCCCCCGATCCGCCTGCCCTCGATGCGCTGCTCGGTGATCCCGCGGTCCAGCGGAAGGATCCACAGCGCGCGACGATCCGGCTCGATGGCGGCAGCGGCGCGCTGGTCCAGGGCCACGCGCCAGATCGATCAGCGTCCTCGGCGCCGGGGACCGTGAGCGGCAATGCGGTGCTTCCCTGCTCGGTGACGCGGACGAGGTCCGCTCCGTCGAGGGCGAAGTAGGGGACCCGCGCGTCCCCGCTGGGCCCGGTTGTGAGGCGTGTCCGGGCTCCTGCTCTGCCACACCGAGCGGTCCATGAGCTCGGGGCCCCGGGCACGTCGTAGGGCTCGCCCCCGACCAGCAGGCGGACTGCCGTCACCTCGGGCAGCTGGGTGAGGGTCCACGTCAGCTGGGCGGCAAGGTCCCGGCGCTGGATGTCGGTGGCCGCCAGGGCCTCGTCGGTGAGCTCCACCAGGGCGACGCCGTTGCTCACCGGCACGGCTCCCAGCGCCAGGGTGGTCCCGGGAGGCGCGCCGGTGCGCACGCCCGGTGCCAGCCACTCGGCGGGACCGGAGAGGACCCGTTCGGCCAGGGCCGTGGGCAGGCTCGGGCCGACGACGGGCAGCAGCCGGCCGTCGGGGACCAGGACGCTGCTGCGGGTCGAGGGGAAGTGGACCTGGTGCTGCCGGTAGGCCCGCCGCAGGTCGGCGTCGCTGACCAGGATCCCCGGCGGCGGGTCGGAGATGCGCCACTGGGGGACCCCCGAGGCGCCGTCCACGACCTGCTCGAGGGTGAAGGCGATCTTCTCCGTCGACGGCCGGGTCGACCGGGTCGAGGGTGCCCTCGTCGTCGAGCCGGTCGTTGATCGCCAGGCGGGCCATGATCGTGCCGTCCTTGCCCTCCGACAGCTTCAGGGAGGACTGCTCGTAGACCGTGGTGGCGGCGTCGGCATCCCAGGACCGGCCGCCTCGGGCGGTCAGGTAGCGCCGCGCGATCGCGTGGTCGGGCTCGAGGCTGGCGTTCGGCCTCGAGGAACCCCCGCACGATCTCGGTCGGGGCTGCGCCCCGACGCTCGGCGGGGCGGCGATCACCCGGATGAACTGCGAGGACTCCCCCGCGTCGACGACCGGCCCCTGCTCGATGGGCCCGGACGTCGGGACCGCGGCGCAGGCGGCCAGCCCATGCAGGCGGCCACAACGAGGGCCACGAGCCGCCGACCGGGCGCCGGGCCCTCGAGCGTGGGGCCCCGGGCGCGGGGGCGGTCCGGGGGCGTACGGCGGATGCGGGTCCGTGCCGTCATCGGAGGTCCACCCCCTCGGGAGCCAGGGGCAGGCGCAGCGTGAAGGTCGCGCCCTCGTCCGGGGGCTCCGGACGCGGACAACGTCCCGCCGTGGGCCCGTGCATCGCCGAGGGCGATCGACAGGCCCAGTCCGGTGCCCGCCGACCCGGCGCACCCGGGACGGGTCGGCCCGCCAGAAGCGGGTGAAGACCTGGGTGATCTCCTGCTGCGTCAGGCCGACGCCCTGGTCGGTGACGGCCAGCTGGGCCTCGTCGTCCTCCTGCATGACCTCGACGACCACCGGCCTGCCCATGCCGTGCTCCAGGGCGTTGGAGACGAGGTTGGCCAGGATCCGCTCGACCCGCGGGGCATCGCACGGGCACGACCAGGCGGTCGAGCCCGACCACCTCCACCGGGCTGTCGAGCTCCGCGGCGAGAGCGGCTCGAGGGCGCCGGCGACCCGCTCGGCCATGGCCGCGCAGGTCGACCTCCTCGTAGTCCAGCTGGACGGACGCCGGAGTCCTGGCGCGAGGTCTCCAACAGGTCGGCCAGGAGGGCCTCGAACCGGTTGAGCTGGTTCTGCAGCAGCTCCACGGCCCGGGCCTCGTCGGGGGGCAGCTCGTGGCGCTTGTCGTGGAGCAGGTCGGCCGCCATGCGGACCGTGGTCAGGGGTGTGCGCAGCTCGTGGGAGACATCGGCGACGAACTGCTGCTGGACCGAGGACAGCGTCTCCAGCTCGTCGATCTGGGACTGCAGGGTCCCGGCCATCTCGTTGAAGCTCACCGCCAGCTGGGCCAGGTCGTCCTGCCCCCGGACCCGCATCCGGGCCTCGAGGTGCCCGGACGAGAACCGTCGGGCCGTGCGCGCCGCCTCGTGGACCGGGGCGACGATCATGAAGGTGACCAGCGTCGCCAGGCCCGCCAGGCCCGAGGATGATGAACAGTCCGGCGACGGCGGTCGCGTTGCGCACCAGTGTCAGGGTCTCCTGCTCGGTGTCCAGGGGGAACAGCTGGTAGAGCTCGTAGGGCCCGACCCCGCGGACCGCCAGCGGAGCCCCGACGACGAACCCCGGGACCTCGCGACCGTCGGTGTAGCGCATGGTCGTGTAGGTCCAGGACTGCCGCTGGCTGCCCGCCACCATCTCGCGCATCTGCGTCGGGACGCTGGTCTCGCGAGATGAGGTTCGTGCCGCGCTCGGGCGTCGCGCTCAGCCCGGCGGGCTCGGAGGCGAGCAGCAGGACCTCGAAGAGCCCTGCCTGGGCCCCTCGGGCCGCCATCGCGGCCACGACGGCGTCGATGGTCCGTGACGCGGGCACGTCGCCGCCCTGGGCGGGGGTGGCATCCAGGATGCGCTGGGCCTCGCTGCGCGCCGCCGTGGCCTCGGCCAGGGCGCTGGCCTCCTTGGACCCAGGACGCCGGCCGAGATGTTGCCCAGCAGGGCGGGCATGAGCAGCGACGAGCACCAGGGTGGAGCCGACGAGCGTGCTCAGGACGACCCGGAAGCGCAGCGACTGCCGCCACCGTTGGCGCAGGTAGCCGGGCAGCGGCACGGACCCGCCGAGCATCAGGGCGGTCCGGCGCGGTACCCGACGCCGCGCACGGTCACGATGACCTCGGGGTTCTCCGGGTCGAGCTCGACCTTCCCGCGCAGGCGCTGCACGTGGACGTTGACCAGCCGGGTGTCACCCGCATGCTGGTAGCCCCACACGTCGGCCAGCAGCTGCTCGCGGGTGAAGGCGAAGCCCGGGCCGGCTGGCCAGGGCGAGCAGCAGGTCGAACTCCAACGGGGTGACCTGGATGACTCGCCGGCCCGGGTGACGCAGTGCGCCCCGCGGTCGATGACCAGGTCACCGATGCCGAGCACCTCGTTGGCGGTCTCCTCAGCCGGCGCAGCCGTGCGTCGATCCGGGCCACCAGCTCCTTGGGCTTGAACGGCTTGACGATGTAGTCGTCGGCGCCGGCCTGCAGGCCCTCGACGATGTCGAGGGTGTCCCCGCGTGCGGTCAGCATGACGATCGGCACGGTCGACTCCGCCCGCAGCCGGCGGCAGACCTCCAGCCCGTCGAGTCCGGGGAGCATGAGGTCCAGCAGCACGAGGTCGGGGGACTCGCGGTGGAAGGCGGGGACCGCGTCGGTGCCGTTGTGGCAGAACACGGGCTCCATGCCCTCGCTGCGCAGCACGATGCCCAGCATCTCCGCCAGATCCATGTCGTCGTCGACGACCAGCACGCGCGCCTTCACACCGCACATGGTGGCACCTGTGGGCACAGGCTTGCCAACGGCTGTCCACATGGGACGATCAGGACATGTCGTCACCGACCCCACCACCTGGTCCGCCTGACCCCGGCAGCTGGACGCCGCCGTCGGGCTGGTCCCCCGAGCAGCCCCCCGCCTGGCCCACGGCGGCGGGGACGCCGGGCGGCGCCCCGGGGCAGCCGGCCGCTCCGGGGCAGGCGCCACCCCCCGGGTACGGGCAGGTCCCGCCGCCCGGGTACGGGCAGGCGCCACCTCCGGGGTACGGGCAGCCGGGGCAGCCGGCCTACGGGCAGTACGGGCAGCCGGCACCGCCGGGGTACGGGCCCCCGCCGGGCTACGGGCCGCCGCCGGGTCAGCGGGGCAGCCCGCCTGGGGCCAGCCGGCCCCGTGGGGCCCGCCACCGCCGGCACCGAAGCCCGGCATCGTCCCGCTGCGCCCCCTGGGCGTCGGCGAGCTGCTCGACGGCGCGCTGAGCCTGATCCGGAGCAACCCGCGCACGGTCCTGGGCCTGGCCGCCACCATCTCGGCCGTGTCGGCCCTGCTGCAGACGGTCGGGCTGTGGTTCTCCCTGCGGTTCCTCGAAGCGGCGGAGCCGGCCGCCGGGTCCACCGAGGTCGACGTCGCCGCCGAGCTGACCGCCCTCGCCAGCGGGGGTGTCGCGCAGCTCGTCCCGGCGATGGTCGCCGGGTTCCTCCAGGTGCTGGCCAGCGGCCTGTTCATCGTCCTGGTCGGCGCGGCCGTCCTGGGCCGGCAGCTCGACGCCAGCCAGACCTGGGCCAGCCTGCGTCCCCGGATGCTCGCGCTGGTGGGCGTGACCCTGCTGATCGGGATCGGGGGCCTGCTGGCCGTGGCGGTGATGGTCGCGGTGATCGTCGCCCTGGCCTTCGCGATCGGCCCGTGGGCGGTCCTGCCCGGGCTCGCTGGTCGGCTTCGGCGGCGCGTTCGCGCTCGTCTACGCCTACGTGAAGCTGTCGCTGGCCTCGCCCGCGCTGGTCATGGAGGGCGTGGGGGTGGTCGAGTCGCTGAGGCGGTCCTGGGCCCTGGTCCGGGGCTCGTGGTGGCGCGTCCTGGGGATCCTGATCCTGTCGGCGATCATCACCAGCCTGCTCACGACCGTCGTCACGATCCCCATCACCCTGCTCGCCACGCTCGCCACCGGGTTCAGCGAGTCGCTGGTCCCCACCGTCCTGGCGTCGGGGGTCGCCACGCTCGTGGCCGGGATCGTCACCCTGCCCTTCAGCGCAGCAGTCACCGGCCTGCTCTACATCGATCTGCGGATGCGCCGTGAGGCCCTGGACATCGAGCTCGTGTCGGCCGGGGTGCACCCCTCACCTGACCCCTGGCCGCCTACCGGCACCACCGACCCTGAGGATGCTGGGCGTCGCGCTCCACAGCGTGCCGTGGCGTTGCCCATGCCCCGATGCGGGTCCCCGGCGACGTGCCGGTCGACCTGACCCGCGAGCAGGCCCAGCGCCTGGCGGAGCTGGAGCTGGCCGATCCCGCCTACCGCGCTGCGCAGCCCGGCCTCGTCGAGCGGGCGATCCGCTGGCTGGTCGAGTGGGTCCAGCGGGTCGCTGATCGCGCGGCCGAGGCCGCGCCGGGCGGGTGGCTGGGCATCCTCGGGCTGCGTCCTGCTCATCGTCGTCGCGGTGCTGTTCATCCGGTGGCGGATCGGGCCGGTGAGCCGCGCGGCCGGCCTGACCTTCACCGTGGACCCCGGCACGAGCGCGGCACAGTACCGCTCCCACGCAGACGAGCTGGCGGCCGCCGGGCAGTGGGAGGAGGCCATCTCGGAGCGGATGCGCGCCCTCGTGCGCGGCAGCCAGGAGCGGGGCCTGATCGACGCGCATCCGGGGTGGACCGCCGACGAGGTGGCCACCGAGGTGGGTCGGCGGGTGCCGGACGCCCACGACCCGCTCGACGTGGCGGCACGCACGTTCGACGAGGTCCGCTACGGCGGGCGGCCCGGATCCCCGGCCGCCTACCGGGCAGTCGCCGACGCCGACGACCGGGTCGCCGCAGGGGCCGCGGTGGCAACCCCCACCGCGGGGCCGGCCGACCCGGGGCCCCCGGGTCGGCCGGACTGCCCACAGCCGACACCCCGGTCGTGGGTCGATGACCGAGCCCGCGCCCGCCCGCGGCCGCACCTCGACCGGCCAGCGCCCGCCTTCGACGACACCACCTGGGACCGCGCCCGACGTTGGCGGCCCACCGGTCGGGGCCTGGCGATCGCCGCGCTGCTCCTGCTCGCCCTGGCCGTCCTCATGATCACGACCTCGCGGCGCACCGGCTACCTGGACCCCGCCGCCGTGGATCCCTCCGGGTCCCGGGCCGTGGCCAACGTCCTGGCCGACCAGGGCGTCCAGGTGACCGATGTGCGCACGATCGCCGATGTGGCCGCGAATGCCCGGGGGGCGACCGTCCTGGTCACGGACTCCACCCTGCTGACCACCGAGATGGTCTCCGACGTCCTCGAGGCGGGGCCCACCCGGCTGGTCCTGGTCGACCCCCTCCCCGGGTCCCCAGCCCTGGAGCGGCTCGCCGCCGGCACCGAGATCGTCGACGTCGCCGGCGACGACGCGGTCGAGCCCGGATGCCGCTGGGAGCCCGCCCAGCGCGCCGGCAGCGCCGCGCTCCCCGGGACGCGCTACGACGCCCGCACCTGGCTCCCGTCGGGCGCAGCCTGCTACGACCGCCCGGGGTCCGCGGCCCTGGTCGTGATCCCCGAACGGGCGGGCCGCCCGGAGGTCGTGCTGCTCGGCAGCGCCCACCCGTTGACCAACGAGGGCTTCGACGAGCAGGGCAATGCCGCCCTCGCGCTGAGCCTGCTGGGCAGCCGGCCCGACCTCGTGTGGTGGCGGCCCATCCCGAGCGACCCCGCCCTGGCTGGTCAGGCCGGCGCGTCGATCACCGAGCTCGTGCCGCCGTGGGTGGTGCCGGTCCTCCTGCAGGTCCTGGTGGCCGTCGCGCTGGTGGCGTGGTGGCGCTCCCGTCGACTGGGTCGCCTGGTGACCGAGCCCCTTCCCGTGGTGGTCCGGTCGGGTGAGACCACCGCCGGCCACGCCCGGCTCCTGCACGCCAACCACGCCCGCGGCTGAGGCGGCCACGCACCTGCGGGCCCGCGCCCGTGAGCGGATCCGGGTGCGCCTGGGCCTCCCGCCGGGCGCATCCCAGACGCGCCTGGCGGCGGCCGCGGCGGGACGCTCCGGCCGCTCACCGGAGCAGGTGGGCTCCCTGCTGTACGGTCCTGAACCGACGACCGACGCCCAGCTGGTGGCGTTGGGACACGACCTGGAGGCACTGATGGTGGAGGTGGGCGGGGCATGACTGACACCGATCCGAGGGAACCGCTGCGGGCGCTGCGCGCCGAGGTGGGCAAGGCCGTGGTCGGCCAGGACGCGGCCATCACCGGCCTGGTGATCGCCCTGCTGTGCCGCGGGCACGTCCTCCTCGAGGGGGTCCCGGGCACCGCCAAGACGCTCATGGTCCGGGCACTGGCCGCCAGCCTGTCGCTGGACAGCAAGCGGGTGCAGTTCACCCCCGACCTCATGCCCGGCGACGTCACCGGGTCGCTGGTCTACGACAACCGGACCTCGGCCTTCTCCTTCCGCCCGGGCCCGGTCTTCACGAACCTGCTGCTGGCCGACGAGATCAACCGGACGCCGCCGAAGACGCAGGCCTCGCTCCTGGAGGTCATGGAGGAGGGCCAGGTCACCGTCGACGGGACGGCGCGGCCGCTGCCCGACCCCTTCCTGGTGGCAGCCACCCAGAACCCCATCGAGTACGAGGGCACCTACCCGCTGCCCGAGGCCCAGCTGGATCGCTTCCTGCTGATGCTCTCGGTGCCGCTGCCCGAGCGGGACGCGGAGTTCGGGGTGCTGGCCCGGCACATGGCCGGCTTCGACCCACGTGACCTCGCGGCAGCCGGCGTGCGTCCCGTCGCGACCGCCGATGACCTGGCCCGGGCACGGGAGGCGGTGGCCACGGTCGGGGTCTCCCCGGAGGTCACGGCGTACGTGGTGGACCTCGTGCGCGCCACCCGCACCTCCCCCTCGGCGCAGCTGGGCGTGTCACCCCGTGGCGCCATCGCCCTGCTGCGCACCGCGCGGGCGTGGGCCTGGCTCGCCGGGCGCGACTACGTGACCCCCGACGACGTCAAGGCCCTGGCCCGCCCGTCGCTGCGCCACCGGATCAAGATCCGCCCGGAGGCCGAGCTGGAGGGGGTCACCGCCGACGCCGTCATCGACACGGTCCTCGACCAGCGTCCCCGTCCCGCGCTGATGGTCCTGACCGGCCGGGCGGGCCTGCTGGCGCTGGTCGGCGCCGCCGCCGTCGGGCTGCTCGTCGCCGGTGGGGTGGCCGCGGGCGCGGCGCTGCTCGCGGTCAACGCCGTGCTGCTGGTCGTGCTCGTCACCGACGCCGCCCTGGCCACCACGCCGCGCGCCCTCGCCCTGGCCCGCAGCGGTGATCGCAAGGTGCGCCTCGGGCAGGTCGCCCACGTACAGCTCGCCGTGACCAACACCGGGCAGCGGCGGTGGCGCGGGCACCTCCGCGACGCGTGGGCACCCACCGCGCACGCGACGATCGACGGCGTGCGCGACCGGGCGACACTGGACCTGCCGGCAGGGGACACCGTCCGCATCGACGTCGCCGTGCAGCCGAGCCGGCGCGGGGACCGCCCCACCGATCGGGTCACGCTGCGCTCGCTGGGTCCGCTCGGGCTCGCCGGGCGCCAGCGCAGCATCGAGGTGGACTGGTCGGTGCGGACGCTGCCCCCGTTCAGCTCCCGGCGCCACCTGCCCTCCCGCCTGGCCCGGCTGCGCGACATGGACGGCCGGCAGGCGATCGCCGTGCGCGCCCAGGGCACCGAGTTCGACTCGCTGCGCGAGTACGTCCCGGGTGACGACGTGCGCTCCATCGACTGGCGGGCCACCGCACGTGCCGCCGACGTGATGGTGCGCACGTGGCGCCCCGAGCGCGACCGTCGGGTCGTGATGGTCCTGGACACCGGGCGCACCAGCGCGGTCCGCATCGGGGACGAGACCCGCCTGGACATCCTGATCGACGCCGGGCTCCTGCTCGCAGCCCTCGCGGGCCGCGCCGGGGACCGGGTGGACCTCGTCGCCCACGACCGGCGCACCCGGCTGCAGGTCAGCGGGGGCAGCGGCCCGAGCCTGCTGCCGCGCCTGGTCGACGGGATCGCCACCCTGGAGCCCGAGCTCACCGAGACCGACTACCGGGGGCTGGTGTCCACGGTGCTGTCGCGGGTGCGCAAGCGGGCCCTGGTGGTCCTGTTCGTCGCCCTGGACCGCCCGGCGATGGAGGAGGGCCTCATCCCCGCGCTGCCGGCCCTGACCGCACGGCACACGGTCATCGTCGCCTCCGTCCGCGAGCCCGCGCCCACCACCGCCACCCCCACCGCCACCCCAGCAAACCCTCCGCGAGCGGTCAGACCCTCCGTGGCGACGGGGAGGATCCTGCCCGAGGCGGAGGGTTTGCCGATGGGGGGGTCATCGCAGGACGCGGCAGGGGTCTACCTGAGCGCCGCGCGGGCGCGTGCCGACCTCGACCGCGCCCACGTGGCCAGCGTGCTGGCCCGGATGGGGGTGCGTGTCGTCGAGGCGACGCCGGCCGACATCGCCCCCAAGGTCGCCGACGCCTACCTCGACATGAAGGCCGCCGGACGGCTGTGACCAGCCCGCCGGGCGCCCTCAGCCCGACATCGGGGCCAGCTCGGTGACGCCCCCGTCGCTGGTGATGTCGCCGGTGAACCCGGCCCGCTCACCACGGCTGCCGTAGATCCCCACGTAGGCCAGGAACGCCCCCAGGGCCAGCGCGCCGATCCCGATGCGAGCCCAGGTGGGCAGCGGCGAGGGCGTCACGAACGCCTCGATCACCCCCGAGACGAGCAGCACGACCGCCAGCCCCATCGCAATGGCCACCGCGGCCCGGCCCTCCTGAGCCAGCGCGACGCTGCGCGGACGGGGCCCGGGGTCGAACCACTGCCAGCCCAGCCGCATCCCGGCCCCGGCGGCGACGAACACCGCGGTCAGCTCGAGCAGGCCGTGTGGCGCGATCAGTCCGAAGAACACGTCGCCCCGCCCGTTGGCGACCATCAGGCCGCCGACGATCCCCACGTTGATCGCGTTCTGGGCCAGCACGTAGACGGCCGGCAGCACGAAGAACGCCCCGGCGACAAGGACGAGAGCCGACACCCAGGCGTTGTTCGTCCACACCTGGGCGGCGAACCCTGCGGCGGCGTCCGAGGAGTAGTAGGCCGCGAAGTCCTCCTCGACCAGCTGGCGGATCTCCTCGGGCGTGCCCAGGGCCGCCTGGACGGCCGGCGAGCCCGCCACCCAGGCCCCCACCGCGACGGCCACGATCGTGGACCCGAGGCCGGCCGCGAGCCACCAGTAGCGCGCCCGCCACACGGCCACCGGGAACCCGACACGGAAGAACGTGAGGAGCTCGCGCCACATGGGGGCGTGCGCGCCCGTCACCCGGGCGCGGGCCTGGGCCACCAGCTGGGTCAGCCTGCCCACGAGGGCGGGATCCGGGGCGGCGCTGCGCACCATCGACAGGTGGGTGGCCGTGCGCTGGTAGAGGTCGACGAGCTCCGTGGCCTCGGCTCCCGTGAGCCGGCGCTTGCGGGTCAGGACGGACAGGCGCTCCCACTCCCGGCTGTGCACCCTGACGAAGGCATCGACGTCCACAGGTGCCAGCGTAGGCGGTGGTGCGAGGATGGTCGTGTGGCCAACCTCATCACCGGGGACGCGATCACCCTGGACCTGCGCATCGCGGGGCTGCCCTCGCGCTCACTGGCGCTGGCGGTCGACCTGACGATCCAGGTGGGCCTGCTCGTGACCGGGACGGTCCTGGCCAGCTGGGTCTTCTCCGGCGGCGGCAGCCCCGGCGCGCAGGCCGCGGTCACGCTGTCGGTGGTCGTCCTGGCCCTGGTCGTCTGGCCGACCATGATCGAGACGCTCACGCGGGGCCGCTCGCTGGGCAAGGTGATGATGGGCCTGCGGGTCGTGCGCGACGACGGCGGGCCGATCCGGATGCGGCACAGCCTCGTGCGGGCCCTGGCGATGGTGTTCCTGGACTTCTGGGTCACCTCCGGGGTCGTGGGTGGGCTCAGCGCCCTGGCCTCGTCGAAGTCCAAGCGCATGGGCGACCACCTGGCGGGCACGATCGTGGTCGGTGAGCGCATCCCGCGCCACGCCACCTCCCACCAGGAGATCGTGATGCCGCCGCAGCTCGCGGGCTGGGCTGCCGGCCTGGACCTGGTCGCGGTCCCCGACGGGCTGGCCCTGAACGTGCGGACCTTCCTGCACCGCGCCCCCTCGCTGGACCCGGCCGTCCGGGTGACGACCGCCGAGCGCCTGGCCACCCAGCTGGCCGGCCACGTGCGGACGCCCGCACCGGCAGGAACGCCGGCGGAGGCCTACCTCGCCGCAGTCCTGGCCGAGCGGACCCGCCGGGCATCGGCGGTGGGGCCCGGTGGGGCCGGTGGGGCCGCCGGGGCCGCCCCCTCCACCGGCAGCCAGGCCGACGGACGGGTTCGCCCTGCCCCAGTGAGCAGACCCGCGCGGGTCAGGGCCCTGTCCGAGCCGATGGTCGCGCACTCCCCGAGCCCGAGCCCGAGCCCGAGCCCACCCGCCCAGCCCCGCCAGGTGAGCGGAACCGGAGCCACGCCCCCCGACAGCACGAAGGTGGTGCGTCGCTGCCCATGGAGGAACAACAACGCACCACCCTCTGGCGCTTGGTGGAACGGATCGATCAGTAGCGGTACATGTCCGCCTTGTAGGGGCCGGCCACGTCCACGCCGAGGTACTCGGCCTGCTCCTTGGACAGCTCGGTGAGCCCGACGCCCAGGGCGTCGAGGTGCAGGCGCGCCACCTTCTCGTCGAGGTGCTTGGGCAGCACGTGCACCCCGATCGGGTACTCGTCGGTCTTGGTGAACAGCTCGATCTGGGCCAGCGTCTGGTTGGTGAACGAGTTGCTCATCACGAAGCTGGGGTGCCCGGTGGCGTTGCCCAGGTTCAGCAGGCGCCCGGCCGACAGGATGATCACCGTGTGGCCGTCGGCGAAGCGCCACTCGTCGACCTGCGGCTTGATCGGGTTCACGCTGACCCCGGGGTACCGGTGCAGCCCGGCCATGTCGATCTCGTTGTCGAAGTGGCCGATGTTGCCCAGGATCGCCTGGTGCTTCATGCCGGCCATGTGCTCGGCGGTGACGACGTTGAGGCAGCCGGTGGCGGTGATGACGATGTCGGCGATGTCCAGGACGTCCTCGAGGCGGGCCACCTGGTAGCCGTCCATGGCGGCCTGCAGCGCGCAGATCGGGTCGATCTCGGTGACGATCACCCGGGCGCCCTGGCCACGCAGCGACTCAGCCGATCCCTTGCCGACGTCGCCGTAGCCGCAGACGACGGCGACCTTGCCGCCGATCAGGGTGTCGGTGGCGCGGTTGATGCCGTCGACCAGCGAGTGCCGGCAGCCGTACTTGTTGTCGAACTTGCTCTTGGTCACCGAGTCGTTGACGTTGATCGCGGGGAACGGCAGCGAGCCCTCGCGCGCCATCTCGTACAGGCGGTGCACGCCCGTGGTGGTCTCCTCGGTGACGCCCTTGATCCCGGCGGCGATGCGCGTCCAGCGGGTGGCATCCTCGGTCAGCGAGCGCCGGAGCACCGACAGGACGACCGCGTACTCCTCGGAGGTGGACTCATCAGCGGAGGGGACCAGGCCGGCCTTCTCGAACTCCATGCCCTTGACGACCAGCATCGTGGCGTCGCCGCCGTCGTCGAGGATCATGTTCGGCCCCGCCGTCGACTCACCGTCGGCGCCGGGCCAGCGCAGGACCTGCTCGGTGCACCACCAGTACTCCTCGAGGGTCTCGCCCTTCCAGGCGAAGACCGGCACACCCTGCGGGTCCTCGGGGGTCCCGTTCGGGCCCACCGCGACGGCCGCCGCGGCGTGGTCCTGGGTGGAGTAGATGTTGCAGGAGGCCCAACGGACCTCGGCGCCGAGCGCCACCAGGGTCTCGATCAGGACGGCGGTCTGGATGGTCATGTGCAGGGAGCCGGTGATCCGGGCCCCTGCCAGCGGCTTGCTGGTGCCGAACTCGGCACGCATCGCCATGAGCCCGGGCATCTCGTGCTCGGCCAGGCGGATCTCGTTGCGGCCGAACTCGGCCAGGGACAGGTCGGCGACCTTGAAGTCGTTCATGGAGCTCCTCGTTTGCAGTGCGGCGCGGTGCGCGGGTGGGGGAGCCGCCCGGGGGCGGCATTCCGGCGAACGTCCACGAGGCTTCGATGGTTCGCACCCGACGGAGTACCCGTCGGGGCACCATTGTCGCACCTCCGGCGGCATGCCACCAGCAGTCCGGCTGCTACGCCTGCGCCGGGCCCTGTCCGCCAGCGGCGTCGGCTGGAGCCCGCGCGATGTCGGGCTCGACGTAGATCCACCTCGCGGTCGGGACGGCCTCACGGACGCGCTGCTCCGCGTCGTCGATGACGACGGCGAGCTCGCTGGAGGGCAGGTCGCGCCCCACCCCGATCTTCACCGCGACCAGGAGCTCGTCGGGCCCGGTGTGCAGGGTGCGCATGTGGATGATCGAGTCGACACCCGGCTGCGCGCCCAGTGCCGCACGGATGGCGGCCTCCTGCTCGGGCAGCGCTGACTCGCCGACCAGCAGGCCGGAGACCTCGAACGCCAGGAACACGGCGATGCACAGCAGCAGCGTGCCGATCGCCAGCGAGCCGATGCCGTCCCACCGCGGGTCCCCGGTGACGACCGCCATCGTGATGCCGAACAGGGCCAGGACCAGGCCGAGCAGCGCTCCGAGGTCCTCGAGCAGGACGACCGGCAGCTCGGGCTGGCGGGTGTCCTGGATGTACTGCTTGAGGGTCCGGGTGCCCCGGGACTTGTTCGCCTCACGGAAGGCGGTGCGGAACGACCAGGACTCCAGCCCGATGGCGATGAACAGGACCGCGTAGGCCACCCAGACCTTGGTCAGCTCCTCGGGGTGGCTGATCTTGTGCCACCCCTCGTAGAGCGAGAAGATCCCGCCGAGCATGAACAGGATGATGGCCACCACGAAGGCGTAGACGTAGCGCCGGCGGCCGTACCCGAACTGGTGCTCGGCGTCGGGCGCCTCCAGGGACCGCTTGCCGCCGATCAGCAGCAGCGCCTGGTTGCCCGTGTCGGCGACCGAGTGGATCGCCTCCGAGAGCATCGAGCTGGACCCGGTGATGGCATAGGCCCCGAACTTCGTGACCGCGATGCCGGCGTTGGCGATCATCGCGGCGATGACGGCCTTGGTGCCACCCTCAGTGCTCATCGACGCCCCTCCTTGGTCACGGGCCTGATCACAGGCCGGTCATGCGCGGGTCACGTCGGCCCCGACGCCCTGGGGCCCAGGTGACGCCTCGTCGAGGAGCATCACGGGGATGTCGTCGCGCACCGGGAAGCGCGTCGCGCACCGGGTGCACACCAGCGCGGTGGCCGCCGAGAGGTCCGCGGTGTCGGGCTCCACGGGGGCGTGGTGCTCGCACGGGCAGGCAAGGATCTCCAGCAGCAGCGGGTCGATGTTCACGCCAGTCCTCCCTCGTCGCGGATCAACCCGAGGACCCTATCGCGCAGGGCGTCGAGAGACGCCCGGTCGGGCGCCTCGGCGTTCAGGCGCAGCAGGGGCTCGGTGTTGCTCGGCCGCACGTTGAACCACCAGTCCGGGCCGGTCACGGTCATCCCGTCGAGGTCGTCGAAGCCCACGCCGGGCTCGGCCTCGAAGGCGGCGCGCACCCGCTGCGTGGCGGCTGCGACGTCGCTGACCACGGAGTTGATCTCGCCGCTGGCCACGTAGCGCTCGTAGGGCGCGAGCATCGACGACAGTGTCGTCCCCTGCGCCGTGCCCCCGAGGGCGGCGAGGGTGTGCAGCGCGGCCAGCATGCCGGAGTCGGCGTTCCAGAACTCGCGGAAGTAGAAGTGCCCGGAGTGCTCGCCGCCGAAGACCGCGCCCGTCTCGGCCATGCGCGCCTTGATGAACGAGTGGCCCACCCGGGTGCGTACCGGGACGCCGCCGTTCTCGCGGATGACCTCGGGGACAGCCGCCGAGGTGATCAGGTTGTGGATGATCGGCGACCCCGGGTGCTTGGCCAGCTCCCGGGCGGCGATCAGCCCCGTCAGCGCGGACGGGGACACGAGCTCGCCGCGCTCGTCGACGAGGAAGCAGCGGTCGGCGTCGCCGTCGAAGGCCAGCCCGACGTCGGCCCCCTCCGCGAGGACGGCGCCCTGCAGGTCGCGCAGGTTCTCGGCCTCGATCGGGTTCGCCTCATGGTTGGGGAACGTGCCGTCGAGCTCGAAGTACAGGGGCACCACGTGCAGGCCGGGGACGTCCAGGACGGCCGGGGCGGTGTGCCCGGCCATCCCGTTGCCCGCATCGACGACGACCTTCAGCGGCCGGATCGCCGACAGGTCGACCAGCTCGTGGAGGAAGGCGGCGTAGTCGGCCAGCAGGTCGCGGTGGGTGACCGAGCCGACCGGGTCGCCCGACGGCGGGACCGGTGCGGCGACCATGTCGCGGATCTGGGCCAGCCCGGAGTCCTGCCCGACCGGCGTCGCCCCGGCGCGACACATCTTGATCCCGTTGTACTGCGCCGGGTTGTGGCTTGCGGTGAACATCGCGCCCGGCAGGCCCAGGCGCCCGGCCGCGAAGTACAGCTGGTCGGTGCTCGCCAGCCCGATGTCGATGACGTCCACCCCCTGGCCGGTGACCCCCGCGCAGAACGCCTCGACGAGCTCCGGGCCCGACGGGCGCATGTCCCGGCCCACCACGACCGCACCGGGCCCCCCGGCGGCCCGCCCGGCGCCCACGACACGGGCGAAGGCGGCGCCCACCCGCTCGGCGAGCTCGGCGTCGAGCTGGTCGGGGTAGACCCCGCGGACGTCGTAGGCCTTGATGATCTGGGTGAGGTCGCGCACGGCCGCCACCCTAGCGGTCGGGCTGTCCCGAGGGGGCCCGATCGCCGCGATCGGGCCGGCCCCATCGCGGCACCGTCCGGGCGCCGGGCAGCGCCTACGGCATCGCGGCGGCGTCGTCGATGATGTCCACCGATCGCAGCACCCGCAGGTGCCCACGACGGCCCACCTCGACCATGTCCGGCACGTCCACCCGCGGACGCGCCGCCTCGCGGACCGCGTTCGCGAGGGCCTCGAGGTCGTCGCTGCTGGGGCGCAGGGCGTCGGGGTCGGGCTCCAGGCGGACGACCTCCCAGCCGCGCGGGACGGTCATCCGCTCGCTGTGGACCTGGCAGAGGTCGTAGCAGTGCGGCTCCGCGTAGGTGGCCAGCGGGCCGAGCACCGCGGTCGAATCCGAGTAGACATAGGTCAGCGTCGAGATGGCCGGCCGCGTACACGCCGGCTTCGAGCAACGACGAACTGGACTCACAGGGGCAACCTACTCCGACCGGCTGACATCGCCGACCATCGACGCCCCGAGCCGGGTCCCGTGTCGCCCTCAGCCCGCCGGCGCGAGGATTCCCAGGTCCTCGCGCACGGTCAGCGCCGTGACCGAGGACGCGACCGGCCACCACGGGTACCCGGTCCCCAGCGGCACCGCGTCGTCCAGGGCGGTGTGCGACACGGCCGCCGGTCCGGAGCCGGGGTCCGAGCGCCAGCTGAGGCTGACCAGACCGGGCCCTGCCCCACGCCCGCCGTCGGGGACGGTGATCACGCTCTGGCTCCCGGCCGGCACGGTGACCGGGATGGCCTGCGTCCGGGCGGGATCCGGGGGCAGGACGAGCTCGGGCAGTGTGGCCCCGGAGTCATCGGACCGGTCCCCGGAGTCGCCGTCGGTCGCCCCGGGGCTCCCCCCGCCCGCGCCGGACAGGGCAGCGAGGTCGTCGGCCTCGAACCCGGTGACGGTCAGCGTGCCCCGCACGTCGCCGTCGGGAGCAGCGACGGTGACCGTCGTGGTCATCCCCGGACCGCTGGGCACGGCCGCAGCCCCGCCCAGGGGGTCCGGGCCGCCGATGAGGGGCACCGCCGCCAGCCACATGGCGTCCCGGCGGGCTCCCCCTCCCCAGACGGCCCGGGCCCCACCGGTGACCGGGACGTCGGAGGTCAGGTCCAGCGTGCCCGACCGGCCCCCGAGCACCCGGTTCAGGTCAACCCGGATGATCGCCCCTGCGGGGACCGCGACCGCCGCCAGGCCCTCCAGCGCGACCGGGCCGGACTCGGTGAGCAGCCGTGGGGTCACGGTCGCGAACTGGGACCCGGGGTTCACCAGCATCAGGTCGCGATCGCCGTCACCGGCCGGGATCCCGGCGATCACCAGCCGCGTGCCGGGGGCCTGCGCCGGGGGGATGAAGTCCACGCCCCGGGGACGGTCCTCGCTGGGGACCGCGACGTCGCGGACCGCGGCCGCGACCCGCCCGCTGGTGGCCAGGACCTGGATCGCCAGCAGCTCCTCGTCCGGGGCGAGGGCATCCAGGCGCAGCCGCACGCTCGAGCTGGGACCGAGGTCGATCCCCTTGCCGGCCAGGGCCTGGACCGGCCCGGCTCCGGCGTACAGGGTGATGTCGAAGCGGGCCGGCTCCTCAGCGGCGTTGCTCACCAGCAGGGCGGCTCCCCGACCCAGCTGGGACCCAGCCCCCACGAACCACCACTGGCGCCCGGGAGCTGGGCAGGCCGCCGAGGACAGCCCCTCCGACGCGCCGGCCTGCTGCCGGGCGGCGACCCCCGCCACCGCCGAGGGCGCCCAGGACCCCTCGGCGCGCATGCGGATCGGCGGTTGCGAGCGACCCGCCGAGCGCAGCGCCACCGGTTCCCCGGGGGCCGGGAGCTGGACCCCGAAGTCGTTGGAGGCCAGGGGCCACAGGGCGGCCGAGCCCGGCCCCGGCGCGGGTCCGGCGACCACGGCCCCGAGGACGTTGGTGGCGTCCCCGGCCCCGGTCATCTGCGGGCAGACCAGCACGGAGCTGCTGACGGGACGGTAGGTCACCTCCCGGGCGTCGGGCGCAGCCTGGGGGGCCAGTGCGGCGGCAGCGATTCCCGCCGCCGCGAGCGCCCCGACCACCAGCCGCTTCATGACCCAGCCCCCTGACCCGTGGGGCCGGCGTCCGGTCCGGGTCCGGGCCGGCGTCCGCGCGTCCGGGTCGGCGTCCGGGTCCACCGTCCTGCGCTTGGGCAGCGACAGGACCAGCAGCCCGACGAAGAGCACCAGCTGCCCGGTCGCGGCGACCGGCCACCAGCTGCCGTGCGCCACCTGCAGGACCCCGGTGGCCCCGATCGTCGTCCCCAGCATCCCCCGGGCATCGGGAACGAGGTCCAGGGGCTGGCCGTCGAGGGTGCCCTGCCACCCGGGGTCGGCCTGCTCGGCGACCACGAGCCGCCGGGGCAGCGGGGTCAGGGGATGCAGCTCGACGTCGACGGTCGTGGGCACGGTGAGGACCGGCACCTCCAGGGCAGGCTGGGCCGGGTTGTCCTTCGCGGGCGGCCCAGCATCGGTCAGCTCGGCGCGCGTCGGATCCCCCGCCACGAGCCACAGGGACTGCTCGGGAGCCCGGGCCAGCTGGCGAAGCCCGAACGTCGCGTCCAGCTCGGCGACCAGCGGGTCATCGGGCGGGCCGTCGAACACGACGAACCGGATCGCACGACCCCCCAGTTCCTGCTCCACCTGGCCGCTGGCCCCCGAGACCAGCCCGGCGACCGCGTCGTCGAACCCGGGGTCGACCGCGGATCCGGCCAGCGCGTCAGCATCGCCCAGGGTGGCCTGCGGGCCGGCAGCCACGGCATAGCGCAGCTGTCCGTCGAGGCGATCGAGGACCAGGGACCGGGGCCGCGCCGGGGACTCGGAGTCCAGGCCCACGACCGCGGGGATCCCGGTCCCGGTGCCCACGGACATCGTCGTCGGTGCCACCCACCAGCCCAGCACCAGGACGCCGATGCACACCACCCCGGCCAGGGACAGCACCTCTCCGCGCAGTCCGGGCGTGGCGGCCACCTGGGCCACGAGGAGTGCCAGCACGGCCGCGGCCAGCAGCAGGAGCACCCCCGGCCAGAGCATCCCCGGGCCCAGCTGCGGCCACAGCCAGTCGGCCACCGGCTCCAGCCAGGCAGCGGCCGCCAGCAGCCCGACGGCAGCCGTCAGCATCACGAGTGCGCGCGTGGAGAACCTCGCGGCGACCACTGCCAGCAGGGCCACGACCACCAGGGGGATCCCCGCCCAGCCGACCGCGGTCGGCCCCCCGGGCGCCAGGCCCCAGATCGTCGCTGCAGGCGTCCCCAGGCTCGGGTCGTTGATGCCCACCTCGCTGAGCGCGAGCCACGGCGCGCGCACCAGCCGCGGAACCCAGAGCACGAGGAACAACCCCGAGACGCCCAGGATGACCAGCCCCGTGCGCACCGGCCACCGGGCCAGCCGCAGGCCGATCCAGGCCAGGGCCGCGGCCACCACCGCCACCACGTAGGCCGAGGGCGCGAAGGCCACGAGGACACCCAGCATCGTCCCGGCGGCCAGGGGTGGCCGGATGCCGGTCGACCCGGCGCGCGCCGCCGTGAGCGCCCGCGCGATGAGCCTGGCCGCCGGCGGGGCCAGCAGCAGGACTCCCAGCGTCGAGACCCGCCCGGCCCCCATGGCCGCGGCGCCGGCGGGCAGCACCGAGTAGGCCAGGGACAGCGCGATCCGGTGCCGGCCCGGCCAGTCCCTGCCCGAGGCTGGCGTAGCAGCTGAGGAACGCCAGCGGGACGGCCAGGCCGAAGGCCAGCCGCAGGAGGACGTCGACCGAGCCCAGGAACGGCAGGCTGGCCGCCGCGAGCAGGGGCAGGTAGGCCGGCAGCGGAAGGGCGCTGCCGAACCGGGCGGGGTGCCAGCTGGCCAGGTATCCCTCGAGCAGGTCCGCGGCCCCCGGTGCGGGCAGCAGCCCTCCCCCGCGCAGGGTCCCCGAGCCCAGGAGCTGCCCGGGATCACGCACGAACGCCAGGACCGCCAGCGCCGCGGCGATGGCCACCGGATGCCAGACACGACCCGGGGGCGGCCACCACGTCCGCGAGGAGCCTGTGCGCCTGCCGGCCGCCCAGCTGTCCAGGGAGTGGGACAGCGCCGCACCCCGGCGGGCGCGGACGGCCCTCGGCCGGGTCAGGCCCCCCACGGGGGGCTGGCGCACGCTGCGGCGGGCGCGGTGGATCCGGCCCGGATGGCCCAGGACCGCCCATGCCCCGGCGACCTCGGCGGTCGCCTCCTCCGGCTCCCTGGTGAGCAGCAGGGCGATGCCGCGCACCGCCGTCGTCAGCCAGGCGCGCAGGTAGCGCCAGGGCAGCGCCAGCACCGGGGCCTGGCTCAGCTCGAGGACCAGCTGCCCAGCGCGCGCAGGGCGTCGGGGGTGGGGCAGCCCCGGGGTGGGCCGCACGCCGCGATGGCCGGCCTGGCGGTGGGCCAGGACCGCGGCGGGGATGAACCGGACCTCGGACCCGGTCGCCCAGACCCGCCGGCACAGGTCGGCCGGGCCGGCCCAGTCACCGACCGTCGGCTCCATCCCCCGCAGGGAGCGCCACACGTCCGCGCGGACGAGCATGCCCGCGCAGTCGCCGGCGTAGACCGCGCGATCCTCGTCGTACTGCCCCTGGTCGCGCTCGTTGGGCTCCAGGGGATCCACGACCGGGGTCCCGGGCGCCCACCTGCTGCCCACCCCGACCAGCCGGCCGGGGTCGGACCACGCGACGGTCTTGGGCACCAGCACGGCCGCGGCCGGGTACCGGTCGGCTCCCCTGAGCAGCGCGGCCAGGCATCCGGGATCCGGGGCCGAGTCGTCGTGGATGATCCAGAACCAGCCGACCGGACCCGCGGGCTCCGGCGGGACGTCGCGCGACAGCGAGCCCCGCGGCGGCGACCCCCGCCTCGAGGGCTGCCGCCAGGCCTGGCTGCTCGACGAGGACGACGGCCCGGCCGCCGGCCGCGAGCAGGGGGCACTGCCGTCGCGTGGATGCCACATCGACGCCGATCACCTGGTCCGCGGCGCGCTCCTGGCCTGCGACAGCGGACAGGGTGCGCGGCAGCCACTGGGCGCCGTCCCGGCTCAGGACCAGGCACGTGACGTGATGGGTCCGGGCCACCACCCCCTCATCCGAGGGGGGGAGGAACCGGTCGAGGGCGTCGTCGGCGCGGGCGTCGACATCGTCGCTCACCTCGCCCACCTCGCCCTCACCGACCCCGCCCTCACCGACCTCCACGAGGCGCCACGCTAGCGCCCCGGCGACCCGGCGCCGGTCATGCGGGGATCAGACGGCGAGCTTCTTCAGGCGCCGGCGCTCACGCTCGGAGAGCCCACCCCAGATCCCGAAGCGCTCGTCGTTGGCAAGCGCGTACTCCAGGCACTCCACCCGGACCTCGCACGACCCGCACACCCGCTTGGCCTCGCGGGTGCTGCCACCCTTCTCCGGGAAGAAGGCCTCCGGGTCAGTCTGAGCGCACAGCGCCTGCTCCTGCCAGGATGCCTCTTCGATCTCCAGCAGGGGGATGACCTCAGCCTCGAACATTGTTCCTCCTCGACCCTGTGTGATCCGGTCTCCCGCGAGGCCCGACCGCCGCGCGCTGGGAATCACATGGGTGAAATTACACGCATGGATACCCGGCGAGTCAAGACGAGCGGCGATCTTTTTCTGATATGCGTCAACCTGTGACCATGTCGGTCACTCACAGCGAGCATCACCTGCCCGAAGTGGTCGATTTGACCCGTTCTGCCCCCGCTGCGGGGATGGCACGATGTGCCTGTGAGATCGCACCGCCCTGCCTCGCGGAACGCCCCGACACGCCGGTGTGCGCCGTCGGTCGCGTCCGGGCCGGGGTGCCGAGGGGTCCGGAGGTGACCTCGGGGGCCGCCCGTGAGCGGTCGTGGACGCCGTCGTGGCCCGTCGACCTCACGACCACGCTCGGGGTGCTCGGCCACGGGCGTGGGGACCCGACCTTCCGGATCGTCGGCGGCGACGTGTGGCGCGCGACCCGGACGCCCGAGGGACCGGCGACCATCCACTACCGGCGCGACGGCGCCGAGGTGCGGGCGCGGGCGTGGGGACCCGGTGCCGAGCACGAGCTCGAGTCCCTGCCCGTCGTCCTGGGCGCCGGCGACGACCCCACCGGTTTCGACGCCGGCGCGCACCCCGTGATGGCGGCCGCGAGTCACCGGTTCGGCTCGGGGCTGGCGTGTCGCGCGCACCGGCCGGGTCCTCGAGGCCCTCGTGCCGGCAATCCTCGAGCAGCGGGTCACCGGCCGGGAGGCCAGCCGGGCGTGGGCGCAGCTCGTCCGGGGTTTCGGGGAGCCGGCCCCCGGTACCCCCGGGTCGGGCAGCCCGTCAGGGTTGGGGTCCCCGGAGCTGAGCGTCCGGTCGGGCACCCCGGAGCTGGTCGTCGCGCCGGACGGTCCCGGCTGGGCACAGATCCCCAGCTGGGCCTGGCATCGGGCAGGGGTCGACCCGGGACGCGCCCGCACCATCGTGGCGGCAGCAGCACGTGCCACGTCCCTGGAGCGCCTGTCCGAGAAGTCCGCGTCCGAGGCGGGTCACGCCCTGCGCTCGCTCCCGGGGGTCGGCGTCTGGACGGCCGCGGAGGTCGGGGTCCGGGCGTGGGGGGATCGCGACGCGGTGTCCTTCGGTGACTTCCACCTCGCCCGGGCGATCGTGCACGCGCTGACCGGCCGCACCGACGGCGATGACGACCAGATGGCCGAGCTGCTGACGCCCTGGGCGGGGCAGCGGGCGCGTGCCGTCCGGCTCCTGCAGCTGCACTCCGGGCACAGCGCGCCCCGTCGCGGCCCCCGGGCGACGATCACCGACCACCGCAGCTGGTAGGCAGGTGGGGGCTACCGGTCGGAGGAGAAGCGGACCGCGGTCTCGCCGAGGGCGACCCCGGGCCACACCCTCGCCCCGGGGATGAGCTCGTTGCCGGGCCCGATCATGGCGCGGTCACCGACGACGACGCCGTCGAGGGAGGCTCCGGCACCGACCACCGCACCGGCTCCCACCACGCTGTCGCGAACGACCGCACCGGCGGCCACGACGGCCCCGTCGAAGAGCACCGAGCCGATCACCTTCGCGTGCGGGCCGACGGTGGCCCCCGACCCGACGACCGTGCCACCGCCCAGCTCCGCCTTGCGCGACACCTCCGCGCCCGGCATCACGAGGAAGTCCCCGATGTGCCCCGGGACGGCCGGGGAGGGGGCGATGCCGCGCACGAGGTCCGCCGAGCCCTTCACGAAGGCCAGCGGGTTGCCCAGGTCCAGCCAGTAGCCCTCGTCGACGACGCCCTGCAGCCGTGCGCCCTCCGCGAGCAGCCTGGGGAAGATCTCGCGCTCCACCGAGACCGGTCGGCCGGTGGGGATGGAGTCGATCACCGAGCGCCGGAACACGTAGCAGCCGGCGTTGATCTGGTCGGTGGTGATCTCCGCGTCGGTCTTGGGCTTCTCCAGGAACGCCGTGACCCGGCCGTCGGCGTCCGTCGGCACCAGGCCGAACGCGCGCGGATCGGCGACCCGGGTCAGGTACAGCGTCACGGCCGCCTTCGTCTCGGCATGGACCGCGAACAGGTGGGTGAGGTCCACCCCGCTCAGGACGTCGCCGTTGAAGACCATGACCGGGTCGTTGGGCCCCGACAGGAGGTGCTCGGACACGTGCCGGATCGCGCCGCCGGTGCCCATGGGGTGGTCCTCGACGGCGTAGATCAGCTCCACGCCGAACTTCGCGCCGTCGCCGAAGTAGTCCCGGAACACCTCGGCCTTGTACGAGGTGCCCAGCACGATCCGGGTCACGCCGGCCTCCCGGGCACGGGCGATCTGGTGCTCGGTGCAGGGGACCCCTGCCACGGGCAGCATCGGCTTGGGCGTGTGGATGGTCAGGGGGCGAAGGCGGGTGCCCTGACCCCCGACGAGCAGGACGGCTTCAGTCATGGGCCAAGAATCCCCCGTCCGGCGGGGTCGGTGGCCAGCGGGCACGACCGTCCGGCGCGCGCACCGCCGCACGCGCCCGTCGCGCCCGGCGCGCAGGGCCGGGTTCAGCCGGGACGCCGCGGATCACTGGCCAGCGCGCCCCGTGATGGCCTCCGTGGCGCGGATCCGCACGGCGCGCTCGGCATCGAGCCCCGTGCCGATGACCACCGACCCGCCCACCAGCAGCGGCTCGACCGCGACAGCGTGCAGCAGCACCGGCTCCGCGGTGTCCTCGTCGACCCAGAGCCGGGCACCGGGCTGCGGACCGGCTGTGTGGGCAAGGTCGGCCCAGCGGACCGGGGCCCCCCGCACCAGCAGGGCCGCCATCCGGCCCGCGTCCGGCTCCGGGCTGAACTGGTCGGGGTGGGCGCGGACCTCGACGACGTCGATCACTCCCGCCGGCACGCCACCGGGGACCGGCAGCCCGAACGCGTCGCACGAACAGGCCAGCACCTCGTCGGCGCCCGGGTCGCCGCCCGCGGCGATCGCCGCGATCCCCTGCGGCCCCACGATGCGCACGTCGATCGGTGCCGGCAGGTCCGGGTGGGCGGTCCGGCGGAGGTCCCGGCCCACCGTCGCGCCCACCGACAGTGCCGGCCATCACCCAGACCGGCAGCTGCCAGTGCCGGGGCAGGTCGACGCTGACCACCGCACCCGGTGCCAGGCCCAGCCCGTCACGAAGCATCGAGGCGGCCTTGGCCACGGCGTTGGCGGTGCTGGCCACGGACAGCTCGATGCGGGAGTCCACGCCGTCGTAGTGGGTGACCCACGGACGGGTCCGGTCGGGGTACTGCCCGAGGAGGTCGTAGGGCGTGGTCACTTCTTCACGCGGACGTAGTCGCTCCTGGACTTCGCGGTCCCGACGACGATGCGGTAGCGCCCGGACTTGGTGGCCTTGACGCTCGCCGTCGCCCTCCCCTTGGTCGTCACTCCGGAGGCGATCGACTTGTAGGAGGCGGCGCCCGTGGCCCTGAACTGGACCTTGAACGGCGACCCCGGCGGGCACGGATCGGTACTTCTTGTCGGTGAACTTCGCCGTCACCTTGGCCGTCACCTTCACCGTCCGGCCCTTCCTGGCCGGCTCAGGGCTGGCGTTGGCCGTGTACACCTTCGCCTTGGAGGTCGCCGTGGGGCCGGTGGGCAGGCCCGCGACCCCGGGAGGTGCCCACGGCAGGCCGAGCAGGACCCGGCTGGTCGCGCCCAGGACCGGGTCGCCCAGCTGGGAGGCAGGAACCGTGGTCGTCGTGGAGCCCAGCGACTTCCGGGCTGAGATGAACGCGGCGAGCTCGGTCGAGAGCACCGGGCTCGGGGTGAACAGCAGCGGCACCCCAGCTGCCGCCGCCACCGCGGCGGTGGCCCAGCCCTGCGGGGCCTCGGGGAGCAGCATGGCCGAGGTCGGCTCCGGGAAGGCCGCGCCGATCGCCAGCGATGCGCCGACCGTGTCGGTGCCCGCCAGCCGGGTCCATGCCCCCGGCCCCGGGATCGCGGCATCGGGCAGTGCGGAGGAGGCAGCCACCGTGAACGGGCGCCCTCCCAGGGCGGCGACGGTCTCCGCCGGGACCGAGCTGGCACCGGCGAGGAGGACCGGGACGCCCTGGGCCGCGGCCAGCGCGGCCCCGGACAGGGCGTGGGCCGGCGACCCCTCGGGCGAGACGAGCACGGCTGAGGCGGTGGGTCCCATCCGCGCCGCCACCGCCGCCGCCGTCGCTGCGTCGTTCGGACCGGCGAGCCGGGTGACCACGGGGACTCCGAGCGCGGAGACCGCGGCCGCGGTCGCGTCGCCGACGACTCCCGGGCCACCCACCACGATGACCTCACCGGGGGCCGCGCGACTGGATGTCGGCCGCCACCTCCGGGGCCAGCGATCCCACGGGGGTGATCAGCAGGGGGGCACCGAGGACGCGCGCCAACGGGGCAGCGGCCACGCCCGCTGCCAGGGACGCCGTGCCGGCATCCGACGGTCCGGTCAGGACCACGGTCGTGCTGCTCGGGGCGGCGATCCGGCCCCACAGGACGGAGGTCGCGGCCGCGTTGGCCCCGGACACCCGGCTGGCGTTCGCGCACGGGCCCCATGCCCCTCCGGGGGCCGGGGAGATGGTCACGTCGGTGCTCACAGTCGCCACGGGCGTGCCGTCGGCGGCCACCCCGGACACCCGGACCGAGTAGGTCGCCGGCAGCACTGGCGCCCCTGCGGAGTCACGGAGGTCCCAGGTGATCCCGATGGCCCCGGGGCCGTCCGTGGTGCCCGTGAACGTGCGGACCGGCGTGTCCGAGCACGGGCTCAGGACATCCGCCGTCCACGTCACGGCCCGATTGGCGTCCGAGGTCAGCGTGACCTCGGGGCGCGAGCCCGACGGGAAGCTCAGGCCCGGCGGCGAGGGCGCGGAGATCACCACGTCGGAGTACGAGCCCCCCATGGCCCGGATCGAGGGGAGCTGGGCCTGCATGTACTTGCCGGGGCACGCGGTGAAGTTGACGGTCTGATGGCTGGAGGTTGCCGAGATGGTCGCCACCGAGCCCTTGGGGTACCGGGTCGCCTTGATGTAGCCGGCGGAGACCAACTTGACGGTGGCTGTCGGGTTGACGCCGTGCAGGCCCAGCTTCCAGGCGAAGAGCCGGGCGACGGAGTCCTTGATCGCCGCCATGTCGGAGGCGGCTGGGGAGAACGTGTCGAAGTTGCCCAGGGCGACGACCGCGAAGGTGTTGTCGTTGAAGCCGGCGGTGTGGGCACCCATGACGGGCTGGTCCATGCCCCCGGCACGGCCCTCGTACAGACGGCCGAACCGGTCGACCACGAAGTTGTAGTCGATGTCCGAGTGGCCCAGGGACTTGGTGTGGTAGGCATAGATCGCCCGCACCTGGGCGGCTGCCTGGGCGGCGCTGTAGTTCGACGTCGATGCCGTGTGATGGACGAACCCGGCTCGCACGGTGGACGTGTAGATGGGGGCTCGCGAGCGCAGCGACTCGTCGGCTCCCCACTGCGCGCGGGTCACGATCGCCGGCATCCCGACCGTGGCCTGGGCCGACACCCGGCTCGCTGCGTCGGACGGGGCACTCGGGGAGTGGACCAAGGTGAGCTCGGTCCCCTTCGGCAGCCTTCCGGAGGGCGTGTCGATGCGGACCTGGGC
This sequence comes from uncultured Actinomycetes bacterium, assembly GCA_963729885.1. Lineage (GTDB taxonomy): Bacteria > Actinomycetota > Actinomycetes > S36-B12 > CAIYMF01 > Prado023. The sequence continues at coordinate 33,045 of CAVSQK010000013.1, forward strand.
CCGGGTCGCGTTCACGGTCATCAGCGGGTCGCTGCCGGGTCGGGCGGCGCGCGCCTCCGGTGAGCCGGGGTCGGCTCCGTGGTCGGGGTCGACGTGCAGGGTGGTCCACCGGCTCCAGCCGGATCGCTCCTTGACCCGCACCTGCACCTCGGTGCCGGCCGGGAAGGCGGCGTCGGCCGTCACGGCGACCAGGGCCGCCGGCCTCGTGATCCGGATGGAGGCGGCAGCCGCGGGCTTGACGGGGACCCTGGCCGCAAGCGCACCGACCGTGCCGTGGGCATGCTCCTCGGGCTCCGGGGCGAGCGCCAGGACCTTGCGGTCCACCCCGCGCAGGGCCACCTCCGTCACCGACGGCTGCCTGACGTCAGCCGCGGGGGCGGCCGTCGCCCGGGCAGGTCGTGCCTGGGTGCCGGGGGCGGAGGCCGTGGGAGCCTGAGCAGCCGACGGGCGGTCCGACCGAGAGCCGCACCCGCCGGCGCCCCGGCCAGGGCGGGGAGCAGCAGGGCGGCCCCCAGGGCCACCAGGAGCCGACCAGGGGGACGTGACGGGTATCGGGCATGTGGGCCTCCTACCCGGGCAGTCCCCCGGGTCGTTGCTCTGCGTATCGGACAACCGCAGTCTGGACCAGAGCCGTGCCGAAACGGGCCATCGCATCGTGACTTTGCGTCATCGAACCGTCAGTTTACGCATGCTTATCGGGCCAGTCACGTACCCTTAGTCCGTGTCGAGCCGCCATCGCGTCCTGCGCGTCATCGCGGGCGTGGCCTCGGCCGGAGCCCTGGCCGTGACGGTGGCCGCCGGCTCGGCGACCGTGGCCGTCGACCAGCTCGCAGGACAACGTGACCCGGATCGACATCAGCGACCAGGTGGGCGAGCGCGTCGTCGACTACGGGGACCTGTCCGAGGGGCCGGTCACGTTCCTGCTGATGGGCTCGGATGCGCGCACCGGCAAGGGCAACAAGGGCTACGGCAACTTCGAGGGCGCCCGCTCGGACACCACGATGCTGGTCCACGTGTACCCCGATCGCGAGTCGGCCGTGGTCGTGAGCATCCCGCGCGACACCATCGTCGACCTGCCCTCCTGCAAGGACTCCGATGGCCGGGTCCTGCCTGCCGCCCGCGACCGGTTCAACGCCGCCTTCGACCGGGGCGGACCGGGGTGCACGGTGAAGACCGTCGAGGAGATGACCGGGCTGCCCATCGACCACTTCGTCGTGCTGGACTTCAACGGCTTCAAGAAGACGATCGACGCCCTCGGCGGGGTGGAGGTGTGCCTGACCCGCCCGCTGCAGGACTCCAAGTCGGGCGTGGACCTGCCGGCCGGCCGGACCCGCGTCGGCGGCGAGGAGGCCCTGGCGTTCGTCCGGGTCCGCCACAACATCGGGGACGGCTCGGACATCAGCCGGATCAACCGGCAGCAGATCTTCCTGTCGTCGTTGATCCAGGAGGTGACGGGCTCGGGCCTGCTCACCGATCCGCTGCGCGTCTGGCGGGTGCTGTCGGAGTCCTCGAAGTCGATCGCCACGGATACGGCCCTGGCTGACTCCGACGGACTGCTGGCGCTGGCCGCCAGCCTGTCGGGGCTGCGACCCAAGGACATCTCGTTCGTCACCCTGCCGTGGCTGCCGAACGCCGACGGGGCGACGATCGTGGCCGATCAACCCAAGGCGGACGCGATCTGGGCGGCGCTGGCCGACGAGAAGCCGTGGCCGCCGCCGCCCACCAAGGGGGCCGACGGCCAGAAGCTCACCGAGGTCCCCGAGAAGATCCTCGTCGACGTGCACAACGCCAGTGGGGTCGAGGGCCAGGGCTCCCGAGCGGCCGAGGACCTGGCCGCACAGGGCTTCCGGATCGGCGTGGTCAATGCCCGCGAGAAGGTGGCCGTCGCGACCACCATCCGCCACGCCCCCGACCAGCTCGAGGCGGCCCGGACGCTGCAGGCAGCGATCCCCGGATCGGTGCTGCGCGAGGACCCCGATGGCGGGACCCGGCTGGACCTGACCCTGGGGGAGACCTACGACGGCGTCGAGGAGGTCCGGGTCAAGGCGCCCAGGACGGGATCCGGCGTCGGCGGCACCCAGCCGAGCACGACCGCCGCCCAGGACATCTGCACGGGCTGAGCCCCGCGGGGCCGCCAGCTCACCGGGCAGGGGCCCCGACTGGCCGATCGACCGCGGATGCCGGCCCGCCGGTGGATATCGTGTGGTGCACAGCCACTTCCCGCAGGAGGATCTCGTGGACAAGACCGTCGCCAGCGCCGCCGAGGCAGTCGCGGACATCCCGGATGGCGCCCGCCTGGCCGTCGGGGGCTTCGGGCTGTGCGGCATCCCCAGCGCCCTGATCGCCGCCCTGCTCGAGGCGGGGGTGAGCGACCTCGACGTCGTCAGCAACAACTGCGGCGTCGACGACTGGGGACTGGGCCTGCTGCTGGCCCAGCGGCGCATCCGGCGCATGACGTCGTCCTACGTCGGGGAGAACAAGGAGTTCGAGCGGCAGTTCCTCTCCGGGGAGCTGGAGGTGGAGCTGACCCCGCAGGGGACCCTCGCCGAGCGGCTGCGCGCCGGCGGGGCGGGCATCCCGGCGTTCTTCACCCCGGCCGGCGTCGGCACGCAGGTGGCCGACGGCGGGCTGCCCTGGCGCTACGACGGGGCCGGGGGGATCGCCGTGGCCTCCCCTGCCAAGGAGACCCGCGAGTTCGACGGCCGGATGTACGTCATGGAGCGTGGCATCACCGCGGACTTCGCCCTGGTGCGCGCGAGCCTGGCCGACACCCTCGGCAACTGCGTCTTCGACACGAGCACCCGCAACTTCAACCCGCTGGCCGCCATGGCCGGGCGGATCACGATCGTTGAGGCCGAGCGCGTGGTGGCTCCCGGCGGGATCGACCCGGCAGCCGTGCACCTGCCCGGGATCTTCGTCCAGCGCGTGCTGCCCCTCGGGCCCGAGGACGTCGCGGCCAAGCGGATCGAGAGGCGCACGATCAGCAGGGGGGCGCCACCCGGGGACTCCCCGGCGGGCAGCGTGACCGCAGCGGGTGCTGCGACGGCTGCGGGGCTGCGACGGCTGCGGGGGGGAGGTCCTGATGACGCTGACCCGTGAGGAGCTGGCCGCCCGCGTCGCGCGCGAGCTCGTGGACGGCCAGTACGTGAACCTCGGCATCGGCCTGCCGACCCTGGTGCCCAACTACCTGCCGGCCGACGTGTCGGTCGTGCTGCAGAGCGAGAACGGCATCCTCGGCGTCGGGCCCTACCCGACCGAGGACCAGGTCGACCCCGACCTGATCAACGCCGGCAAGGAGACCGTCACCACCCTGCCCGGCGCCAGCTTCTTCGACTCAGCGCTGTCGTTCGGGATGATCCGCGGCGGGCACGTGGACGCGGCGATCCTGGGTGCGATGCAGGTGTCCGCCCGCGGCGACCTGGCCAACTGGATGATCCCCGGGAAGATGGTCAAGGGGATGGGCGGCGCGATGGACCTCGTCCACGGGGCCAAGCGGGTCATCGTGATGATGGAGCACGTCGCCAAGGACGGCTCGCACAAGATCGTCGACGAGTGCACCCTGCCGCTGACCGGGATCGCCGTGGTGCACCGGATCATCACGGACATGGCCGTGCTCGACGTCACGCCCGACGGGCTGGTCCTGCGCGAGTGCGCCCCCGGGGTCAGCGTCGGCGGACATCCGCGCAGCGACCGGCCCGCAGATCACCGACGCCACAGGCTGACCCCACGCGAACCTCGCCGCGGCGCGCGCGACGTGCCGCGCGGGGGCTCAGCGGCCGTGCGTGCGCCAGGGCTGCGGGATGAGGGCCGGGACGCGCGAGGCGTAGACCGAGAACTGCCAGCCGAACTTCTCCTGCAGCATCCGGTCCTCGAACCCCGCCTTGACGTGGAGCACGCCGACCAGGGCGAGGAACGCCAGCAGCGACAGCACGCGACCCGAGGACAGCGTCACGCCCAGGGTGGCGAGCAGCACCGCCGCGTACATCGGGTGCCGGATCCAGGCGTAGATCCCGCTGACGCGCAGCGGCGTCTGGGCGTCGGGCACCGGGTGCACCCGGGTGTCGGACCCCATGGCCAGCAGCGCCAGGCCGCCGACGACGGCCGCCAGCGCCAGGCACACCAGCCCCAGCGGGCGCAGCTGGCCCGAGCCGATGCTGGGCCCGACCGGCAGCAGGCACAGCAGGATCAGGCCGAACTGCGCGGCGACGAGCAGGTTCCCGATGCGGCGGTGCCGGGGAGTCCACTGCATCCTCAGCCTCCCCTCGACCCGGATCCGACCGTCCGCGCGGCCCGTGATCGTCCGGTTCGTTGCCATCGTGTCCTCCCGAAGCCTGTCCTGTGAACCCCGTGATCACAACCGAGGGCACCAAACCCGCGTTCATCGGCGCCCCCACCTGGGGCCGCTGCCACCCAGGGGCGCTTCCCGTGGTCACCGATGGGCGTGAGTCTGGCCCTGCTCCCGGGTGACGCGAGTCACGATGGCACAGGCGACTGCGCCCGGCGGGGATGACGCGCCGGGCGCGGGAAGTGCGGCAGAATCCGTCCCGTCGGGGATCGCTGGGTCGGCGCCCGGGAGGGACACACGATGGGTCGGGTCAGGTCGTTGGGGCTTCGCGCCACCCGTGGCATCGGCTGGCGGCTGACCCTGGCGGGCACGCGCCTGAGTGCGCGCGCTGTGGCCGAGGGTGAGGTCGAGGCCCGCGGGGAGTCGATCGATGCGTCGTCGCTGCTTCGCAACGGGTGGACGGCACCGTCGGTCGACGCCCTGTTCTACTTCCCGGACGGGGCCCAGAAGATCTACCAGATCGAGCAGTGGCTACCGGTCATCGCCGCCCACAGCGGGGACCTGAACTTCGGCATCGTCACGCGCGCCCGCTCGTCGTGGACCGAGCTCATGGGCAAGGACCTGCCGGCCCCCAGCTTCCTGGCCATGCCGTTCCCGGGGCTCATGGACCTCTACCGCGTGCTGCAGCCGAAGGCGATCATCTACCCCAACAACGGGCTGCGGAACTTCCAGTCCCTCGTCTGGCCGGAGGCCGTGCACATCCACGTCAACCACGGCGAGTCCGACAAGGTCTCCATGGTGTCCAACCAGGCCAAGGGCTACGACAAGGTGTTCGTGGCCGGCGAGGCGGCCGTGCGCCGGCATCGTGCCGCGCTCGTGGACTTCGACGAGTCCACGCTGGTGAAGGTCGGGCGCCCCCAGCTGGACCTCAACCCCGCACCCTCGCTGCCGATCAGCACCCGGCGGACCGTCCTGTACGCCCCCACGTGGGAGGGCGAGGACGAGATGAACAACTTCACGTCCCTGGACCGCTACGGCGTGGCGCTCATCGACGCGCTGCTGGCCATCCCCAACGTCCGCGTGATCTACAAGCCGCACCCACGCGTCGAGCAGTCCCTGGTCCCCGCCGTCGCCACTGCCCACGCCGGGGTCGTGGCCCGGCTCGGGGCGGCCGCAGCGGCCGATCCGGGGGCGGGGCACGAGTACCGCGCCGACGGCGACATCCTGGCCCTCTTCCCGCGTGTCGACCTGCTGGTCTCCGACATCTCCAGCGTCGGCCTGGACTTCCTCTACTCCCGCGCCGAGGCACCGATCGTCCTCACCGATCGTCGGACGGACCGTGCCGGGCTGCTCCGTGAGGCACCCATCGCCGCGGCCTCCCACATCATCGACGCCGGGTCTATCGCCACAGCCCGGGCGGACATCGCAGCACTCCTGCTCGACGATCGCTTCGCTGCCGAGCGCGCGCGGCTCCGCGGCTTCTACTTCGACGATGCCGCACCCGGCGAGAGCACCCGCAAGTTCCACGAGGCGCTGCTCGCCGCCATCGCCGAGCACCAGGAGGGGTTGGCGCGGATGCGCAGCCTGGCCGCCCATGGCATCTGGCCGGTGGACCCGTCCTGATCGAGCTTCGCGGTCGGGCGATCGTGTTCGAGCTTCGTGATCGGGGTGTGGCCCCAGTCCCCCAGAGCCGGGAATGCCCGGTATGGGTGGCCAACCTCAAGGGTCCGATAGGCCTGACCTAACGCGTCGCGACTTCGGGCGATGCGCTTTCCCTGAGACACTGGGACTTGGCAGAGTCGTCACAGGGTCGCTGCGCGCGGCCAACTCGAGGAGCATCGATGTCGCAGGTCCAGGTCACCATTCTCGCCGCCGGCATGGGCACACGACTGGGTCGCCCCTTCCCGAAGCCGCTGACCCGCCTGGCCACCGGCCAGACGATCATGGAGCAGCAGGTCGACAACATCCGCAGCGTCTTCGGCGACGACGTGCGGATCATGATCGTGGTCGGCTTCAAGAACGACAGCGTGATGGAGCACCAGCCCGACGCCGTCTTCGTCTACAACGAGCTCTACGACCAGACCAACACCTCGAAGTCCCTGCTCAAGGCCCTGCGGGCCTCGCACGAGGGCTCGGTGATCTGGATGAACGGCGACGTCGTCTTCGACAAGGTGATCCTCGAGCGGCTGACGCCGTTCATCGTCTCGGGACGCTCGGCGGTGGCCGTGAACACCTCGGCCGTCGCCGACGAGGAGGTCAAGTACACCGTCGACGACCGCGGGTACGTGCGTGAGCTGTCCAAGACCGTCGTCGGCGGCCTCGGCGAGGCGGTGGGGATCAACCTCATCGGCGGCAAGGACAAGTCGGCGCTGATCCGCCAGCTCGAGGCGTGCGAGGACCAGGACTACTTCGAGCGCGGCATCGAGCTGGCCATCGCGAACGACGGCGTCGAGGTGACGCCGGTGGACATCTCGGACCTGTTCGCCGTCGAGGTGGACTTCGAGGGTGATTTGGAGCGGGCCAACGCCCGCTGAGCACGGTCCCCGCCCTTGGTGGCGGGGTGGCGCCGATGCCAACGAGGGGAAGGGGAGGCGCATGAGGAAGGGCCTACGGAGCACGGGGGTCGCGGTCGGTGTTGTCGGGCTGCTGCTCGGGACGACGGCAGGGGTCACGGCCGTGCCCGGCCCCGAGCTGGAGTACGAGTGGGAGGTC
>CAVSQK010000014.1:0-63276 GCA_963729885.1 uncultured Actinomycetes bacterium
GGCCGACGATGCCGCAGTCGGCGCAGCGAGGGCTGTGGACTCCCAACTATTGCGGGCCTTCACCGGATGCAGGTGCCCCTCTGCGATGTGGGTGGCCTACGACACGGGCGGGTCCTACGAACAGGCATGGATTGCCAACGACGGGGCAGCCAACGTCCCGCTCGGGGGCTGGACGTTCAGGGACTCCGCCCTCAACAAGTACGTGTTCCCGTCTGGTTCCTACGTACCTGCCGGCGGGACGTGGAGATCCGGCTCGCCAGCGGCACAACGCCCGGCCCACCGGCCCGTTCTACGTCAACTCGTCATCGTGGTTCAACAACCTCCCGGAGAACAACACGTCGTTCGTCGGCGATGCGGCCTATCTCATCGACAACGCAGGGCCGTACGAGACCGGGAACCTGCGGACCTGGTACGCCTACCCTGCAACCCGGACACCTGCAACGAGCCTGGCAGCAACCCTCTCCTGGGCAAGGTGACGGTCGACTCCTTCCGCGCGACGGACCCTGCAAAGACCAGGCCGAGCCCGCCCAGTCCGTGGTAGCGCAGGCAGCAACAGATGGCTCCGGGGCCGTGTCGGTGACCTGGGCACCCCCGGCCGATCTTGGCGGTCCCGCTGGTGAGGTCAGCTACGCCGTCGTCGCCAAGCCCGTAGGCGGAGGAGCCGACATGCCACACCCCGACACGTCGACGGCGACTGCGCGCATGTTCTCGGGGCCTTCGGCCCTCACGCCCGGAAAGAAGTACCTGATCCAGGTGACTGCGACGAACCCGCAGGGTTCCGCTGCCACAGCCATGGCTACCGGACCGGTCGCGCCCACCGTTCGTCCAGGCACCCCTACCCCCGTGGTTGCTGCCTCTCGGGATGCCACGTCGATCGTCGTGTCGTGGACGGCTCCGACCACGGATGGTTTCCGTCAGATCAACGGCTACGACGTGCAGTGACCCCGCGCCGGCGGCACCCCATCGATCGTGACCTCCGAGGCCCTGCGACCTCGACCTTGGTGACGGGGTTGGCGCCCGGGCACCCATCGTTCGCGGTCCGTGCGAGGGTGGGAAGCGATACAACACTGGTGGCCGGGGACTGGTCGGTCGCCGTCGACTAGGGGCGACCCCGACGACCTACGTTCCGGGCGGGTTGCCCGCGGCCCCCGCGCACCAACGGCGCCGTCCGTGTCGGCGTACAGCGCCACGGAGGTAGTCGTCTCGGTCGGCCCCTGCGACAACGGCGCGCAGATCACCGCCTACACCGTGACAACGAGCGCAGGGGGAGGTACCGCGGGTTGCTCGACGACCAACGGCGCCACCTCATGCGTGGTGGGGTGGCCTCACAGCAGGCACCCCTACAAGTTCCAGGTCACGGCCACGAACTCCGTGAGCACCAGCAACCCGTCGCCCCCGTCGACCTCTGTCACCCCCACCGCCTATGTGACGGCCCCCGCTGGACCCACGGCGCCTTCGCCCGCCGTCCCCGTCGATGAGCCGTGGCAGGCCAACGAGGAGATCATCCTGCGCAACACCTCGGCGTCGGCCATGCGCCTCGACGGCCACGCCCTCTGGGACAAGGATGCGCGGGTGAGCGGGACGACAAGCTTCGACAGCCCCGACTACATCTTCCCGCCAGGAACCACCATTCCAGTCGGTGGAACTCTTCGGGTGCTCACGGGTCGGGCACCACTGTCCCCGGCAGTCGGATCTTCACAGGCAACGGCAACTACCTCGACGACGCCGGCGACCGCGTCGAGCTGGCTGGCCTGAACCGGGCCCTCGTGGACTGCGAGGTCTACGCCGGGCGTCAGCTGCCGAGGCCTGCAGCAGGTCACAATCTCCACCCCGCCCGTCGGGGTGACTGCCCGGACGACCCCGTCGAGCGTGACAGTCAACTGGGGCGCCCCGATCTCCCGCGGTGGCACGCCGATCACGCAGTACACAGCGACGGCTTTCGACGCCCCGATCGGCGGCAGCCCATCGCCTCATGCACCGCCGGGGAGCCGACCGTGCTTGCTCCTTCCCCGGGTGGCGATCGGGGCCAAGTACTACGTCGAGGTCGTCGGCGCACAACGCGCAGGGGACCTCCGGTCCATCGTGGCGGGTCCTGGCTGCTCCCGCGGACCGTGCCCAGCGCGCCTGGCAACGTGGCGGTGTCCGGGACGCCGGGTGGGGTCAACGTGAGCTGGACCCCGGCCGCCGAGAACGGTGCGGCCATCACCCGGTACACGGCCTCGGCCTACACCGCCGGGACCGGTGGCAAGCCTGTCAGCACCTGCACCACCAGCAACGGATCCCTGACCGGCTGCACGATCATGAAGCTGCAGGGCGGGACCCAGTACTACATCGACGTCGTGGCGACCAACCGGGCGGGCAACGGCGCTGCGAGCAGCCCCCGCACCCCGGGGACCCCGGGACCGGGGGGCGCCGTCAGCACCTACTCCAAGGGCAAGGTGACCGTGCGCTGGGATCCCCCGACGCCCGGCTCCAACACCATCACGGGGTACACCGCGAAGCTGTACACGAAGTCCTCCGGCGGCACCAAGGTCGGCGAGTGCTCCGCTCCCGCCGGCAAGACCAGTTGCACGACCAAGAAGATGAAGAAGCGCAGCAAGTACTACATCGACCTCACGATGCAGTCCGCCGCGGGTTCCTTCACGGTCAAGCCGCGCATCGTCACCGGACCGGCAAAGAAGGCGTCCGCGCCGAAGGTCACCAGCGCGACTGCCTCGGGCAGGCAGGTCGTGGTGGCGTGGGCACCGCCGACGTTCAACGGGTACTCCTACCTCAAGGGCTACGGGGCACGCCTGTACTCCAAGTCGAAGGGCGGCTCGGTGAAGGCAAGCTGCAGCGCCGGACCGAGCACCCTGACGTGCACCACGAAGTCCCTCAAGAAGAAGGGCACGTACTACTCGGCAGTCCGGGTGAAGAACTCCAAGGGCTGGTCGAACTGGTCGAAGCGGGTGAAGGTCGTCGTCCGGTAGGACGCCTCGACCTCACAGCCGCCAACGTGTTCGCGGAGTTCGGGTGATGGTCCAGGGCGCGCCGTTGTTGGCCGGCCAGGGGGTGCCGGGTGGCGCGCCGGGCTCGGGTGCCGGTACCACGTCATCCCCGGTCGCGGCGACGATGGTCCACATGCCAAGGTCGACCTGCCGGTGATGCGCCCAGCACAACAGCGCCAGATTGGGTAGGTCGGTGTCGCCGCCGACGGCCCAGTCCTCGACATGGTGCGTCTGGCAGGCCTCGGCCGGGATCCCGCAGCCCGGGATGATGCACCCCCTGTCCCGGGCCGCCAGGGCCCGGCGTTGGGCAGCTGTGGCAGTGCGGGCAGAGCGCCCCACCGCCAGCGGGATCCGGGTCCCGAGCAGGGTCGTTGCCAGCGCGGTGATCCGAGCCTCTGCCGAGGGCTGCAAGGTGACCCCTCCGCTGTCGTCACCGGCCGCCGGCCCGGTGGCCGCGAGGAACTCCGCGACAGTGTCCGGGCACTGCCCCGCATCGAGCACGATCGGGGTGACCAGGGCGTCGCAGGCGCTGAAGCGCTCCTCAGCAGCCGTGAGGGTGTGCCCTCGGGATGTCGTCCACACCTGATCGCCGAGGGCGGTCGAGTCCAGGGTTACCGAGACGGAGACAGGCAGCCCGCCCCTGGTCGGGATCGACCCGGACGCGTGGGCGGCGTTGACCAGCGCCACCAGCCCATCTGCCCGCCGCGCCGATGCCGGGACGTGATCGGCCTCGGAGCGCAGCCGCTCGGCGAAGGCCTCGACCGCGGCGATCACAGCCTCCCCCTCCAGCCGCGGAAGGACCCCTGACAGGACCACCGAGTCGGCGGTCAGTGCGAACGACAGGGACCGCCCCTCGTAGGCGGCTGCCTCGTCCGGCTCGGGGTCGGGAGGCGGGTTCAGGACCCGGATCACGCGCTGCACGAAGTGCGCGACCGCCAGGGGCGAGAGCTGACCCCACCATGGGCTCAACTCCTCGATGACCGCCGACATCTCCTCGACCTCGAGGCGACCGGCGTGGCGGGCCAGCGCATGGACGTGCTCGCTGGTGATCACGCCAGAGGCCCACACCTGCCCCAGGGCTGGATGGTCGTCCACGAAGGTTCCGGCACGGGCGAGCCTGCGTGCCCACGCCGGCGACCACCCCCGGGCAAGCAGCATCGCCCCGTCACCGACCAGCGGCAGGCTGCCCGCCCGGGAGGCGGCAGACATCCGGCGCGCCAACTCGAACTCGACACCGGCGACCGCCGAGCACAGCACCTCCACATCGGCAGCCGGTCGCTCGCCCGCCGACAGGCCCATCGGGGGGACGTCGGCGCAGGCCATCGCCGACACCTGCCGCCACAGGTCCCCCACCTCACCGGACGCGTCCGCCGCGGCCGCGTCCGCCCGCATGGTGCCGACCACCCCCGGTGGTCCGCCGGCCCCCTGTGCCCCCATTCCGATCCTCCCCCATGTTCGAACATCTGTACGAACTCTATCAGGGGGCGCCGACATCGCAAGGGCCCACGGCCAACCTGTGGATCGCCCGTCCGCCACGTGACGGACAGGCACGCGAGGTGTCCACCTGAGTCCTGCAGGTGGGCTCCGGGAGCCCGTGCATGGGAAGGACGGCCGACCTCACACCACCGGCGGTCGCCCCGCCCTGGTCATCGCCCAGACGGTCGACCAGTGCATCGGCCGGCGGTCGCCCGGGTCCATCCGCCAGCCCTCGCGGAACCCCTCCCACCAGGCGTCACGTGCCTCCCTGTCGCGCACGCGGGCCGCGGTGATCGCCGCCCAGGTGCCCGTGTAGACGGGGCGCAGCACCGCCGGCAGGTTCCGCCGCGCGAGCAGCACGCGGTTGCGGGCGTTCATGTGCCAGAACTCGGCGTGCCGCCGCGGGTCGATGACGGGGTGGTGGATCACGATGTCCCCGGCGTACCAGGGCACGTGGCCGGTGTCCCAGACCCGCCAGCACAGCTCGATGCCCTCATGGGCGTAGAAGAAGAGCCCCGGCCATCCGCCGACCTCGTCGAAGATCGTCCGGCGGATGGCCACCGCGCCCTCCCAGAGCGATGTGGCCGGACCCGGCTCTGCAGGGTCGCCGGTGCGCAGCCGCGGGACCCAGCGACCCGGTGCCGGCCGCCCCGTGGGGTCCTCGACGCGCGGCTGGATCAGCCCCACCTCCGGGCGGGCGGCGAACAGGGCGGCGAAGCGCGCGAGGGTGTCGGGCGAGGCCAGCGCCGCGTCATCGTCGAGGAAGAACAGCAGCTCGCCGGACACCTCGGGCACGCCGGCGTTGCGCCCCGCCGGGATCCCGACATTCTCGGGCAGCGCGTGGCCACGCACGCCCTCGGGCAGGTCCACAGGGACCCAGCCGTTGCCCACGACCACGATGTCGGCGGTGACGCCCTCCTGGGCACGCACGGACTCCAGCCCGCGCCGCAGGTCGTCGGGACGCTGGCCCATGGTGAGGACGACGACACCGAAGTGCGGGACGACAGGCCCGCCCGACCCCACCCCGCGGCCCGTCCCCGAGCCGCCCGTCCCGGCCCCGCTCACGCCGGGCTCCGCAGCTTCGTGGACGAGAGGATCGCCAGCACGTGCCCGATCACCGTGACGACCGCGAGCACCAGCATCACCAGGACCAGCGCCTGCGTGACGGCAAGGCCGCCGGCGAGCGCGTCCCCGATGGCCGCCAGGAACGCCAGGATGGTCATCTCCACGGAGTGGAAGATCCGGTTGAACGGGAAGTAGCGGACCAGCCGGCGCACCCGAGCCAGCCCCGAGCTGGTCGGGGTCCCCACACCGGCGACATCCTCCAGGCGGGGCAGGCCCGCGAACGCCCGGGACACATGGACCATGTCGTTGAGCGCCTTGTTGAACATGATCAGAAGCGCGAGGATCGCCCCCGCGTAGGCGTACCCCCCGGGGGCGTTCCACGAGAAGTCCGATCCGGCTGCGCGGATCCCGAGGCACACGGGGATGACGGACTCGGCGGTGTAGTGACCGATCTTGTCCAGGAAGGTGCCAGCTGGTGAGAACGTTCCGCGCCAGCGCGCGACCTCGCCGTCGCAGCAGTCCCACAGCATCTGCATCTGGCCGAGAAGCAGGGCGAGCAGGGCCCCGGGGATCCCCGGGACGACCAGCGCCAGGCCAGCAGACGCGCCCGTGACGATCATGAACCACGTGACTGTGTTCGCCGAGACCCCGGTCGGCAGCAGGATTCGGGTCAGGTACGGCGAGATCCGGCGCAGGTACACGTCGGCGACCCAGTGCTCGGAGTTCTTCCTCCCGCGCACGGCCGGTGGCTGGGTGACCTCCCGCAGCTCGGCGATCGTGGGGCGCTCCGGGCGCTCCGGCGCGCCGGGCGCGCGACCTGCTCCGTCGGATCGCCGGGGGGCTCTGGCACGTCAGGCATGGGACACATCCTTGCGCGTCATCGCGCGGACCCACTGCACGGACGCGACCACCACGAAGAGGATCGCGAGGGCCGCGCTGCCCCAGGCGAGCAGGCCCGCCAGCGCCGTCGGGCCCACCACCGCCGCCCCGAGCACCAGGAGCGTCCGGCCGTCCCACCCCAGGCCGACCGAGACCAGCCACGGCGGCGGCGCGGAGCCGCCCAGGGCCCGGTACAGCGTGTCGTAGTGGTGGAACACCACCACGAACACCCACGCGAACAGCCACGCCCCGTCCGTGGGCACGACCACGGCAGCAGCCGTCCAGGCGACCCCGAGCTCGACGACGCGCATCCCGGCCGGCCACGCCCAGCCGAACGCATGGGCCAGCGGCTGGCGCCCGGCGGACACCCGGTCCCACACGGGTTGTCCGATCGGACCGAGGTCCAGCTGGGGTTCGAGCAGCCAGGACCCGCTGCGATCCGGCGGCTGTCGCCACGTCCGGGACCGCAGGATCCGCCCGGCCAGCGTGTACGCCAGCGCCAGCAGCCCCAGGCCCAGCATCAGCACGAGGGTCCACCTCGGGCCGATCGTGATCACCCCGACCGAGAGGACCAGCCACCGCTCGCCGATGGGCATGCGCAGGACCTTCTTGCCCCAGCGCACGCGGCTGTCGAGGTTCATCTGGGCGGACAGGTCGAGGGTGGCCCCTGACCCCGCCGCGCCGCCGTCATAGGGGTCCCCGACCGGCCGCTGCGCCACCCAGGACTCCCGGATCCGCTGCACCCGGGAGAAGTCGTAGTCACCGATGTGGCGGACGGTCTGCACGATCATCACCAGGGTGGCCAGCAGCCAGATGTCCTGGCCGGTCCGCGCCGAGCCCGCCGCCAGGCCCGCGTAGGCGGCGTACTCCTTGACCCGGTCGCTCGACGCGTCGATCCAGGCACCCAGGTCGGAGAAGGAGCGCGTGAACCGGGCGACCTCGCCGTCGACGCAGTCGATGATCAGCGAGGCCTGCATCAGCAGGGCGCCTGCGAGCAGACCCCACCACGAGCCGGTCGCGAAGCACAGCGCAGCAGCGAGCCCGACGAACAGGGAGAGGACCGAGACCTGGTTGGGCGTGGCTCCCACGCGCAGCGCCAGCGCCGTCAACGGCTTCGAGGCCCGCCGCAGCACGAAGGTCGAGTAGAAGCCGTCGTCGGGGCGGTTCGCCCGCTCCAGCAGGACCCGGGCCTCATCGACGCCCGCCAGCTCCTCCAGGGCCTCAGCACGCTGCTCGGGTGGCCCTCCCCGCAGCACCGGACCCACGGACGTGACCGCGCCCATCGCCACCTGGGCCCGCACCAGCCCCACCAGGGCGAGGTCGATCGGATCTGCCTGCCATCCCCGCTCCCGGGCAGCCGCTGCGGCGCCGGCCAGGGCCCGGGCAGCGGCGGGCACGTCGCGCTCGTCGATGACCAGTGCCCCCAGGGACTCCGCATTCGGCGAGCTGACCCCGTGCACCGCCGAGCCGGCACTGGCGATGCGCCTCTGGGCGACCCTCACCGGCTGGGCATCCCCGAGGTCCCCGGGGCTGGGCACGCCCGGGTCCCCGACGACGGCGCCACCCGCGACGTGGTCCCCACGATCCTGAGCACCGTCCGGAGCCTGGGGGCGGACCTCCCCGACCAGCGCACCGGACCGCACGGCCGGGTCGTCGACCAGCTGCCCGAGGCAGGCGTCGGCCACGATCAGGTCGGCGTCCACGATCAGCGTCCGCCCGGACGGGGCGTCGGACAGGGCGTCGGCCATGGCGGCGAGCTGGGTGGGGGTGTCGCCGTCGGGCAGCACCATGATGTCGGCGATGTGCAGCCTGGTCAGCCGCTGCTCCATGACCGCAACGGCGTCCGGGCCGCAGGCCCCAGGTCGGACGAGCGCCCTCACGCCTCGAGCTCGCGCAGTCCGGGCGGGGAGGTCAGGAAGCCGGTGCCCCACGCGCCGTGCATGGTGGCGTAGACCAGGGGCAGCCGGGCGTGCGCGGCAGGGGGCAGGCCCCTCCCGGCGACGACCGCTCCGGCGGTGATCAGGGCGAGGTACCCGGCAGGGGCCAGCCAGCCGATGCGCAGGGCACGCGGGCCGACGGTGGATCCGACGAGCCCCGCAGCCGTCCCGGCCACGACCCCGACGACTGCCACGGGTGGCGCGAAGTAGCGAAGCGCCGAGGCCCGGGACGCTGTGTCGGGGTGACGGCGCATGACCTCGCGGCGCCACCGGCCGTAGTGGAAGTACTGGCTGGCCAGGGACGAGGCATCAGGCCGGGGACGGTAGGTGACCACCATCGAGGGGTTGAACCAGACCAGGCCGCCTTTCTCCCGGATCCGGTGGTTCATCTCCCAGTCCTGGGCGCGCAGGAAGGTCTCGTCGTAGCCACCCACGCGCTGCAGGGCGGTCTTGCGGAAGCACCCCAGGTAGACCGTCTCGGCCTCCCCCTCGCCGCCGCCGACATGGAACGGCGCAGCCCCCACGCCCAGCGGCGTCGTCATCGCCCGGGCCACCGCCTGCTCGAAGGGGGTCTCCCCCTCGGCCTGCATGATCCCACCGACGTTGTCGGCACCCGTGCGCCGCAGGGTCTCCACCGCCGTCGACACGTAGTCGTCCGGCAGGATCGCGTGCCCGTCGACCCGGACGACCACCTCGTAGCGCGAGGCGTGGATCGCGGCGTTCAGCCCGGACGGGGTCCGCCCAGTCGGGTTGGGGACGAGGACGATCCGGTCGTCGATCGCCGACAGTCGCCGCGCGACCTCGTCGGTCCGGTCCGTCGAGGGTCCCAGCGCCAGGACGATCTCCAGCGGGCCCGCCCAGTCCTGGGTGAGGATCCCGGTGACCGCATGGGTCAGGTGCCGCTCCTCGTTGAGCACGGGCATGACCACGGAGACGCCGTCCGGCCACCCTGACGCTGCGGATTCGGCCATGCCCGCGACGGTATCGGAGCGCAGCCCCCGAGGCGAGACACGGGTGCCCTGGGCGTGGCTGATGGCGCGGGGGCGTGGCGTGGCGCGGGGGTGTGGCGCGGGCGCTGGGGGCTGAGCCCTCACCCCCCGGTGCCTGGCCTGCCGTTCGCGCGGGCGCCCGGCGATGTCAGAGCCCGACGCTACGGTGACGCCCCGCGGCGAGCGGACGCCCCGGGTGCACCGTGGAGGCTCGCCGGGTGCGCGGAGTCCGGGTGCCGAACCCGGGAGAGGGGGCCAGATGTACGCCGTCGGCACTGAGGTGGGCCTCCCCCTGAACGCGACTTTCCCCTGCCGGGCATCGGCGGGGGCCAGGCCCACGCGCCATGAGGTGACGATCGGCGCGGACTGGACGGTGCGGACCCCGCACGACGAGGGCCTCGAGCGGATCGCGGCGGCGTTCGGCGGCGGGGTCTCGTGCCTGCCCGCCCTGCGGGGGGTCCTGCCCGGATTCCGGATGTGGTGGGAGCGGGCCACCCGTCGGACAGGCCTGCTGGCCCGCTCGCCCGATCGCGGGGCCTCGTGGTTCAGCCTCGAGTCCACCCTCCCCTGCTGCCCCACGCGCGGGTTCGACGATGCCGCTGTGGCGGCCGCGCACTGCCGTGACATCCCGCATGTCGCCGCGGCCAGCCGGGTCAACCGGCGGGATCTGCGCGCCCTGGTCGCGGGGTTGGGTCCGCAGGCGGATCCGGGCCCGCCGGACGGCGCCGGCGATCCCCTGGTCGACCGTGCCTGGGACTGCGGACTGCACTCCAGCTGGGTGCTCGAGCTGCGTGAGGAGCTGGCCGCTTCCGGTGTCGCGGAGCCCACGCCCGAGCTCGTGCTCGCCCTGGCCCACACGGGGGCCGACGTCGCATGGGTGGCATCCACGGCACGTGGGGAGACGGACCCGTCCACGGCCCCGTGGGTCGCGTGGACCCACACGGAGCTGGACCGCCGGGAGCCTGCGGCCCGGCGGGACTGGGTGGCCACCGGCTCCCGCCGAGCCGACATCGTCAGCCTGTCGATGTCCGGGTACCGGGCCGAGGAGGCGAGCGCGGTGGCGCACCACTGGGGGATCTCCGTCCCGGGCGCAGCCCAGCTCCTGGGCCGGTGGGTCAGGTCCGGCTACCACCCGTCCGCGGCGCAGTTGGCCTGGGTCGGCGAGGAGGGCGTGGGCTTCCCGCCGGATCCCCCGGCGCCCTCGGCGGTCGAGCGGGTCGTGCGCGCCCTCGCCCGACGGCATCCCGACACCTGCGAGCGCACGGAGCTGGCGATCGCCCTCGCACGCTGGGGGACCGTTCCCGACACCGTGGCGATCCTGCGCCGGGGCGGGCAGCGCGCGCTCGTGCTCACGTCCGGCGATGTCGGACCCCCGGCCTAACGTCCGGGTGGACGAAGGGAGCACGGGGTGGCACGGGACAGGATCTCCTACGAGCAGGTGCTGCAGGCGATGGGCGTGTGCATGGCCACACGGATCCCGTTCCTGCTCTGGGGTGAGCCGGGGGCGGGCAAGACCGCGGTCGTGGAGTCCGCCACGGACTCGGGCTTCCACGTCGAGACCCTGATCTGCTCGCACTACGAGCCCAGCGACTTCGCCGGCCTCCCGGTCGTGAACGCCGGCCGGGTGGACCTCGCACCGCCGCAGTGGGCGGTGCGCGTGGCCGAGAACGAGGGACCATCGGTGGTCTTCTTCGACGAGTGGACCACCGCCTCCCCGGCCGTCCAGGCCGCTGCCCTGCGCCCGCTCACCCACGGGGAGGTCGGCGCACTGCGGCTGCCCGAGCGGGTCTCGTTCGGCGCGGCGGCGAACCCCGCCGACGTCGCCGCCGCCGGCTGGGAGCTGGCGGCGCCCACGGCCAACAGGTTCGTGCACATGGAGTGGAACCTCCCGCTCGAGGTGTTCACGGAGTCGCTCGTCACCGGTCAGTGGCCCCGCATCCGCGTTCCCGCCCTCGATGCCGGGTACCCGGCCCGGGTGGCCGCGAGCCGGGCGACGGTGGCGGCCTTCCTGAGTGTGCGCTCCGGGCAGCTCTCGGCCATCCCCAAGGACGCCGCGTCCCGGGGCCGCGCCTTCCCGACGCCCCGGACCTGGGACTACACCGCGCGACTCCTGGCGGCCGCGGACCCCACGGATGCCGAGGCCGTGCGCCTCCTGGTCCACGGAACCGTCGGGGCCCCCACCGGGCACGAGTTCCTGTCCTGGATGTCCGCGCTCGACCTGCCCGACCCCGAGTCCCTGCTCGCCGACCCGGGCGGCGACCTGTTGGCCGGCCTGCGTGCCGACCGGGTGCACGTGGCGCTGCAGGGCATGCTCGCCGCGGTCGCCACCCGCACGACCCGCGCGCGGTGGGAGGCCTCGCTCGGTGTCTGCGTGCGGGCTGCCGAGCTGTCCGGGCTGGACCCCGCCGTGCCCGTCGTGCGGGCGCTGCTGCGGATCCGGCCGGCCAAGGCGGTCCTGCCCACGGGGTTGACCGTGTTCGCCGGACCGCTGGCGCTGGCGGGGCTGCTGCCGTCATGAGCCTCGACCGGCCGGACGCCGACCTGCTGGCGGCCGCGAAGCTGTGGCTGACCAGCCCGATGGTCCGCGGCGGTCCGCTCACCGGCGACATGCCCTACCTGTCGACTGCCCTCTACGCCCTCGTCGCGGTCCCGACCGACCGCGTCACAACGATGGCCACCGACCCGGCGTGGAGGTTGTACGTGAACCCCGCGTGGCTGGCCGACGTGCAGCGCACCGCCCCCGAAGTGGGCGCGGTGCTCGCCCACCATGTGTGGCACCTGCTGGCCGACCACGCCGGGCGGGCCAGCGACATGGGCGTCGGTGGGTCGACGTCGCGAGCCTGGCGGGTGGCCGCGGACATCACCGTCCACGAGGTGGCCGGCGGTCTGGCCGAGTGGGCACGCGGAACGGGCAGGCATCCGGGCGACCGGGTCCGGGCACCCTCACGTCTGCCCCCGCCGGGCGGGGCTGGGGTCCGGGCGGCCGGACCCGCCCGTGCGGCACGGATCCGAGCCCTGGACGACCACCACCGGCTGATCGGCGCGGACGAGCTGGGCCTGCCCGACGGGCGCGCAGCCGAGGAGTACTACGCGATGCTCACCGGGCTGCCCGCCCTGGACGAGGAGCCCGATCACGACCCGGCCTGGCTCCCCCGGGCGCCGAGGCCCCCGGGGGAGCCAGAACCGGACGCCCCAGAACCGGACGCCCCACAGCCGGTGGGCACGGATTCGCGGGATCGCCAGGACGCGGACCCCTCCTGCGGATCCGGGTGCGACGGGATCCATCGCGCCTACGAGCTGCCTGAGCTGGCTGATGCCGGTGGGTTGAGCCCCGTTGCTGCTGAGGCGATCCGCAGGACGGTGGCCATCGAGTTCCAGGCCCACCCCGGTCGGGGTGACCTCCCCGGCGACTGGGGGCGCTGGGTCTCGACGATCCTCGACCCGATCGTGGACTGGCGCAGCGTGCTGCATGCCGCCGTGCGTCGCGGGCTGGGATGGGCCAACGGCCACACCGACTACACCTACACGCGGATCTCGCGGCGCCAGGCAGCGGCCGGTCCCGTGATCCTGCCGGCCCTGCGCCGACCCGTGCCCCGGGTGGGCATCGTGGTCGACACCTCGGGCAGCGTGGACGACGGGCTGCTCGCCCAGGCACTCGGCGAGATCGACGGGGTCCTCACGGCGCTGGGTGTGGCCGATCCGCAGGTGACGGTGCTGGCCGTGGACGCGGCGGTCCACGCCGTCACGACGGTCCGTCGGGCTGACGCCACGCGCCTGGCG
This sequence comes from uncultured Actinomycetes bacterium, assembly GCA_963729885.1. Classification (GTDB taxonomy): domain Bacteria; phylum Actinomycetota; class Actinomycetes; order S36-B12; family CAIYMF01; genus Prado023. The sequence continues at coordinate 13,114 of CAVSQK010000014.1, forward strand.
GGTGGCGGCGGAACGGACATGGCCCTGGGGATCCAGGCGGCCCAGGAGCTCCGCCCTCGCGTCGACGTGGTCATCGTGCTCACCGACGGTCAGACAGGGTGGCCCAGTCAGCCCGCCGCCATCCCCGTGATCGCCGTCCTGATCGGCCGGACGCGAGCGGACCTGCCCCGGACTCCTGACTGGATCCAGCGGGTGGAGTGCGTGCGGTGAGGCCCAACGCCCGCCGATGTCACCGAACTGGGGTTCACCCCCGGTCCCCGCCGGTCAGCGGGGACTGCCGGTGCCGGGACCGAACACGGCATCCACGACGCGGCGCGACGCGTGGCCGTCCTCGAGGGAGTTGAACCTCGCATTCCACGCGGCGTAGCGGGCGGCGTACTCCTCCTCCAGCGCGGGCATGTCGCCAAGACGGGCGACGACCTCGGCGGAGGTCGACAGGATGGGTCCCGGGGCATCGGCCTGGAAGTCGAGGTAGAAGCCCCGGGAGCCCCGGTAGTGCGCGAGGTCGGGAGCGAGGAACAGCATCGGCCTGCCGGTCACGGCGAAGTCGAACATCAGCGAGGAGTAGTCGGTGAGCAGGGCGTCGGCGGCGATGAGCAGGTCCGTCACATCGGGGTAGCGCGTGACGTCCAGCGCCCTCCCGGCGATGGACGGGTCGTGGGCTCCGTGCGTGTGGGAATGCCCCCGGAACGCCAGCCGCCACCCGTCGGGCAGCCGGCTGCTCGGGTCGAGGTGGTTCACTGGCGCGAACTGGCCCATCGTCGTGCGCCGGCTCTCGCGCCACGTGGGGCCGTACAGCAGGAGTCGCTCGTCCGGGTTCGGGACGCCGAGGCGCTCGCGGATCGCCTGGCGCTCCGCCGGCCCGGTCGTGACCAGGCGGTCGTTGCGCGGATAGCCGGCCGTGAGGATCGGCCCGTGATACCCGAAGGCACGGCTGAGGGTCTCGGCGCTGAACTCGTTGGCGGCCACCAGGAAGTCCCAGGCTGCCGCCTCGCGGTCGTACAGGGCCAGGAAGGCATCCGTGATCGCGCCCGGAGGCATGTCGTGGGCCAGGCGCTTGAGCGGGGTGCCATGCCACGTCTGGCAGTACACCTGCTCCGGGGCCTTGCGGAAGTAGGGCGGGAAGTTCGTGTTGTTCACCAGGTACCGGCTGGTGGCCACGGCCTCGACCCATTCCGGCGACCCATGCAGCACGGCCCGGGCGCCCCCTGGGACCGCCATGTCCGGTCGGCTCACAGTCCACAGGATCTCCAGCGAGGTCCCCCGCCCTACCAGCTCGTCGTGAATGCCCTTCGGGTTGTCCCCGACCATCTTGCCGGCGAACGACTCGAAGAGGACGGCGTCGTGCAGGGGCCGGCCCTGGGCCTTCTGGAAGCGAACTGAGCGCTCGAGCTCGACCCGTCGCCTGCGCAGCGCACCCCGCACCCGCGCGGGGGTGAGCCTGGCTGCCGTGCGATTGCGCGTCACGAGTCGCTCCTGTCGAGGAGCATCTGCACCTCGGGCATCCGCCTGGTGAGCGGTCCCGCGGAAGGCAGCCTCACGCGGTCCGGGTCACTCATCGAGGAGATCCTTTCGCCCGGGAGGGTGCCGCGCAGTCTGTGGTTCATGGCCCCACGACTCTAGGTTCACCGGGCTCCGAAGGCGCGCCAACGAGCGGTGAACCGGGCCGAGTGCACCCGGGACGGCACAGTGCTGGAGCGCCACCAGACACAGAACGACCTCGGCGCCCACCTGCCCGCCCACTGCCCTCACGATGACCTTCGCCCCTACCGCGCCTCGCACCTCCCGGCGACGTCTGGGCCTACGACGTGCCCACCAACACACCTGGACGGAGCTGGTGCCTCCCACCGCTGTGGACACGGGCGGGCAGTGAGCGGGCCACGTGAGCCGGCGCTTCCCTACCTCAGGAGCTGACGTGCCATCACCATGCGCTGGATCTGGTTGGTCCCCTCGTAGATCTGGGTGATCTTGGCGTCGCGCATGTAGCGCTCCACCGGGTTGTCGCGCACGTAGCCGGCTCCGCCGAACACCTGCACGGCGTCGGTCGTGACCTCCATCGCGATGTCCGACGCGTAGCACTTCGCGGCCGCCCCGTAGAAGGTCAGGTCGGGGGCCCCGCGCTCGCTGCGCGCCGCGGCGGCGTAGGTCAGGGCACGTGCGGCCTCGACCTTCATGGCCATGTCGGCGATCATGAACTGGACGCCCTGGAACGAGCCGATCGACTTGCCGAACTGCTTGCGGTCCTTGGCGTAGGCGATCGAGGCGTCCAGCGCGCCCTGCGCGATCCCGAGGGCCTGGGCCCCGATCGTGACGCGGGTGTGGTCCAGGGTGCGCATGGCCGTCTGGAACCCGGTGCCCGGCTCGCCCACGATCCGGTCGGCGGGGATCCAGCAGTCCTCGAAGAAGATCTCGCGCGTGGGCGAGCCGTGGATCCCGAGCTTGCGCTCGGGCGTGCCCAGCGAGAAGCCGGGGTCGTCGGCGTGGACGACGAAGGCGGAGATCCCCCGGGGCCCGACGCCCTGCTCGGTCACGGCCATCACCGTGTAGTACGTCGAGATCCCCGCGTTGGTGATCCACGACTTCTGCCCGTTGAGGACCCAGCCGCCGTCGCCGGCGACGGCCCGGCACTTCATGGACCCGGCGTCCGAGCCGGCCTCGCGCTCGGAGAGCGCGTAGGAGAACATCGCCTCGCCGCTGGCGACCTGCGGGAGGTAGCGCCCGAGCAGGTCATCGGAGGCACCGACGATCAGCGGCATCGTGCCGAGCTTGTTGACCGCGGGGATCAGCGAGCTCGACGTGCACACACGTGCCACCTCCTCGATGACCAGGCACGCGGCAAGGGCGTCGCCGCCCTGACCCCCGAACTTCTCGGGGATGTGGATCGCGTGGAAGTCGTTGGCCCGCAGGGCCTCGTAGACATCCCACGGGAACTCGCCGGTCTCATCGATCTCCGCGGCGCGCGGGGCGATCTTGTCCTCGGCCAGCTCGCGGACGGCGGCCCGGAGCATCGCGTGCTCCTCGGGGAGGGTGAAGGCGTCGAAGTCGGGGTTCGGGGTGAGTGCCATGCCTGACAGGCTACGCGCGCCGGATGGGCCCATCCCCGCCGGGCGGCCACTCGCCGACGGGTGCCGGGATCGACCACGTGCAGGGCGATCCCGGACCGGATCCGTCGCCGCACCGGTCCTCCCACCGGCCCGAACTAGGATTGCCGGCGTGAGCGAGCCCCTGAGGATCACCGTCATCGGCACCGGGTACCTCGGTGCCACGCACGCGGCCGCGATGGCCGAGTCCGGCTACCACGTCCTGGGCGTGGACGTCGACGCCGACAAGGTCGCCGCGCTGTCCCGCGGTGAGGTCCCGTTCTTCGAGCCGGGCCTGTCCGAGCTGCTCGAGTCCAACGTCGCCGCCGGCCGCCTGAGGTTCACCACGGACTTCGCCGAGGCCGCGGAGTTCGGCGACCTGCACTTCATCGGGGTCGGCACCCCGCAGCACCCGCGCACGAACGCCGCCGACCTCAGCCAGATCGACGCGGCGATCGGCTCCCTGGCACCACTGCTCACCCGGCCGTGCACCGTGATCGGCAAGTCCACCGTCCCGGTGGGGACCGCCGAGAACGTCCGGGCCCGCCTGCAGGCCCTCGCGCCCGCCGGCTCCGACGTCGACCTGGTGTGGAACCCGGAGTTCCTCCGCGAGGGGTTCGCCGTCGCCGACACCCTGACCCCCGACCGGATCGTCATCGGCCTGGCGAACCCGTCGGCACCCGGCGAGCCGCCGAGCCGCGACGAGGAGGTCATGCGCCGGGTCTACGCCCCGATGATCGAGTGGGGATCGCCGTTCCTGGTCATGGACTACGCGACCTCCGAGCTGGTCAAGGTGGCGGCCAACAGCTTCCTGGCGACCAAGATCTCCTTCATCAACGCGATGGCCGAGGTGTGCGAGGCGACCGGCGCCGACGTGACCCAGCTCGCCCAGGCCATCGGGTACGACGAGCGGATCGGGTCGAAGTTCCTGCGCGCCGGGATCGGCTTCGGCGGCGGCTGCCTGCCCAAGGACATCCGGGCCTTCATGGCCCGCGCCGGCGAGCTCGGGGTCTCCGACGCCCTGGGCTTCCTGCGTGACGTGGACGGGATCAACACCCGACGGCGCGCCTCCACCGTGGCCCTGGCCCGCGAGCTGGTCGGGGGCAGGTTCGTCGGCAAGCGGATCGCCGTGCTCGGCGCGGCCTTCAAGCCGGACTCCGACGACGTCCGCGACTCCCCGGCCCTGGACATCGCCGCGGCGATCTACACCGCCGGCGGGGACGTGGTCGTGCACGACCCCCAGGCCATGGCCAACGCCCGCGCCGCCTACCCGAAGATGGCCTACGCCGCCGACATCCACGAGGCCCTCACGGGAGCGGACCTGGTGCTCCTGCTCACCGAGTGGCGCGAGTACACCGACCTCGACCCGGCCACCGTCGCCGCCCTGCCGAGCACCCCGTCGGTCCTCGACGGCCGGAACTGCCTGGACGTCGCCCGGTGGCGCGCCGCCGGATGGACCTACCGCGGCCTGGGGCGCCCGAACGCCTGACCCCAGCTCCGGATCGGTGTGCACGATTCCGACCATCCGATCCTCGGAGTCGTGCACACCGCCACGACGGGGCCTGCCCCGGCGCAGAATTGGGTTGTGGACCTGTCCCTGGGGCTGGTGACCGTCGTCGTGCTGGCGCTGGCCTTCGACCTGACCAACGGGTTCCACGACTCGTCGAACTCCCTGGCGGCCCCCGTGGCCACCCGCGCGATGACCCCGCGGCAGGCGCTGGTGGTCACGACCACGTTCACCCTGCTCGGCCCGATCCTCGCGGGCACGGCCGTGGCCGACACCGTCGGCGGCCTGATCGAGGTGGGCACCGACGACATCCTCGGGATCCTCCTGGCCGCGCTGGTCGCCGCGGTGACCTGGAACCTGCTCACCTGGCGGTTCGGGCTCCCGTCCTCGTCCTCGCACGCCCTCGTCGGCGGCCTGGTGGGGGCCGCCCTGGTCATCGGCGGGGTCACCTCGGTCAACTGGGGCGGCCTCGACGGCTGGCGGCCCGTCGGCGTCCTCGGCGTGCTGGTCGCGCTGGCCATCTCCCCCCTGCTCGGCGCCCTCGCCGGCTGGCTGACGGAGGCATCCGCCCGCCGGGCCCTGCGCCGCGCCGACCAGCGCGTGTCGGGTCCGCTCAAGAAGGGGCAGTGGGGCACCTCGGCGGCGCTGGCGTTCGCGCACGGGACCAACGACGCGCAGAAGACGATGGGCCTGATCACGCTGGCCCTGGTGGCGGCCGGGACGCTGTCGACGTTCGTGGTCCCCCTGTGGGTCAAGGTCACGTGCGCGGCGGCGATGACGATCGGCACGGCGCTGGGCGGATGGCGGATCGTGCGCACCCTGGGCCGGGGCATCTACCGGATCCGGCCCCTCGACGGGCTGGCCAGCCAGGGCTCCAGCACGCTGGTGATCGGGGGCGCGGCCATGCTCGGCGCCCCGGTCAGCACCACCCACGTCGTGGCATCCTCGGTCGTGGGTGTCGGCGCCGCCCGACGCCGGCGACACGTCCGCTGGCCGGTGGTCCGCGAGATCCTGCTCGCCTGGGTCGTGACGATGCCCGGCTGCGCGGCGATCGCCGCGGCCGTGGCCCTCCTGGAAGGGGTTGTCCGATGAGGTCGCACTGGTTCCTGCCCGAGACGCCCGACGTCCTCGGGACGCTGGCCGCCCAGGCCGACATCACCGTCGCCGGGATCGGCGCGTTCGCCGCCTGGGCCCACGGCGACGCCGAGCAGGAACGGGAGGTCCGCGCCGCGGAGCACCGAGGCCGACGAGGTGCGCCGCGAGCTGCAGACCCAGCTGCGCCACGCCTTCAGCACCCCGGTCGACCAGGAGGACCTGTACAGCCTGTCCGAGCTGCTCGACTCGGTGATGAACGCCGCCAAGAACATCGTCCGGGAGGCTGACGCCCTGGGGATCGCGCCGGACCCACCCGTGGCGGCGATGGCCGACGACCTCGCCGAGGGGCTGGGCCACCTGCGGATCGCCCTGGACCACCTGACCGGCGACGGCGACACCGCGACGCGCGAGGCCGACGCCGCCCTGGCTGCCGAGCGCCGCATGGAGAAGGTCTACCGCCAGGCGATGCGTGAGCTGGCCGCCGTGGAGGACCTCCGGCGCGCGATGGCGCTGCGCGAGCTCTACCGCCGTGTCCTCGAGGCCGGGGAGCGACTGGCCGCCGTCGCCGAGCGCATCTGGTACGCAGTGGTCAAGGAGGGCTGACCTCCGCCTGCGTCATGGACGTGGTCCACCTGATGAACCGGATCCATGACACGACCGGCTCGACTCAGCTGCCGAACTCCTCGCGCAGGCGCTCGCCCTTGGCCCGCGCCGCGTCGCGCAGCCCTGCCCGGAAGGCATCCATGTCGGGCCAGAGCCGCGGCTCGACCACGCCGAGGATCCGGACGGCCAGCAGGCCGGCGTTGCGGGCCTGGCCGATCCCGACCGTCGCGACGGGCACCCCGGCGGGCATCTGGACGATCGACAGCAGCGAGTCCATGCCATCGAGCACGGGCAGCGGGACGGGCACGCCGATCACCGGGATCGAGGTGACCGAGGCGAGCATCCCCGGCAGGTGGGCGGCGCCACCGGCGCCGGCGATGATGACCTTCAGGCCGCGCTCGGCGGCCGACCTGCCGTACTCCAGCATGTCCTCGGGCATCCGGTGGGCGGAGACCACGTCCACCTCGTGGGGCACCCCGAAGTCGCGCAGGACCTGCGCGGCGTCGGCCATCACGACCCAGTCGGAGTCCGATCCCATGACGACCCCGACCTGGGCGGGGGACACCCGGCGCTCACTCATCGATCACTCCCGTCAGGTAGTCGGCCGCGTGGTGGGCCCGCGCGAGCAGGGACTCGAGGTCGTCTCCGGAGACCGTGACGTGCCCGATCTTGCGTCCGGGGCGGACGTCCTTGCCGTACATGTGGACCTTCAGCCCGGGGTCGCGGGCCATCACGTGCCGGTAGGCGGAGTACATGTCCGGGTGCTCACCCCCCAGGACGTTGACCATCACCGTGTGCGGCGCGCGTGCGGCCGGTGACCCGAGCGGCAGGTCGAGCACCGCGCGCAGGTGGTTCTCGAACTGGCTGGTGACCGCGCCCTCGATCGACCAGTGCCCGCTGTTGTGCGGGCGCATGGCGAGCTCGTTGACGAGGACGCCGTCGGGGGTGTCGAACAGCTCGACGGCGAGCATCCCCACGACATCCAGCGCCTCGGCGATCCGCAGCGCGACCTGCTGGGCCGCCAGGGCGTGCTCGTCGGCCAGTCCGGGGCACGGCGCGACGACCTCGGTGCAGATCCCGTCGGTCTGCACCGTGCGCACCACCGGGTACACCGCGGCCTGCCCCGAGGGGGACCGGGCCACCTGGGCGGCGAGCTCGCGCGTGAACGGCACGTACTGCTCGGCCAGCCATTCGACCCCGGGGGCCAGCGGGTTGCCGGCCATCACCGCCGCGGCCTCATCCGGGCCGTCGACCACCCAGACCCCGCGCCCGTCGTACCCGCCCCGCGAGACCTTGAGCACCACCGGCCAGCCGCTCCGGCCCGCGAAGGCCGTCAGCTCCTCGGGTGTGGTCACCACCGCCCACGCCGGGCACGGCACGCCGGCCGCACTGATCGCGGCGCGCATGTGGACCTTGTCCTGGGCGTGGGCCAGGGCCGCCGGTCCCGGGCGCACCCGCACCCCTGCCTCGACCAGGGCCGCGAGGATGGGCGCCGGCACATGCTCATGGTCGAAGGTCACGACATCGCATCCGCGGGCGAACGCCGCCACGGCATCCGGGTCGTCGTGGGCGCCCCACCGGATGTCGCCGCCGCCCCGTGCCGCCGACTCGGTGGGGCCGGCAGCCAGCACGCGCAGGCCGACGCCGAGGGCCAGTGCGGACTCCTGGGTCATCCGGGCCAGCTGCCCGCCGCCGATCATGCCCACCACGGGGAACCCCTGGGCAGGGGTCGGCCCGAACCCGGCTCCGGGACTGGGAGGGGAACCGTGCGCCACGGACAGAACACTATCGGCAGCGGGTCGGCACTATCGTGGGCGCGTGTTGGATCAGGGCGAGTAGGAGCACCGATGTCCACTATCACGCCGGAATCGGTTCCGGCGCCCGACGGCCGGGAGCTGCGGACCCTCGCCGACGAGTGGGGCCTGACCTCGAGCTCCGCGCGGCAGCCGATCCGCGCGTACATCCGCGAGCTGTGGACCCGGCGCGACTTCATCATCGCCATGGGGTCCGGGCGCAAGAGCGCCCAGTACCGCGACACGTCGCTCGGCCGGCTCTGGCAGGTGCTCGGGCCGATCCTCAACGCGATCGTCTACTACTTCATCTTCGGGGTGCTCCTGCAGACGAGCAGGGGCGTCGAGAACTACCCCGCCTTCCTGATCATCGGCGTGTTCACGTTCACCTACACCCAGCGCGTCGTCACCGGCGGCACGAAGGCCATCGCCAACAACCGGAACATCATCCGCGCCATCCACTTCCCCCGGGCCGTGATGCCGCTGTCGGTGATCGTCCAGGAGGTGCAGCAGCAGCTGGTCTCCCTCGGGATCCTGGCGGTCATCGTCCTGCTCACGGGCGAGCCGATCACCTGGCTGTGGCTCGGGGTCGTCCCCGTCGTGCTCATGCAGACGTTCTTCAACGTGGGCCTGTGCATGCTCGTCGCCCGGTGGACCGCCGCCAGCCGGGACGTGGCCCAGCTGGTGCCGTTCGTCATGCAGACCTGGCGCTACCTGTCGGGGGTCATGTTCAGCATCCCGATCTTCACCGCCGACCTCGAACCGTGGGTGGAGAAGGTCCTGTACCTCAACCCCATGACCGAGTACATCGAGCTCATGCGCGCCTGCCTCCTGGAGGGCTACGAGATCCCGGAGTACCTGTGGGCGTTGGCGGCGGGGTGGGCCGTGGTCACGCTGGTCGTGGGGTTCGTCGTGTTCTACCGCGCCGAGGAGTCCTACTCCCGTGGCTGACCTCCCCCACGCCGCGACCGCGGCGCCTGGTGTCGATCCGGCGCCGACCGTCGTCTGCGACGACCTGCACGTCGTCTACCGCGTCATCGGCCAGAGCGGCGCCGGGTCGGCGGCCCAGGCCCTGCGCCGCCTGGTCCGGGGCCAGGCGGGGGGCACGGTCTTCAAGAAGGTCCACGCCGTGCGCGGGGTGTCGATGGTGGCGCGCGAGGGCGACGCGATCGCCCTCATCGGTCGCAACGGCTCGGGCAAGTCGACACTGCTGCGCGCCATCGCAGGGCTGCTGGCCCCTGAGGAGGGTCACGTCTACACGTCGGGGCGCCCGACGCTGCTGGGCGTGAACGCCGCGCTGATGCGCGACCTGCCCGGCGAGGACAACATCCTCCTGGGGTGCATGGCCATGGGCATGACCCGGCAGGAGGCGCTGGCGCGACGGGACTGGATCGCGGAGTTCGCGGACCTCGGCGAGTTCCTGAGCATGCCCATGAACGCCTACTCCTCAGGGATGGCCGCCCGGCTGCGGTTCGCCATCGCGGCGTCGATCAGCCACGAGATCCTGATGATCGACGAGGCCCTGGCCACCGGCGACGCCGAGTTCCGCCGCCGCAGCGAGAAGCGGATCATGGAGCTGCGCGAGGAAGCCGGAACCGTGTTCCTGGTCTCCCACTCGCTGGGGACCGTGCGCCTGACCTGCAACCGCGCGATCTGGCTGGAGAAGGGCCAGGTCGTCATGGACGGCGAGGCCAACGAGGTCGTGGATGCCTATGAGGCGATGTACGACCCGGAGCAGGAGGCCCAGGAGCGCAAGCGGCTGCGGGCCAAGAAGCGCCGGGAGCGGCAGGCCGCCGAGGAGGCGGCCCGACAGGTCGCCGAGGAGGCCAGGGCCCAGCGCGAGGCGGCCGCTGCGGCGGCCGCGGGCCTGGTCGCCGCCCACCGGGGACGACTCCACCGGGGACGACTCCACCGCGGACGGCTCCACTGGGGACGCCCCAGCCCCGGACCGCCCCAGCCGGCCCCGCAGCCGACCCCGCAGCCGGCCCCGCAGCCGGCCCCGCAGCCGCCCTCCGACACCGAGCAGCCCGCGTGACGGTGCTGGTCACCCGGATCGCCCCGACGCCCAGCGGCTACCTGCATGTGGGCAACGCGCTGAACATGGTGCTCACGCACTGGCTGGCGCGCGCCCGCGGCGGCCGGCTGCTGCTGCGGATCGACGACTTCGACACCGGCCGGGCCCGGGCGACCTACCTCGAGGACGTGTTCCGCACGCTGGACTGGCTGCGGATCGACATCGACGCGGGTCCGTCGGGCCCGGCGGACTTCCACTCGTCGTGGTCGATGTCCACCCGGATCGACCAGTTCCGCCGCGCCCGTGACCAGCTGATGGCCGGGGATCACGACTCGGTCTTCGTGTGCCGCTGCTCGCGGCACGCCCTGGACCCCACCGGCCGCTGCGTGGCCGGCTGCCGGGAGCGGGACCTCGCCCTCGAGCCCGGGCGCACGGCGCTGCGGATGTCGGTCCCCGCCGGATCGGCACGCGGCCTGCCACTGCCCGCCGGCGACCACGTGCTCTGGCGCCGCGACGACCTGCCGGCCTACCAGCTGGGCTCGGTCGTCGCCGACGAGGACCTCGCGGTGACGGCCATCGTGCGCGGGGTCGACCTGCTGGGCGTCCTCCGCCCTGCAGCTGCACCTGGCCGGGATGCTGCCCGCGCCGGGCTTCACAGGGGTCGACCTGCGCCACCACGCGCTGCTGGGCGCCCCGGACGGGCACAAGCTCAGCAAGAGCGCCGGAGCCCAGGCCCATCCCCTGGAGCACACCCCCGAGCTGCGCGCGCAGGTGCATGACCTGGGCTGGGGCACTCGGCGCCCCGATCGGGATCACCTGCCCCTGAACGCCCGGGACCGCCCGGAGGGTGGGAGCCGCAGCGCCCGGCTCACAGGGCCAGGGCGCGCTCCCCGGTCAGGGTGCTGAGGATGCGCGGGCTGTGCGGCTGGAACCAGTCACCGCCGGCGGTGTGGATCAGCACCCCGGTGACCACGGCGACCTGCACCTCCCTGTCGGGCGCAGCAGCGTCCCGGATGAGGGCCAGCAGGTCGCGCAGGTCCTCGTCGATGACCCGCGCGACGACCTGGGTCAGCTCCACCGGGTCCGGGATGTCGCCGTAGACCAGCGCCGCGAGGACCCGCTGGCGCAGCAGGCTCATCTCAGGATCGACCGGGTCGTAGCCCAGTCGCAGCCGACTGGTCAGCAGCTCGTCACGGAAGGCCATGAGCGCCCCGCAGGCACGCGAGGACACCGTCTGGTGCTCACGGCGCAGGTAGCCGAACGTGCCCGTGTCATCCACCCCGATGTGCGTGGCGGCCACGATCACGTACCGCACCGGCTCCCCGGGCTCCGCCTTGGGAGCGTGGCCGGCCACCGCGGCGATCCCCGTGCGCCCGATGGTCAGCAGCCCGCCCAGCGACCCCATCTGGAAGGCCGGACCCCAGACGGCCTCGAGCTGGGTGATGAACGGGAAGCAGACCTCATCGCGGCAGGTGCCCACCGCGAGCAGGGCGGTGTCGGCGTCGAAGCCCGCCCCCACGCAGCGCTCGGCCCATGACGGCCACGAAGTCCGCGGCCGGCACAGCCCCCGGGAACTCGTCGCGGATCTGGTGGGCGAGCGTCCGGGTCGGCATGGCGGCCTCAGCTGGTGCGGTCCACCGAGATGGTGAACGCGGCGCGGAACGTGCCCCCCGGGGGACGACCTCCATCGGGTCCTGGCCCGAGAACGGGTCGCTGGCCGCGGTCATGGGCTCGATGCAGATGTGGTCCCTGTGGGGCGGGCCGTAGAGGATCGCCCAGTCGTAGCCCATGTCGAAGCGGATCGACATGCGCCGGCCGTTGCCGCGGATGTAGGCGGTCGTGCCGTTGGCGACGTCGGCGTACAGGTCGTCGAGGGCCCGGTCCCCGAGCTTGCCGATGATCGGCTCCACCGTCTCCCGGGTGCCGGTCGGCAGCTTCGTGGAGTCCAGCGGGCAGCGCTGGGTGAAGGGGAAGTAGACATCCCACTCGCTGCGCTCGAGGCCCGGGATCGACAGGTAGGGGTGCCAGCCGAAGGCGATGGGCACCTCGTCCTGCCCGGTGGCGATGATCGCGGTGCTGAAGGTCAGCGACGTGGCCCGCAGCGTCGCCTTGAGCTCGATGTGGTGCTCGAACGGGAAGGCCGCGAAGTCGATGCGCTTCTGGTCGAAGACGAGCCGGGCGGTGATCCAGGCCTCCTCGGTGTTCGTCCCGACCTCGACGATGTCCCAGTCGCTGCTGCCCCGCAGCAGCCCGTGGATCGGCTGGCCGTAGACGTCGAAGCGCAGGTTCGGGGTGTTCGGGTTCACATCGATGCGCCGGACCCCGCCGCCCTCGTGCACGACCGCGTAGGCCATCTTCCCCAGGCGGTTGGCCCAGGGGGCGAGGATGGGCACGCCGAACGTCCGACCGGTCTCGATGTAGCCGGCCAGGCCGTAGCGCTGGCCGAGCATCTCGTCGCCGTCATGGGTCATCGAGTTGCAGACCATCCCCGCCTTCGGCACGAACGACGCGGTGACGTTCGCCGGCGAGTGCAGGGTCACGACCTCGAGCTCGGGGAACTCCGGATGGGGACCGCGGGTGATCTCATACACGTCGATGAGCCTATTGCGCGCGCAGCGGCCACGGACCACCCCGGCCCGCTGGTCACTCGACGGGCATCCCCAGGTCCCGGGCGATCAGCATCCGCTGGACCTCGGAGGTGCCCTCGCCGATCTCGAGGATCTTGGCGTCCCGGTAGAACCGGCCCACCGCGGAGTCGACCATGAACCCGAACCCGCCGTGGACCTGCGTGGCGGCGCGGGCGTTGTCCATCGCCGCCTCGGAGGAGTAGAGCTTGGCGATGCTGGCCTCGCGGGCGAAGGGCAGGCCGGCGTGCATGAGCCCCGCCGCCTGGCGCCAGGCAAGGCGCGACAGGTGGGCCCGGACCTCCATGTCGGCGATCATGAACTGGATGGCCTGCCGGCCGGCGATCGGCTGGCCGAAGGACTCCCGCGTGGCCGCGTACGACAGCGACTCGTCCACGCAGCCCTGGGCCAGCCCGGTGGCCAGCGCGGCGATGGCGACCCGGCCCTCGGCCAGGATCGACAGGAACTGGGCGTAGCCGCGCCCGCGCACCCCCACGAGGTTGGCCAGCGGGACCCGCACGTCGGTGAAGCTGAGCTCATGGGTGTCCGAGGCGTTCCACCCCACCTTGGCGTACTCCGGGGCCACCTCGAAGCCGGGCGTCCCCGACGGGACGATGATGGCCGAGATCTCCGGGCGGCCGTCGGCCCGGACGCCGGTCACGGCCGTGACCGTCACCAGCCCGGTGATGGCGGTGCCCGAGTTGGTGATGAACGACTTGGACCCGTTGATCACCCAGTCGTCGCCGTCGACGACCGCAGTCGTGCGGACGCTGCCGGCATCGGAGCCGCTGCCCGACTCGGTCAGGCCGAAGGCACCGAGCATCTCGCCGGCGGCGAGCTTCGGCAACCAGGTGGCCCTCTGCTCCTCGGTGCCGAAGCGCAGGATCGGCATGGCACCCAGTGACACCCCCGCCTCCAGCGTGATCGCGATCGAGGAGTCCACCCGGGCCAGCTCCTCGATGGCCACGCACAGGGCGACGTAGTCCCCGCCCATGCCGCCGTACTCCTCGGGGATCGGCAGGCCGAACAGCCCCATCTCGCCCATCCGGCGCACGAGCGCCAGGGGGAACTCCCCCCGCCGGTAGTGGTCGCCGATGACGGGGGCGACCTCGTCGCGGGCGAACCGGGCGACCACCTCACGCAGCTCGTCGTGCTCGGGGGAGAGGTCCAGATCCATGGGGTGCCTCCTGGGGCCGTGGTGAGGGTTCCCACGGTAGGGGATGGGGGTGAGACACTTCACAGGGCAGGTCAGGTGTGCGCGGGCACGGCAGCGGGTACGCAGCGCACATGACCCAGGCACAGGTGGTGGAGGCGACTGTGGACGGACGGGCGCAGGCACGCGTCGCGGGCGCCGCGCGGCGCCTGGGCGCGGAGGTCGCCAAGTTCGGCACGGTCGGGGCCATCGCCTTCGTCATCGACGTCAGCCTGTTCAACATCCTGCGCGCGGGGGTGCTCTCCGACAGCCCGCTGACGGCCAAGACGCATCAGCGTGGTCGTGGCCACCGGGTTCGCCTACGTGGCCAACCGGAACTGGACCTACCGGGACCGGGCGCGGACCGGCTACGGCCGCGAGACGGCGCTGTTCTTCGCGACCAACGCCGTCGCCCTGCTCATCTCCTGGGGGTGCCTGGCCTTCACGCACTACCTGCTGGGCCTGGACAGCCAACTGGCCGACAACATCAGCGGCAACGTCATCGCCGTGGGCCTGGGCACGCTGTTCCGCTTCTGGGTGTACCGCACGTGGGTCTTCCCGACCGAGGAGCCGGTCGCGGTCACCGCGGCGGACCCCTCACCGAGCAACTGATCCCCAGCGGCGACCCACGGGCCGCCGCGACCGCGGACCCGCCTCAGCCCTGCAGGCCCCCGAACTCGGGGACCCGGCGACGGGTCACGGAGGTCGCGCGCACCAGCCCCATCCCGCGCAGGGGTCGGGGGGTCAGGTGCCGCAGGGCATAGGGCGTCGGGTCTGCCAGGGCCGCCTCCGTCGCCGAATCGACCAGGGTCGACCCCGGGCGGGCGATGGCGGTCAGGCGGCTGGCCAGGTTGACGGTGCCCCCGTAGAAGTCGCCCATGCGGGAGATGAGGTGCCCGGTGGCCAGCCCGATCCGCAGGGTCAGCGCCTCCTCACCCGGAGCCGTCAGCCCGTGCATCTGGGTGGCCACGGCCACGGCATCGTCGGCGCTCTCGCAGACGAACATCACCTCGTCGCCGAGGGTCTTGACCAGCCGCCCTCCGCGCCCGGCCACGATGTCGGCCGCGCCGGACTCGAAGGCGTGCACCATCTGCGCGAGGTCCTCATCGGCCATCACCCGGGCCAGGCGGGTGAAGCCCGCGATGTCGGCGAACCCCACCGTGGCCGTGGCGGGGTCCGACGAGACCGCCGGATCCTCGGCCACGAAGGCCAGGCCCCGGCCGATGGCGGCCGCAAGGTGCCGCCGCCACGCGTGCACCAGCAACGACTCGAGCCCGGGCAGGACCCGGGCCATCCCCTCGCCGACCGCCTCGAGGTCCACCGGGGCCTCGGACTCGGCCAGGACCCGGGCCATGGTGTCGACCTGCCAGTCGGCCAGCCGGGACGCGGTCTGCCCCAGACTGCGCACGACCTCGATCGTGGTCGCCTCATCGAGGGTCCCGCTGCCCACCCAGCCGGTCAGCAGGCACAGGGACTCGACGTCGGTCGAGGTGAACGCCGGGGCAGCTCCCACGTCGGCGAAGCCCATCGCCCGCCAGTAGGGCCGCGCCTGGTCCACGGTCAGCCCTGCGGCCGCGGCCGCCTCCTCGCGCGTGAAGACCGCCGGATCACCCAGGACGATCTCCACGATGCGCCCGATCTGCTGCGGCCGCGGGGCCCCATCGTCAGAGCGGTTCCGCGGTGGCGTGGGTCACGTCGCCGACCACGACCGCGACCTCGGAGCCCTGCGAGTCCACCAGCAGGGCGCCCGTGGGGCTGATCCCCGCGCCCACCCCGACGAGGTCCTCGGCACCGGGCCGGACGACGCTCAGGGGCGCGCCGATCGAGATGCAGCGCTCGCGGTAGGACTCCAGCAGGAGGTCCAGGGAGGCGGCGTCGGTCCCGATCGCGTCCCACGCGGTGAACCAGTGCTCGATGCGCGACAGCGCACGCCCGATCAGCTTCGCCCGCCGCGGGCGCGGGACCCCGGCGAGCGTGAGCGAGGTCGCCCCCGGCACGGGCAGGTCGGACTCGGCGAGGTCGACGTTGATCCCGACGCCCAGGACGATGGCCCCGGTCTGCGCGTCGCGCTCGGCCAGGATCCCGCCCACCTTGCCGCCGCGGCCGCTCGGGAGCGTCCTCGTCGCGGATCACCAGGTCGTTGGGCCACTTCAGGGACGCGCGCAGCCCGGTCACGAACTCCACCGCCTCGCACACCGCGACCCCGGCGAGCAGGGGCAGGACTCCGAGCTCATGGTCCGGGCCGTGGGGGTGCAGCACGACCGAGAACATGCGCCGAGCTGCCCGAGGGCGCCTCCCACGAGCGATCCAGCCGTCCGCGCCCGGCGGTCTGCAGGTCGGTCACCAGCACCGACGCCGGACGGGCACCCGGCCATCGCCAGCGCGACGCCGACGGAGTTCGTGGACGCGATCTCGGAGAAGACGGTGACGCTGCGCCAGGAGCCACCGCCCTTGCGGATCGACTTCACCACCGCGGCCGTGCCCAGGTCCACGGGCCACTGGTCCACGTAGGCCACCCCCGAGGACCGGGGTCGGCCGTCGGGGCCGGGGACGAGCGGGGCGGGGGTGGGGGCGACCGGCCCCGGAGTGGTCTCAGACACAGGGATAAGGTACTTCACGCAGGGCATTCCAGGAGAGGGACGAGATGAGCGCCAGCGCACCCGAGCCGAGCACGCCTGCGGCCACCAGCGACCTGACCACCACGGCCGGCAAGCTCGCCGACCTCGAGCACCGCCGCCACGAGGCGATCCTGGCCGGCAAGGCCGCGCGGATCGAGAAGCAGCACGCCAAGGGCAAGATGACCGCCCGGGAGCGGCTGCGCCACTTCCTGGACGCGGACTCCTTCGTCGAGATGGACGACCTGGCCCGGCACCGCTCGTACAACTTCGGCGGGCAGAAGAACCGGCCGTACGGCGACGGTGTGGTCACCGGGACGGGCACGATCGACGGCCGGCCGGTCTGCGTGTTCGCCCAGGACTTCACCGTGTTCGGCGGCTCCCTGGGCGAGGTCTTCGGCGAGAAGATCATCAAGGTCATGGACCTGGCCCTCAAGAACGGCTGGCCCATCATCGGGATCAACGACTCCGGCGGCGCCCGCATCCAGGAGGGCGTGGTCTCCCTGGCCATCTACGGCGAGATCTTCCGCCGCAACGTGCACGCCTCCGGGGTCATCCCACAGATCTCGCTGATCATGGGCCCCTGCGCCGGTGGCGCGGTCTACTCCCCGGCCATCACCGACTTCACCATCATGGTCGACAAGACCTCGCACATGTTCATCACCGGCCCGGACGTCATCAAGACCGTCACGGGCGAGGACGTCGAGTTCGAGGAGCTCGGCGGCGCACGCACGCACAACAGCAAGTCCGGCGTCGCGCACTACATGGGCGAGGACGAGCACGACGCCCTGAGCTACGTGCGGGCGCTGCTGAGCTACCTGCCCGCCAACAACCTGGAGCGGCCCCCGGTGTACGGCGGGGAGTCCGACCTGACGCCCACCGACACCGACCTGGCCCTCGACACCCTGATCCCGGACTCCCCCAACCAGCCCTACGACATGCACCGGGCCATCGAGGCGGTGCTCGACGACGAGGAGTTCCTCGAGGTCCAGCCGCTGTTCGCGCCGAACATGGTCATCGGGTTCGGCCGGGTCGAGGGCCACTCCGTGGGGATCGTGGCCAACCAGCCGATGCAGTTCGCCGGGACCCTGGACATCGACGCCTCGGAGAAGGCCGCGCGGTTCGTGCGGACCTGCGATGCGTTCAACATCCCCGTGATCACGTTCGTCGACGTCCCCGGCTTCCTGCCCGGCACGTCCCAGGAGTGGGACGGCATCATCCGCCGCGGCGCCAAGCTGATCTACGCCTACGTGGAGGCAACCGTCCCGAAGGTCACGGTCATCACCCGCAAGGCCTACGGCGGGGCCTACGTGGTCATGGGCTCCAAGCACCTCGGCGGCGACGTGAACCTGTCGTGGCCGACCGGCCAGATCGCCGTGATGGGCGCCCAGGGTGCGGTGAGCATCCTGTACCGCAAGGAGCTGGCCGTCGCCGAGGACCCCTCGGCGACCCGCGCCGAGCTCGAGGCGGAGTACAACCTGCAGCTGGCCAACCCGTACCTCGCCGGCGAGCGGGGCTACATCGACCGGGTGATCCTCCCGCACGAGACCCGCGGGCAGGTCGTCCAGGCGCTGCGGGTGCTGCGCAACAAGCGCGAGACCCATCCGCCGAAGAAGCACGGGAACATCCCGCTGTGAGCACCGACGCCGGCCACGGGCACCACGAGCAGCCTCCCGCGCTGCGGATCGTCCGCGGCGACCCCACGGCCGAGGAGCTGGCCGCCCTCGTGGCGGTGCTGGCCGCCGCGGGCGGGGGTGCGCAGCCGGATGACACCCCCACCGCGGTCGCGCAGTGGGCGCCCCCCGCCCGGCTGATGCGCCCGGCCGTGGCGCCGACCGGCTGGTGGGAGTCCTCGCTCCCCGGTGAGCTGCTGCCCGTGTCGCGGCTGGCCCGCTCGGCAGGGGCCTGCCGTTAGGCTGCCGCCGTGATCTCCGAGCGGCCCTTCGCGGACGGCCGGCACACGGCCGTCTTCGTGTTCAACGAGCTCAGGGCCGACGGCGGACGCCTGACCCAGTTCTGGCTGGCGCGCCTGCGGGCGTTCGCCGGAGCCGGATGGGCCACCCACGCCGTGCTGATCAACAAGGACGCCCATCTGCAGCGCACCGTCGAGGCGCTGGTCGACGACGGGCAGTTCCCTGCCGACACGGGGCTGCACCACTACGCGCTGCGCGACCGCCGGATCCGGGCGTCGTGGTGGGGGCCGCTGCCGCCGGGCGGGTCGATCGACCCCCGGGTGGGTGACTGGCTCGACTGGCTGACCGCGCAGGTCCCCGGTGCCGCGGTGTTCGCGGACTCGCCGGCGGCCTACCCGTACCTGGCAGCGATGACCAATCCGGCGGTGGCCCGGGTCGCCGGGGTGCACCTGAACCACCTGACCGCACCGGAGCCGGGTCAGGACCCCGCGATGGCGCGGATGACCCCCCGCTTCGCCGAGAGGTTCACCGACCAGCAGGAGGCGTTCGACGCCCTGGTGGTCCAGACCGAGGCCCAGGCGGCGGACCTGCGGACGCGGTTCGGGCCGGACACGCCGACGCTGGTCATCCCGCCCGCCGTGGCGGCACCGGCTCCCGTGCTGGGTGGGGCCCCGGCTGCCGCGGAGGACGGGGGCCCACGACGGATCGTCTCGGTCGGCCCGCTGGAGTCCGGCGCGCGACACCACCACGTGCTGCGCGCCGCCCAACCGGCGCTGCTGGCCGACCCCGGCCTGGCCCTCGACATCGTCGGGGAGGGCGAGGACGGCGACGCGCTGGCCGCCCTGGCCGCGGAGCTCGGCCTGGGCGGGAGGGTGCGCATCCTCGCCCCGCCCCCGGACGACCACGCCCCGTTCGAGGGTGCCGCGCTGACGGTCTGGGCCGGCCGCCGGGAGTCGTTCCCCCTGGCCATCCTGCGGTCCCTGGCCGTGGGGGTCCCGGTCGTGGCCTACGACGTCCGCTACGGGCCCTCGGAGCTCCTCACAGCGCCGGAGGCTGGTGAGCTCGTCCCCTCGGGGGACGTCGAGCGGCTGACCGCCGCGATCGGCCGCTGGGCCGGCGCCACAGCGCGGCCCGCCGGGTCGAGCCGGGCCGAGGAGGTGCTCCGCGCCTGCGCCGCCGTCCTGCGCCGCACTGAGCCGCGGTCGGTGTGGCCACGGTGGACCGCGATGGCTGCGGAGCTGGCCGACCGGGCCTGCGACCACCGCCAGCCGAGCCTGCTGGTGGAGTCACTGAGCACCACCACCCGGGTGCTGCGCATGCCCGGGGTCCTGGCCGACTCCGCCACGGGGCTCACGGCCTGGTCCTGCGAGCTGCCCGGGCTGGAGGAGCCCGCGGGCTGGCTGGTGGACCCGCCGCCGGTCAGCGGGGTGGAGGACGTCGAGGACGAGGACCTGCCGGTCCACCCGCACGCCGCCGGGCCGACCCGCGAGATCGTGGCCGTGGTCCGCTCCAACGCCCTGGCGTTCGTCGCCGATGAGACCGGGCCGTTCCGGGTCGAGTTCACCGACGGGACCACCACGGTTCCCCTGCTCACGACCGGGTTCGAGCCGCGGATCATCGCCGCGCGGGTGGGCAACGCGACGATGGAGCGACACCCCGATGGCAGCGTGTGGGTCAGCCCGAGACCCGAGCTGCTGCTGGCCCACAACGTCGATGGGCGCCTGCTCGTGCGCATCGGGGAGGACGGGGCCCCCAGCGACATCACCCACGCCCTGGACTGGGTCGTCGACATCGACTGGGCGGACCTGGCGCCCACGCCGCAGGGGGCGACGTTCACCGGGGTGCTGCGCGCCATGAACATCGCGCCGGCCGACGACTCGCCGCCGGCGATCTGCGTCGCCGACGTCGGCGGCTTCTCCCGGACGGTCGGGCTGCTGCACTACACCGGCGAGCCCACGATCGAGGGCGTGGACTGGACGGCCCCGGTCGCCGGGGTCATCGAGACCGACCCCCTGGTGGCCACCACCGCCCTGGCGCGCGGCGCCCTGGCCCTGCACGTCGGGTTCCGCGGCCTGCTGGTCCCCATCGGCGGGCTCTGGACCCACGGGACGCGCTCGCCGATACACCTGACCTGCCCGCGCGGGATGGTCACGCTGCTGCCCTCCCCCGGGGGCCGGGTGCTGGTCGCCCCGGGCAAGGGGATGCGCGCGCGGACCTCCGGGGCCCTGCGCGGCCTGGTCAGCCGTGGCTGAGCCGGGCACGGCCGGCATGCCCGGCCAGCCGGGCCCCGCGGGCGCCGGCCGGGCGACCTCCGGCGCCCGGTCCTGGTCCTGGGATCGTCCTCGCCCGCGCGGGCCACGCTGCTGCGGGCGGCCGGCATCACCCCGGTCATCTGGCACAGCCGCGTCGACGAGGACGCCCTGGTCGCCTCGGCGGGCGAGCTGGACGGCGACCCCGCCGCCCTGACCCAGATGCTGGCGACCGCCAAGGCCCGCGACGTGGCCGACCAGGTCCGCTCCGGGGAGGTCCGGGGCGTCCCGGCGGGCGTGCGGGTGCTGGTCGTCGGGGCGGACTCGATGCTCGACTTCGACGGCCAGGTGCTCGGCAAGGCACGCAGCGCCGGGCAGGTGCGCGACCGATGGGCGGCCATGTCCGGCCGTACCGGGGTCCTGGTCACCGGCCACACGGTCATCGACCTCGACAGCGGGCGCGAGGTGCACCGTGCGGTGGCCACGACCATCCGGTTCGGCCGGCCGGACCCCGCCGAGCTCGAGGCGTACATCGCCTCGGGGGAGCCGCTCGCGGTGGCCGGGTCGTGCACCATCGACGGGCTCGGCGGGCCCTTCATCGACGGGATCGAGGGGGACCACTCGAACGTGATCGGCCTGGCCCTGCCGACGCTGCGCGCCCTCGTCGGCGAGCTCGGCATCCGCTGGACCGACCTCTGGGACCACGCCTGACGGGTGGCCGCGAACTGGGCGTGCACCCCCTCCGTAGGATGGCATTCGAGTCGCCCGGTATCGGGCCCCGGAGCAGGTGTGAGGGGTGCTGGAATGAAGAAGGTACTGATCGCCAACCGCGGTGAGATCGCCATCCGGGTGGCCCGCGCGTGCCGGGACGCCGGCATCGCCTCCGTCGCGGTGTACGCCGATCCCGACCGGGACGCGCTGCACGTGAAGGCAGCCGACGAGGCCTTCGCCCTCGGGGGCACCACGGCGGCTGAGACGTACCTCGTGTTCGACAAGATCCTGGATGTCGCCCGGCGCAGCGGCGCCGACGCGGTCCACCCGGGGTACGGGTTCCTGTCGGAGAACGCCGACTTCGCCCAGGCGGTCATCGACGCCGGGCTCACCTGGATCGGTCCGCCCCCCTCGGCCATCCGCGACCTCGGCGACAAGGTGTCCGCCCGGCACATCGCCGCCCGCGCCGGCGCCCCCCAGGTCCCGGGCACCGCGGACCCGGTGTCCGGCGCCGACGAGGTGGTGGCCTTCGCCACGGAGTTCGGGCTGCCCATCGCGATCAAGGCGGCGTTCGGCGGCGGCGGTCGTGGCCTGAAGGTCGCCCGCTCGATCGAGGAGATCCCCGAGCTGTACGACTCGGCGGTGCGCGAGGCAGTGGCCGCGTTCGGCCGCGGGGAGTGCTTCGTGGAGAAGTACCTCGACAGCCCCCGGCACGTCGAGACCCAGGTCCTGGCCGACAAGCACGGCAACGTCGTGGTCGTGTCCACCCGCGACTGCTCGCTGCAGCGCCGCCACCAGAAGCTCGTGGAGGAGGCGCCCGCGCCGTTCCTGACCGACGCGCAGGTCGAGCGGCTCTACACCTCGAGCAAGGCGATCGTGCGCGAGGCGGGCTACTACGGCGCCGGCACGTGCGAGTTCCTGGTCGGCAAGGACGGGACCATCTCCTTCCTCGAGGTCAACACCCGCCTGCAGGTCGAGCACCCGGTCACCGAGGAGGTCTCCGGCATCGACCTGGTCCGCGAGCAGTTCCGGATCGCCGACGGCGAGGAGCTCGGCTACGACGACCCGCCGCTGCGCGGGCACTCGATCGAGTTCCGGATCAACGGCGAGGATCCGGGCCGCAACTTCCTGCCCGCACCCGGGGCCCTGACCGTGTGGCACCCCCCGACCGGCCCCGGAATCCGCCTGGACGGGGGCTTCAAGACCGGCGACGTGATCGGCGGGAACTTCGACTCCCTGCTGGCCAAGCTCATCGTGACCGGCCATGACCGCCAGCAGGCCATCGAGCGCTCGCGGCGCGCCCTGGCGGAGTTCGAGGTCGAGGGCATCGCCACCGCGATCACCTTCCACCGCAAGGTGGTCAGCGACCCGGCCTTCGCCCCTGCCGATCCCGACCAGCCCTTCTCCGTGCACACCCGCTGGATCGAGACCGAGTTCGTCAACGACATCCCGGCCTACGCCGGGGCTGCCGTGGGGCTCGTCGAGCCCGAGGAGCGGTCCTCGGTGGTCGTCGAGGTGGGCGGCAAGCGGGTCGAGGTGAGCCTGCCCGAGGGGATCTCGCTCGGCGGCGGTGGCGGATCGCAGCCGAAGAAGGCGGCCCCGACGCGCTCCAGCAAGAAGTCGCGGCAGCGGTGCCACCGGTGACTCGCTGGCCGCGCCCATGCAGGGCACGATCGTCAAGATCGCCGTCGAGGAGGGTCAGGAGGTCGCGGCCGGCGACCTGGTCGTCGTGCTCGAGGCCATGAAGATGGAGCAGCCGTTGAACGCCCACAAGTCCGGGGTGATCACCGCGCTGACCGCCGAGGTCGGCACGACGGTCCCCACGGGCACGGTGCTCTGCGAGATCAAGGACGCCTGACCGGGCGTTCCCCGCCAGACGGGCGCGCCGCTGCGCGTTCCCCGCCGCATGTGGCGTGGAACGCGCGGGGCAGTGCGCAGTTGGCCGGGAATGCGCGGGCTGGGGCTTCCGGGCCGCGTGGGCCCACCTGGACGCGGGTCTACCCGTGCAGGGCCCCCTGTGCACGGGCCCCACCTGTGCACGGGCTACCCGCGGATGGGCGTGAAGGGGCGGATCTCGTCCTCCCCCGGCTGGACGACCCCGCACGAGGACTCGGGGACCTCACGCCAGGCCCCCGGCAGGTCGCCGAGCGGCTCGGAGACGATGAGCCGGGTCTCGTCGGACACCCCGTGCAGCAGGGAGTTGTCCGGGTACATCTCGCGCAGCATCGCGATGTTCGTGCTGTGGAACAGCGAGCGGGAGGAGCCCTCGCTGGAGTAGCGGAAGGCCCAGATGCGCGTCCCGTCGGTCGTGGCGACCGTCATCTGGATGGGGTCGGCCACCCCATGGGCGTGCCCGGTGTCCTCGATGAGGCCCACCGCCCGCTCGACGGCGGTCAGCGGGTCGTCCTGCAGGCCCATGGTCAGCGCCAGGTAGAAGAACAGCTCGGAGTCGGTCGAGCCCTCGATCATGGGGTAGAGCCAGGGATCGACGGCGAAGGCCAGGTCGCGCTTCACGGTGGCGAACTCGCGGATCAGGCCGTTGTGCATCCACAGCCAGTTCTGGTACCGGAACGGGTGGCAGTTGGTCTGCTGGATCGCTCCCCCGGTCGAGGCCCGGACGTGCGCGAAGACCAGGGGGGAGACCAGGTGCCGGGAGAGGTCGGCGAGGTTCCGGTCGTTCCACGCGGGCTCGGTGCTGTGGAAGACCCCGGGGGTGTCCCCGATGCCGTACCAGCCCAGCCCGAAGCCGTCGCCGTTGGTGGTCGTGGCCCCCATCGTGGAGTGCAGGCTCTGGTCGATCAGTGAGTGCTTGGGCGTGAGCAGCAGCTCGGAGACGGGGATCGGCGATCCCGAGTAGGCCATCCAGCGACACATGCTCCACCTCCGGGTCGGGCTCCCCTTTGTCCTATCAGCAGATGCGGGGCAGTTGCTCAGCCAGCGGGAGGTCGACGACGCGGCTCCCCCCGATGCCTGTCCGGGCGACCACCACCCCGGGGTGCTCCCCGGTCACGGTGCCGATCCGGGTGGCCGCCCGGCCGACCTCGGTCCCGCGCATCAGCTCCAGCGCCCGCTCGGCGTCCGCGCCGCGCACGACGACCACGACCTTGCCCTCGTTGGCGATGTACAGCGGATCCAGGCCCAGGAAGCCGCACGCCGCGCGGACGGCGTCGGGGACGGGCACGTCACGCTCGACGATCTCGATCCCGGTGCCACTGGCGTGGGCGATCTCGTTGAGGGTCGCGGCCACCCCGCCCCGGGTGGGGTCGCGCATCATCGAGACCCCCACACCGGCGGCCAGGAGCGCCTGGGTGACCGGGGTGACAGGTGCGCTGTCCGTGACGAGGTCGGCGCCGAACTCCAGGCCGTCGCGGACGCTGAGGACGGCGATCCCGTGCATGCCGATGGGTCCCGAGAGGAGGACCGCGTCACCGGGGCGCACCTGCGCCGGACCCAGGTCCAGCCCGGCGGGGACGAGGCCGATCCCCGCGGTGTTCAGGTACAGCCCGTCGCCGTGCCCCGAGTCGACGACCTTGGTGTCGCCGGTGACGATCGAGACCCCGGCGGCGCGGGCGGCCGCTCCCATCGTCTGCGCGATGATGCCCAGCTCGTCGAGGGCCATGCCCTCCTCGAGGATCGCCCCGACGGACAGGGCCAGGGGCACCGCGCCGCTGACGGCCAGGTCGTTGACGGTGCCGTTGACCGCGAGGTCGCCGATGTTGCCGCCGGGGAAGAACCGGGGACGCACGACGTAGGAGTCGGTCGTGAACGCCACGCGGACGCCCCGACCGGCGCCCGGCAGGTCCAGGACGGCGGCGTCCCCGAGCTGGGTGAGCACGTCGGCCAGGGGGGTCCCGTGGAATGCCGGGAGGAACAGGTGCTCGATGAGCTCGGCGGACAGCCGGCCCCCGCCGCCGTGGCCCATCACCACGTTCGGATGGTCGCGCAGCGGCATCGGGCACGACCAGGAGGTGATGTCCAGGGGGTCGACTCATGCGGGCTGCTCCAGCCGGCGGAACTGGTAGTAGGCGGCGCACGCGCCCTCGCTGGAGACCATGGGCGCACCCAACGGCGACCTGGGCGTGCACGTCGTGCCGAACGCCTGGCACTCGAACGGCTTGATCAGGCCCTGCAGCACCTCACCGGCACGGCACAGCTGCGACTCCGTGGTGACGATCCCGGCGACGTCGAACCGGCGCTCGGCGTCGAACTCGGCGTAGTCGTCCGACAGCCGCCAGCCGGACCGGGGGATCACCCCGATGCCGCGCCACGCCCGGTCGCAGACGTCGAAGACGTCGCCGACCACAGCCTGGGCCACCGGGTTCCCGGCGGGGGCGACCGCGCGCGGGTAGGCGTTCTCGAGCTCGGCGCGGCCCTCCTCGAGCTGACGCACAGTCCGCCGGATGCCCTCGAGGACGTCCAGCGGCTCGAACCCGGTCACGACGATGGGCACGCGGTACTTCGCCACCAGCGGCTCGTACTCGGCCATGCCCATCACCGTGCAGACGTGCCCGGCGGCCAGGAAGCCCTGGACCCGGCAGGACGGGGACTCCATGATCGCGGTGATCGCCGGGGGGACCAGCACGTGGGAGACCAGCAGCGAGAAGTTGGTGATCCCCTGCCGTCGGGCGACCTGGACGGTCATGGCGTTGGCGGGGGCCGTGGTCTCGAAGCCGATGCCGAAGAACACCACCTGCGTGTCCGGGTTGTCCTGGGCGATCCGCACGGCGTCCAGCGGCGAGTACACGATGCGCACGTCACCGCCCGCGCTCTTGACCCGGAACGAGGTCCCCTGCGGAGCCCGGGACGCGGATCATGTCGCCGAACGAGCAGAAGATGACCCCCGGCGTGGCCGCGATGGCCAGCGCACGGTCGATGGTCTCCAGCGGCGTGACGCACACGGGGCAGCCGGGGCCGTGGATCATCTCCACGCCCTCGGGCAGGAGCTGGTCGATGCCGTTGCGCACGATGGTGTGCGTCTGGCCCCCGCACACCTCCATCAGGGCCCAGGGGCGGGTGACGGTGGCGGCGATGTCGTCGAGCAGCCGACGGGCGAGCTCCGGGTCGCCGAACTCATCGAGGTACTTCACGGGTGCCTCCCGGGCTCAGGTGCGGCCCCGGGCTCCCGTTCGTCGGCCGGGGCCACCTCGGCGCTCGAGCCGAACTCCTGCTCCAGCAGGCCGACCCCGCGCATGAGCTCGAGGGTCTCCAGCGCCGAGGCCTCATCGAGCTTGGTCAGCGCGAACCCCACGTGGACGATCGTGTAGTCCCCGACCTCGACCTCAGGGACGTACGCGAGGCACACCTCCTTGCGGATGCCGCCGAAGTCGACCATGGCCATGCGCATGCCATGGACCTCCCACACGGTGTCGACCCGGCCGGGGACCCCCAGACACACGGTCGGCCTCCTGTGGGACGTCAGCGGGCGGACCAGGCGGCGGCGACCGCCACCTGACCCAGCGCGAGGCCGCCGTCGTTGGGCGGCACCACGCCGTGCACGAGCACTGTCAAGCCTGCCCGCCGCAGGGAGCCCTGACAAGCCGAGGAGAGCACGTCGTTGGCGAACACCCCGCCCGTGAGCCCGACCGTGTCGATGCCGTGCCGGTCGCGGACGAGCAGGACGGCCTCGGTCAGTGCCTCGGCCAACGCCACGTGGAAGGCCCGGGAGGACCTCCCGGGTCGATGCCGGCCGCGTGATCGGCCACGGCTTGGGCGATCCAGCCCGATGGGTCGAGGACGACACCGCCGTCGGGGGCGATCCGCACCACGGGACCGTTGGTGCTGGCCCCGGGCTGCCAACCCGACGCCGGCTCGGTCGTGGCGGCCGCGAGCGCCTCCAGCTCGATCGCGGCCTGCGCCTCGTAGGTCACCTCGTGCCGGACGTCGAGCAGGGAGGCGATGGCGTCGAACAGCCGGCCCATGCTCGTTGTCGGCGTGCAGTGCGAGCCCGTGGCGAGCATCCGCGAGAGAAGAGCGCCCTCGGCGGGCGTGCAGGCGGCGGCACTCGCCGTGCCCTCCCAGCCCAGGCCGGCCGCGTGCAGGTGCGCCGCCGCGGTCCGCGCGGGATGCCGGATCGCGGCGTCGCCACCGGGGAGGGAGACCGGGCTCAGATGGCCCACGCGCTCGACTGCCGCGTAGCTGCCCAGGAGCAGCTCCCCACCCCAGATGGTGCCGTCCACGCCGTACCCGGTCCCGTCGAGGACCACGCCCGAGGACCGGATGCCCCACCGGCACCCGGTGCTCGGCCAGCAGCGAGGCCAGGTGCGCGTGGTGGTGGCCCACCAGGACGTGCTCGACCCCGAGCGCCGCCGCCCGGTCGGCGGCCCAGCGCCGCGACAGGTAGCCGGGGTGCGCATCGGACACCATCAGCTCCGGGGTGACCCGCTGCAGCGCGCAGAGCGACTCCACGGTGCGCTCCAGCATCGCCAGCGTCTCGAGGTTGGCGGTGTCGCCGATGTGCTGGCTGAGCCACGCGGAACTCCCGCGGGCCACGCACACGGTGCTCTTCAGCTCACCGCCCACGGCGAGCATCGGAGGGCCGGCCACGGGCAGGACCAGCGGCATCGGAGCGTGGCCCCGGCTGCGGCGCACCGGCTGCGGCGCACCGGCCACGACCCGGGTGACGGAGTCGTCGCAGGCCACGTGGATGGGTCGGTCGTGATGCACGAACACGTCCGCGAGTCCGGCCAGGCGCTGCTCGGCCTCCGCAGGGTCGATGCAGATCGGCTCGTCGGCGAGGTTCCCGCTGGTCATCACCAGCAGGTCGGGGGCGCCGGCGTCGAACAGCAGATGGTGCAGGGGGGCGTAGGGGAGCATCACCCCCAGGGTCCCGGTGCCGGGGGCCACGTCGGCAACCAGGTCGGCGTCGAGCGCGGGGAGGATCACGATCGGTCTCGCCCGTGAGGTGAGCAGCGCCTCGGCGGGGCCGTCGACGAGGGCCACGAGGCGGGCCACGTCGCAGGTCGGCCGCCATCAGGGCGAAGGGCTTGTCCCCGCGCTGCTTGCGGGCGCGCAACCGGCTCACGGCCGCCGCGTCGCGCGCGTCACAGGCCAGGTGGTAGCCGCCGACGCCCTTGACCGCCACGACCGACCCCGCCCGGAGCGCTGCGACCACCTCGACGACAGGCATCGACAGCCGCGGACCGCATGCCGCGCAGGCCGTCGGCTGGGCGTGGAACCGGCGGCTTCTCGGGTCCGTGTACTCGGCCAGGCACGGCGGACAGAGCGGGAAGCCCACCATCGTGGTGTTCTGGCGGTCGTACGGCAGGCCGGTGGTGATCGTGAAGCGGGGCCCGCAGTGCGTGCAGGCGATGAATGGGTAGCCGTGGCGACGGTCGGCGGGGTCGCGCATCTCGGCCAGGCACGCGTCGCAGACAGCGGTGTCCGGTGGGATCGAGGTGACCCCTGCCCCACTGCCGCTGGCGACGATGCGGAACGCGGAGCCAGCGCGGCCGTCCGGGCCTGCACCGTCGACGGCCATGGGGACCGGCTCGACCAGCCCGTCCCGGACCGGGTCGAGCACCTCGACCTGCACCGCATCCACAACCGCCAGGGACGGCGCCTCCTGCCAGATCCGCCTCTCCAGCTCGGCCAGGGCACTCGCCGGTCCCTGGGCCTCGAGGAACACCCCGTCCGCGTCGTTGCCCACGAAGCCGGTCAGGCCCAGGCCCGTGGCCAGCCCATGGACGAATGGCCGGAACCCGACGCCCTGGACGACCCCGGTCACCCTAATCCGCCGCCGGCCGACGGGGTCGCTCATCGCCCGGCCCACGTCAGGTCGGGCATCACGTCGGGCGTCACGTCGACAGGACGACGATGGAGCGGTCGGTGACCGTCACCGTGCCACCCACCGTCGGCGCGTCGGCCACGGCCCTCACATGCTCGGGCGCCGCCAGCGTGGTGTCCACGATCCGCCGCCACTGGCCCGGGACCTGGATCGCGAACTCGAGGGGCTCCCAGAACGCGTTGACCATCACGTACAGGTCGCCCTCGCCGTAGCGCGCCCCGGACAGGTGCCAGGCGACGCTGTGCGACGACGGTGACGTGTCCGGCGCCCCGGCGGTGCCGAACCACCGGACGTCCTCGCGCCAGAACCGGCTGCGCGCGATGCTGCGCCGGGCCTTGCGCAGGGCGATCATCGCCCTGAAGAACGCGTACAGGTCGCGGTGGGAGTCCAGCCGGTCCCAGTCCAGCCAGGTGATCTCGTTGTCCTGGTTGTACGGGTTGTTGTTGCCGCCCTGGGTGTTGGCGAACTCGTCGCCGGCGACGATCATCGGCACGCCGTTGGACAGCATCATCAGCGCGGCGAAGTTCTTCATCTGGCGCATGCGCAGGGCCAGGACCTCCGGCGGGGCGCCCTCGTCGCCCTCCCACCCGCAGTTCCAGCTCCGGTTGTCCGACGAGCCGTCGGTGCCGCCGTGGCCGTTGGCCTCGTTGTGCCGCTCGTTGTAGGACACCAGGTCGTACAGGCAGAAGCCGTCGTGGGCGGTGACGAAGTTGATGCTCTGGTAGGGCCGGTACATGTCGTTCGGGCCGTCCGGGAACAGGTCCGCGCTGCCGTACACCCGCGACATCAGGCCGCCACCAGCCCGTCGTCGCCCTTGACGAAGCCGCGGACGTCGTCGCGGAACCTCCCGTTCCACTGCCGCCACATGATGCCCGGGAAGCCGCGGCCCAACTGGTAGGCGCCCAGGTCCCAGGCCTCCGCGGTGACGCGCAGGTCGTGGGTGCCGGCCAGGATGCCGATCTCGTTGATCATCGGGGGCATGTCGCCCTCGACGCCGCCGTCGGCGTCGCGGGCGAGGATCGAGGCGAGGTCGAAGCGGTAGCCGTCGACGCCCATCTGCTCGGCCCAGTGCGCGCAGGCTGCGCAGCACGAGGGCGCGGGTGGCGATGTCGGCGGCCTGGGTGGTGTTGCCGCATCCGGTGTCGTTGTAGTACGCGCCGTCCTGGCCGACGATGTAGTACGAGTCGTTGTCGATCCCGGCGAGGTTGTACGTCGGCCCGGAGTGATCGCCCTCGGCCGTGTGGTTGTAGACGACGTCGAGCCACACCTCGATGCCCGCCGCGTGCAGGGCGTCGACCATCTCGCGGAACTCGGCCACCGCGTCGGCGTCCGCGTACCCGGAGTGCGGGGCGAAGAAGTTCATCGTCATGTAGCCCCAGTAGTTGCCCTCCTGGGGGTCGTACTGGTGGACCGGCAGCAGCTCGACGACCGTGACGCCGAGGTCCGTGAGGTGGTCGATCTTCTCGATCAGGCCGCGGAAGGTCCCGCGCAGCTCCTCGGCCACCCCGCTGTTCGCCCGGGCGGTGAACCCCTTGACGTGGACCTCGTAGATGACCGTGTCGTGGGTGTGCCGGGGGCCGGGGGACGGCAGCGGCTCGCTCGCCCAGTCGGCCGTGGGCAGCACCCCCAGGACTGCACGGCCGTCGTTGGCCTGCTCCCCGCGGGCCGCCTCCCGGGAGAAGCCGGGCGGGAAGTGCAGCCGGCGTGCGTACGGGTCGCACAGGACCTTCTTCGGCACGAAACGGTTGCGCCCACCGGACGGCCCGTCCATCCGGTAGGCGTAGTAGGCCGCGCCCGGGGACCCGGGCGGCGCTGACCAGGCAGTGCCACAGCCGACCGGTCTTGTGGACCAGGGGGTCGAGGGGGAACTCCAGCAGCGGGGTGGTCACGTCGTGCGCCGCCGTAGACCAGGAGGGTGACCCCCGTGGCGGTGCGGGAGTAGATCGAGAAGTTCCACGCCTCGAGCTCCTGCACCCACGTGGCCCCCACCGGGACGGGTGCGCCCTCCTCGCGCTCCCAGGCGTCGATCGTGCGCAGGTACCCCATCTGCTCGACCATGGCGACCTCCCGCGATCGAGGCTAGTGCGTCCCGCCGCGGGGCTGCTCGCCCACGGCCCGGCGGTCCCAGCGGCTCACCCGGGCGCCTCGGTGAAGGCCCCGCGCAGGGCGTCGATCGTGGGCCGATCGAGGCCCAGTCCGTCGGAGAAGTACCCCTCGATCGACGCGTACCTGCGGGTCATCTCGTCGAGCCCGGCCGCGAGGTACTCCCGGTCGACGCCGAACACGCCCACCAGCACGGCCGGGTCACCACCGGCGTCGCGGAACTGCTCGAACACCGGCTCCAGGGCGGGCAGCAGGAGGTCGTTGGTGAGCAGGTACTCGGCCATGACCTGCTCGTCGGGGACCCCGAGCAGCAGGAGCAGGGCTGCCACGGCCCACCCGGTGCGGTCCTTGCCGGTCGTGCAGTGGACCAGGGCGGGGCGGCGCTCGGCCACGGCGAGGTCGGTGAACAGCGCGCGGTATGCGGCCCGGGCGCTGGGCAGGCCGACGATCTCGCGGTAGGCGGAGTCGAACAGTCCCCGCACCCTCGCCCCGGTCAACGCCTCGGTCGCGGCCGGGGGGTCGGCCAGCAGGGCCATGAGGCTCGCCGGCACGGCCATCGTCGAGTCGGCCAGGACGTCGAGCACGTGGTACTCGGCCCCCGGTGGCAGGAGGTCCGGGGCCACGTCCCGCTCCCCCGGGGTCCGCAGGTCGTAGACCGACCGGATCCCCAGGGACCCGAGGGCCGGGACGTCCGCGCCCGACAGCCGGGACAGGTCGGTGGAGCGGTAGAGCGCGCCGGAGACCACGACCCTCCCGTCACGCGTCGGCCACCCACCGACGTCGCGCAGGTTCGGTGCGCTGGGCAGGCCCAGGCTGGCACCGGGTCGGGTCGGCGCGCCGCGGGCCCCGGCGTACGGTCCCGCGGGCGGGGCGCCCCCGGGAGCCCCGGCGTTGTCGGTCATGCCGGCGCCCTCACTCGAAGGCCCGCAGCTGGCGGGCCGCCTCCGCCAGCGACCCCGTGAGCGAGGGGTAGACCGTGAACGTGGCGGCCACCTGGTCGACGGTCAGGCGCTGCTCGACGGCCAGGGCGAGCCCGAAGACGAGCTCGGAGGCGTGCGGGGCGACCACCACCCCGCCGATCACGATCCGGGTCCCGCGCCGGCAGATCACCTTCACGAAGCCGTCGGTGATGCCCTGCATCTTCGCCCGGGCGTTGGTGGCCAGCGGCAGGGTCACCACGTCGGCGTTCACCCGGCCGGCATCGAGGTCGGCCTGGGTGTAGCCGACTGTGGCGATCTCCGGGTCGGTGAACACCGTCGAGCTGACCGTGCGCAGGTCCAGCGGCGCGACGGCCCCGCCGAGCGCGTGCCACATGGCGATCCGGCCCTGCATCGCCGCCACCGAGGCCAGCAGCAGCACCCCCGTGCAGTCACCGGCGGCGTAGACCCCGCGGGTCGACGTCCGCGACACCCGGTCGACCTCGACGTGCCCGGAGGACGTGGTGCGGACCCCGGCCTCGGCCAGGCCCAGGTCCTCGGTGTTGGGCACCGAGCCCACCGCCATGAGGCAGTGCGAGCCCTCCACGGTGCGCCCGTCGGCGAGCGTGACCAGCACCCTGTCGCCGGTGCGGATCGCGGACTGCGCCCGCGATCGGCGCAGCACGGTCATCCCGCGGCGCTCGAAGACGTCCTCCAGGACCTGGGCGGCGTCCGGGTCCTCTCCGGGAAGGACATGTTCGCGGCTCGAGACCAGCACGACCTCGGAGCCCAGTGCCTGGTAGGCGCAGGCGAACTCCGCCCCGGTGACCCCCGAGCCGACGACGACGAGCCGCTCGGGAGCACGGTCCATGGCGTAGACCTGCTCCCAGGTCAGGATCCGCTCGCCGTCGGGCAGGGCGGTGTCCATGACCCGCGGCCGGGCGCCCGTGGCCAGCAGGATCGCCTCCGCGTCGATGCGCTCGGTCCCCCCCGACGCAAGGTCGGCCACGACCGCACCGGGGCCGTGGAGGCGTCCGCGACCGGCCACCAGCCGGACCCCCGCGCGCACGCACCGCTCGGCGATGTCCTGGCTCTGCGCACCGGCCAGGTCCAGGATGCGCGCGTTCACGGCCGCGAGGTCCACGCCCACGGCTCCCGCCGCCCCGGTGATCCCGAGCGCCTCGCTCGCGCGGACCTGGGTCGCCGACTCCGCGACGGCGAGCAGGGCCTTGCTCGGGACGCAGTCGGTGAGCACCGCGGATCCGCCGATCCCGCCGGAGTCGACGAGCGTGACGTCGGCCCCCATCTGCGCGGCGACGAGGGCCGCCTCGTACCCGCCCGGCCCACCGCCGACGATCGCCACGGAAGTCATGGGCCCGATCATCGCGCATGCACCACCCGGCGCGCGCCGGGGCGAGCCGATCCCGGGACGCCGGATCGCTCCAGCGCAGCGGCCCGGCGCGGCACGGAAGCCCGGCTCAGGACAGTGCCAGGCGGTAGCTCCCGGTCGCGCAGCCGATGACCCGCCATCCCCCGGACGGGTCCTGTGCCGCGCTGCCCGCGGGGACCTCCACGGCGCGCAGCCCGGTGATCCCGACCTGGTCGACCACCGTCGGCTGGGCCGCCCCGGGGACCCAGACGTCCAGGGCGCAGTCGTCCGGCATGCCGTCGACCGGCCCAGCCCCGGCGGTGCTGCCCTCGACACGGATCCGCCGGCCGTCGGACTCGATGGCCAGGATCCGGCCCGGGGCTGTGCGCGGGTAGGCGCGCTTCAGGGGCTCGACCTGGGCGCTGCGGGTCGGCAGCGGCGTGCCCTGCGGGCAGGCCACCCTCCGGATGTCGCCCGCCTCGTCCGAGGGGTAGACGTGCGGGTCGCCACATCCCTGCTTCCACACCCAGACCGCCGAGCCCACCCGGAGCGCATCCTCGGCAGCCCCGAACCGCTGACGGCGCTCGAGGGTGCCCGGGTCCTGGCCGAACATCCCCCACTCCCCGGACCAGAGCGGGACCCCCCACCGGTCGGCCGCCCGGGCGGCCAGCGCGTAGCCCCGCTCGATCCCCACGGTGGTGAGGCCGATCGACTGGTCCATGGTGATCGACTCGTTGTACAGGTGCGGGGAGAACACGACCTGGGAGTCCGTCGTGAAGCCGTGCGGCGGCAGGGGGTCGACCCCGAAGCCCGACCACCAGATGCTCGGCTCGAGGAAGACCGGATGGGCATACCCCCGGGGGCCCTCTGCTCACCCTCGCGGATGGCCCGGATCGCCCGCGCGTGGTAGCGGCCCAGCAGCATCCCGCTGGTCAACGGCGCCTGCTCGGCGAACGCCGGCTCGTTGAGCAGGTCGTACCCGACGACCGTGGGGTCGCCCCCGAACTCGCTGGCCAGCCGGCCCCAGAGCGCGACCAGCCGCTCCTGGACCGCCTCCCGGTCGGTGTAGAAGGACGTGAAGGCGCGCAGGACGTTCGGTGCGAGGTCCCGGCCGGTGAACTGGCACGGCGGGGCGGAGTCGTAGTGGGACGCCCAGTCCGGGGCGCCGTCCCACCCGGTCATCGGGGAGGTCGCACCCCGGCACACGGTGCCCGGGGGGGCCACCACGCCCTTGCCCCACGCATCCTGGTGCATGTCCAGGACGACGTGGATCCCGTGCTGGCGGGCCCAGGCCACGGCCTGGCGGATCCGGTCGAGGTACTCGGGGTCGACCGTGCCGGGCTGCGGCTCGAGGGCCGACCAGGACAGCACGAGGCGCACGGCGTTGAAGCCCATGGCCGCGATGTCCACGAAGTCCTGCTCCGTCAACGGCTCGACCGTCGGGACGGCCTCGTTGGCCGCGTAGTAGTCCCCGAGCTGGTTGACGTTGATGGCACGCAGGATCACCTGGGCCCCCCGCTGGTCGGACAGGACGGCCGAGCCGTCGGCGTCGCGCCGGACGGTCAGGGGTCCGGGCGGGGCCGGCTCGTCGCGCACGGGGACCAGCTGGGCGGGCAGCTCGACGGGGGCGGGGTCCGGCCCCGCCAGGGGCGGCACCCCGGTGTACGCCTCCGTCTGGCGGACCACGACGAACACCGCCCCCGCCACGATGCCGACGGCCGCAAGCCCGGCGACCAGCGACCACTGCGGCCGCGGAGCCCTGGCCACCAGCCACAGGCCCAGCGCCGCGAAGGGTGCGATCAGCAGGCCGAAGGACAGCCCCTCCGCCAGGCGCAGGTAGGTCGACGGCAGGATCCACAGGTCGTCGGAGCCGGCGACGTCGGTGCCGAAGAGGAGCTGGACCACGGACTCCACGAGCGCGAGGCCCGCCCCGGCGACCAGGGCCCCGAGCGCCCCGGCGAGCAGCCGGGACGACGTCGGCCGGGGGACGTCGATCCGCTGCAGGGTGCGCCGGGCACTGGTCGCCAGGAGCACGGCGACCAGCAGGATCGCGGCGATCTCCCCGGCCCGCCCCGAGGCCGCCGTGGGCGCCAGCAGCCGCCAGCCGGAGGTGTGCGCGTACCCGACGGGCGACCCGGTCCACCAGTACCCGGCCAGCCAGCCGCCGACGAGGGCCAGCCCGAGGGCGACGAGGGCGGCCGGGACCATGGCCCGCGTCGGGGCCTCGACCCGGGCGGCGACACCTGCCCGACGCGCGGCACCGGGGCTCCACAGCAGGGCTGCCACGAGGGCCGGCACCCAGCCGTAGACGCCGGCCTTGATGCCGGTGAACCCCGTGGCCCACACGAGGTAGGCCGCCGACGGCCCCGGCGGCAGCCCCTCCCCGGACCCCCCGAGCAGCGCGGGGGCCATCAGCACCACCGAGTACACCAGCTTGGCGAGCATCATCGCCAGGACGACCAGGAGCCAGACCCGCCCGAACACCCAGCGCCGGGGGGTCGACGGGGTCGTGGCGGCGAGCAACGTCCGGCTCCACCACCACACCAGCCCGACGATCAGGGGCGCGAGCACGGCGTACTGCAGCCAGGTCCACGGCTGGCGGGCCAGCTGGGCGCCGGTCCAAGCCACCGGGGCAGCCAGCCCGGAGGGGTCCAGCAGCGCGGCGGCCACGATCACCGCGAGGGTGGTCGTCGCCGCGCCCCAGGAGGACCGGACATGGCGACGTCGGTGACCCGCACCGGGGACTGGACCGGCGCCGGGAGCAGGGGCGCTGCCCGACGCGCCCCGGTCGGCGCCGGCGGAACCGCCGATCGCGGAGGGTGGGACAGCGGGGCCCGCGCCGGCGGGCACCCCGGGGCGCCCAGGGGGCGGCGCCCCGTCGAGGAACGCGATGACGTCCGGGTCGAGGCCGTCGTAGGGGTCGGTGGACCCGCCGGAGGGATCAGCCATGGCAGGATCATGGCCCAGCGACCCACGTCGGATCCGCACACGCCGCACCCGTCGGGGAGCCCGACGCCACGACGTCGTCGCCGCACCGCACCGCAGGAGTCCCATGGCCGTCGAACCGCCCCTGCCCCACCTCGCCCTCCCGGTCCGGGCCCTGACCCCGTCCGGGGAGCTGGTGCGCCTGCGCCGGCTGGTGGACGGCGAATCCCGACCGGACTCCTCGAGCGAGTACGACGACTGGGGCGTGTTCGACATCCACTTCGAGGAGGACTGGCACGACCGGGCCATGGTCGAGGTCTCGCGCGGGGGCCGACGGGGCCTGGGTCCCCGTGGGGGACATGAGCTGGCACAGCGAGCTGCACGGCCCCAACCTCGGCTCCCGGGCGATCAGCATCGGGGTGTCGCTGCACGCCGACGCGCGCGGTCGCGGGATCGGCGCCGTCGCGCAGTCGCTGCTGGCCTGCGCGCTGCATCGGGGTGGGGTCCATCGGGTCCAGGCCTCGACCGACGTGGCCAACATCGCCGAGCAGCGCGCGCTGGAGCGTGCGGGGTTCGTCCGGGAGGGAGTCGCCCGTGGTGCGCAGGTCCGCGCCGACGGTCGCCACGACCTCGTCCTGTACTCGTGCCTGCCCGGAGAGCCCGTGTTCATCCCGGAGTGACCCCAGCTGCGATCTTCCGGATGGGCCGGACGCACCACTACTGTGTGCGACGTGGTCCTCTACGCGGCGTACGGGTCGAACCTCGACCCCCGGCAGATGCTCGAGAGGGCACCGCACTCCCCGGTGCACGGTCCCGGCTGGTTGATCGACTGGAGGCTGACCTTCGGCGGTGAGGACCTGGGGTGGGACGGCGCCCTGGCCACGGTGGTGGAGGACCCCGGCCACAGCGTGTTCGTGATGCTGTACGACATCGCCCCCGAGGACGAGCCCCTGCTCGACCACTGGGAGGGATCCGACCTGGGCATCCACCGCAAGCTGCACGTGCGCGTCCAGACCCTCGACGGCGACGAGATGGCCTGGCTCTACGTGGTCGACTCCTACGAGGGTGGCCTGCCCTCCGCGCGCTACCTGGGGATCATGGCCGAGGCCGCCCGGGCGGCCGGGGCTCCGGACGACTACGTCGTGGACCTCATGAACCGTCCCTGCCAGTAGGACGCCCTGCGGGATCCCCGGTCAGGCCCTCGGCAGCGGCCGCCAGCCGGCGCTCCAGCGCCGCCACCCGGGAGCTGAGCTCGGCCACCTCGGCGGAGGACCCGCCGCCCGACGCGCCGCCACCAGCTGGGGCCGCCACGGCGGCGTCCGTCGGTGGAGCCACCCCGGCCGCCGCTGGTCGCCGACCCCGGACGAACTTCACGTACCCCAGCCCCAACGACACCACGAGTGCGGCCACGAGGACCAGGAACCGCGTGACCGAGTTGCCCGAGGCCAGCCCCCAGCCGACGCCGTAGAGCATCGTGAACAGGCCCCCGAGCAGGATCCCGTTGCTCAGCACGGCCCCCGAGTCGCCGAGCGCGAGGGCGACGGCCATGAGCGCCGTGGCGATGACGATGAGGATCACGCTGGTGCTCATCCGCCACTGGCTGGCCTGCTCCTCCGAGGCTCTCTGAAGGGTGGCGACCTGGGCGTCGATCGCCTTGGTCCGGGCCTTCTCCGCAGCCGTGAGCTGGTCCCAGGACCGGCACTCGCCCGGGTTCGGGCCGCTGCAGCCGTCGATCGCCGCACGCTCGTCGTACAGGGCCTGGACCTGCTCCTGCGTCTCCTCGCCCGGGTTCGGGTGGAACGTGTACACCCCGACCCCGACCACCGCCGTGACCATCAGCCCCAGGAACACCGCGAAGATCGCCTGCAGCACCCCGCGGCCGATGTTGGGCGCCTGCGTCGTGTCGTCCATGGAACCTCCTGCGCGCAGGCTACCCACCGCCCGGCCACGCGCCCGGAAGTCCGGACGCCGCCGGGCGCGCGTCGCCCCGATCGGCTACGCCGTGAGGCGCGCGCGGACGTCCTCGGCCACCGCGGCCAGGCGCTCTCCGGCCAGGGACCGGGCGGCGGCCACTCCCTCGGCGGCCACCGGGACCCGGACCTCGAGGTACGCCTTGATCTTCGGCTCGGTCCCGCTGGGCCGGATGATCACCCGGGCCCCGGCGACGCCCGTGGCCCCGCCGAGCATGTACTTCAGGCCGTCGGTGGGCGGAAGGTCGGCCGAACCCGTCTCCAGGTCGATCGCCTCGGTGACCTCCAGCCCGCCGAAACCGGTGGGGGGCGCCGCGCGCAGGGAGG
Source organism: uncultured Actinomycetes bacterium (assembly GCA_963729885.1). GTDB lineage: Bacteria > Actinomycetota > Actinomycetes > S36-B12 > CAIYMF01 > Prado023. The sequence goes on from CAVSQK010000014.1 coordinate 51,901, forward strand.
CCATCAGCGCGGGGATCGCCGACAGGTCGGTGAACCTCAGCGACACCTGGCTGGTCGCGTGCACGCCGTGCGCGCTGGCGAGGTCGTCGAGGACGTCCTGGACGCCCCGGCCCTCGGCCTTGAGCGCCGCGGCCATCTCGGTGACCAGCAGCCCGGCGGAGATCCCGTCCTTGTCACGCACGGCGGTCGGGTCGACGCAGTAGCCGAGGGCCTCCTCGTAGCCGAAGGCGAGGTCCTCGGCGGCACGGGAGATCCACTTGAACCCGGTGAGGGTCTCCCGGAAGCCCAGGCCGGCGTCGCGGGCGATCGCCCCGAGCAGCTGCGAGCTGACGATCGAGTTCGCGTACGTGCCGGTCACAGGCGTGCCGGCGCGCACCCCCCGCTGGAGGATCCACCATCCGAGCAGGGCGCCCACCTCGTCGCCGGTGAGCATCCGGAACCCACCACCGGCCACCGGGATCCCGACCGCGCAGCGATCGGCATCCGGGTCGTTGGCCAGCACCAGGTCGACGTGCGCACCGCCGGCGAGGTCCATCGCCAGGTCCATCGCCCCGGGCTCCTCCGGGTTCGGGAACGACACCGTCGGGAAGTCGGGGTCCGGCTCGTCCTGGGCCACGACCGCCAGGGGCGGGGGGAACCCGGCGCCGGTGAGCGCGGCCCTCATCAGCGGGCTGCCGACCCCGTGCATGGCGGTGTAGGCCACGGAGACCTCGCGCGGGCCGCCCGGCAGGGCCAGGCCGCAGACGCGGGCCAGGTAGCTGTCCACGACCCCCTCGTCGAGGATGCCGTACTCCTCGCCGCGCGGGATGCCGGCAAGCGGTCCGACGGCCCGGATGCACGCGGCGATCCCGGCGTCGGCCGGCGGCACGATCTGCGAGCCGTCGCCGAGGTAGACCTTGTAGCCGTTGTCCTGCGGCGGGTTGTGCGACGCGGTCACCACGACCCCCGCGGACGCGCCGTAGGTGAGGATCGCGCCCGCGAGCACCGGGGTGGGCAGGGGCCGTGGGCAGAGCAGTGCCCGGAAGCCGGCCCCGGCGAAGATCTCGGCGGTGTCGCGGGCGAAGACATCCGAGTTGTACCGCGCGTCGAACCCGATGACGACCGGGGTGCCGGCCTGCCCCTCGTCGAGCAGGTACTGGGCGAGCCCGGCGGCGGCCCGGGACACCACGACCCGGTTCATCCGGTTGGGACCCGGGCCGAGCTTGCCGCGCAACCCGGCCGTGCCGAACTGCAGGGTCCCGGCGAAGGCATCGGCGATCTCGTCGGCCACGTCCACGTCGCCGGCCTCGGCCAGGTCCAGGGCCGCCTGCAGGTCCGCAGCGGTGGCCGGGTCCGGGTCCTCGGCGATCCAGGCCCGGACGGCCGCCGCCAGGTCCGGTGACAGCGCGCTCACAGCTGGCCCACCACGGTCGCCAGCAGGCCGCCCATCCGCTCGGCGGCCATCTTCCCCGCCTCCAGGACCTCCTCGTGGTTGAGCGCCTCCCCCGTCATCCCCGCGGCGAGGTTGGTCACCAGGGACAGGCCCAGGATCTCCATCCCGGCCTCGCGGGCGGCGATGGCCTCCAACGTCGTGGACATCCCGACCAGGTCGGCGCCGAGGACCCCTGCCATCCGCACCTCGGCCGGCGTCTCGTACTGCGGCCCGCGGAACTGCAGGTACACGCCCTCGGCCAGGGTCGGGTCGATCTCCTTGCACAGCGCCCGCAGCCGTGCCGAGTAGAGGTCGGTGAGGTCGATGAACGTGGCTCCACGCAGCGGGGAGGCGCCCGTCATGTTGATGTGGTCGCTGATCAGGACCGGCGTGCCGGGCGTCCACTGCGGGTTGAGCCCACCGCACCCGTTGGTGAGCACGATCGTGCGGCAGCCTGCCGCCGCCGCCGTGCGCACGCCGTGCACCACGGCCTCCACCCCTCGTCCCTCGTAGAAGTGCGTGCGGCCGAGGAACACCAGCGCCCGGCCCCCTGACGGCGTGGCGACGCTGCGGATCTTCCCCGCGTGCCCGGCGACAGCCGGCGGAGCGAACCCGTGCAGGTCGGTGGACGGGAACTCGGCCAGCGTCTCGCCGAGGAGGTCGACCGCCGGCAGCCACCCCGAGCCCAGGACCAGCGCCAGGTCGTGGCTCGGCGAACCTGTGAGGTCCGCGAGCTCGCGGGCGGCCTGAGCGGCAGCGGCAGTGGGGTCGTCGAGCGGTGTGGGGGCATGAGTCGTCATGACGGTGACGCTATCCCCCGCGGGGGCTCCGGGTCGCCCCGAACGACGGACCCCGTCAGGTCCCTCAGGTGGTCAGTGGCCTGTCGGCAGAAGGCGGGGCGACGTCGCGCTGCTGGTCGCCGTGCGGCAGGGTTGTGCGTCGCGCCCCTGCAGATGGGTTCTCCCGCGCCCGGGCGTGGTAGACGTGGGGGCGTGCCGGAACGACCGCGCGCAGGAAGGCCCCTCACACCGGTGATCCGGCCCAAGCCCCCACCACGGGGGCACGGACGACCCTCGACGCGGCCGGCTCAGTCCCACACCACGCCGGTGGGCCACCGGTCATCACGCCCCAGGCAGGGGTCGCCCGCCTCCGGCCCTCGACAGACGAGGTGCGCTCCGAGCTCTCCGCGCAGATGGGCGGCGATCAGGGCGGTCACCGTGGCGCGGGCCCGCTGCGGGTCCGGGCCGCCCGCGCACAGGGCCCGGCCCCAGCGCAACGCACGACCTGACAGCACGTCGGCGTGGCCGCATCCCTGGACTGTGGCGTGGATCCGGCGCGGCGCCGAGATGGCGAACCGCTGGTGGTTCACCCCCGCGGGGGCGCAGCGGGAACTGATCCCGGCGCCGATCACCAGGCATTCCATGGAGAACCGCGGGGGCCGCGCCGCTGCCGATCGGGGACCTGAGCTGCCCACCGGGTCGATCAGGACCAGGCCCGCTGGCCGGGTGGTCCTGCTCGAGCTCCTCTGCTGCGAGCCACGCAGCCTGCCCGCCCCGCGAGTGGCCCGCCAACCACACCGGCACCCCACTCGTGGCGAGGTCCCCAACCAGGTGCGCAGCATCCCGCGCCTCCTGGGCCACCGGGTACCGGTTGGCGAGCACCCCGGGGCCGATGCCGTACAGCTGGGGGACGACCACGCGCAAGCCGGGGTCCGATACGACCAGGGGGCTGACCAGGCCGGTGTAGGCCCGGGCCGAGGTGATGAACCCCGGCAGGAGCACCAGCACGCGCTCGCTCCCGGTCCCCAGCTCGAGGCCACGCGGCATCCCGCACCTCCCAGACCATCATCCCCGCCGGGCGGGGACTGCGCGCGCGCAGGCTGATGCCGAGCGCCAGGAGCCCCGACGCCCGCAGTCCCCGACGATGCGGCGCCCGGACGACGAGCGCCGCCCTGGAGGGGCACGAGCGGGTGGGTCGGCCCGACAGGGTCGAAGGAGGCCGTACCGCCTCCTGGTGGGCGACGATCGGGGCGCTGGGGCCAGAATGCCCCTCATGGCACTGACTCGCACCGAACTTGCCCGCATGGTCGACCACACGCTGCTCAAGCCCGAGGCGACCCCCGACGACGTCGCGGCGCTGTGCGCCGAGGCCAACGACCTGGGGGTCTTCTCGGTCTGCATCTCGCCGTCCTTCCTGCCCCTGGCCCAGGGCCTGCTGTCCCCGGGGATCGCGACGTGCACGGTGGTGGGCTTCCCCAGCGGCAAGCACCACGCCGACATCAAGGCGGCGGAGGCCGCCCGGGCGGTGGCCGACGGCGCTGACGAGGTCGACATGGTCGTCGACGTGGGTGCGATCAAGGCCGGGCTGTGGCGGATCACCGAGAAGGAGGTCCGTGCCGTGCGGGCCGCGACCGACGGGGTCCTGCTCAAGGTCATCCTGGAGACGGCGGCCCTCACCGACGATGAGATCGTGCGCGCCTGCATCGTCTGCCAGGAGGCCGGGGCCGACTTCGTCAAGACCTCGACGGGCTTCCACCCGGCCGGGGGCGCCTCGGCCCACGCGATCTCGCTGATGGCCAACACGGTCGGTGCCACGATGGGCGTGAAGGCCAGCGGCGGCGTGCGGACCGCGGACGCCGCCCTGGAGATGGTCGCCGCCGGGGCCACCCGCCTCGGCCTGTCGGGGACCCGGGCGGTGCTCGACGGGCTCGACGGCGTCGCGGCCGACCCGGCGGCTGCGGCGGGCGATGGGTACTGAGGGCGGCGTCGACCACCGACGGGTCATCCTGCTGGCCGGCCCGAGCGGGTCGGGCAAGTCCACGATCGTGCGCTCCGTCGGGCTGCCGATGGTCTACCTCGACGACTTCTACAAGGCGGGGACGGATCCCTCGCTGCCCCGGCACCCGGAGCTGGACATCGTCGACTGGGACCACCCCGACAGCTGGGACCGCCAGGCCGCCCTCGACGCCCTCGAGCGGCTCTGCCGTGAGGGCCGAGCCGAGGTCCCGGTGTACGACATCTCCGCCAACGGACCGGTCGGCACGCACGTCGTCGACGTGGGTGCGCAGGCCTTCGTCGCCGAGGGGATCTTCGCCCCGGAGCTCGTCGCCGAGCTGACCGAGCGCGGGCTCCTGCTCGACGCGATCGTCGTGCAGCGCGACCGGTGGAAGAACCTGGTCCGCCGCGCCGCCCGCGACCTCAAGGACCGGCGCAAGCCGCCGGGGACGATCCTCCGCCGGGGCATGCACCTGTACCGGGTGGAGCAGGAGGTGGTCGACCGCGCGACGGCTGCGGGATGCCGACCTCTGGGCGCACGCGAGACCCGCGAGGCGCTGGCCCGGTGCCGCGCGTCGGCCACCGGCGACGGGCCTGACCGCGCGGCGCGCTGTCGGTCTGAGAGGTCACCCGGAGGTGCTGCGGCCGGCGGCTCAGCCCATCATCATGTCGCTGAGCGCCATCGACCCGTAGCCCGGCTTGATCACCTCGTTGATGATCCGCAGGCGCTGGTCGAAGGGCAGGAACGAGGACTTCATCGCGTTGACCGTCAGCCACTGCAGGTCGGCCAGGCCGTAGCCGAAGGCCTCGGAGAGCAGGTGCATCTCCCTGCTCATCGACGTGCCGGACATCAGCCGGTTGTCGGTGTTCACCGTGACCCGGAAGCCGAGGGTGCGCAGGAGGCCGATCGGGTGCTCGGCGATGGACCGGGCGGCGCCGGTCTGCACGTTGGAGCTCGGGCACATCTCCAGCGGGACGCGCCGGTCGCGGATGTAGGACGCCAGCGCCCCGAGGTGGACCGAGCCGTCGGGCTCCCGGGTGATGTCGTCCATGATGTGCACGCCGTGGCCCAGCCGCTCCGCGCCGCACCACTGGATCGCCTCCCAGATGCTGGGCAGGCCGAACGCCTCACCGGCGTGGATGGTGAAGTGCGCGTTCTCGCGCCGCAGGTACTCGAAGGCGTCGAGGTGCCGGGTGGGCGGGTAGCCCTCCTCGGCGCCGGCGATGTCGAAGCCGACGACTCCGGCGTCGCGGTAGGCGACCACCCGCTGGGCGATCTCCGTGCTCCGCGCCGCGGTCCGCATGGCGGTGAGCAGTGTCCGCATGACGATCGGCCGACCCGCCACGGCCGTGGCCTGCTCGCCCTCGGCGAAGCCGGCCAGGACCGCCTCGATGACCTGCTCGAGGGTCAGCCCGCCCTGCGATGTGCAGCTCCGGGGCGAAGCGCACCTCGGCGTAGACGACACCGTCGGCGGCGAGGTCCTCGGCGCACTCGCGGGCGACCCGGCGCAGCGCCCCTTCGGTCTGCATGACCCCGACCGTGTGGGCGAACGTCTCCAGGTAGCGCACCAGCGACCCCGAGTCCGCGGACTCCCGGAACCACCGGCCCAGCTCCACCGGATCGGTGGTGGGCAGCTCGGCGTACCCGGTCTCGGCCGCGAGCTCCACCACCGTCTCCGGGCGCAGGCCGCCGTCGAGGTGGTCGTGGAGCAGCACCTTCGGTGCGCGCTGGCAGGTCTCGAGGTCCAGGGTCATGGCCGACAGGCTATCGGCGCAGCCCGCCCCACATCGAGCCCGCAGGTCATCCGCGGTGCCGGGCGAGCTGGTCGCGCGCCGCGGCGAGGACGGCGTCGGGGGTGAACCCGAACCGGCGCAGCAGCTCCTTGAGCGGGGCCGAGGCCCCGAACGTGGACATCCCGATGACCGCGCCGTCGGGGGCGAACCGCGCCCACCCGAGCGTCGAGCCCTCCTCGACCGCCACCCGCGCGCGCACCGCCGAGGGCAGGACGGACTCGCGGTAGGCCGCATCCTGGCGGTCGAACAGCTCCCAGGAGGGCATGCTCACGACCCGCACGGCCACCCCCTCGGCGGTCAGGACCTCGTAGGCGTCCACCGCGAGGTGGACCTCCGACCCGGTGCCGATCAGGATCAGCTCCGGCGCGGACCCGTCCGGCGGGTCGGCCAGGACGTAGGCGCCGCGCGCCAGCCCGGATGCCGCACCGAACCGCTGGCGGTCGAGCGTGGGAAGGGCCTGGCGCGACAGGAACAGCGCCACCGGCGAGTGCCGCAGCGGCATGAGCACCCGCCACGCCTCGGCCACCTCGTTGGCGTCGCACGGCCGGATGTCGATCAGGCCGGGCACCGCGCGCAGCGACACCATCTGCTCGACGGGCTGGTGGGTCGGGCCGTCCTCGCCGACCCCGATCGAGTCGTGGGTGAACAGGTGGATGACCGGCAGCTCCATGAGCGCCGAGAGCCGGATGGCCCCGCGCTGGAAGTCCGAGAAGATCAGGAACCCGGCCTGGTAGGGCCGCACCTTGCACAGCGACAGGCCGTTGGCGATGCAGCCGGCCGCATGCTCGCGCACGCCGAAGTGCAGGTTGCGCCCCGCCCGCTCGGCCGCGGAGAAGTCCCCGGCGCCGTCGAAGGTGAGCAGGGTCTTGGTCGAGGGGCCGAGGTCCGAGGCCCCGCCGACCAGCCACGGCACATGCTGGGCCACCTCGTTGAGGACCAGGCCGTTGGCCTCGCGGCCCGCCAGGCCCTTCGGGTCGGCCGGGAACGTGGGGATCGTCCGCGTCCCAGTCCTCGGGGAGGTCGCGGCGCTGCATCCGGTCGAGCTGGTCGGCCAGCTCGGGGTACTGCTCGGCGTACCGGGCGAACAGCTCCTCCCAGTCGGTGCGCAGCGCCCGCCCGCGCGCGCCGATGCCGGCGTCGAAGTGCGCGTACACCTCGTCGGGGACGAGGAACGTCTCGTCCTCGGGCCAGCCGTAGAAGCGCTTGGCGCCGCGGATCTCCTCCTCGCCCAGGGGCTCGCCGTGGGCGCCGTGGGTGCCCTCCTTGGTCGGCGCACCGTAGGCGATCCGCGAGTCGACGATGATCAGCGTCGGCCGGTTGCGCTCCGCCCGGAACCGGTCGAACGCCCGGGCCAGCATCCGCCGGTCGTTGGCATCGCCGACGCGCGTGACGTTCCAGCCGAGGCTGATGAACTTCGTCGCGATGTCGTCGCTGAACGCCAGCGCGGTGCTGCCCTCGATGGTGATCTCGTTGTTGTCGTAGATCCAGCAGAGGTTGTCCAGCTGCAGGTGCCCGGCCAGGGAGGCCGCCTCCTGGGCGACGCCCTCCATCATGCAGCCGTCGCCGCCGACCGCGTACACGTCGAAGTCGAACAGCTCGAAGCCGGGGCGGTTGAACGTGGCGGCCTTCCACTTCGAGGCCATCGCCATGCCGACGCTGGTGGCGTACCCGGTGCCCAGCGGCCCGGTGGTGCACTCCACCCCGGCCGTCCAGCGGTACTCCGGGTGCCCGGGGCACTTGGAGTCCAGCTGGCGGAAACGACGGATGTCGTCGAGGCTCACCGACGGCTCGCCGAGCGTCTCGTAGGCCGGGTTGACCGCCTTCACGCCCGTCAGGTGCAGCAGCGAGTACAGCAGCGTGGAGGCGTGCCCCGCGGAGAGCACGAAGCGGTCGCGGTTGGCCCAGATCGGCTGCTCGGGGTCGAACCGCAGGTACTCCTGCCAGAGCGTGTAGGCCACCGGGGCCAGCGCGATGGGGGTCCCGGGGTGCCCGGAGTTGGCGGCCTGCACGGCGTCCATCGCCAGGGTCCGCATGGTGGCGACCGCAAGGTCGTCGGGGTCGGTGATCGTCATGGCGCTGGCCACGGGGGCTCCTATCGGGTCAGGTGCGCGTGCGCAGGTCGTCGACGTCGAACGCGTCGGGCAGGACCTGGGTCATCGGGAGGATCCCGCGGGATGTGTGGACCAGGCAGGTGGGCCCCCCGTGCTCCCACAGCAGCTGCCGGCAGCGACCGCAGGGCATGAGGTCGTCGCCGTGCTGGTCGACGCACACGACCGCCACGAGCCGGCCGCCGCCGGAGGCGTGCAGGGCGGACACCATCCCGCACTCGGCGCACAGGGTGAGCCCATAGGAGGCGTTCTCGACGTTGCAGCCGGACACCACCCGCCCGTCGTCGACCAGCCCGGCCACCCCGACCGGGAAGTGCGAGTAGGGCACGTAGGCGTGCAGCGCCGCCGCGACGGCCGCTGCCCGCAGGCCCTCCCAGTCGACGCCGGCAGGGTCCACCGCCTGCCCGCTCACGACTTGATGTACGGGATGCCGTCGGCCGCCGGGGCCCGCGAGCGGCCGGCCAGCCCGGCGACCGCGAACAGGGTCGCGAGGTAGGGCGCCATCAGCATGAACTGGCTGGGGATCGGCGTCCCGATGATGCTCAGGACGCTCTGAAGCTGGTCGGCGAAGCCGAACAGCAGCGCCGCTCCGATCGCTCCCAGCGGGGACCACCGGCCGAAGATCATGGCCGCAAGGGCGATGAAGCCCTTGCCCGCGGTCATGTTCTTGCCGAACGCGCCGACTGAGCCGAGGGTGAAGAACGCCCCACCCAGACCGGACACCATGCCACCCAGGAGCACGTTGCGGAACCGCAATCGGTTCACGTCGATGCCCACGGTGTCGGCGGCCTTGGGGTGCTCGCCGACGGCTCGCACGCGCAGGCCCCACCGGGTCTTGTACAGGCCGATGTGGACCACCGCGGCGATGACGTACATCAGGTAGACGATGAGTGACTGGTTGAACAGCACCGGACCCAGGATCGGGATGTCGGAGAGGATCGGGATGGGGATCCGCTGGAAGACAGGAGGGCTGTTCCAGGTCTCGGCCTCCTTGTCCATGACCGCGGAGTAGAAGAACGAGGTCAGGCCCAGCACCAAGGTGTTGACCACGACGCCGACGATCACCTGATCGACGAAGTACTTGACCGTGAAGACGGCCAGGATCCACCCCACCAAGAGGCCTGCGACGACGGCGGCCACCAGTCCCAACGCCAGGTTCTGGGTCAACGATCCGACCACGGCGGACAGGAAGGCCCCCGCCAGGAGCTGGCCCTCGATCGCGATGTTCACGACGCCGGCGCGCTCGCACAGCACGCCCGAGAGGGCCCCGAAGATGAGCGGCACGCTGAGCAGCAGTGAGCCCTGGAGCAAGCCAGTCAGCGGAATCGACTTGCCGGAGACCGCCCAGGTGAGGAAGGACATCATGAAGGCAACGCCGAACACGGCAATTGCCCAGCCCGGCGTGGGCTTGCGCCTGCGTGCCCACACGAGCGACAGCGCAGCCATCGCGAGGCAGACAATCCCCATTGCCAGCGCGAACGCGCGCGAAGGGACCGTCAGGTCCGGCAGGGAGACGCTGTCGCCAGGCATGGCCAGCACGAACGTCGTGGTCTCGCCAGCAGTCCCCATGAGGCCGAAGAAGACGACCGCGATGGCGCCCAGCACCCCCATGAGGACTGGGGCCTTGTAGGAGACCGGCAGCACGATCTCCGGCTCGACGTCGGCAGGTCCAGCCGGCGCGAGAGATGTGTCGATTGCCATGTCGATCGGCTCCTTCTACTCGGCGCTCGGGGCCCGAAGGCGGAAGATCTTGCGGACAAGGGGGGGTGCTGCCAGGAACAGCACGATCAGGGACTGGACGACCAGGACGATGTCGATGGGCGTCGAAGTGGCGGCCTGCATCGAGGATCCGCCGGCCCGCAGCCCACCCATCAGGATGCCGGCGAACACCACGCCGATCGGATTGCTCTTGCCGAGCAGCGCGACGGTGATGGCGTCGAACCCGATCTCGCCGGCGATGCCGTTGCCGAGCGCGTACTCGGTGGCACCACCGAGGATCTGGTTGGCGCCCGCCATGCCTGCCAGGCCACCGGCGATCACCATGACGCCGGCCAGCGCGCGCTTGACGTTGATCCCTGCTGTCCGGGCCGCGTTCGGGTTGGCACCCACAGCGCGGAACTCGAACCCGATGGTCGAGCGCTCCAGGAGCCACCACACGAAAGCCGCAGCACCGAGGGCGAGGAGGAATCCGAGGTTCAAGCGGTAGTCGTCACCCAGGATCCTGGGCAGGCGCCCAGCCGTGTCGACCGCCGGGCTCAGCGGGTCGTCGCGACCGGGGCGCTGGAACGCGTCCAGGGTGAGCAGGTACTGCAGGAAGTAGATCGCGATCCAGTTGAGCATGATCGTGACGATCACCTCGTGCGCACCGGTCTGGGACTTGAGCAGGCCCGCGATGCCACCCCAGAGGGCGCCGCCGAGGACGCCGGCGAGGACGGCCACCACCAGGTGGATCGGGAAGGGCATCGAGAACGTGAAGCCGACGTAGCCGGCGAAGATCGCGCCCATGATCAGCTGGCCCTGCGCGCCGATGTTGAACAGGCCCGCCCGGAACGGCAGGGCGACCGCAAGGCCCGCCAGGATCAGGGACGTGGACGTGTAGAGGGTCTCGGTGAACGGCTTCAGCGCGTCCTTGACGGTGTAGGCGCTGAAGTTGATGACCGAGCCGGAGAAGAGGGCCTTGTAGGCCTCGGACACCGAGGTCCATGCGGCGCTGATGGTGTCCATCGGGGCTGAGAAGAAGTACTTGCTCGCCTCGCGGACTTCGGGGTCGGCCAACGCGATCAGGAATCCGCTGATGACCAGGGCCAGCAGGAAGGACAGCGCGTAGAGCACGAGTTGGTCAACCCAACCCCTCGCGGCTCTTCTTCGGCTCGGGGACAGGCGCGGTGACCTCGGTCAACAACTCGGTGTTGCTCACTTCGCGCCCTCCTCGTCCGTACCCGCGACGGCAGTGTGCACGGCGGTGTCCTGGGGGACGCCGGCCATCATCAGGCCCAGAACGCCTCGCGGGGTGTCCGGCGGGACGATGCCGATGATCTTGCCGCGGTACATGACCACGACCCGATCCGCCAGCGCCGCCACCTCATCGAGTTCGGTGGAGACGATCAGCACGGCGACGCCCGCGTCCCGCTCGGCGATGACGCGCTTGTGGACGAACTCAATGGCGCCGACGTCGACGCCGCGGGTGGGCTGGGAGGCGATGAACAGCGACACCACCGGCTTGGACAGCTCGCGCGCGAGGACCACCTTCTGCTGGTTGCCCCCGGACAGGGAGGAGGCCGGAAGCTGG
>CAVSQK010000015.1:0-6245 GCA_963729885.1 uncultured Actinomycetes bacterium
GGCGGCGTTGGCAGCCGGGCCGCCCGAGGCGACCAGCAGATCGCTGGCCACCAGCTTCTCGTCGGGACCGGGGAGGCGATCAACCGTCTGCTGCACGTCGAGCACCGCGACACCACACGCCAGCACCGTGGACACACAGCGGAGGCTAGCGGAGCCGCAGGTGCAGGCCGCCGACGTGGACGTCGCGAGTCCTGCCGCGCAGCAGGACCGCCTTGCCGCCCTCGCCGCACAGGGTCGAGGATGGTGCTGCGGCCTGACGCCGAGCACGCGGTTCGGCAAGGCCAGGAGGGCGGGTGCTGCCTCGCGATGCTCGAGCTCCCAGAGGCCCGGGTGGTTGCTGACCAGCTGGCGCACACGGTCATCGGGAAGCCCGTGGCGAACGTCGTGGCTGGCCAGTCGCCGCACAGGTTCGCGTTCTTCACCGGCGATCCCGACGAGTACGACGGGGCGCTGCGGGGCAGGGTGGTCGAGGACGCCGTCGCGGTGGGCGGCTTCGTGGAGCTGCGGTTCGGGGGAACCAGCCTGCTCCTGAACGATGGGGCCAACCTCCGCTACCACGAGCCGGATTCGGCCCGTCCCAGCAAGCACCAGCTCCTGGTGGCATTCGAGGACGGCTCCGCTCTGACGGTCACCGTCCAGATGTACGCCGGCCTCATGTGCATCCCGACCGGCGCCTTGGACAACCCCTACTACCTGGCTGCGGCCTCGAAGCCCTCTCCGCTGACCGATGCCTTCGACCGGGAGTGGTTCGGCGGGCTGCTGGCACCCCCCGAGGTGCAGAAGGTGAGCGTCAAGGCGGCCCTGGCGACCGAGCAGCGGATCCCGGGCTTCGGCAACGGCGTGCTGCAGGACGTGCTGTGGAAGGCCCACCTGCATCCCCGTCGTCGGGTGTCGACTGTGGACGAGGCCGAGGTCGACGCGCTGTTCTCGGCCGTCACGGGACTGCTGCGGGAGATGGCGCAGAAGGGCGGACGTGACACGGAGGTGGACCTGTTCGGCACGCACGGGGAGTACCGGACGGTCATGAGCAGGCTGCGCCTGGGCGAGCCGTGCCCGACATGCGGGGGACCGAAGGTGAAGCAGGCGTACCTCGGCGGCAGCGTGTACTTCTGCCCAGGCTGCCAACGAGCGTGACCCGCCTGTCGCGGCAGGAGCCGGCCGCAGGCGGTGCGGTGGGCCCGGGGACGCCCGAGCCATCCCGGGTCAGCCGCAGCCGCACGACCCCCCACAGCAGCCGCCGCCCGCCGCGGGGACCGTCGAACCGCCCTCACGGGACCGGCTCACCCCCGCGACTGCAAGCAGCCGGCGCGTGTCGTCGTGGCCATTGGGGCATGCGGCCGGCGCACTGGAGTCGCTCATCGGCCGGGACTCCGTGAAGGTGCTGCCGCACGTGCGGCAGCGGAACTCGTAGGTCGGCATGACCCGGATCATAGAGGCCCCGGGGGCCTTCGGATGCCGGGTTCAGGGATGCTGCAGGCGGATCCGGCCATCGACGCGGGACACGGACAGTCGCGTGAAGTCCGCAATCCTGGGCAACCCCTCGGTGGTCGCAGACACGTGATCGCCGACCACCACGACCCGACCCCCCGACGCGACTGCGGCCCGCAGGCCCGCGTCGGCGTCCTCGAACATGACGCAGTCCCCGGGATCGACGCCGAGCAGGGCAGCCGCCCTCAGATACCCCTCTGGGGAGGGCTTGCCGACAGCGACGTCCTCGGCTGCCACGAGCACCTCGGGCACGAGGATCCCAGCCGCCCGCATCCGGCGGAGGGCCAGCTCGCGGGACGCAGAGGTGACGACAGCGAGGGGTGCACCCCGCACGCTGCGCAGGAACGCCCCCGCGCCCGGGACCTCCACGATCCCGTCGATGCGGATCAGCTCCTGGGCGTCAAGGTGCGCGGTGACCGCGACCGGATCATGCCCGGTGGGCAGGAAGCGTCGGACCGAGTCGCTCGTCAGCCGGCCGTGCGAGTAGCGCAGCACCGCGTCGAGATCCGCACCGTACTGTTCGGCGAACTCGGCCCATACCTGCTCGACCACGGCGGTCGAGTCGACCAGTGTGCCGTCCATGTCGCACACGACCGCCGCGGCGGTGAGATCCAGCGCCTGCGCCACCTGCCGACTGTACCGAGGTGTGGATCGCCGGGTGCGCCCGTAGGGGCGCCCTTCGGCCCTGTCCGGAGGACCTCGGGCGACGTACGTTGGTGGCGAGGGTTGGAGGCGGCTATGAGGTCGTGGGTTCGGGTCGTGGTCGGGCCACCGCGCGACCGGGCCAGCAGCGGCTCGAGCGCCGCGGCGGAGGCCACCCCGTCCACCGGGAAGCGCTGATCCGGCGGCGGTTCCCGCGAGCGAAGGGGACGATGAGATGCGAGCACGGCTGGTCGGGTTCGGTGTGATCGAGATCGAGGGCACGCGGTACGAGCACGATGTCGTGATCGACCGAGGGGTGGTCACCAAGCGGGCCAAGGGTCCGTCGAAGCCGCATCGGGGACGGTTCGGACACACGCCCCTGTCGATCGCTGAGGTGATCCCCTGGGGTGGCACCGAACTGGTCGTCGGCACCGGTGCAGACGGTGCGCTCCCGGTGATGCCGGAGATCCTCGACGAGGCCCGGCGGCGGGGCATCGAGGTCATCGCGGTTCCCACCCGGGAGGCGTGCCGACTGCTCGGAGCTCGGGACCTCACCCTGGTGCGAGCCGTCCTGCACGTCACCTGCTGAGCCGCCGTTCGCATCCGTTCTCCCCGAGCCCCGGACCAGGTTCTCGCCGGGATCCCCCACCATCGCGGACATCTTGGCGAGAGGCGCCAGCACGGCACGAGCATCGCGGCGGCGTGCCCAGGGCGGCCCACCGGTGCCGGCCTTCTGGCCTCCCGGTGTCCCAACCGTGCGTGCGGGTGACGTTCGGCTCTGGCCCGCCGATCGGGCCGGTGGGACGCTGGTGTCGACCGCGTGGCCGTGGCATCAGCGTGAGGAGGTGCGTCATGGCCGAGAAGCTGCCGGCAGGGCGGAGCGATCAAGGCGCAGGCGACACCTCCGCCAGCCATCGGTCGGTTCCAGGTGCAACCGGCCTGCCTGACTTGGGTCGACGGGGTGGGGGGTGGGTCGGGCTGCAGGGGGTGTTGATCGCTGTCGCCCTCGCCGCGGGCGTTCTCGGGCCCGACTGGCCCGTGGCGGGGGACCCGTGGCTGGACGTGGCGGGGGCCGCGATCGCCCTGGCCGGGACCGTCCTGCTCCTCTCGGGCATCACCGGCCTCGGCCGGCAGCTCACCCCCTTCCCCCGGCCGGTCGCGGACGCCGAGCTGCGCCGGGACGGGGCGTACGGGTTGGTACGCCACCCGATGTACGGCGGGGCGCTGCTGATCGTCCTCGGCTGGGCGCTGCTCTCGTCCCCCGTGGTCCTGCTCCCGCTGGGGCTGGCCGCCGCGTTCCTCGATGCCAAGCGTCGTCGCGAGGAGGCGTGGCTCGTCGAGGAGAACCCCGAGTACTCGGACTACCGGTTGGCGGTTCCCCGGCAGTTCATCCCCTGGGTCTGGTAGATCGCGTGAACAGCCCGATCCCCGCACCGAACGCTGTGTGCCCGAGCAGCATCACCGCACTCATGCGACGGGCGTCGCCGCTGTGCCGACCCCCGACGCCATAGCCCATCGAGGGGAACATGACGAACAACGGCAGCACGGCGGTCGCCACTCCGAATGCCGTGGCCTTGACCGGATCGGGTCTGACGCCGGCTCGATGCACGGCAGCCAGGTACACCTGGGTCAGGGCGATGCCCGTCACGTAGTGCGTGGCCAGGCCCAGGGCGACCTCCCCGCGGACAGCCGGGAGCCCCGTGATGTCCTCGCCGCGCGGGGGGTGGGTCCCGCGCCGCCCGACCCACCGGCCGATCAGGTTCACGTCGAGCTTCTCGGTGGCGAACACCTGCGGGACGAGGCGGCTGGCGACAACCATCGACGCATCCATCACCAGCGTCGCCCCAACGCCGGCGCGCACTGCAGCCGGCACTCGTGTCCCCGGACGGCCGTCCATACGGTCAACGCTACGCGCCGATGCCGCACCCACACGCGACGGCGAGTCGAAACGGGCTCGGCACAGCCGGAGCCCTTCACGATGCGGCGGACCCCGGGCAGCCGTGTGAGCAGCCACGCCAGGCTCGTCTTCGATCGCTCCACCGATCGAGGGGAGCGTGGCAGGCGCCGTGGCAACGGCGCGAATAGGGTGCGCGACATGGATCCGGACTCGTTGGCGCGCGCGACCGACGATGCGGTGGGTGCCGCCGTGCGCGCGGGGCTGACCGTGCGCACGCTCAGCACCGCCGACGAGTTCGGCGAGGCGCGTGCGATCTGGGATGCGGTGTGGCCCACGGTGCCCGGTGCGACCGAGGTGACCCAGAACTTCGTGCGCGCGATCCTGCATGCCGGCGGGTACGTCGCCGGCGCCTTCGACGGCCCACGCATGGTCGGGGCGTGCCTGGCGATCGTCGGGCGCTCGAGGGGGGACGGTGGTTGGCACACGTACCTGCGATCGCACCTGCTGGCCGCGCTGCCCGGGTTCGCCGATCGCGGCACCGGCACTGCGCTGAAGCTGCACCAGCGCGCTTGGGCGCTGGACCAGGGCATCGACCGGATCGCGTGGACGTTCGACCCGCTCGTGCGCCGCAACGCCCGCCTCAACCTGATGAAGCTCGGTGGTGTCGGGGTGGAGTACCTCGTGGACTTCTACGGCGCGATGAGTGATGCCCTCAACGTCGGCGATCCCAGCGATCGTCTCCTGCTGCAGTGGGACATCGCGTCCGCGCGCGTGGCGGATGCGCTGGGCGGGCACGCCGGCGACCAGTCCGCTGAGCAGTGGCGGGCCCAGGGAGCCACCGAGCTGCTGGTGGCGACTGACGCCGGACCCCGGATGCGGCCGATCGGCTCTGACCTGGTGCTGGTGGCCGTCCCGGAGGACATCGTCGGCATCCGGCGTGCGGATCCGGGGCTCGCGGCCCAGTGGCGCCTGCAGGTGCGGGCGGCCCTTGAGCCGCTGCTGCGCGCCGGGGGCCGGGTCAGCGCCCTGACGACCGACGGCAGCTACGTCGTGGAGGTGCGCTCGTGAGGATCTCAGCCGTCGAGGCGCACCGGTGCGCGCTGCCGCTGGTGCGCCCGTTCCGCACGTCGTTCGGCACGGAGCGCACGAGGGACGTGATCATCCTCGAGGTCACCATGCAGGACGGCACAGTCGGATGGGGCGAGTGCGTGGCTGCGCGCGACCCGCTGTACAGCCACGAGTTCAACGATGCTGCGCTGCTGGTGTGGCAGCACTTCCTCGTGCCGCGCGTCCTCGGCCGGGACCTCGCCGCCGAGGAGGTCCCGGCGCTGCTGGCCCCCGTGCGGGGGCACCCCATGGCCCGCGGCGCGCTGGAGATGGCGATCCTCGACGCGCACCTGCGTGCCGGCTGGTCGGTCGCTGGCCGGGTACTTCGGGTCGTCGCGCGCCGAGATCCCGTGCGGGGTCTCCGTCGGCATCCCGGACGACGACTCGCTCGACACGCTCCTGGCCGAGGTGGCCGGCTACGTCGACGGCGGGCTACAAGCGCGTGAAGCTCAAGATCCAGCCCGGCTGGGACCTCGAGCCGACCCGGCTCGTCCGGCGGACCTGGCCCGACGTCCCCCTGCAGGTGGACGCCAACCAGGCCTACTCCCGCGACGACATCGACCACCTGTGCGGGCTGGACGAGTTCGGCCTGCTGCTGGTCGAGCAGCCGATCCACGAGGACGACCACCTCGGGCACAAGTTGCTCGCCGAGCGGATGACGACCCCGGTGTGCCTGGACGAGTCGGTGCTCTCGGTCGACAACGCCGAGAGCCTCATCGACTACGGCGCCTGCGAGATCGTCAACATCAAGGCCGGGCGGGTCGGGGGCTACCTCAGCGCCATCGCCATCCACGACATGGCGCTGCGTCGAGGGGTCCCCGTGTGGTGCGGTGGGATGGTCGAGACCGGCCTGGGCCGTGCGGCGAACGTCGCACTCGCCTCGATGCCCGGCTTCACCCTGCCCGGTGACACCAGCGCCTCGAACCGCTTCTACGCCCAGGACCTCACGGAGCCGTTCACGATGCACGACGGGATGATGACGGTGCCGACCGGGCCTGGCCTCGGCGTGGAGCCGATCCCCGAGGTGCTCGACGAGCTGCGCGTCTCCCGGCACTGCCTGTTCCCGTCCTGAGCCTCGGATGCGGGCGGTGGCCGACCACGGCGATCCATG